>JAPLOM010000033.1 GCA_026400755.1 Alphaproteobacteria bacterium
AGCCCCCGGCGCCGGAGGTGTTGAGCTGGCCGGCCTCACCAGCCTCGTTGCCGGGCGCCCGGCCGGCCAAGCTCAACACTGGTCGAGCAACCGATGCTCAACTAACATTCTAAACGGACCACTCAGTGGGGGCCGGTCAGTAGCTTGAAACCCTAAGGTGTAATTAAATCGGGAAGCTCAGCATTCCTTAGGTGCGATTGGTTACCCGGGGGGAAGGAAAATTCAGTTGAATGTCGCGGGCAGGGTCCCATCGTCCCCCTGTGTCGCAAATTTCAGGGGCACCGTACAGACGATTGCGCGGTTGCAGGGTTGCGGAGGAATGAGGTGATCAGCCGTGCGCACGCGCAGTCCTATAATCCTTTAGGCATATGATCGGCGGCTAGAGGGTAGCCGAACCTCTTGCAGAACGGTGCCGTGGCTTGGCGGATGTAAGCCTTCTCGGACTCGGACAGAGTGTCTTCCCGCTCTCCCGCGAAGCTTGAGTTGTTAGTCCACTCGACCTCCAGCATCGAAGGTACGGTCAGAGTTTCCTCATAGGGCAGATCAAGCCAATCCGTGAGGGCGCGCATCGTGGTCTCTTTGTCCGCCCGAAGGTCTTCGTATCGGAGCCACCAATCAATCTCCGGCATGGACGCAAGGGCGTTCATCTCACTGATTGCCTGAGCCATGGTTGGCCAAGTGAGCAGCTTACAAGCTGAATTCTGGCGACACCTCCTCAAGCTATTCAAGGAGTCCACTGGATCGCGCACGATGATGATGCAGCGCGCGTCCGGGAAAAACCTCCTTGCCCCCGCGACAGACCGTCCGTAGTCAGCCGCCTTGATGCAGACGAATCGTTTGGGCGTCTGTCCCAGTCCTGCGAGATATGCATCAACCAGGCTGTCCCATAGCTCCCTGATCGTCCCATTCTTTGGAGGGAGCGCAGTCTTGAATGCAGTCTCGTTCCAGTCGAAGCGGAGAGATGGAAAATCGGTGAGCGGCTTGTGGGTAGGTGGCATGATTGCCCGGTCCCTAAGGCCCTCGATGAAGGGCTCCAAACCGGCCGAATCCAGAAAGACCTTTACGTTGCTCCGGTGGAGATGCAAGTGCTCAAAGAAGTAGCCTTCATCGGGCAACCAATTGATCTCAGAATGCCCATCGAACAGAGACGACAGAAGTGTCGTTCCCGATCTCGGCGGACCGCTCAGAACAAGCGGTGTTTTCATATACCTCTCCCGAAACCGTGCAATCGAGCAACCGCTCTGGCTGATGGCCCAGGAAGAAAGGGGGCTCCAACGTCCGCACGGCTTGCTGTCCCCTAAATGTGACGCTGGTGGCGGTTGTGACAGATAGTTCACGTCTCTGAAGCGCGTGCCTGCACCTTGAATGTCGTAAACACAGGCTTGGTTTGTTGGTAGGGCGAAATCAGAGGTAGCACCTGCTCAACGAACCCGCCGGGCACCAGTGTCGCGTCCATTTCCTCTTTCGTTTCCCAAAGGGTCAGCGACACCACACTCCCGCTGGCATCATCGACAAGCAGGATGGCGTCCTTGAATCCTTTTTGACCCTTCAGCCTTTTGATCTGCTCACGATAGCCGTTCGCCAGTTCCTCTTCTTTCCCCCGGATCACTTCAAAGCGCGTTATCCTTCCGTACATGGCCGCTGCATCCTTACTTTAGGCAGATTAATCCACCCACAATTCTACACCCGCGCAACGGCCATCCCTAGCGGCTGCGGTAATTGCCGCACTGCTCCTCGATTCTCTGCCGACTGGAAGTCTGTTCGCCTTCGGGAGCCAATGGCGCAGCGGGTTAGCTTCGTAAGGCCACGATCTTGCCATCTTCCGAGAAGACCATCTCCCCACCTCTCCCTAGAAATCGTGCAACCGTGAAATCGCTCTGGGGCCCTGACGGGAGAGTTGCGCCATTGCGCACTTGCAGAGAAGTGAGGGAGAAGCCCAATGATCCGGGCCCTGGCCGGGGCGGAAGTGAGCTACTACCCATGTGTTGGACAGGTTTGGCTGTAATGTAAGCGAAAGTCTGGGCCTGCTGAGCGGATTTCTCGATGATACGCGTCGTAGCCATTAGCACCCTGGCCCTGGCAACCCTGACGTCATCCCCGGGGCACGTCGCCGAACACCCCCTGACCGAACCGCTCCTGTACGCGAATTGGGAGGCGAACTACCGGGGAATCATCGGCTGTGGCACACCCGGCTTATATGCGCGCGCCGAATTGGAAAAAGCTATCGCCAAGGGCGAGCTGCCCACCTTCTTCAAAGTCCCCGAGAGGAACATCAGGGAGTTGGACCTCGTGGAGGTTCAGCAACTTGCCGAGGAGGGGAAACTCGCGCCTCCACCCTTCCCCGAATTTCCTCGCCCGAGCCTTTGGTCCGAACTCCTTCGCCTGTTCAGAAAGTCAGAGTGCAAATTCCCATGTGGGCTGCCACCGCAATGGGATGCGCACAATCGGTGACCTGAAGTGAAATTGAAAGAGAAAGCCCCCGAATTTCCTCGGCCCAGCCTTTTGGACGACCTGCTGCGGCTCTTGGGCGCGTGAAAGCATCTAGAGTGCGAGGTTCCAATGTCGGTTTGGTTGTGAGTCGCAGTCGGGTCATTCAGGATAGCGCGTCCCACCTAAGTGGAAGTAAAGACCTGCGAATCAAAAGTAGTCGAGAGGAATCAGCGGCGAATGGCAGTCATCGGACCATGATTGGGCGGTGTTTCATAGAAAATGGTGCCGTGAGGTGGGTCGAGTAGAATGCTCGCCTTCGCCCGCATCATCGGCATCGACTATTCGGGGACCACGCCTCCTAGAGTGCGGCGCGAATCGCTGTGAATATCCAAGCGCCGATCCGGGCTAAAGCCCATCCAAGCGCATAAGCGATAGCGCAATAGAGCGCCGTAGAGCCGAGCGCGATGGCCCACATATCCCAACCAACATTCCACAGCCTCAGTTGGATGAAATCTTGCACGAGGAAAGGGATTACGGCTGCGGCGGCCACGACACCTATCCAACGAGCCAGGGTGCGGTTAGTCGCTCCGGATTTCGAGGGTTTTGCCAAATCGCACCTAGTGCTTACCCTATGCTTACCCAAAATCTTGCCCCGAAATGCCAGAATCTCAATAATACCGCTAACCTATTGTTTTAATTGGTGCCCCTGGCCGGACTCGAACCAGCACGATGTCGCCACCAACAGATTTTGAGTCTGCCGCGTCTACCAATTCCGCCACAGGGGCCCCGATACGCCGATAAGTCCGGCGCGGACGACGGCCGGGATCATACCCGGCACCCGAAGGGCGTCAACCGCGACCCTGGAGCGGGCTATAGCGCAAGCGATAGACCCGCACGCCCCAGGCCTCGATCCGCTCCGTCCAGCCGTCCCCAGCCACGGCGGGCGCGGGCGCCACGCCGAAGACGGATTCCAATGCGGCGAGCGATCCGTCGAAGGTAAAACGTGCCTCGACGGGGTTGGCGTCGACATTGACCACCAGAAGCACGGGGCCTTCGGGGCCCTCCTTGAGAAGCGCGCGGATCGGCACGGACGATGCGCTGCGTCCGCGCACGGCGACGCGGTATTCGCGCGCGGATGTCGGCGACAGGATGGCCGGAGCCAGCGCGGCCAGCTCCGCATTCAAGCGCTCGATCGAGGCCCACATGCGCCGCGATTCTGCCAATTCGCGCACCGTCGCGCGCAACGGCGGAGATGGGTCGCGCGCACCCTCCCGCCGCGTGATGCCGTAATCCGCCTTGGGATCGGGCGAGGCGCCGATGATGCGGCCGTTGCGGCTGGCATAACTGTCGTGCGTGAACTAGACAATGCCGGTGGCACCGTGGATCAGGCCCGCATAGATCATGGCACGCGCCTGCGACTCGTCCGGCATGAACCATTTGTTGACCGGGCTGCGGAACGCCTGGGCCACATACCAGACCGGCTTCCGCTCGCGCGCGGTCTCAGCAGCCAGCGCGGTCACCTCCGGCAGGCTGCGCGGGCCGATCATCGTGCGCACGGGTGCGTTGAAGAACGGATATTTCCAGAAACAGATCAGATCGCCAGCCTCGGCGTAAGCCAGCCACGAATTCCGGTTGGGCGGCGTGATGCCCGGCGCATCCACGGTGAAGACCGGGCGGCGCGGATCAGCCGCGCGCACCGCCGCGCGCCGCTCGCGGAACGCTTCCAGACGCCAAAGCGCGGTTTCGGCCCGCGCATGAACGGTGGGCTCGTGGTCCAGATCGTAGCCCAGCACGGCGGGATCGTCCGCGAAGCGCGACAGTTCGGCATCGGTCGGGTCGCGCACGACCACTTGCAGCCCGTTCGCATGCGCAGCGGCCATCACGGCGTCGAAATCCTGGTCGCGCCAGGGAAAGACGCTGTTGAACCCGGCCGAGGCATAGAGAGCGAAACCGTCGCGCCCGTCGCCCGCGTCCATCAGGCCGTTGTAGACGCCAATGGGAAAGAAGGATTCGCCCGCGTCGTACGCCAGTCGAACGACACCCTGACGCGTGGTGTGGGGCGCGCCGTCGCGATAGATCGACTGTACCGCCTCCGGCGTCCCGCGGAATCCGTCGTCCGCGCGCGCGGCGGGCGAGACCGCGAGCCACGCCCCGACCAACGCCCAGCTTGCCAACCGGAGCGTCCTTGGATAAGCCCGCCGCATGAGAGCACGCGCCATCGCGGGCGCCGCCGTCGCGGCGCTCATCACGCTCGTCACGGCCGAGGTCGCGTTACGGCTGGCCAATTTCATTCCGCTTCCATCCGCCCCTTATATCTCAGACGACGAGACCGGATTCAAACTGCGCCCAAGCGAGATCACGGACGCGGACGGTTTCAACAATCCGCATACCGAAGCCGATCCCGCGCCCGCACGCACGGCGGCACCAGGAACGGTGGCGTTCGTGGGCGATTCCTTCGCCTTCGGCACCTATCCGGCCGAGGCCGTGTTCCCCGCGCTGGTGGCGGCCGATTTGGCGGCCGAGGGCGTCACCATACGCGCGGTCAATCTCGGCATTCCCGGCGCCGGGCCCGACACCTATGTGCGCGTGATGCGAGACTATCTTCCGCGGCTCAAGCCCATGGCCGTGGTGGCGACAGTCTATCTCGGTAACGATGTCGAACAGGGCGATCCGCGCCGCCCCACCAAGCTGTGGCTCGGAAGGTTGGGCAGCTATGGCTCTCCCTTCTCCTTCGATCCCGACGACCTGATCGTCGTAGCCGTGGCGAGCAAGCTGTTCCGCCTCGCCGAGCAAGCCTGGTACGCGCAGTACACATCCTTGGCATCCAACCCCGAAGAGGCAGAGCGGCGCAGCTTGGCCTTCTCGGATGAGGCATTGACGCGCGTACGCTGGCGCGAATTGAAGGCGGCCCGCATCGAGCCCGATGCGTCCATCGCACGTGGCTATGGCGGTCTAGCCGCGCATGTCGGAGAGATGGCGTCGATCGCGCGTAAGGACGGCGTCGCATTCCTCGTGGTGCTGGCGCCCTCACGGGTCGAACTGGACGCAGACCTACGCGCCCGCGTGGTTCAGGCATTCGGCGGCGACCCCAAGGATTTCGACGGCGCACTGCCCGCGCGCCGCGTGGGCGAGGCCCTCGCCGCGCGCGGTATTCCGTTTGTGGATTTGACGCCTGCGCTCGCAGCGGCAGAGCCCGCGCGCGTCTATAACCGCGGCGACACACACTGGAACCGGCGCGGCAACGCGATCGCCGCAGCCGCTATCGCGAATGCGCTAAAGCCCCTGCTCCCGCCACCCTGACCGCTTGAAGCGTCCGAGCGCGCGCGGTCTACTTGCCTGTCTTCACGAAGGAGGGATCGATGGCCGAGTTGCCCAAATACAAAATGTTCATCGACGGCAAATGGATCGAGGCCGCTTCGGGTGAGTATTTCGAGAGCTTCAATCCCTTTACCGGCAAGCCGTGGGCGCTGATCCCGCGCGGCGGCGGAGCCGACGCGGTGCACGTGGCCGAGGCCGCCTACCGCGCCGCAACCAAGGGCGACTGGCCGAAGCTGAAGGCCAGCCAGCGCGGCGCGCTGTTGCGCAAGCTGGGCGACCTGATCGCACGCGACGCCGAAAAGCTGGCGCAGACCGAGGTGCGCGACTACGGCAAGCTGATCGCCGAGATGGGCGCGCAGCTGCGCTACATTCCCCAGTGGTACTATTACTTCGGCGGCCTCGCGGACAAGATCGAGGGCGCGGTCATCCCGACCGACAAACCCGAGATGTTCAACTTCACGCGCCACGAGCCCTTGGGCCCGTGCCTTCTGATCACCGCGTGGAACTCCCCGCTCCTGCTCTTGGCCTACAAGCTGGGCCCTTGCCTGGCCGCGGGCAACACGGCGATCGTGAAGCCGTCTGAGTTCACCTCGGCCTCGACCTTGGAGTTCGCCAAGCTGGTCGAGGAAGCGGGCTTCCCGCCGGGCGTCTTCAATGTCGTGACCGGCTTCGGTAACGAGATCGGCGATCCCTTGGTGATCCATCCGCGCGTGGCCAAAGTGGCCTTCACCGGCAGCGAGCGCACGGGCACCAAGGTCTACGAACGCGCAGCCTCGCGCCTGAAGCGCGTGACGTTGGAACTGGGCGGCAAGTCGCCCAACATCGTGTTCGCCGACGCCGAGATGGACAATGCGGTGAAAGGCGCCATCTCCGGCATCTTCGCGGCCACCGGCCAGACCTGTGTCGCGGGCTCGCGCCTGCTCGTGCAGGAATCCATCCACAACGAGTTCATGGACAAGCTGGTCAGCTTCGCCAAGACCGCGCGCATGGGCGACCCGTCGAAGCTGGAAACCCAGGTCGGCCCCGTCACCACGCCGCCGCAATACAAGAAGGTGTTGGAGTATATCGACGTGGCCAAGAGCGAAGGCGCCACCTGCGTCTTGGGCGGCGGGCCCGCCACGCGGCCCGAATGCGGCGATGGCTGGTTCGTCGAGCCCACCATCTTCACCGGCGTGAAGAATTCCATGCGCATCGCGCAGGAAGAGGTGTTCGGCCCGGTTCTGTCGGTCATTCCCTTCAAGGATGACGAGGACGCGATAGAGATCGCCAATGACGTGCTCTACGGCTTGGCCGCGGGCGTCTGGACCCAGAACATCCGCCGCGCCATGACGATGGCCGAGCGGCTGCAGGCCGGCACGGTGTGGATCAACACCTACCGCGCGATCAGCTACATGACGCCGTTCGGCGGCTTCAAGCATTCCGGCATCGGGCGCGAGAACGGCCAGGAAGCGATCCGCTCCTACATGCAGACCAAGGCCGTGTGGATCAGCACGGCGACGGAAGTGCCCAATCCGTTCGTGATGCGGTGAATGCCTAGGCGCCCGCGCTTGCGGGCGTCACCCCACCCTGATATGGGCAGGCCCCCTAGGGGTCCGGCGGAGAGCGTTTTGCTGCGAGGATTGTACAACTGGACCATCCGCCTGGCGGGCCACCGCCACGCGACGCTGGCGCTCTTCGCGGTTTCCTTCGCCGAAAGCTCGATCTTCCCCGTCCCACCGGACGCCATGCTGGTGCCCATGATCCTGGCGAACCCGCGCAAGGCGTGGCTGTTCGCAGGCGTCTGCACCGTGGCCTCCGTGTTGGGCGGCATGGTCGGTTACGGCATCGGCTATTTCCTCTACGACACGCTGGGCAAACCGATCCTGCATCTGTACAGCCAGCCGGAGCAGATCGAGCACGCCCTGGCCTGGTACCGCGAATGGGGCGCCTGGATCGTGGCGGTGAAGGGTTTCACGCCCATTCCCTACAAGGTCGTGACCATCACCAGCGGCTTCGCCCATCTCGACATTTGGGCGTTCCTGCTGGCCTCGATCGTCTCGCGCATTCCGCGCTTCTTCCTGGTCGCGGCCCTTCTGCGCCGCTACGGCGATCCGATCCGCGCCTTCATCGAGAAGCGCTTGTATCTCGTCACCACGCTGTTCCTGCTGTTCCTCATCGGCGGGTTCGTGGTGATCGAGCATCTGATCTAGACCGCAAGGCGCGGCTCGGTCACCATCGGCCCGATGACGTCCTTTTTCTCACCCAGCAGCCATACGCCGCGCCGCGTCGCGCTGGTCCTGGCCGCATGCGCGGCAGCAATCCTGATCGGCGCGCTCGGCTTTCAGTATCTCGGCGGCCTTGCGCCCTGCCCGCTCTGCACCTGGCAGCGCTATGCGCTGATAGTAGCCATGATGCTGGCGCTGGGCTCATCCCTGTCCATGGACAACACCGCGCGCGTGTTGCTGGCGCTGGCGGGTGTCGCGTTCGTGGCCAGCGCTGGTATCGGCGGCTTCCAGGTCGGCGTCGAGAGCGGCTGGTGGCAAGGCTCGCAAGCCTGCACCGGCGGCCAGCCCACGGCCGCCACGCTCGACGATTTGATGACCCAGGTGCAGGGCAAGCCGCCCGCGCGCTGCGACGAGGTGGCGTGGTCGCTGTTCGGCATTTCGCTTGCGGGCTACAATTTTCTTATCTCGCTGGCCTTGGCCGCCATCGCGGCCGTGCGCGCCGCGATCGCTGAGCGTGAAACATGACCGAACCGAAGCCGAGACAGCAGGCTCACGTCACCGGCGAACATTCCTGGCCGGGCGATCCCGATAAGGACGCGCTGGTCGAGAGCATGATCCGCGTCAACCAGGCGGGCGAATACGGCGCCATGCGCATCTATGCCGGCCAGCTGGCCGTGCTGCGCCACGGCGCGGCGGCCGAAAAGATCAAGGAGATGGCCGCGCAGGAGCGCGAGCATCTGGACGCGTTCAACAAGCTGGCGGCCGAGCGCCGCGTTCGCCCCACCGCGCTCGAACCATTATGGCATCTGGCCGGGTTCGCGCTGGGCGCGGCCACCGCGCTGATGGGCGAGAAGGCCGCCATGGCGTGCACGGTCGCCGTCGAAGAGGTGATCGAGGAGCACTACGCCGGCCAAGCCGCGAAGCTGGGCGAAGACGAAGCGCCCTTGCGCGAGACGATCGAGAAGTTCCGCGCCGACGAATTGGAGCACCGCGATACGGCGGTCGAGCACCATGCGCGCGAGACGCCGGGTTACGAGTTGCTGGCGTCGGCCATCAAGACCGGCTCGCGCCTGGCCATCTGGCTGTCCACCCGCGTCTAGGACGCGGCGGCTAGACCGGATCGAGTTCGGAGTCCCAGTACAGGAAGTCGCGCCAGGATTGGTGCAGGTAGTTGGGCGGATAGCAGCGCCCATGCTCCTGCAGCAGCCCGCTGGACGGGCGCGCGGGCCAGTGCAGCGGCATCATGCCCACCTCGTGCGGCAGGTGGCTGCCCTTGCGCAGGTTGCAGGTGGTGCAGGCGGTGACCACGTTGTCCCACGTCGCCCGCCCGCCACGGCAGCGCGGGATGATGTGATCGAAGGTCAGCTCCTGCGTCGGGAACACCTGCGCGCAGTACTGGCAGGAAAAGCGGTCGCGCAGGAAGACGTTGAAGCGGGTGAAGGCCGGACGGCGCTTGGGCGGGATGTACTGCCTCAGCGCGATCACGCTGGGCAGCTTCATCTTCATGCTGGGCGAATGGACGAAGCGGTCGTACTCGGAAACGATCGCGACGCGATCCATGAAAACCGCCTTGACGGTTTCCTGCCACGACCACACCGAGAGCGGGAAATAGCTCAGCGGGCGGTAGTCGGCGTTCAGGACCAAGGCCGGCGAGTCCTTCATCGGCACCCTTGCGTTACAAGGGCTTCTCGACCGCTCGCACGGCCGCGAAGCGCACCGGAAATATGACGGCGAGGCGGGAAAAACACAACGGGTTGGGTGTTCTGCGAATCGCCGCGGAACGGTCATCCAACCGTCATGGGCGATTACGCGAGGACGCGGGTCAGGAAGGCAGACGCGGCCGCGATGCCCTCGGGATCAATGCCATGGGCCAAGCCCGGACGACGCAAGGTCTCGACCGCGATTCCCACGGACTTCAATCCGGCTTCGGCATGGTCGAGATGGGCCACCGGCACCATCGAGTCGGCGTCGCCATGGACCAGCAACACAGGCGGGCGGACCTTCACCTCTTTTTCAAGAGCGGCGCCGTCGAGCAGCCGGCCGGAGAAGCCGACCACGCCCGCGACCGATGCCGCGCGGCGCGGCGCAACGTCCAGCGCCATCATCGTGCCCTGGGAAAACCCGACCAGCGCCATGCGCGCGTCCTTGAGCAAGAAACGCTGGAGCAATCCGTCGAGAAAACTATTCAGGATTTCCGCCGCCGCAATCACCCCTTCCTTGATCTCGGCCGGGGTGCGGTTCTGGAAGCTGAACCATTGGCGGCCAAAGCCCATCTCGCACGGGAACGGCGCGTCGGGCGAGATGAACAGCGTCTTCGGCAGGTGCGCGGCCAGATGCGGCGCCAGACCGATCAGGTCGTTGCCGTCGGCGCCGTAGCCATGCAGCAGCACGACCACCGAATCCGCCGGGCCGCCGCCCTGGGGCGGCAACGTGGGACCGTTGAGTTCGAACAGATCGCTCATCGCTTGCCGGTCCTCTTCCTGTTCCTAGCCTTCTTCCGCGCCGGCGCCTTCGTCTTGGCGGGTTTCGGACGCGCCTTGGGCGTGGGCTTGGCCGTCTTTTTCTTGCCGCGCTTCTTGTGGCGCGCCGGATCGTGTTTCACGCCGCCGTTCGGCGTCATCAACACGTGGCGGAAATAGTGCCACATGAACCGCGCTGCCACACTTCGATAAGGCCGCCAGAGTTCGGCCAGACGGATCAGCGTGCGCCGCTTTGGCCGGACACGAAATCCCTTCACCTTGCCGGTCGCGGTGGCGATGGCCAGATCGTCGACCGGCCACACATCGGCGCGCGCCAGCGTGGACAGAAGATAGACCTCGGCCGACCAGCGGCCGATGCCTTTGATCTTCACCAGCTCGGCGATGGCAACTTCATCCTCCATCGTTTCCAGCGCATCCAGATTCACGCGCCCTTCCACGATGTCGGCGGCAAGTCCGCGGGCGTATATCACCTTGCCGCGCGACAGGCCGCAGGCGCGCAGAGCCGCGTCGTCGAGGGCCAGGAGCGCGCCGGGAGACGTCTCGCCCATGGCCGCTTCCAAGCGGCCCCAAATGGCGCGCGCGGCGGCGACCGACACTTGCTGATCGACGATGATCTGAAGCAGGGCCGCAAAACCCGGGGGCCGTGCGCGCAAGGGTGGATCGCCGTGAGCAGCGCGGATCTCGGCCAGATGCGGGTCGATCGCGACCAGATGGTCGAGCGCCTTCTGAAACACCTCGGGCGTGAGGCGCGTCACAGGCCGTTTAGCGGTGCAGGCCCTGAACGATCGCCAGATAGTCGGGATCGTCCGGCGGAATGAGGCCGTTGCGGATCAGGAAGTCGATGATGACCAGGTTGCAGTTGTATTTGAACTCGGCGGTCGTAGAGACGACCTCCATCACCTTCTCGATCGGCCACAGTCCGAAATACTCGATCTCGTCGTCCATCGGCTTGGGCACAAAATCCGCGGACAGCTCCAGATCGAAGCAGAACTGCACATCGGGCTTGAGGCCTTCCGGCATCTCCTTCACGTAGGACACGGCGCCGACAGGCACGGCGCGGCGCGCCAAGTCGGGTGGGATGTTGGCCTCTTCCCCGCATTCCTTCACCAGATTGTCGATCAGCGACAGGCCGATGGGCTGGCCGCCGGCCACCATATTGTCGAGCATGCCGGGGAAGGTCGGCTTGTGCTTCGAGCGCCGCCCGACCCACATCTTTATGTTGCCGCCCTGGCGCACGATGCCGTTCATGTGCACGCCGAAGGCGCGGATGCCGAGCAGCGGCACCGCCGCGCGCTCCAGCTCGAACAGCGGTCGCATGCCGAAGGTCGGCTTGACCGGATAGATTTCGCCGCGCCAGCCGGAGATACGACCCTTGTCCTTCAAATCGCGCATGGCCGAGCCCACGGCCTCGCTGCGCGCCTCATAGCTGGTCAAAAGCGGCGACAGGCGCACGGTTTCCTTGCGGACCTCGAACACCTCGGGATAGCCGGACAGAAGGCGGATCGTCTCGTCGCGCAGCCAGCCCACGCGCACGTCGTCGGCGAAGAGCGGCCTGAACTTCGCCAGATCGTGCTCGTTGCACTCGCGGACGCGGTCTAGAAAGCTCACGGTGGGGCCTGTCGGATCGCGGAAGAGGGTTCCCATGTACCCGCTGAACCGGCACGCCGCAAGACGCGCTTCAACCCGCCCGGCGCAACTCCGGCCGCTTCTCCGCCGTCAGCACAAGCTGGACGTGGACCAACTGACGCAGAGCCTCCGCAATACGCGCGGCCAAATCCGGCTCCATGGCCTCGACCTGGACGTCGATATACAGCTCACGCCCCTGCGATCCATGCCCCAAGGAGCTGTGCCATTGCAGCGGCACGATGTTGCGCTTGGCAAACTGTTCCAAGACGCGCGGCATCACCGAAGGCTCGGCCTCGGCTTGCACGGAGAAACAGGCGATGTGACGGGAGGGTTCAGAATAGGGATGCATGACCAACGTACTCCTTGAGACGGACAAAATTCTCCAAGACCCGGCACCGCGTGGGCGCCGGGAGGAGAATTCGCCGAATAAGAAGCGACGTGGTCATGACCGGGACGTTACGTCCGAGCCCGTTTTCCGTCAAGGCAGCGTGTAGAAAACCGCGGCCAAGCCGGGGATTCCAGCCAGCGCGCCGATGACGCCAGCGCGCAGCCAGCGCCACGGTCCCGCCGCCGGCCCGCGCCACGCCAGGTCGGCCGCGAAGGGCAGGAGTAAGAGAAGGAACGACCAGCGCGGCAGCGCGGCATGCAACACGATAGTGACCATGAGTCCGAGCCACGCGCCGCCGCCGGCCAAGATGGCGGCCAGGGTGAACGGACGCGGCAGGCGCCCGAACGACCGCACGGCAAACGCCAGGCACGCCGCGCCCACCACCGCGAAGGGCGGGACCGTGGTCGTGATGCCCCAGGCCAGGGAGACGATCGCCGCGAAGCCGCAGGACGCAGCCAGCATGATCGGCGCATCGGCCTCGCGCGCGCTTGCCTGCTCGAGACGAAGAAAGACCCCGACGCCCACGGCGCACAGCACCGCGAGAAGCAGCGGATCTTCCGCCCGCTCGATCGACAGGCGCTGGCCCGCCTCCACCGCCACCACGACGACCGGCCAAAGAACGAGCGCACAGCGGCGCGCCATGCGGCCCGCACGGTCGAAATCGAGAAACGCGCCCACGGCGCCGCCCGCGAGCGCCAGGTAGAACGCGCGGAAATCGGGCGGGTCGGGCGGCGGAAACCAGGTGAAGGTGGATAGCTTCTGCGCGAGGAACAGCGCGAGCGGCAGCGCCACGCCGGCCGCGCGCGCCAGCCCGGTCATGCGCAGCGCGATGACAAAGGTCAGCGTGATGAAAAACGGATAGACCAGGCCCGACGCCACATGCCCGACGGGCAGGATGGATAAGAAGTGGTTCAGACGTATCTCCCGCGGTCCGCTTCCGAGCCCGTGCGACCTCGGATAACATGCTCTCCTTCCGTCCACGAGCGAAGAGTCCGATGTCCAGCCTCGCCGCTTCCGCCGCGCCGTCCCCGGATGCCGTGATGGCGGACCTCCTGCCCGCCTGCGCCGATGCGCTGGGCGCCGTCGATCTCTATGTCGCGGCGGCACGCGACGCCCTGGCCCGCGCCACCGGCGACGGAAAGGGCGATGCGTTCGAACGCTATCAATACGCGGCCCACGGCTTTGCCTGGCTTTCCACGTATGCCGCCGCCCTACGCGAATTGCTGGCCTGGGCGCGGCGGCTCGATGAGACCGGCGCGCTCGGCGAGACCGAGACGCTGATTCTCCAGATCGGCTTCGGCGAATATCTGGCCCAGTTGAAGGGCGGCATCCCGTTGAGCCAGGGCGAGACCGTGCGCGCCTCCGATCTGGGCCTGG
>JAPLOM010000035.1:0-12166 GCA_026400755.1 Alphaproteobacteria bacterium
GGTCGTTCGGCCAATGGAGGGCTCCTTCGGTCTTCAATATAAGCGTTTGAAGTCTCAGATCAATCCAAGCTCGAGCTTGGCCGCCTCGCTCATCCGGCTTTGGTCCCACGGCGGGTCCCAGACCAGGTTGACCTTGGCGTCCATCACGCCCGGGGTCATCTTGACCCGCTCCTCGACCTCGCCCGGCAGCGTGCCCGCCACGGGGCAGCCGGGCGCGGTCAGGGTCATGTCGATCCAGACCTTGCCCTTGGCATCCACGCCCACGCTGTAGATCAGGCCCAGATCGTAGATGTTCACCGGAATCTCGGGGTCGTAACAGGCGCGGATCACTTCCTTCACGCCCTCGGCCAGATGCTCTTGCCCCTCGGCCACGCCCTGGCGCGCCTCGGCCCATTCGGCGTCGTCGGCCGCGGCGGGCGTCGTCTCGGGCTTGGGCGTTTCGGCGGGTTGCTCGTTGGCGTCCATGGGGTGTCGTTTGCCTTCCTATTCGGTCGAGACGGCTTCGGCGCGGGATTCGAGCGCGGCCACCAGCGTGTGCCACGGCAGGGTCGCGCATTTCACCCGCACCGGATAGTCGCGCACCCCCTCGAACACGGCCAGCTTGTCCAGCGCGTCGTCGGGGAACTCATCCTTGCCGGTGAGCAGGCGGTGGAAATGCTCGAATATTGCGCGCGCCTCGGCCACGGTTTTATCCTTAACGGCTTCGGTCATCAGCGAGGCCGACGCCATCGAGATCGCACAGCCGCGCCCTTCGAAGGAGACCTCGGCCACCTTGCCACCCTCGACGGTCAGATAGACCGTGACCGTGTCGCCGCACAGCGGATTGTGGCCATCGGCGTGCTGGTGCACGGAAGCGGGCTTGCCGAAATTGCGCGGCCGCTTGCTGTGGTCGACGATCACTTCCTGGTACAGGTCGCGAAGATCAGACATCAGCCGAAGAACCTCTGCACCTTCTGGACCGCGGCGCACAGGGCATCCACGTCTTCCATCGTGTTGTAGACGCCGAAAGAGGCGCGCACGGTCGCGACGAGGCCCAGCTTGTCCATCAGCGGCTGGGCGCAATGATGGCCGACGCGCACGGCCACGCCCTCGCGGTCGAGGATGGTGCCCACGTCGTGGGGGTGCACCTCGCCGATGTTGAAGGACAGGATGCTGGCCTTGTCCTTCGCCGTGCCGACGATGCGCACGCTGTTGATCTCGGACAGGCGCTTGTGGGCGTAGTCCAGCACCTTGGCCTCATGGCGCTCGATGGCGTCGAGACCCAGATCCATGACGTAGTCCATAGCGGCCGCGAGGCCAATGGTGCCCGCGATGTTGGGCGTGCCGGCCTCGAAACGGTGCGGCACCTCGGCATATTCGGTCCTCTCGAAGCTGACGCGCCGGATCATGCCGCCGCCGCCCTGATAGGGCGGCATGGCGTCCAACAGCTCGGCCTTGCCGTAGAGAAAGCCGGTGCCCGACGGACCATAAAGCTTGTGGCCGGTGACGACATAGAAGTCGCAATCCAGATCCTGCACGTCGATCGCCAGGCGCGGCGCGGACTGGCAGCCGTCGACCAGCACCAAGGCGCCCTGGGCGTGCGCCATGCGGGCGATCTCCTTGATCGGCGGGACGGTGCCCGTGACGTTGGAGCAATGGGTGACGGCGACCAGCTTGGTACGCGGGTTCAGGAGCTTCGCGTAGGCGTCCATGTCCAAGGTGCCGGTCTCGTCCACCGGGATCGCGCGGATGACGATGCCCGTGCGGTCGCGCAAAAGCTGCCAAGGGACAATGTTGGAATGGTGCTCGAGCTCGGTCAGCACCACCTCGTCGCCGGCCTTGAGGTTGGCGAAACCCCAGCTTTGCGCCACCAGGTTGATGGCCTCGGTGCCGCCGCGCACGAAGACGATCTCCTTCGCTTCACGGGCGTTGAGCAGGCGGCGCGCGGTCTCTCGCGCGGCCTCGAAAGCGTCGGTCGTCTTCTGCGACAGGTAGTACACGCCGCGATGGATGTTGGCGTATTCGTTCTCGTAGGTGCGCGACAGCACATCGATCACCGCGCGCGGTTTCTGGGCGCTGGCCGCGCTGTCCAGAAAGACCAGCGGCTTGTCGTAGACCGTGCGTGCGAGAATCGGGAAATCGGCGCGAATCCGCGCGACGTCGAAGGGACGTTTCGCTTTCGTGGCCACCACCACCGCGTTCATGCTGCCCTCCGCGCGCCCTGGGCGTCGTAGAGCCAGCCACCGACGGCCGCCATGAAGCGGTCGCGGATGGCTTCGTCCGCGATGCCGTCGATCAGCTCGGAGACAAACGCCTCGATCAGCATGCCGCGCGCCTGGGCCTCGCCGAGGCCCCGCGCGCGCAGATAGAACAGCGCTTGCTCATCGATCTCACCGGCGGCGGCACCATGGCCGCACTTCACGTCATCGGCGTGAATCTCCAGCTCCGGCTTGGAGCCGATCTCGGCGCGGTCGGAGAGAAGCAGGTTCTCGTTGAGCTGGTGCGCGTTGGTCTTCTGCGCATCCGGCCGGACCACGATGCGCCCCTGAAAGGCCGCATAGGCGTGGTCGTCGAGGACACCGCGATAGCGCTCCTCGCTGTCGCAATGGGCGACCGCATGGTCGATGGTGGTCGTGTTGTCGATATGCTGGCGGTCGCGCGCGAGATAGGCGCCCTCCAGCTTCACGTTGCCGCCCTCGCCCGTCAGCACGGCGTCGATTTCGTTGCGCGCCAGCTTGCCTCCGATCGACAGCACGAAGCTGTCGAAGACGCCCTTGGCGGCGACCTGGGCCGCGGTCGCGGCGGTGTGGAACGCCTCGCCGCTCTCGATCTGGAGCTTCAGGTGCTTGAGCGTGGCGCCAGCGGCGACGGAAATGTCGGTGACGGCGTTGGTCCAATAGCGGCCCGTGCCGGCATAGGTTTCCAAGACAGTGGCCGAGGCGCCCTCGCCCATCGTGATCCGGTTGCGCGCATGCGCGGCGCCGGATGCGCCGAGGAAGATCAGATGCACCGGCGCGGGTAACGCGATGCCCGCAGGTACCTGGAGGATCGCACCGTCCGCAGCATAGGCCGCGTTCAAGGCGCGCATGGCGCCCGCATCGGCGGCTTCGGCTAGAAGATCCTTCGGCAACGCCTTAGACGCCGACCAAGCAACCAGCACGACGCCCTGGGGCACCGTGCCGATGCGCGAGAGATCGGCGCGGAAGCGCCCGTCGACGAAGACAAGCTGGTGATGGGCGTGGCTGGTGGACAAGGCATGGGCGGCCACGGACGCGGCCGTGACAGCGACCTTGGCATCGGACGGCGCGAGGGCGGCCTCGTCCAATGGCTTCAGGCTGGTGAAATGCCAGGCTTCCAATTTGGACGTCGGCACGCCGAGCTTGGCATAGCGGGCCAAAGCATCCGCGCGCGCGCGTCCGTCGCCCGGCAGGCCAGCCTTGACGGCCTCGAACCGGTCGAGGTGCAGCGCGTGGGTGGTGGCGCTCATGCGGCGTCGGCCCCGAGCACGGCGTAGCCCTTCTCTTCCAGCTCCAGCGCCAGCTCCTTACCGCCCGAGCGCACGATGCGCCCGCCCGACAGGATATGGACCTTGTCCGGCACGACGTAGCCGAGCAGGCGCTGGTAGTGGGTGATCAGCAGCATGGAGCGGTCGAGGCCGCGCAGGGCGTTGATACCGCTGGAGACGATCTTGAGCGCGTCGATGTCGAGCCCGGAATCGGTCTCGTCCATGATCGCGAGGCGCGGCTCCAGCACCGCCATCTGCAGAACCTCGACGCGCTTCTTCTCACCACCGGAGAAACCGACATTGATCGGACGCTTCAGCAGGTCGTCGCCCATCTCCAGCATCTTCAGCTTGGCGCGGACGAACTTGAGGAACTCGATGGCGTCGAGCTCCTTGATGCCGCGATGCTTGCGCACCTCGTTGACGGCGGCCTTGAGGAAGCTCAGACCCGAGACGCCTGGAATCTCGACCGGATACTGGAAGCCTAGGAACACGCCCTCTCTCGCGCGCTCCTCCGGCGACATCTCGGCCAGGTTCTTGCCTTGGAACAAGACCTCGCCCTTGGTGATGTCGTAGCCGTCACGGCCGGCCAGCACATAAGCCAGGGTCGACTTGCCGGAGCCGTTCGGCCCCATCACGGCATGCACCTCGCCCGCGGCCAGGGACAGGTCGATCCCGTGGAGGATTTCCTTGCCGTCCACCTCGACGTGGAGATTCTTGATTTCGAGCATGGGCACTTCCTTCCGAATCCGTTCTTGGGCCGTCAGCCGACGCTGCCTTCCAGGCTGATGCCGAGCAGCTTCTGCGCCTCGACGGCGAATTCCATGGGCAGTTCCTTGAGCACCTCGCGGCAGAAGCCATTGACGATCATGGAAACCGCGTCCTCGGCCGAAAGCCCGCGCTGGCGGCAATAGAAAAGCTGGTCATCGCTGATCTTCGAGGTGGTGGCCTCGTGCTCGACCTTGGCCGAGCGGTTCTTCACCTCGATATAGGGCACCGTATGGGCGCCGCACTTGTCGCCGATCAGAAGCGAGTCGCACTGGGTGTGGTTGCGCGCGCCTTCGGCCTTGGGCGAAACGCGCACGAGGCCCCGGTAGGTGTTCTGGCCGTGGCCGGCGGAGATGCCCTTCGACACGATGGTCGAGCGCGTGTTCTTGCCCATATGGATCATCTTGGTGCCGGTGTCGGCCTGCTGGCGGTTGTTGGTGACGGCGACCGAGTAGAACTCGCCCACCGAATTGTCGCCCTGCAGGATGCAGCTCGGGTACTTCCAGGTGATGGCCGAGCCAGTCTCGACCTGCGTCCAGGAGATCTTGGAGTTCACGCCGCGGCAGGCGCCGCGCTTGGTGACGAAGTTGTAGATGCCGCCCTTGCCGTTCTCGTCGCCCGGATACCAGTTCTGCACCGTCGAATACTTGATGGTGGCGTCGTCGAGCGTGATCAATTCCACCACGGCGGCGTGAAGCTGGTTCTCGTCGCGCATCGGCGCGGTGCAACCCTCCAGGTAGCTCACGTAGCTGCCCTTGTCGGCGACGATCAAGGTGCGCTCGAACTGGCCCGTCTCCGCGGCATTGATGCGGAAATAGGTCGACAGCTCCATGGGACAGCGCACGCCCGGCGGGATGTAGACGAACGAGCCGTCGCTGAAGACCGCCGAGTTGAGCGTGGCGTAGAAATTGTCCGAATAGGGCACGACGCTGCCGAGATACTGGCGGATCAACTCGGGATGGGTCTTCACGGCCTCGGAGAACGAGCAGAACACGATGCCCATCTCGCCGAGCTTGGCCTTGTAGGTGGTGGCGACCGAGACGCTGTCGAACACCGCGTCGACCGCGATGCCTTGCAGACGCTCCTGCTCCTTCAAGGGAATGCCCAGCTTCTCGTAGGTGCGTAGAAGCTCGGGATCGACCTCGTCCAGGCTCTTCGGCCCCTCTTTGGTCTTGGGCGCCGAATAGTAATAGGCGTCCTGGAAATCGATCTTGGGATAGGTGACGCGCGCCCAGGTGGGATCGCCCTCGGGCAGCATGCGGTCGCGCCAATAGCGGAACGCCTTGAGGCGCCATTCCAGGAGCCACGCGGGCTCGTCCTTCTTCGCCGAGATGAAGCGGACCGTGTCCTCGTTGAGGCCCTTCGGCGCGCGCTCGCTCTCGATCTCGGTCACGAAGCCGTGTTTGTACGGCTGGATGACCGACTGGAGGGTTTCAACCGTGGATGACGCCATTTTCGAGTCCTCGTTAGGCCGCGGCGGCGGACACGCTTGCGCCCAGCCGGCGGCGGAGCGCGATCCACGCTCCGATGAAGGATTCGACCTCGGCGTCCATCGTGGACCAGCCCAGGCTCATCCGGATCGCCCTGCGCGCGTCCGCGTCGGGAACGCCCATCGCGGCCAGCACATGCGACGGCTCGACCTTGCCCGACGAACAGGCCGCACCCGAAGAGACCGCGAAGCCCGCCAAATCGAAGCTCATCACCTGGGTGTCGCTAGCGACGCCGGGCATGGACAGGCAGCTCGTGTTGGGTAGGCGCGGTGCGTCGGCGCTGAACGCGACGGCGCCTTCGGCGGCCAGACGCGTCTCCAAAAGATCGCGCAGCCGCGCGAGACGCGGTGCGTCACGCAGATCGTCCTGAGCCAGCGCGGCCGCGACGCCGAAGCCGGCGATAGCAGGCACGTTCTCGGTGCCCGCGCGCCGGCGCCGCTCCTGGCCGCCACCGCGCAGAACCGATTCGATCTCGACGCCTGGGCCCAGCACGAGCGCGCCCGCACCCATCGGGCCACCCAGCTTGTGCGCCGATAGGGTCAATAGATCCGCGCCGAGCGACGGCATGTCGAACGCGATTCGCCCCGGCGCCTGCGACGCGTCGCAGTGCACCAGCGCGCCATGGCGCTTGGCGATCTGCGCGGCTTCGGCGACCGGATGGATCACGCCGGTTTCGTTGTTGGCCAGCATGACGGAAACGAGCGCCGGCTCATCGTTCTTGGTCAGCGCGGCGTCGAGCGCGTCGAGATCGAGGCGCCCGTCGCGCAGAACCGGAATCGTCTCGACACCATCCGCGCCCTTCAGCACGGACGGATGCTCCGTCGCACCCGCGAGGATGCGCGACCGGCCCGCGCCACGCAGAGCCAAGTTGTTGGCCTCCGTGCCGCCCGCGGTGAAGACCACGCGCTCCGGCCGCACGCCCGCCAGGGCGGCAACCGCATCGCGGCCGTCCTCGACTATGCGCCGCGCGGCCCGGCCGACGCCATGCACCGACGACGGATTGCCGCATGCCCCAAAGGCCGTGCGGACCGCCTCGGCCACAGCCGGTTTCACCGGCGCGGTCGCGTTATGGTCGAGATATGCCATGGTCTTCATTCGGCCGCGTTCGCCGACGCGGCACCGTTGCCATTCGCATTGGCCGCGAGGGTATCGCGGTGGATCTGGCCGCTGCGCCCGAGCACGCGGCGCTTACAGACGTCTTCCAGCGAGACCGAGGCCAGGAACAGGCAGATCTGCTGGCCTAGCTCTTCCCACAAATCATGGGTCAGGCAGCGGCTGCCATCGGTCGTGCAACCCTTGGGCGAACCCGGCTTGCAGCGCGTGACCTGCACCGGCTCGTCGACCGCGATGATGATGTCGGAAATGCGCGTGTCGCGCGGTGGGAAGGCCAGCACATAACCGCCGCCCGGGCCGCGCACGCTGCGCACGACCCCCGCCCGGCGCAGCTTGGCGAAAAGCTGTTCCAGGTAGGACAGCGAGATGTCTTGACGCTCGGCGATTTCGGCCAGCGTGGTCGGCTTGGCGTCGCCGCGGCTGGCCAGTTCCACCATGGCCATCACGGCGTAGCGTCCTTTGGTGCTGAGTTTCATCGGCCTGTCTCCGTCTCTGTGCGTTCGGCCGTCCCGTTGTCCTCTTGGTCGTCATGGCCTCGTCCGAAGGCCATCGTCTCGATTGTCATGCCTGCCGTCCGGCACGTTCGCCCACCGCGCGCGGGCGCGTCATCGCATCCTCGGTACTCCGTCCGTTGCCGTCCTCGACCTGCGCCAGCCGGCCCTTCAGCGCGTCCACTTCAGCGCGCAACGCCTCGATGGCGGCGATCAGGGGATCGGGCACATCCGTGTCCGGCGTACCGTAGGCCACGAAATCCGTCTCGGCGCGCCGGTGGTGCGATTCCAGGATGCGGGCTGGAATGCCGGTGACCGTCACGTTCGGGGGCACGTCCTTGACCACCACGGCGTTGGCGCCGACACGCGCGCAGCGCCCGACCGTGATGGGCCCCAGGATCTGGGCACCCGAACCGACGATCACGTTATCGGCCAAGGTCGGGTGGCGCTTGTGGTCGACCTGCGCGCCGGAATTGATCGAGGGCGCCGTGCCGCCCAGCGTTACGTCATGATAGAGGGTGACGTCGTCGCCGATCTCGGCGGTCTCACCGATCACCGTCCCCATGCCGTGGTCGATGAAGAGGCGCTGGCCAACCTTGGCGCCCGGGTGAATCTCGACCCCGGTCAACCAACGGCCCAAGTGGGATATAAAACGACCGCCCAAGCGCCAATGGTGTACCCACAAAGCATGGGCCAGCCGGTGAATCAGCACGGCGTGATAGCCGGGATAGCAAAGGAGGACCTCAAGGCGCGAACGGACCGCAGGGTCGCGCGCCTTGATTGAGTCGATATCCGCCAAAATCCCCTTGAACATCATGGCCTTGCGAATGATATTAGCGTCGCGCCCCTGGACCCTCGGCCCAAGCGTGCTCGACTGGCGCCCGGGATATAATTTTCCCGACTAGCCCGGTCAAGTATACGCTGCCGATTTTTCGCAGAAATCCCTAGTTTTTGAGGGGATTACCTTAGCGGCCAGGTCGGATATCGAACGGGCGCCTGCGTGATGGCGACCGACCATCAATTGAAAGGCTCGCGACGGAAATGCCTGAAGTGATCATCCCCGGCCCCGAAGGACGCATCGAAGGCCGTTACCACATCGGCAAGAGCGCCACCGCCCCTATCGCCCTTCTGCTCCACCCCCATCCGGAGCATGGCGGGACCATGAATAATAAGGTGGTCTACTCCCTCTATCAGGCCTTTGCGCGGCGCGGTTTCGCCGTCTTGCGCTTCAACTTCCGCGGCGTCGGCCGGTCTCAGGGCAGCTTTGCCCGGGGCGAGGGCGAGTTGTCGGACGCGGCGTCGGCGCTGGATTGGCTGCAGACCTATAATCCCAACGCGTCGGCGTGCTGGATCGCGGGCTTTTCCTTCGGCGCCTGGATCGGCATGCAGCTTTTGATGCGGCGGCCGGAGATCAACGGCTTTATCTCCGTGGCGCCGCCCGCGAATCTGTACGATTTCGGATTCCTGGCGCCGTGCCCCACCTCCGGCCTGATCCTCAACGGCGACCAGGACCAAGTGGTGCCCCAGGAATCGATCAAGAAGCTGGTGGACCGCCTATCCAACCAACGCGGCATCACCATCGACCACCGCCTGCTGAAGAAGGCCGACCATTTTTTCACCGGCCGGATCGACGATCTGGTCGAGCAGGTGGACAACTACATGGACAAGGCCATCGGCAAGCCGCTGGCCATCGCGTCCTCCTAATACCGCCTCACGCGCGACGCAGCACGCCGCCCGCCGTCGGCCGACCGGCCCCGGTCGTCCCCGGAAAGCTGAGCGGCAAGCCGCGCAGGCTGCGCACGGCCAGATAGGCGAAGGCCTGCGCCTCCAACCCATCGCCGTTCCAGCGCGCGGCTTCCACCGGCTCCACCGCGCCCGGCAGGACGTGCGCCAGCGCGGCCATCAGCGTCTTGTTATGCCGTCCGCCGCCGGTGACCAACCAGCGCCGCGGCGGCGCGGGGAAATGCACGGCGGCGCGCGCGACGGCGTGCGCGGTGAATGCCGTCAGCGTCGCAGCGCCGTCGGGAGCGGACAATTTCGCCACCGGCGCCGTGGAGAAGGCGTCGCGGTCGAGCGACTTGGGCGGACGACGGCCGAAATAATCGTGATCGAGCAGACGCGCCAAGGCGTCCGCATCGACCCGCCCCGCCGCGGCCAGGGCACCGTCCGCATCGTAGAGGCGGCCGTCGTGGCGATGGACCCAATCGTCGACCAACGCGTTGCCGGGTCCCGTGTCGAAGGCGAGCAGGTTGGGCGCCGAGGGCGGGCCATCGATCCAGGTGACGTTGGCGACGCCGCCGATATTGAGAACGGCCAGCGGACGCTCCAGCTCACTGGCCAGCGCAGCGTGATAGACCGGCGCCAGGGGCGCGCCCTCCCCGCCCGCCGCCATGTCGGCCGACCGGAAATCATGGACCACGTCGATCCCCGTCTGGCGCGCCAGCAACGCGCCGTCGCCGATCTGCCAGGTGCGGCGTGCCTCGGGCGCATGGAGGATGGTGTGGCCGTGGAAGCCGATGATGTCGGCTTTCTCGCGCCCGGCCTCGCGCAGAAGCGCCTTCACCGCCGCCGCATGGATCTCCGTCAGGTCGCGTTCGACGCCAGCCACGTCGCCTCTGCCACCCAGCGTGGCGCGCAGCCTTTCGCGAAAGGCGGCATCGTAGGACTCGGTGCGGAAGGGGCCAAATTCCAGCACGCGAATCCCATCCGTACGGACCAGGGCGGCGTCGACACCATCGAGCGAGGTGCCGCTCATCAAGCCCAAGGCCCACAATTCGTCCGCCATACCGTCTTCCCTACCGATGCGTGACCGCGCCCAGCGCCTATGTTAAGTCAGGACAGAACGGCGCGCGCGAAAATCCGCGCGGCCTCCACGGACACCGTAGCACGCTAGCCGCCATGACCGAGTTCCGTTCGAGCTTTATGCGCGAGGTTGAAGTCCGCGGCTTCATCCATCAATGCACCGACGCGGCCGGCCTGGATGCAGCTTTGGCCGAGGGGCAGATCGTCGCCTATATCGGCTTCGACTGCACGGCCACCAGCCTGCATGTCGGCTCGCTGATCCAGATCATGCTGCTGCGCCGCCTACAGCGCGCGGGCCACAAGCCAATCGTCTTGCTCGGCGGCGGCACGACCAAGATCGGCGATCCGACCGGCAAGGACGAAGCGCGCAAGCTTCTGACCGACGAGGATATCGCGCGCAACATGGCCGGCATCCGGCGTGTGTTCGACAAATTCCTGGCCTTCGGCGACGGCCCGACCGATGCGGTCATGGTCAACAACGCCGATTGGCTCGATCGTCTCGGCTATATCGCGTTCCTGCGCGATTTCGGCCGCCACTTCTCGGTCAACCGCATGCTGACGCAGGACAGCGTGCGAATGCGGCTCGAGCGCGAGCAGCCGCTGACCTTCCTCGAATTCAACTACATGGTCCTGCAGGCCTATGACTTCGTCGAACTGGCCCGGCGCCATGCCTGCGCGCTGCAGATGGGCGGCTCCGACCAGTGGGGCAACATCGTCAGCGGCATCGATTTGGGACGCCGTGTCGACGACCGCCAACTCTACGGCCTGACCTCGCCTCTCATCACCACGGCGTCCGGCGCCAAGATGGGCAAGACCGCACAGGGCGCCGTCTGGCTGAACGACGATCTTCTGCCGGCCTACGACTACTGGCAGTTCTGGCGCAACACCGAGGACGGCGACGTAGGACGCTTCCTGCGCCTGTTCACCGATCTGCCGGTCGCCGAGATCGAGACGCTTGAAGCGCTCAAGGGTGCGGACGTGAACGAGGCCAAGAAGCGTCTCGCACATGAAGCCACCACACTGGTCCATGGCGAGGCCGCCGCCCTGGCCGCCGCCGAGACCGCGCGCCGCACCTTCGAGGAAGGCGGCACGGGCGACGCGCTGCCGACCATCGACATTGCACGCGGTGAACTGGAGATAGGCGTTTCGGCGTTCGACATTTTTCTCCGCGCCAAGCTTGCAGTCAGCAAGGGCGAGGCACGCCGATTGATCCGCAGCGGCGGGGCACGCATCAATGATGCACCGGTCAATGACGAGGCATACACCGTCACGGTTACGGACGCATCGAGCGACGGCATGATCAAGCTGTCGGCGGGCAAGAAACGCCACACGCTAATTCGGCTCGTCTAGCCGACCCTAGCGGCCGCCGCCGTGAAGGTCCACGGGTGGCGTGACCGGCGCGTCGCTGACGCCGCCAGGGCCATCGAAGATCGAGAAGATGTAACGCAGGAAGCCAGGCGTCAGCATGGACAGCGGATTGACGCCCACACTCGGATTGTTGAGCAGACCGCGTACCGAATAGGTAGCCGCGAAAAGCCCGCCGCCGGGGCCGCCGAACAACTCGCCGAGGATCGGAATGTTGGCCAGGAGGCTGTTGATCGTATAGGCCGGCACGATCAGGCCCTTGAGTTCCAGCGTCTCCAGCAAAAGATCTATCTTGCCCTCGATCGTCAGGCCGAGATCGGCGCTGCGCGCGCGCCCGTCGCGCAGTTCGATCAAATCGTCCTGAAGGCTGTAATCCGCGCGGAACTTGTCGAACATCAGGCCATTGCCGGTCATGCTGTGCACAATGCCGGTGAGCGATGCCGCCGAGAGGATACGGGCCAGAACGGGCGCGTTAGTGACGCGAAAATTCTCGATCAGAATTTCACCCTTCAGCGGCGCGTCGGCGGTCGCTTCCGACCCCGTGATCTGCAGCGTGCCGTCCGTGGCGTTGTCGATTGTGCCCAGCATGCGTAACGTCTCGCCGGCGTCGTCCGAATAGACGGTCAAATCGCGGTACGACTTCTTCTGTCCGTAAC
>JAPLOM010000035.1:12194-99430 GCA_026400755.1 Alphaproteobacteria bacterium
CCTCGACGCTGCGCCAGCCGTCGGGATCGCGCAGCAGGGTCGCCGAGACCGCGTCGACCCAGCGCTTTTCCCCAAGCCAGATCCGGTCGGCGGTCACCTTGATGTCGAGCGGCGTCGGCTTGGGACGCTCGGCCTTGGGCTTTCGTTCCGTGGGCGGCGGCGTATCGTCGTCCGCGCTGAACATGCCCGAGACGTCGATGACCGCGCCTTTCGCGCGGACGACATAGCCGCCGTCCTTGACCTCGGCAAAGCCCTGAAGGTCGTTGCGGCCCGCGATCAAGCGCTCGAAATCCACGCGCTGGAACTTGCCGGCGTTCATCCGCAGTTGACCGCGCATGGACATGCCGCCGCCGGAGCCATCGAAGGCCACATTCCCAATATGACGGTCCACACCCATCAAACCGGCAACCGTCAGCTTGGCCGGCACACCGGGGGCCTTGGTCCAGCCAAGATCATCTAGATCGACCTTCACCGCGGTGAGATCGAGGCTCGCGTTGATACGCGGCGAGCTCGGCCGCTGAAAAAAGACGGTCGCGTCGATGCCCAGCGGCCCGCTGATGTGCGACCCCAGGTCCAGCCCGAACTCCTTTCGCGCCTTGTCGTCGAGCGCGCCCGAAAACTCGACGCTACCGGTCTCGCCCGAGGTGACCGTGAAGTTCTCGCGCCAATGGAACTTGATCGGCACGCCGCCCAATTGGCCCGCACCCGCCGCATCCATGGCCGTCTCGCTGACGCGGAGCGTCATCTCCGCGTTGCTGAGCGTCTTACCCATGATGATTATCTGCCAATGGACGTCCTTCATCGTCGCATCGATCGAAATCTTGAGTTTGTCGACCGGCAGGTCGTCGATCAGGGGCAGATTGAGGGCCAGCTTCACAGACGCATCGCCGCGCACATCCGCCGGATTGATGTTCATCTTGCTCGCGTAATTGAGCGGCGGATGATCAACCAGCTTCAGGGCATCGCCGACGGGTCCGACCACCTTGATGCGGATGTCGGCGTATTGCCGCGTCGCGTCCAGACCTGTCAGCTTGATTACGCCCTCGGGAACGGTCAACGCCAACCCGTCGACCGCGCCGCCCGTGGTCGCGATGTCCATGCTGCCGAGATTGAACGTCGCGGTCGCCGCGATGCCGCGCACGATCGGCATTTCCGGCATGTAACGGACGCTCAGCCCATCGGCCTTGATCGTACCGTTGGCCGAACCGACGGAGGTTCCCTTGCCGTTGGCCGGGTTGAGCTGCCCGGACGCGGTCAATTGGATTTCGCGGCCAACGCCTTCGGTCATGTTGGCCAGCATCCACCGGCGCCCGCCATGGGCCATGCCGGGCGGCCAATAATTCTTCAGTCGGCCGAAAGCCACGTTCTGCAGGCTGGCCTTGAGGTCGAAGGCGCCGACGCCCAAGGGGTCGTTCACGATGGCGGATGCCGACACGGTCGGCCCATCCAATTGGACGTTCACATCGGAGATGTTGAGCCGCGTAAGCCCGTCCGATGCGCTGCCGCGCACGCGAAGGCTCTGGACCGCGATACCGCCCCCTTCCATGCCGGCCATGGCGATCCGCCCGTGGCCGCCGTCGATCTCGAACGCGGTGTCGTGGATGGTCCATTCGCGGTCGAGGCTGAAATTGACATGGCCACGCAGAGGAACGGCGACCGGGCGCAACGCAGCCAACTCCGGCACGGCCGTGCCCAACGAGACGAAATCGACGTCGTTGAACTTGAGGACAACCGGCAGCATACCGGTGGTCTCGTCCTGCGAACCCTCCAGGGTGAACCGGGCCGTCTTGCCCTCGGCCACCACGCCCAGGATGAGGTTGAAATCGAGGCCCGATGAACGGGTGCGGGTGACGCTGGCCTCCGTGATCTCGGCGTTCCACGACTTGTTGCTGCCGGCGTCTTGAACGGTGACCGTCGCTTCGCTGATCTGGATGCGACGTAGATAGCCGAAGCGCTTGTCGGGATCGGGCGGCCCCAGGATGCCGGACATGAGATTGGGCAGTTGGCTGCCGGCCGCGCCTTGGCCTTCGCCGACGCCAAAGATTAGATTGCCGTCGGCGTCGCGTTGGACCACGACCTTGGCGCCCTGCAGGTCGAGGGCGGTCGGCTCGATCCGGCCTAGCGCCAAGGCGCGAACGCTGAAGCGTACGGCTAGTTCGGGCACCGAGGCCAGGGTGGCGCCATCGGCCCCGATGATCTTCACATCGTGAACCTCGACCTCGACCGCTCGCCGCCAGCCTTCCCACGCCAGCACGGTTTTGTGGAATTCGATGCGAATCGATTCGCTGGACAGGGCTGGCGCGACGTAAGGGGTCAGGAAATCGAGCGGGATAGGGCCGGAGGAGAGCCGCCAAGCAGAGAACCCTGCGACCAGCAAGAAGACGCCGACCAGCGCGGCGACGATCTCGACGAAGATGCGGGTGGTGCGGCGGATCACGCTCCGTGCCCAGCCCGTGGCGCGCGACCGCAGTCGTCCCGCGCGCCCGTGATCGGCGGCGGGGCGGCCCCTTGATCCCCCGGGGGCCTTCGACCAATGTGCATGAAACCGTCTCGAGTGAGCATGTTCGATCGACTTATAGCCGACCCCGCACGCCTTCCGAAAGCTGGAGATGCGGAGCGTGCCGCGGTCGGGCTAGAGCGATGGCGCGAGGCGGGCGCGGACGATCCCGAGACGCGCCGCTTCGCCGAGGCGGTCGTCAACGACGCGACCGGACGTGCATGGCTGGACGGCGTCTTCGGCAACAGCCCGTATCTCAGCCAAAGCCTGCTGCGCGAAATCGCCTTCGTGCGCGGGCTTTTGAATGACGGGCCCGACCGCGCAGCCGCGAATCTTCTGGCCGGCCTTCGCGCCGATCCCACCGCCGGTACGGATGCCGACGCCATGCAGGCGTTGCGGACAGCGAAACGGCAGCTGGCGCTCCTGGTCGCGCTGGCCGACATCGGCGGGGTGTGGAGTCTCGAAAAGGTCACAAGCGCCCTATCGGCCTTCGCCGAGACGGCCCTGCAGTTCACCTGTCGTCGCCTTCTGGCCGCCATTCCGGACGACGATCCGGTTCGGCGCTCGAAACTCATCATCCTTGGGATGGGCAAACTGGGGGGGCGCGAACTCAACTACTCAAGCGACATCGATTTGATCGTCCTTTATGACGGCGATGCGGTCCCGCCCGATCAACGGCCGGGCCTGCAACGCCAGTTCGTCCGTCTGACACACAATCTTGTCCGTTACATGGCGGAGCGCACGGCCGACGGCTATGTCTTTCGTACCGACCTGCGCCTGCGGCCCGACCCCGGCTCCACTCCGCCAGCGCTCACCATCGCAGCGGCGGAGATGTATTACGAAAGCCTCGGCCAGAACTGGGAACGCGCGGCCTTCATCAAGGCACGCGCCGTCGCAGGCGACCTGGACGCAGGCGCCAAGTTCCTGTCGCAACTGACGCCGTTCGTCTGGCGCCGCCATCTGGATTTCGCCGCCATCCAAGACATCCATTCCATCAAGCGACAGATCAACGCCCATCACGGCGGCGGCGACATCGCGGTGGCAGGCCATAACGTGAAATTAGGGCGCGGCGGCATCCGCGAGATCGAGCTGTTCGCCCAAACCCAGCAACTGATCTGGGGCGGGCGCGAACCGCGCCTGCGCACGGCCGGCACCTGCGATACGCTGCGCGCGCTGGCGGAGTTAGGGCGCGTCGATCTCACAGAGACCGAGCGGTTGATCGACGCCTATCGTTTCCTGCGCGAGACCGAGCACCGGCTGCAGATGGTGGCCGACGAGCAGACCCAGACTCTGCCGGACGACGCAAAGGGGCTGGAGCGCTTCGCGCGTTTCATGGGCTTCGACGACGCCGAATCTTTTTCCGCTGCGCTGCTGGAAAAGCTGCGCACGGTCGAAGAGATCTACGCCGAGTTGTTCGAGGAAGCACCGGCGCTCAGCGGGCCAGGGAACCTGGTCTTCACCGGCACCGACCACGACCCCGAAACGCTCAAGACGATCGCGGCCTACGGGTTCGAGGACGCGGCCACGGTGTCGTCCCTGATCCGAGGCTGGCATCACGGCCGCTACCGCGCCATGCGGAGCACACGCGCGCGCGAGCTGCTGACAGAGTTGACGCCGGCCCTCCTGGATGCACTGGCCAAGACATCGAATCCGACCGCGGCCTTCATGAAGTTCGACGAGTTCCTGAGCCGCCTGCCGGCGGGCGTACAGCTCTTCTCGCTGTTCTATTCCAACCCGGACCTGTTGGGCCTGGTTGCCGAGATCATGGGCGAGGCGCCGCGCCTGGCCGACCATCTGAGCCGCCGCCCTTCGAGCCTGGAAGCGGTCCTGCAGAAGGATTTTTTCAACGCCCCGCCGCCGACATCCGCTCTGCGCGCGGACTTGGCGCGCGTGCTGGTCCAGGCGCGCGATTATCAGGACCACCTGGACATGATTCGGCGTTGGACCAACGACCAGAAATTTCAGGTCGGCGTCCAGATGCTACGCAATAAAGTCGATGCGGCGCGCGCGGGCGAGGCATTGGCCGACATCGCCGACACGGCGCTGTCGGCGCTTCTGCCTGCTGTCGAAAACGATTTTGCGCGCCGCCATGGACGGATCGCGGACAACGGCATGGCGGTCGTCGCGCTCGGCAAGATGGGCGGACGCGAGATGACCATGAAGTCGGACTTGGACCTTCTGTTCATATACGACGCCTCCGACGACGCCGTGTCGGACGGCGCGCGACCGATCGCGCCGAGTCATTACTACACGCGGCTGAGCCTGGCCTTCCTCAACGCCGTCACCGCACTGACCGAGGAAGGGTCTCTATACGAAGTCGATATGCGCCTGCGTCCCTCGGGGCAATCGGGGCCGATCGCCTCCAGCCTCGCCAGTTTCGAGAAGTATCACCGCGAAGCCTCCTGGACGTGGGAACACATGGCGCTGACGCGCGCGCGCGTGATCTGCGGGCCGGGTGACCTTCCGGCCCGGATCGAGCGCGCAATCCGCGACGTGCTCGTCCGCCCGCGGGATTCGGCGAAGCTGGCCGCCGACGTGGCCGACATGCGTGTGCGCATCGAGCGCGAGCGGCGCGACCAGGGCGAATGGGACATCAAGTATCTGCGCGGTGGCTTGGTCGACATCGAGTTCATCGTCCAATATCTGTTGCTGCGCCACGCGGCCGAGCAGCCGGCTATATTGGCCGCGAACACGAGCCACGCTCTCGACAACCTCAAGGCGGCGGAGGTCCTGCGGGGCGAGGCTGCCGGGGCCTTGTCCGACGCGCTGACCTTGTGGAGCCAGGTGCACAGCCTCTTACGCTTGACCGTGGAGGGGCGGCTGGACGAGCGTAAAGCGCCGCCAGGCCTGAAGAACCTGCTCGCGGTCGCGGCCGGCGCGCACGACTTCGACGACCTGAAGGCACATATGCGGCGGGCGGCGGAGCGGGCCCGGACCTGCTTCCGAGAGATCATCGAAGAACCCGCCGCGCGCGCGGCCGCGGGCGGCAGCAAGGGAGAAGTATGACCATGGCACTGAAAGTGGGCGACAAGGCGCCAGCCTTCACGATGGACAGCGACGGCGGCGGTAAGGTCAAGCTGTCCGACTTCAAGGGCAAGACGCTCGTCCTCTATTTCTATCCCAAGGACGACACACCGGGCTGCACCAAAGAAGCCTGCGGCTTCCGCGACTCCTATGCTTCGCTCAAGAGGCAGGGCGTCGCCGTGCTGGGCGTGTCCAAGGACACGGCGGCCAGCCACGACAAGTTCAAGGCCAAGTACAAGCTGCCCTTCTCGCTCGGCTCGGACGCCGAGATCGAGGTCGCGAAGGCCTATGGCGTATGGGTCAAGAAGATGAATTACGGCCGCGAATACATGGGGATGGAGCGCTCCACCTTTCTGATCGACGGAAAGGGCATCATCCGGGAAATTTGGCGCGGCGTGAAGGTCAACGGCCATGTCGAAGCCGTGATGGAAGCGATCAAGGCGCTCTAAGCCGGTGCGGGAACGCCGGGCGCGAAAACTCGCGCCCGGCTAAAAGCTAGCGTCCCGCTTTCTTGTCGGCCCGCTTCATGGCTGGAACATCAAAGCACGGCATGGCGGAAATCTTGCCGTAACCAGCCTTGTTGAACCACGTGCTGAGCGCCAGCACGGCTTCCGCGTTGGGCGCGTCGATCGCTTCGATCAACTCGTACTCGCCCTGGGTGTAGTAGATGGCCTCGACCTTGATGCCGAGCCGCTTGGTGGTCTCCTTCGACCGCCGCAGCCGCTCCTGGTACTTCTTCGCGCCATAAGGCGAGATCGTCGCCAGCAACATGTAACGCATCGTCGTTCCTCTCCTAGCGGCCGGCTTTGGCGTCGGCCCGCTTCATCGCGGGCACGTCGTGGCCGGGCATGGCCTCGAGCTTGCCGTAACCAGCCTTCGCGAACCACGTGGTCAACGCCAGCACGGCCTCGGCGCTGGGCGCCTCAACCACCTCGACGAAGTCGTAGGGACCTTGGGTGTAGTAGATCCATTCAACCTTGATGCCGAGCTTGTCCGCCATCGCCTTCGCTTCCGGACCACGCTTCTTATAATTCTGCGCGCCGTAGGAGGTGATGGTCCCCAAAAGAGCGAATCGCATATCCGTGTCTCCCCGCGCTTACTTTTTGCCGGCCAGCGCGTCGACGCGCTTCATGACTTCGGGCTCGAAAGCGGGCATGGCGATCATCTTCCCGTAACCCTGCTTCGCGTACCACGTGGTATGGGCCAGCATGGCTTCGGCACTGGGCGCTTCCACGACTTCGACCAAATTATATTGGCCCTGGGTGTAGACCATCTTGATCTTGTTAACGTCGAAGCCCAGCGACTTGATCTTCTTCAGCGCGGCCGGACCGCGCTCCTTGAACTTCTTGGCGCCGTATTCGGTCACTTTGACGAGCAAAACGAATTTCATCCGCACCCTCCTTGCAAGGCCATCATCGTTCCGGGATTTCCGAGGAAAGTCAAAACCGCGGCCGGCTATTCCTTTCGGGGCGTGCCATCGAGATTGAAGCGCTGGACCTTGGCCTTGCTACGCAGCTTCTCCAACTCATCGGCGATGACCTGCCGCGACAACTGGTTGTAAAGCTGCTCGCGCACGCTGTCGAACGGCGGGGGTTGGACAGGACGGCGATCCTCGACCTGGATGACGTGCCAGCCGAACTCGGTCTCGACTGGCGTCTTGGTGATCTCGCCAGGCTTGAGCGCGTCAGCCGCGGCCCAGAATGCCGGAACCACATCACCCTTGTTGAAATAACCCAGGTCACCACCTTCGTCTTTCGAGCCGTCGGTCGACTTTTCCTTCGCGATTGTCGCGAAGTCGCCGCCCGCTTGAAGCTGCTTGATGACGGCCTCGGCCTCTTCCTTCGTCTTCACCACGATGTGGCGCGCGCGGATCTCTTCCTGCTTGGGCATCGCCGCGACAATCTCGTCGTAACGCTTGCGCAATTCCTGGTCGGTCAGGATCTTGGTCACTTCGCGATTGAAATAGGCGTCGCGTAGAATTTGGTCCTCGGCGTTCACGATGCGGCGCTTCACCTCCGGATCGTTCTGCAGCTTCAGGCGGCGCGCTTCGGCAGTGGCCAGGCGGCTGTCGATCATCTCGTCCAGCAGCAACGGATAGATCTGCTCGAGCGGCAGGTTGCGATATTGCGGCGGCAACTGTTTCTGCGTCTCCAGCACCTCCGAGCGCCGGATCGTTTCACCGTTTACCTTGGCCACGACCGGATCGGCGCCGGACTTGGGCGCCGGCGACTGGGCCGACGCGGCGACGGACGCCGACAGAATGAATGCGATCACCGCCAGGCGGAGCATCGACGCGGTCATGGGAGGTCCTTTCTCGGGGAAGACGCCCGAACGCGGGCGGCGAAAGGGGTACGGCAGCTTCCGGGGCCAAACAAGAGAAACTTATCCCAACGCTTCCAGGCGTCCGGACGCACGCTCTCTATTGTCAGAAAATCCCGGTGGGCATACGCTTTTTACACCATGACGGACGACGGGCCCGATAGAGAGCCCGCAACGCCGTGGAAACAGGGATCGGGGTCTGCAACCCCCGAAAGACAAGGGAGACGGTAAATGGCTAGCGGAACGGTCAAATGGTACAATCCTGCCAAGCGTTATGGCTTCATCACCCCGGACGAGGGGCCTGATGACGTTTTCGTCCACGTCACCGCCGTTCAGGCCGCGGGCCTGGACGCGCTGATGACCGGCCAGCGTATCGACTACGAACTCAGAGCCGGGCCCAACGGCCGGCCGGGGGCGAACGAGATCAAAGTCGTCGCCTGACGGCACGCGGCCTTTCACGATCAGCCCCGCCAGCCATGCGATTCGCGCATAGCTGGCGGGGAAAGTAGTTGCCCTGGTATTAATAAGGGCGCTAACTATTAGCTTGCTGATCATTTGAGACATGGCCGCGCGCAACCTGGACCGGAGTTTCGGTTTTCTGCTGCATGACGTGTCCCGTCTGCTGCGGATCGAATACAACCGTCGTGTCCGGCACCTCGGGCTGACGCGCTCGCAATGGCGCGTGATCGTGCATCTGTCGCGCAACGAAGGCTCGACCCAGACTTTCCTGGCCGACATCCTGGAAATCGAGAACGCCACCCTGGCGCGACTGCTGGACCGCCTTGAGGCCGATGGCTGGATCGAACGCCGTCCCTCTCCGACGGACCGCCGCGCCAAGCATCTTTACCTGACTGAAAAGCCGGCGGCGATCATCGACGCCATGTCGCGCATTTCATCACAGCTTCAGCACGACACGCTGGACGGCCTGGCGCCCAACGAGCGCGAGCGCCTGATCGATACGCTGCTGGGCATCAAGCGCAATCTTCTTCAAATGACGTCCGCGATCGAATCGCCAGTCGATTCGCTCAGCGAACGCAAAGTGGCTGCGGGGGACTGAAGACATGACGGCACAGACGCAACAACATCCGCCGATACAACACGCGCCCATGGCAAGCAGCCGGCGTTTCACGTTTTCCCGGCGCTTCATCCGCGTGATCCTGCTGGCCGTCGCGCCGGTGGTGGCGGCCTTGATCGGCCTCTACTTCTACGCAACGGGCGGACGCTACGTCTCGACCGAGAACGCCTACATCAAGTCCGACAAGGTGGCGATCAGCACGGACATCACGGGCCGCGTGGTCGAGGTGAAGGTGGTCGACAATCAGGTGGTCAAGACGGGCGATCTTCTGTTCCGCTTGGATCCCGAACCGTTCAAGCTCTCGCTCGACGAAGCCGAGGCGCGCGTACGTTCCACGCGCACCGAAATCGAGGCCATGCGCTCGCAGTACCGCCAGAAGCAGCAGGAACTGGCCAAGGCCGACATCGACATCAAGTTCGCGCAGACCGAGTTCGACCGCCAACAACAGCTCATCAAGCAAGGCTATGCCTCGCGCTCCAAGTTCGACGCCGCCCAGCACCTGGTGAACCAGTCGCAGCAGCAAGCCAGGTCGGCGCGCGAGCAGATGGCCGAAGTGGCCGCCAACCTGGGCGGCAGCCCGGGCGTTCCCACCGAACAGAACCCGCGCTATCTGCAAGCCATCTCCAAGCGCGACGACGCGGCGCTCGACCTGCGGCGCGTCGATGTCTATGCGCCCATCGAGGGCATCGTCACGCGCATGACGTTGCAACCCGGCGAACACGTCGAGCGCGGCACGCCGGTCTTCAGCGTGGTCAAGACCACGTCCATGTGGGTCGAGGCCAATCTGAAGGAAACCGAACTGACCCACGTGCGCGTTGGCCAGTTGGCCAAGGTCACGGTCGATGCCTATCCCGGCTATTCCTGGGAAGCCAAGGTCGAGAGCATCAGCCCAGCGACGGGTGCCGAGTTCTCGCTGCTGCCGCCGCAGAACGCCACCGGCAACTGGGTCAAGGTGGTTCAGCGCGTGCCGGTGCGCCTGGCCATCGAGCCCCGAACCGACGCGCCGCCGCTTCGCGCGGGCATCAGCGTCGTGGCCGAGATCGACACCGGCCATGAGCGTGAGATGCCGTCGTTCATCCGCTCGGCGCTGGCGCTGTTCAAAAGCGAGTAGACGACGATTCTCACGTGACCCAAGCCGCGCCGGCGGCGAACCCTGAAACCCGCCGACTTTTGGTCAATTGCGCGGTGATGCTGCCGACCATCATGCACTCGGTCGACATCACCATCGCGACCGTGGCACTGCCCAGCATCCAGGGCGCCCTGTCGGCGACGCAAGATCAGGCGGCCTGGGTCCTGACGGCCTACGTCATCGCGATCGCCATCGTCACGCCGGCCACGGGATGGCTGGCTGGGCGGCTGGGCCGGCGCCGTCTGTTCCTGATCGCGGTTACCGGCTTCACGCTGACCTCGATGCTGTGCGGCGCGGCGCAGAGCCTGCCGGAATTGGTGCTGTTCCGCCTGTTCCAAGGCGGCTTCGGCGCTGGATTGATCCCCCTCTCCCAAGCCGTGGTGCTGGACACCTATCCACCGCGCGAGCATGGGCGGGCCATGGCAATCTGGGGCATCGGCGTCATGGCCGGGCCCATCATCGGCCCCACGCTCGGCGGCTATCTAACCGAGTTCTATAGCTGGCGCGCGGTCTTCTACATCAACCTGCCGATCGGCATCCTGGCACTGTTGGGCATCCTGGCCTTCGTGCCGGACACGGCGCGCGACCACAGCCGCGCGCTCGACCTGTTCGGCTTCGGCGCGCTGGCCATCTCCATCGCGTGCCTGCAGATGGTCCTCGACCGCGGCGAGCGGCTTGATTGGTTCGACGATCCCAAGATCGTTATCGGCTGCGCACTGGCCATCGTCGGTTTTTACTTTTATGTGGCGCACTCCCTCACGCATCACCGGCCGTTTCTCGATCCCAAATTATTTCGAGACCGGAACTTCATCGCCGGACTGATGTTGGGCTTCAGCGCCCATGTCTGCCTTTATTCGACCGTGGCGCTGCTGCCGCCGTTCCTGCAGAACCTTCTCGAATATCCGGTTCTAACGTCGGGGTTCCTGTTCATCCCGCGCGCGATCGGCACGCTGATCGGCATGGCTATCGTCAGCCGCTTGGCTGGCAAGGTCGATCCGCGCGTCCTGATCCTGGTCGGATTGCTGATCGCGGCCTACGGCTTGTGGCAGATGACCGGCTTCACGTTGGAGGTCGAACCGCACGAGATCGTCGTCAGCGGGCTGCTGCTGGGCATTGGCCTCGGCCTGATCTTCGTGCCCGTCAGCACGACCGCGTTTTCGAGCCTTCCGCGCGCACTGCGCACGGAAGGTGCGGGTATCTATGCCGTCGTGCGCAGCCTGGGCGCGTCCTTGGGCATTTCCGTATTCGTGACCCTGTTCGTGCGCAACGCCCAGGCCAACCGCTCGGCCCTGGTCGAGAACGTGACGCCCTACAACAATCTGTTCCGCGCGCCGTATTTGCCGCCGCAATGGAGCCTGGGGCATTCCGAAAGCCTGTCGTCGCTCAGCCGCGTGGTCGACCGGCAGGCCGAGATGATCGCCTACGTTTGGGACTTCCAGGTTTTGATGTTCTTGACGCTGGCGGTCATTCCGCTGGTCTTCCTGATCACGCCGCCGAAGAAGGCCGCCAAGAGCGAGCCGCCGGCCGTGCAGGAATAGGCATTAGTCGTCGCGGTGGGTGCGCTCGCTACGCTCGTGGCGTTCCTGCGCCTCGATGCTGAGCGTCGCGATTGGACGCGCTTCCAGGCGGCGCAGGCTGATCGGCTCGTTCGTCTCGACGCAATAGCCGTAGGTGCCATCCTCGATCCGTCGCAGTGCCTCGTCGATCTTCGAGATCAGCTTGCGCTCGCGATCGCGCGTGCGCAGCTCAATCGAAGTGTCTGTTTCCAACGATGCGCGGTCGGTCATGTCGGCCTCGTGCATGCCACCCGTTTGAAGATGACTGAGAGTTTCATGAGATCCATCAAGGAGCGATTGCCGCCATTGCAAAAGCTTCTGGCGGAAATACTCCCGCTGGCGGGGATTCATGAACTCTTCTTTATCCGAGGGCTTGTATACGGATGGCAGTTTCGAGCGGGGCATGTTCTCGGTGAATCGCACTCAGTGGTCAACGCAAGGGGGGTCCCGACGGCGCGACATACTATGCAGGACGGGGGTACGCCGCAATCGAGACGCAAGGGCCGGAAATGGCGGTTTTTCCTGTCCGGATAGGGGCTCTGCCGGTAGGGTTGCCCCCCATGCCGCGGCCGGGGACGCTCGGGAAATGGTCAGGAAAGGCATTGTGTTAGCCGGTGGCGCGGGCTCCCGCCTGCGCCCAGCAACCCTTGCGGTCAGCAAGCAGCTCCTGCCCGTCTATGACCGGCCGATGGTTTACTACCCTCTGGCCTTGCTGATGGAAGCGGGCATCCGGGACATCCTTCTCATCGCGGCGCCAGACCAGATGCCTCTTTATCGGCAGCTGCTCGGCACGGGCGACGGCTTCGGCGTCAAGCTGTCCTACCGCGCCCAAGCCAAGCCGCTTGACCTGCCGGACGCCTTCCGCGTGGGCGCTTCCTTCGTCGGTCGTGAACCGGTGTGTCTGGCGCTCGGCGACAATGTGATGTTCGGGCGATCCCTGGCGAAGACGCTGAAACACGCAGCCCGGATGGAAGACGGCGCGCGGATTTTTGTCCGCCGCGTGCCGGACGCACGCCCCTTCGGCACGGTCGCATTCGGCACGGACGGCCGGCCGCGGCGGCTGGTCGAAAAACCGACGGCCAAAAAGCCGGGCGACGCCGTGCCTGGCATTTACTTCTTCGGCCCCGACGTTGTCGCGAAAGCGCGGCGGCTCCAGCCGTCGGCACGCGGTGAACTGGAAATCACGGATCTTTTGCGCACGTATCTGGAGCGTGGCGCCCTGTCGGTTGATCGCCTGCCCAGGGACGTCGCGTGGTTCGACATGGGTACGCCCGATTCCCTTCTCGACGCGGCCCGCGCCATCCGCGACCGCGAGCGCACGCGCGGCGACAAGGTGGCGTGCCCTGAAGTCATCGCCTGGCGGCAGGGCTGGCTTAGTCCCACAGCCCTGCGCCGCCGCGCGGACGCACTTGTGGGCACCGAATACGGACGCTATCTCGCCCGCTGCGCCGCGGCGCACCGCTGACCGTTCCGACCATCGTTCCCACCAGGAGACATTCCCAATGCGTCTGAAGAACAAAGTCGCCGTCATCACCGGCGGCGCGCGCGGCATCGGCGAGGCTTATGTGCGGCGTTACGTCGAGGAAGGCGCCAAGGTCGTCATCGGCGACCTGTTGGACAAGGAAGGCGCCGCACTGGCCAAGGCGCTAAACGGCAACGCGCGCTATGTCCGCTGCGACGTCACCAAGGAAGCCGATGTCGATGCGTTGATGGATGACGCCGTGAAGGCGTTTGGTGGCCTCGACATCTGCATCGCCAATGCGGGCGTGGTCGATTCCGGCAGCATCCTGGATGTTTCGGACAAAACGTTCGACCACGTCATGGCGGTTAACATTAAAGGCCCTCATTTGACCTGCCGCGCAGCGGCGAAACGGATGATCGCGGCCAAGAAGGGGGGCGTCCTCATCAACATCGCCTCGACCGTGGCCATCCTGGGCGAGGTGGGCGAAGGTTGCTATCCGGTCAGCAAAGGCGCGGTGAACGCGCTGACGCGCGTGCTGGCCGTCGAGCTGGCGGACCACGATATTCGCGTCGTCGCCATCGGTCCCGGCGGCACGCGCACGGGCATGATGTCCGATGCGCTTCCCGGCACGCCGCGCGGCAAGCGAATCGCCATGCGCACGCCCCTGCGCCGCATGGCCGAGCCCGAGGAGATGGCCGGCGTCGCGGTTTTCCTGGCCTCGTCGGACGCCAGCTACATCACCGGCCAGACCATCTATGTCGACGGCGGCCGCTTGGTGTTGAACATGATCATGCCGGACAAGGACTAAGCCGGAACGACGCCTTCCGCGATCAGCCGCTCGACCACGGCCTCGTCTTCGGGGCGGTTGATGTTGAGGAACGGATCGAACGGCTTGGTTGGATAGGCCGCCGTGGCAACGCGGTGGCCCGCCATCCAGGCCTCGACCTTGCGCGCACCACCTTGGGCGAGGTCGCGATGGAGTGCGTCGGCCAGCCCGACCGGCCACAAGCCGAAAACCGGATGGGTGCGGCCGCCGGATTCGGCATAGGCAAGATCCGCCTGCTGGACGTTGCGTGCGGCAATCAACCTCTCCACCACGTCATCCGGAAAGAACGGCACGTCGGTTGGAAACGACGCGACCCATGCCACGTCCGGGTGATGAGCACGCACCCACAGCAGCCCGGCCAGAACACCCGCGAGAGGACCGGCGAAGCCTTCGACCGGATCGCGCGCGACCGGCAGGCCGAAGGCCGAAAAACGAGCGGGATCGCCATTGGCGTTAAGCACCAAAGGACCCACCTGCGGCTTGGCGCGCGCGATCACCCGCGCCAGGATCGGCCGTCCGCCAAGGAGACGCAGGCACTTGTCGCCACCGCCCATACGGCTGGACCGCCCGCCGGCCAGAAGCACGCCCACAACCGTTTGAGGCTCTCTCGTCATCGCGCGCACTATGGCGTCCGCCGCCCGCACGGGCCATAGAGGGCTGGACAGGACGAGGGCGCGCTCGCATCCTGCGCATTGAACCAGACCCTTTGGGACATATGTTTACATATGAAGGGGTTACAGGGACGCGATGCCTGACGATTTGATTATCAGAGAGGCCGACCGGACTGTGGCGAAGAGCGCACCTCTCGTCGATCCGTTCGCGCGCGCCATCAGTTATCTGCGCGTCTCGGTCACCGACCGGTGCGACTTCCGCTGCGTCTACTGCATGTCGGAGGACATGACGTTCCTGCCGAAGGCCGAGATCCTGACGCTGGAGGAGATCGAACGCCTATGCGGCGCTTTCGTCGATCTGGGCGTTCGCAAGCTCCGGCTTACAGGCGGCGAGCCATTGGCACGGCGCAACATCATGTCGCTCGTCCGCGGACTTGGCAGGCATCTGTCGACAGGACACCTCGACGAGTTGACGCTCACCACCAACGGCAGCCAGCTCGCGCGTTATGCCCAAGAGTTGCGCGACGCCGGCATGCGCCGCATCAACGTCTCGCTCGACACGCTCGATCCGGAAAAATTCACCGCCATCACGCGTTGGGGCAAGCTCGACAAGGTGCTGGATGGCATCGAAGCGGCCAAGGCGGCCGGCTTGGCGATCAAGATCAACGCCGTCGCACTCAAAGATATCAACATCGACGAACTGGACGGCATGGTGGCCTGGTGCGGCGAGCGCGGCTTCGACATGACGATCATCGAAGTGATGCCGATGGGCGACGTCGGCGAGCAGCGGACGGATCAGTATTATCCGCTTTCCATGGTCCGCGCGCAGTTGGCACGGCGCTGGACGCTTGACGAATCCGACCACCGCACGGGCGGACCCGCGCGCTATGTGACCGTACGCGAGACGGGCGCGCGGCTGGGTTTCATCACGCCGATGACTCACAATTTCTGCGAGTCATGCAACCGCGTGCGCCTCACCTGCACCGGCATGCTCTATATGTGCCTGGGCCAGGAGGACGCGGCCGACCTGCGCGCACCGCTGCGGCAAAGCTCGGACGATGGAGCGTTGCGCGACGCCATCCGCGACGCCATCGCGCGCAAGCCGAAAGGCCATGACTTCGTCATCGACCGGCGCCGGCAGGCGATTTCCGTCCCGCGCCATATGAGCGTGACCGGCGGCTGAATTCTGTCCGCCAGGACGAAAAAACTGCTTTAAAATCAACGTTGTCGAGGCTCGATTCTTGCATGGAATCGGCTTTTGCGGCCAAGAATCCTGGCCTGCTTTTCAAAAGTTAGCCTGACGGCGCGCATGTCTTCGACGACGATAAATTCCGCTCCACCGGTCATGGGGCCGGTCCGCGCCTCGTCCGAAGCGAGGGAATGGGCGTCCCCCGACGGCGCGCCAGCCCCGTGGCTTTTGCAATCCATTGAACCGGACGATCTGCCTCGGTCATCGGCAAACTATGCGACGAAGCTGGGTATCGCCCTGTTTTGCTCCATCGGATTGCATTTCGCAGCCGTGACGGTGGTCGCGGCGGGCTTGCCGCATATCAATTTGGATTGGCTCAAGCTGCGCGATGCGCCGATCAAGCGTGTGGACGTTGTCTTCTACGATCCCGTTGCACCCGAAGAAGTAGCGCCCGCCACCGGCGTCGTCGCCCAGGAACAAGGTCACTTCGGGTTGGGAAGCGCGGAACAGCGTGGTCGGGACGTGGGGCGCAATCCCACGCCCGCGCCGGCCGATGTGACAAAGCCGAATGCACGCCGGGTGGCCCTGGGACAAGGCCAGACCGGCGAGGGCGATGCCACGGCAGCCAACGTCGCGAAGACCGCCGCCGCCGAAAATGCCGCGGCGAGTCCGAAATCGGATTCGTCCCAGCCGGCGGAGGGAAAGGACAATCGCACCGAGAAGATGGCCGCCGCGCGATCTTCGCAAAGTCCCACGCAGGCCGCTGCCGCCGCGCAAACAGCGACCGCGAAGACAGACGCCAAACCCGGCGACGCGAGCGCGGCCGGACAGGTCGGCGGCAAAGGCAAGGACGACCGCAGCACCACGGCACAGAACCAGCTAAAGCAGGAATCGGAAAGCGCACAGCAAGCCTCGACCACGGCCGCGAAGGATGCGGGCGGCTCGCCACCGCGGACGGCGCCCTTGGCGACCTCGCTGCCCATTCTCGACCGGGAGGACCGCGGCAAGCCCAAGCAGGAAACCGCCCAGGAGCAGCCGGCCCGAGTCGTCGTGGCCCGCCTACAGACCGCCGAGATTCAGCCGCAGCCGGTTCCACCTAAAAAAGAGCAAGCTCAGCTTCAAGCCTCGGAATCGACCGTGCAGCCTGTGGAGCGTCCGCGGGACCTGCGCGAAGACGGTGGCCCGTCGAATCTCAAGTTGGCGGTAAAGGCCTCCGCGGGCGATGCCATGCTGCCCGCGACGGGAACCGGAACCAGCAACGAATCCGGCGCGGCGTCCGGTGCGCCCAAGACCAGCCCCCCCACGCCCGTCCGCTCCGCACAGGCGATGACGCCTGCACCAGCGGAAAGCTCGACGAACGTCGCGACCAAGCTGATGCTCCAGACTATGCCCGGGCTGGATGGAACGCTGGCGGCCGCGATGGCCAACCCGGAGGCGGTGCCCGTATCGCCGCCCACGCCACGGCGCGAACAGGTCATCGCGCGCATGCAGAAGGCCGCCAATCAGGGATTTGCCTACGCCCAATACGGCGTCGCGCGGCGCGAGCTGATCGGCCAGGGAGTCGCGCGCGACCCGAAAGCCGCGGCGGATATGCTGGAGCGTGCCGCGCGCCAGGGGTATCCGATGGCCCAATTGACCCTCGGATACATGGCGCTCAAGGGCTATGGCGTGAAACAGGACAAGACGGAAGCCCTGACCTGGCTGACCCTGGCCGCGAGCCAAGGTAACGGAGACGCTGCCCGTGCCGCGGCGCTGATCGAGCCCACCTTGACCGCGCAGGAGTTGATCGCCGCGCGCCGGTCGGTCAGCGATTGGAAATCCGTCATGGGCGCCGCGACGCCACCCGCGGCGGCCGAGGGCAAGGCCACTCCGGAACGGGGGCCCTTGCAGGATGCTGTTGCGCACGGCGATGTGGCCGCGGTGCGCGCGCTGGCCGCGCGGGGCGAGGACGCCAACGGGCGAGACCGCGAAGGCCGCACGGCAATGATCAACGCCGGCTGGCGCGGCGACGGCGCAATGGTGGAAAGCTTGCTCGAGGTGGGCGCCGATCCCGACATCGTCGACAACGAAGGCCGCACGTCCATCATGTGGGCGGCCGGCAACGGCTATCCCAACGTAGTCGAGCGCCTGATCAAAGCCGGCGTCGAGTTGGACCTGAAGGACAAGACCGGCCGCACGGCCGTGACCTCCGCCGCGCTCAACGGCCACACCGACGTGGTCAAAGCGCTAGTTACCGCCAAAGCGAAGCTGGACGTCCGCGACGATCGCGGCAAAACGGCGCTGGATTACGCGCTTAGGCAGAATTATCCGGACATCGTCCAGATTCTGGAAAAGGCCGGCGCGAAGCGCTGATTCGCTTACTTGATGTCGATGCGATGCGCGAAGTCGCGCCCATCGCTGACCGTGATCTGGGTATAGCCCAGAAGCTTGGCCAGATCGAAGAACGTGAAATAATCCTCGACGCCCACTTCGTTGAAGAACGGCGTCATGCGCGATGACGCCGTCAGAATGGCCAGAAGGGCGCGCATCCGGTACAGCGTGTTGTACGAGTTCTCGTACAGGCCGACGATGATGAGCTTCTCGGCTTGGTCGCCTTTGGCGAAGATCGCGAAGGGCGGCGGATAGGGATTCGACATCATCTGCGCCGTCATCGCGGTGACGAATCCAAGCCGGCGTTTCCGGTCGGAATCGGGCAAGGTCTTCGCGCGCGCCACATAGGTCTCTTGCGTCTTCGGCGGCGGGTAATAGTAGCCCGCGTGGCGTTCCTCCGCGCGCGCTGGGCCGAGAGCGCACAGAACGACGAGCGCGAGCCCGAACAAAGCAACTTTGTTGGCCACGGCATCTCTCCTTCGCGGCGGCTGAGCCCGCACGATGGCCGATGGTTATGGGTTTGGCAACGCAGGGTTTTTGGCGACTCGGACGGCTGGCGTCCCCCTTTCCGTCGGCTATACTCCCGGCCGTCACGCGTGAACCCTCGGGAGCGTACGAAAAGCCGGTCCATGCCGAGCAAACGGATAGCTTTTGTCGCGGCCGACACCGAGCCCGCCCAAGGCGCGCTCGCGCGCTTACGCGCGCGCTACGCCTCGGTCGAGCCTGATCAGGCTGAGATCGTGGTGGCGCTCGGCGGCGATGGCTTCATGCTCGAGACGCTCCACCGCTTCAGCGCGCGCCGCGTGCCGATCTACGGCATGCACCGCGGCACGGTCGGCTTCCTGATGAACGAGTACCGGGAAGACGGGCTGGAACAGCGCCTGGAAAAATCGACCGCGACAACCCTCTATCCGCTGCGCATGGAAGCGCGGACGATCGACGGCGAGACGCACACGGCGCTGGCCATCAACGAGGTCTCGCTTCTGCGCGAAAAGCGCTTCGCGGCCAAGATCCGGATCACCGTCGACGATATCGTCCGCATGGACGAGCTGATTTGCGACGGCATCCTGATCTCCACCCCCGCGGGCAGCACGGCTTATAACCTGTCGGCGTTCGGCCCCATCCTGCCGGTCGGCTCTAACGCGCTGGCCCTCACGCCGATCAGCGCGTTCCGCCCCCGGCGCTGGCGCGGCGCCATCCTATCGCACGCGGCGAAGGTGGTGTTCGAGGTCAAGGACGCCCAGCACCGGCCGGTCAGCGCGACGGCCGACTTCACCGAGGTCCGCAGCATCACGCGTGTCGAGGTCAGCGAGGACCGCACCAGCGCCCACATGATCCTGTTCGACGCCGAACACAATTTCGAAGAACGGATCCTGAAAGAACAGTTCATCTCCTAGGGGATTAGCGAATGGCCCGCCGCGACCTGAAAAGCCTCGACATGATCCGCACGCTGATCTCCTACGACACGACCAGCCGCGATTCGAATTTGGCCCTGATCGATTACATCAAGACCTATCTGTCCAAGCTGGGCGTCGAATCGGAGCTGCTCTACGACGACGAGAAGCGCAAGGCCAACCTCTACGCCACGCTCGGCCCCAAGGACCGCGGCGGCATCTGCCTGTCCGGCCACACCGACGTGGTGCCGATCGACGGCCAGGAATGGTCGACCGACCCGTTCAAGGTTGATGAACGCGGCGGCAAGCTCTACGGCCGCGGCACCTGCGACATGAAAAGCTGGCTGGCCGTGGCCCTGGCCTATGCACCCGAGTTCCTGGAGCGCGGCCTCAACATCCCGATTCACCTGGCCTTCTCCTACGACGAAGAGGTCGGCTGCATCGGCGTGCGCCGCCTGATCACCCAGCTCAAGGACCGGCCCCATCGCCCGACCATGTGCATCGTGGGCGAGCCCACGGGCATGAAGGTCGTGCGCGCCCACAAGGGCAAGCGCAGCTACTACTGCCGCGTCCGCGGCTTCGAGGCGCACTCCTCCCTCACCCCGCGCGGCGTCAACGCGATCGAATATGCGGCCGAGATCGTTCTGAAGCTGAAGGAGATGGGAAAGCGCCACCGCGACGGCGGCCCCTATGACGACGAATTCGACGTGCCCTACACCACCGTTCACACCGGCGTCATCCATGGCGGCACCCAACTCAACATCGTGCCCAAGGATTGCGTCTTCGAATTCGAGTTCCGCCATCTGCCGGGCGACGATCCGCTGGCCATGTACGAAGAGATCAAATCCTTCGCCGAGAAGGAGCTGGCGCCCCAGATGCAGGACGTGGCCGCCGACACGGGCGTCGCCTTCCAGTTGCGCAGCGAGTTTCCCGGGCTCAACATGTCCGAGGACGATGAGGCCACGGCCCTGGTCAAGCGCCTGACCGGCGCCAACTCAACGGTCAAGGTGGCCTTCGGCACCGAGGCCGGTCTGTTCCAGAAAAGCGGCATCCCGACCATCATCTGCGGGCCGGGCGAGGTCGACCAGGCGCACAAGCCCGACGAGTTCGTCTCCCTCGACCAGATCGCGCTGTGCGAAGACTTCATGGCGCGCATCATGGATCATGTCTGCCGCCGCCCCGGAGCCTAGCGCCCAAGCCATGAGCCATCGCGTCGAACTGACCCCGCCGGACATCACGCCCTACCGCAAGGGCAACACGGGCATCGATTACGTCACAAGCTTCAAGGCGGCCGCGCCCGGGCCGCACGTCATGGTCAACGCGCTGATCCACGGCAACGAGTTGTGCGGCGCGATCGCGCTCGACTTCCTGTTCCGCCACGAGATCCGCCCCAAGCGCGGCACGCTCACCCTGTCCTTCGCCAACGTCGCGGCCTATCTGTCGTTCGACGCCAAGAACCCAACGGCCTCGCGCTTCCTCGAGGAGGACATGAACCGGGTCTGGTCGCCCGACAAGCTCGACGGCAGCCGCGATTCCCTCGAACTGCGCCGCGCGCGCGCGCTGCGTCCCGCGGTCGAGGAGGTCGACTATCTGCTCGACATCCATTCCATGCAGCGCCTGTCCGCGCCGCTGACCTTGGCCGGCATGACCCAGAAGGGCCGCAAGCTCGGCCGCGCCATCGGCGTGCCTGAATATGTCGTCAGCGACGAGGGCCACGCCGCGGGCGTGCGCCTGCGCGACTACGGCGAATTTTCCGACGAGAGCAGTCCCAAGACCGCGGCCTTGGTCGAATGCGGCCAGCATTGGCTCAAGGGCACTGCGGAGGTGGCGGTCGAAACCACCTTGCGCTTCCTCGCGTGCCTCGATGTTGTCGAGCGCGACGCGATCGAGCCGCATTTGAAGTCGCCGCCGCCCCCCCAAACCTTCATCGAGGTCACCCACGCCGTCACCATCGCGCGCGAGCCCTTTGTCTTCACCGGCGAGTTCCAGGGGCTGGAGGTGATCGACAAGGCAGGCACCACCATCGCCCACGACGGCGACCAGGAGGTGCGCACGCCCTATGACCGCTGCGTGCTGGTGATGCCGTCCCAGCGTTTGAGCAAGGGACTGACCGCGGTGCGTCTCGGCCGGTTCGTGCAGTAATCCATGACGGCGGCCACCGGCGAGCCTGACCTCGGAATTTACATCCAGCGGGTCCTTCTCGCGCTCGCCATCGGCGCCGTGGGCGGCGCCATCTTCCACCAACTGGATATGCCGCTGGCGTGGATGATCGGCGCCATGGTGGCCACCACGTTCGCGGCGCTCGGTGGCGTCAAGGTGGCCATGCCGATTCCACTGCGCTCGTTCATGGTCGCCGTGCTGGGCGTCATGCTGGGCAGCGCCTTCACGCCCAACATCCTCGGTCGCGTCTCCGAATGGGGCGTGACCTTGGCCGCGCTCTTTCTTTATTCGGTCACGGTCGGCAGCATCTGCTTCGTCCTGTTCCTGAAGATCGGCCGCTGCGACCGCGTCACGGCCTATTTCGCGGCCGCTCCCGGCGGGCTCACGGAGATGACGGTCGTGGGCCACGCGCTCGGCGGCGACGAGCGCGTGATTTCCCTCGTTCACACGCTGCGCGTGCTTCTGATCGTCCTCACGATCCCCTTTTGGTTCAGGGCACTCGACGGCTACGACGCCGCCAAGCGCACCGTGTCCGAGATCTCCATCCTCGCGACGCCTTTGTCCGAACTTGCGCTTCTGGCCGTCATCGGCCTCGCGGGCGCGCTCGCGGCGCGGCTCGTCCGGCTGCCCGCGCCGTATCTCACCGGCCCGATCTTTTCCAGCGCGGCCGCGCACTTGACCGGTATCAGCGACTTCCGCCCGCCGCACGAACTGGTCGCCGTCGCGCAGGTGGTGGTCGGCGCCGGCATCGGCTGCCGCTTCGCCGGCCTGCATGTCCGTAAGGTGTTGCATACGCTGGGCCTCGCAACCTGCGCGACCGCGATCATGCTAGCCGGTACGGTCGCCTTCAGCCTGCTGCTGCACGGCACGGTCGACATCCCCATTCCCGCGCTCGTCCTGGCCTTCGCGCTGGGCGGCCTGGCCGAGATGAGCCTGGTCGCCTTGGCGCTCGGCGCCGACGCGGCCTTCGTTTCGACGCACCACATCATGCGCATCGTCTTCGTGGTCGTGATCGCGCCCTGGGTCTTCCAGATGATGGAACGCCGCCGCGCGGCGCGTGGGGGCATGGCGACATGAAGATCCGCTACGCCCTGCTGCTGGCCGCGACCATGATGGCGTTCGCGGCCTCCGCCATGGCCGGTTACGACGACGGCCAGGCCGCGTTCGAGCGCGGCGACTTCGCCGCCGCGCGGCGCGAGTGGGAACCCTTGGCCAAGGCCGGCGACGCGCGCGCCCTTTACAGTCTGGGCATGCTTGAGTTCAAGGGGCTGGATGGTCCGCGCAACTATGTGCGCGCGGCCGATCTGTTCCAGATCTCGGCGGGCGCCGGCAACGTGCGCGCCTAGCCGTGTTCTACGACGAGGGCCGCGGTGTGCCGCAGGACCCCGCACGCGCGGCCGAGCTGTTCCGCCAGGCGGCGCAGCAGGGCAGCACGGCCGCCCAATTCGGCCTGGGCGCCCTCTACGTCTATGGCCGCGGCGTGCCGCAGGATTACGCGGCCGCCGCGAAGCTGTTCCGATCGGCCGCCGATGCCGGCCTGTCCGAGGCGCAGGTGAGCTTGGCGCGCCTCTATCTGGCCGGCCTCGGCGTTCCGCGCGATTCCGCGCGCGCGGCGCAGTTGCTCGAACGCGCCGCGGCGCAGGGCGATTCTGAAGCCGCCGAGGATTTGGCGAAGCTCCTGCTCGCGGGCGACGGCGTGAAACGCGATCCCGATCGCGCGGCGGTGCTGCTCGCGCAGGCCGCGGCCGGCGGCCGCGCCTCGGCATCGACCGCGCTCGACGAACTGCTGGACCAGGACGACACGCCGCCGAAGCCGGCGGTCCCCGCCCCGTCCCAAGCCTCCGCGCCGCCGCTGCCTCTGCCCGGCCCGCCGCCGTCGCAGCCGCTCCCGCAGCCGCAACAGGCGCCTTCGCCTCAATCCGAAAAGGCTGCGCCACCGGCCGAAAAGGCTGCGCCGCCAGCCGAAAAGGCTGCGCCGCCGGCCGAAAAGGCCGCACCGCCGGCCGAGAAGGCCGCGCCGCCACCGCTCCGCGCCGAAGCCCCGCCCGCGCGGCCGCCCGCGTCCCAAGCCGAACGGCCCGCCCCGGTGGTCGAGACGATCGAGCCGCCGGCCAAACCCGCCAAGCCGCAAGCCCCGCAGCCCACAGCACGGGGCGCGGCGCCGACCGAACTGAACCCCGCCAAGGCCAAGGTCGCCGACGCCGCCGCGGTGGCCGCGCTGCAGAAAGCCGCCGAGGGCGGCAGCGCCGAGGCGCAGTTCGATCTGGGCGTTGCCTATCTGGAGGGCGCGGGTGTGCCGGCCAGCGCGGAGACGGCCATGTCGTGGTTCCGCAAGGCCGCCGAGAAAGATCTGGCCAAGGCGCAGCTTTCGCTCGCGGCCGGCTATCTGGAAGGGCGCGGCGTGCCCAAGGACCACAAGCAGGCCGCCCTCTGGTTGCGCAAGGCCGCCGACCAGGGCTACGCGCCCGCGCAATACAACCTGGCGCAGATGTACCGGCGCGGCGACGGCGTGCCCGCCGATCCCGCCGCCGCCGCGCGCTGGTACGAGGAAGCGGCGAAGCAGGGCAACGCGACCGCGCAATACAGCCTGGGCCTGATGCGCTATCAGGGCCAGGGCGTCGAAAAGAACCTGCCCGACGCGATACGCTGGTTCCGCGCGGCGGCCGATTCGGGCGACGCGCAAGCGGCCTTCAACCTGGGCGTGATCTACGCCAAGGGCGACCAGGTCAAAGCCAACCTGCTCGACGCCTATGTCATGTTCGACCGCGCGGTGCGGCGCGGCTTCGCGCCCGCCGCCAAGGCGCGTGACAGCCTCTTGGAGACGCTGAGCGAGGACGAGATCAACGTCGTCAAGGCCTATGCCGATCTCTTCGCCCATGCCGAGCGGGGCGATCCGAAGGCCCAGCTCGAACTGGGCAACGCCTACGAACCAAGCGGCGCGTTCAACTTCGACTATGCGCAGGCCGCCGCGTGGTACCGGCGCGCGGCCGCACGCGGCGAGCCCACGGCCATGTTCAAACTGGGCGAGCTTTACGCGACCGGAGACGGTGTGGTGCGCGACGATCGCGAAGCCTATTTCTGGCTCACCCTGGCCGCCGACCGGAAGGTGCCCAAGGCCGCCGAGGCGCGCGAGAAGATCGGCGGACGCCTGAACGACGCGCAGCGCGGCGATGCCGACACCCGCGCGAAGAAATGGAAGCCCGAGGTTTAGAAAGAATGACCCTCTCCGCCCATCGGGGGGAGAGGGTGCGAGCGTAGCGAGCGGGTGAGGTGGGCTTCCGCGATCGCGCCACCTCACCCCCTCCCGCTCGCTTCGCGACCGGGCCCCGCCCTCTCCCCCGCAAGCGGCGGAGAGGGACTCTCCAAATCGGTGCAGCGATACGACACGCACAGCGAAAAAAGAGTCCTCACCCTGAGCCCGTTGCAGGGTGAGTCATTTTCTTCTCCCGTCGCGTTTGCCCGCCTCGCACCCCGCCGTTATCCTCGCGTCATGATCATCGCCAACCCGTTCGAACAGGGCCTGGACCGGGTGGCGGCCAATCATGTGCCGCTGACGCCCTTGAGCCAGTTGGAGCGCGTAGCCACCACCTGGCCGGATAAGATCGCGATCATCCACGGCGAAGGCCGCACCAGCTACGGCGAATTCTACGCGCGCTGCCGCCGGCTGGCCTCGGCCTTGACGCGGCGGGGCATCGGGCCGGGCGACACGGTCTCGATCATGGCCCCCAACACACCTCCGCTGCTCGAAGCGCATTTCGGCATCCCCATGACGGGCGCGGTGCTGAACGCGCTCAACACACGGCTCGATGCCGCGACCATCGCCTTCACGCTCGACCACGCCGAGAGCAAGCTTCTGATCACCGACCGAAGCCATAGCGCCGTCATCAAGCCCGCGCTGGCGCAGCTCGGCCGAACGATCCCAGTCATCGACATCGACGATCCGCTGGACCCATCCGGCGAACTGCTGGGCGAGAAGGATTACGAAGCGTTCCTGCGCGAGGGCGATCCCGAACATGCCGGGCGCATGCCCGCGGACGAATGGAACGCCATCGCGCTCAACTACACCTCGGGCACGACCGGCAACCCCAAGGGCGTGGTGTTCCACCACCGGGGCGCGGCGCTCAACGCCATGGGCCAGATCCTGGCCTTCGGCCTCAGGCTCGACACGGTCTATCTCTGGACTCTGCCGATGTTCCACTGCAACGGCTGGTGCTACACCTGGGCCGTCACCGTCGCGGGCGGGACCCATGTCTGCCTGCGCAAGGTGGAACCCAAACGCATCTTCGAACTGATCGTCGAGCACGGCGTCACCCATCTGTGCGGCGCGCCCATCGTGCTCAACATGCTGGTCCACGCGCCCGATTCCGACCGCAAAGCCCTGCCCCAGCCCGTGCAGGTGGCGACCGGCGGCGCCGCGCCGCCCAGCGCCGTGATCGAATCGATGGAGCGCATGGGCTTTCGCGTCCACCACCTCTACGGCCTGACCGAGACCTATGGCCCCGCCACGCTCTGCGCCTGGCAGGACGCATGGAACGATCTGCCCATGAAGGAAAAGGCCGAGAAGATGGCGCGCCAGGGCATCGCCTATCCCACGCTCGACCGCGTGATGGTGGCCGACGCCGAGACGCTTCAGCCCCAACCATCCGACGGCGCGCATCTGGGCGAGCTGATGATCCGCAGCAACACGGTGATGAAGGGCTACCTCAAGAATCCCAAGGCCACCGCCGAAGCGTTCAAGGGCGGCTGGTTCCATACCGGCGATTTGGCCGTACGCCACTCGGACGGCTATGTCGAGGTGAAGGACCGTTCCAAGGACATCATCATCTCCGGCGGCGAGAACATCTCGAGTCTGGAGGTGGAAGAAGCGCTCTATCGTCACCCTGAGATCATGGAGGCCGCCGTGGTGGCGCGCCCCGATCCGAAATGGGGCGAGAGCCCTTGCGCGTTCGTGACCCTCAAGCCCGGCGCGCGCGACGTGACGGCGGAACAGATCATCGCCTATTGCCGCGAGAACATGGCGGCCTACAAGATTCCACGCAGCATCGTGTTCGGTCCCTTGCCCAAGACCTCCACGGGCAAGATCCAGAAATACGTGCTGCGCGAACAAGCCTCGAAACTCTGAACAGGGAGCGCACCATGCGCCTTGCGGGAAAAGTCGCCGTCGTCACCGGAGCCGGATCGGGCTTCGGCGAAGCCATCGCCCTTCGCTATGCCGAGGAAGGCGCCAAGGTGATCGTCAACGACCTGAACGGCGACTCGGCGAAACGCGTGGCGGGCGGCATCGCCCAGCAGGGCGGCAAGGCCACCGCGCACACGGGCGACGTAACCGCGTCGAAAGACGTGAAGGCCATGATCCAGGCTGCGATCGACACCTATGGCCAACTCGATATCGTGGTGAACAACGCCGGCTACACCCACCGCAACCAGCCCATGCTGGACGTGGACGAGGAAACTTTCGACCGCGTCTTTGCCGTGAACGTGAAGGGCATTTATCTGGCCGCCGTGCACGCCGTGCCGGTGTTCCGGAAACAGGGACACGGCGGCTGCATCATCACCACGGCGTCGACCGCGGGCTTGCGCCCGCGCCCCGGCCTCACCTGGTACAACGGCAGCAAGGGCGCCGCGATCACCCTGACCAAATCCATGGCCGCGGAACTCGGCCCCGAGAAGATCCGCGTCAACTGCATCTGCCCCGTCGCGGGCGACACCCCGCTCCTCCACATGTTCTTGGGCGAAGACACGCCCGAACGCCGCGCGAAGTTCATCGCCACCGTGCCGATGGGCCGCCTGTCCAAACCCATGGACATCGCGAACGCGTGCCTCTATCTCGCCTCGGACGAAGCCGAATTCATCACTGGCGTGGCGCTGGAGGTGGATGGGGGGCGGTGTATTTGAAGGGGGCAGTTCCGTTTGCGACCAAGACGGAGTCTCAATTCGGGCACACCCTCCTAAGTTTGCGACTCCTCTACCAACACATTAAGCACAAATCGATTGCCGTAATTACGAGCAGAGATCGCAATGAGGACGTATTGCAAAAGGAGCGCCGCAGCGTAGATCGCCGCCACCTCCCATTGGAAGTTCTCGGCAAACACTCCAAGCGGGAACAAGATCACAAACAACGACGAGATTGACGCCATGTCCCTCGTCATCAAATAGATTCTATGAGCCTCTAATACCTTGTTCACACCGCCATGCCTTTTATAAAGGCTAAACCAAAGTGCATTCTGTTTATCTGCCTCGCGTGGATACTCCCCGAGCTTTTCGGCTAGCGTCGTTTTGTCAATTCGATGGTCAGTCGCTAGAAGTTCCGAGAACACGCGGCAACCTGGCAACGGATCGCGCCATCGCCAAAACACCAACCTCGCCTTCCATTTGTCGCTAAACACGCCGCAGAGGACAATAGCCAGAATCGGTATGATCGCCGCGAGGAAACCATCCTTCGCGGTTATACGATGCCAAAATTGATCGACGGTTGCCGCCGAGAAACCATCACTCACGAGCAACGCGAGAAATACCGCGAGATTAGCGCCGACAAAAATGCACAATTGGACAGCGTTCTTACCCTTGAGGTAGGGCTGCTTGGAAGACCCAGAACCGCTGGCTTTTTTCGATGGCATATAATTTCCTGAGGTGCCCCGATCGAAAAAATAAAATGCTTCCTATCGCAATAAAGTCGTCGTCAGCTCAGTCGCTCCCGGCCCGGTGAGGAGAGACACACCGCCTTCCATGTTGGTCGAAAAAACGTACTTCGCGACCTCCTTGTAGACTTTAACCGCCTGTGGACTGGGGTGACCGAACTGACTGCCCACGCCCGCGCTAATCAAGATAGTGTGGGGAGCGATTTTCAGCAGCGATGCCGGGTGCGCCGCGTTCTTCGAACCGTGATGTGGTGCTGCAAGGACGTGCGACTTTAGAGCATCACCAAACAACTCGTGGATCGTCTCCCAGCGCGCGATCTCCGCATCGCCCGTTATTAGATAGGAAAAGCCACGTGGCCCGCGCCCCGTCAGCTTGAGTACGATGCTACAATTATTCGAGCAGTCCATATCTTCGATATGCGGTGAGAACAGTTCGAAATCAAAATTGTCCGAAAGACCATCGAGATGACGGCTCGCGAGTTCGTCAAGCCGCACTGATACCTTCCGCAACGGGTTCGATGTCTTGGAGCGCACCTCTATTTCGCTATCAATAAGGGCGAAGACATTTTTTGCCTCGGTACTGTCCTTGAAATATCTCGGGTACATAACCCAGTCGGGCCGATACTTGCGGAGAACAATCGAAGCGCCATCAAGATCGCTGTGATCGTCGTCAAAGCCGGTAAGAATCAGACCTTTGACGAAGTGACCTTTTAGAGCCTTCGCCAAAATCTCCCTAACGTGGACGACCGTTTTATCGCCTGAAGGCGGAATGCGAGAGTCGACGATAATGGCCTCGCCTTGATGCCTAACAATGGCAAGCGCCCCCTGGCCCACATTGACCGTGACGATATTCATGTCTAAGCCCCCCTCTTGCCCTTGTAGATGACTTTATTGAGATCCTTTTCCAACTGGATGACCGCGTGTCGCGCAGACCGAAAGTGCCGATTTTTGTAGTTCGCAATGACATCGGCGAGGAGAGGATTTTCGTCGGCAACCGCGATTGAATAGGACGGGTTACCATCCCTGCCGTTCTCCACCGCAACGATCAGCGCTTTCCATCCGTCCATTAATTCGATTATGCCCTTCCAATAAGGAGCGCCGGCCGATTTGGAGAGCAGCGCCTTAAGGTCCGGGTAAAAATCCGAAAAAAATTCCTGATCCCTGACCCGTTGAAGGTTCGGCGAGCTGTGGTCGCTCGCCGAGACGGCCGCTTCAGGAACAGAAGAAATCCCCTCGCCAGTCGACAACGCCGGCATGTCGACCACCTTTACTTGCGAATGTGGAATCTCGTAAACGGCGTTGTCATTTCGACGGAAGAAGAAATGCTTGATTGTGTAGCGCGAACTGCCGCGATCATTCTTTTTTACGACTAGGAGCGCGTAAAAGAAATCGGTGTTGTGTTTGTGATGATTGACGGTCTTGAAGTAGGTGGCCTTGTCACCGCCACTCAACGTCGCAAATCCATTAACGTGGTGGGTATGCCAGTTACCAAGATGTTTGATGTCTGGATGTTTAGCTTCAATCGCTCTGAACACCCTCTCTTGGTACTCGCCGTCTTGAAAAAAACTTGTCGGAGATCTATCGGCATTCGGACCCGGCTCCAACACACCCAATATATGAATGTCGTAGTGAGAACCCTTCTGTTTATATGTTCCAATGATCCTGCCTCCCGTTTCATCAACATCAAAACGGTCGCATTCGTCGTAAATGGCTTCGAGGGCGCCCTGAGCAATCGAGATTGAAACACCGCTTCTTTTCGATCTAAACATGGGCAGCACTTTCCGTTGCACAGACCGCGCAATTTTTCTGCGGGGTCAGGTCGATCCTCTGTAAATGAAAATGCTTTTTGAACGGGTGAACAGGGCGATTACCCCAAATGATGTAATTCTCGTCGATGGGGATGAGGTACTTTGGGCGCTGAGGTAGCCCCCGAGCGATGGCGTCCAATACAAAACGGGCGTGGAACGACGTAATGAATGAAATATCCAGCGATAGTCCAGGAGAGTCCTTAATTTCCTCGATTTCCATCCCGTAGACTTTCTGTCGCTCCTCCTCGGACACCAAATCGATTTCCTTGATACCGTCCCGGAAAGTCGTGCGTGCCAAAACCATTTCGAGGCAAGCGAGGCATCCCCCGCTCCCGGGGCGATAGGCAAATGCCTCGCCGCCAATTCCGCGCGTGAAGACGCGCGCGACAACAAACGGTTTTCTGTTCTTCACACACAGTTCATTGAGCCTGTAGCGAGATGGCTCGTTGTCCGTCGCGAGGACGACAACATCCGATTCGATTATCGCGGACTCCATATCGCGGTAGTCCATGATGTCGGCTTCAATCTTGCTGATATTCGCATTTGGATTTCTATCGAGAAGAACATCCTCAACCGCATCAATTTTCCTTTGGCCGAGGTACCGCCTACCGCAGACATGCCGGATCACGTTTTCAATTTGGAGGGTGTCCTTGTCCAAGAGGGTGAAATTCCGAACTCCGGACATGACCAATTGCAGTGCCACACTCGAACCACCCGACCCGCAACCAGCAATGAGTACTTTGACATCGGTGAATAACTCGATGTCAAAAAGCGCTTCGATTCTCGCAAACGTTTGATCGTCGTTCGTCACGCATCCATCCTTTCCGGCCATACGCCTGTTTTGCGCCACTTGGAGTATTGCCGGAGCCAGCCGCGTGCCAAGCGCAAAACGTGAAAGACATCATTGGACTTAGCATTCCACGTCGTTGCCACGCCGAAGATTGACAGCGACCGATCATGCCGGCGGTTGGGAGTATCGGCCGGCAAATTGTCCGCAAATATGCGTGGTGCATAGTTCGGATAGCCGTGCGGCAGAACGATGCGAAGAAGAACCGCTTCACCAGAGACTGCTTCTTGAAAGCTGATCTCCAATTCTTTCGCCTCGGTGATCATCAACTTATAGATTTCAGATTTCTCGTTGAGCTTATTTAGCTCCTTCGCAATACGGCTAGGCGATATGTCCGGCAGCAGATAAGACACCGGCACGAGACATGCCTTCGGCTCACCGTTGTGCTCGACGATAAAAACCTCTCCGTCCCTCGCCACACGGTCTAAGACTTCACCGGGCGAGCTGCGGAGCTCCATCATCTTCAATGTCTTGAAGTCGATTTTCAAAATCTGCCCCTAATGCTTGATCTCTGCGCCAGGCCAATAGCCTTTGGCACGCCAGACTTCATATTTGTTCAGCCACTTCGCGGCGCGGCCGATCACGAATCTCAAGTTGTGGAGGCCGGGATTCCACATTGAGGCGTGCAGGTAGCAAATGTGACCGGCATTATATCTGTGCGGCGAGTCCGTTACGGAGGGAGCATCGATGTAGACTCGCGGCATCTCGTTCGGGTAGCTGTCAGGAAATTTGATCGACAAGACATATTGTCTCCCGATCGTCGTCTGGACTGCGGTTTTCGCGAAGACCTTGCCGTCTGGAGTTGGGCGAAGTTCCACGAGCGCGAAAGTTTCCTGCGCTTCCGCGAACTCTCTCTGAATGCGCGCCATATCCATCGCCAACCTCAATATTCCCCGCCGAGGTTTTCGCGCATGGTCAGCGGCTTCTTGTTGCCCATGTCAGAGATCGTGGCCTTGCCGATCTCCCTGATTTCGCCGTTCGGAAGAATCTGAATCGGCGTTAGCTTGAAAATTCACCTAATTCGGCCATTTGGTTGGCCCCTCCCCGCATCACTGCTACGCTCCGGATGCATCTCATCAGTCCCGGGCACGCCTCTTGCAGCCTTGGTCTAGATGACCGCCTTACCGAGAGAGTCGAGCAATGGCCGAGAATAAACCCCGCCCTGCCCTCCGCCCGGCCGCCACCAAGCCGGCCCAGGCCCAGCGTCCGATGGCTCCGGCCGCGGCGGCCCGTCCCGCGGCGCCCGCTCCGGCGGCCACGGCAGCGAACACGGCCATCCAGCGGCCGGCGGAACAGCGGCCCGGCCTGCCTCTCTTCTATAAAGACCCGCGGCCCCTGGCGCGCGACCGGCATGCGGGCAAGAGCCTCAAGAACACAGCCAGCCTATCCTTCGCGGCCAATTCCAACGCCGTGCCGGTGACGCTGGAGGAATTCGGCATCGCCTCGCGCCACTATCCCATCGTCTTCAGCATGGAGAAGCCCGCCGTCGCGGTCGCCGTGCTGGGCTTCCGCCGGGGCGAGAATCTGTTCATCGACGGCCAGGGCCGCTGGGCGCCCGAGTCCTATGTGCCCGGCTATATCCGCCGCTATCCCTTCATCTTCATGGAGATGAAGGAGCGCAACCAATACATGCTGTGCGTCGACGAGGCCGCGAACCTGTTGGAGGACAACGGCACGCGTCCCTTGTTCGAAGGCAACCAGCCGTCCGATCTGACCAAGCGCGCGCTGGAGTTCTGCGCGGCCTATCACCGCCAGTCGGTTTTGACGCAGCGCTTCGCCGAGGCGATCGAATCCCACGGGCTGTTGTCCGACAAGGGCGCCAACGTGACCGTGCCCGGCGGCCAGACCATCGCGCTGCAGGGCATCCGCCAGATCGACCAGGACAAGTTTCGCACCCTGCCCGACAGCGTGATCCTGGAGTGGCACAAGAACGGCTTTCTCTTCGCCATCCACGCGCACTTCATCTCGCTGGGCAACTGGCCGGGCCTGGGCCAGCGCCTCGGCCGCCTGTTGCGCACGGTGAAGCCGGTGGTGGTGCCCGGGACCAAGCCGGCGACGCCTCGACCCACGGCTCCAGCCGGACGCGCGTGAAGGGCAACTACTTCGAGCATTTCGCCGAGGGTCAGTTCTATCGCACGGGCAGCCGCACGCTGACCGAGGCGGAGATCACGGACTTCGCGCGCCAGTACGACCCGCAGATCATCCACACCGACCCCAAGGCCGCCGCCGAGTCGCACTATGGCGGCATCATCGCGAGCGGGCTTCAGACGCTGGCCGTCACGTTCCTGCTGTTCTTCGACGCCGACATCTTCGGCCAGGCGTTCGAGGTGGGCGTCGGCGCCGACGCGTTGCGCTGGAACAAGCCCGTGCGCTCGGGCGACAGCCTGACCGCCGAGGTCGAGGTGATGGAGGCGCAGCCGTCGCGCTCCATGCCCCATTGCGGCGTGGTGAAGACGCGCATTCGCACGCTGAACCAGCACGGCGAGACGGTGATGTCGCTGGTCTCGGTGGATTTGGTGAAGCGCGACCCGGCCAAGATCAGCGCAGCTTCCGCCGCTCGGTGAACACGACGCCGTCCTTCACGAGGCCATCGATCTCGGCGTCGGAATAGCCGGCTTCCTTCAGGATGGCCTGGCCGTCGGCCGCGAATTGCGGCGGCTTGCGGCGGACGCTGCCGGGCGTGCGGCCGAGCTTGGTCGGAATGCCCGTGCCCTGATAGCCGTCCAGCTCGACCACCATCTCGCGGTGCTTCGTGTGCGGATGAGCGACCACCTCGGGCATGGCCTGCACGGCGCCCGCCGGCACGCCGGCCGCGAGCAGGCGCTTGCACAACTCTTCCGGGTCGGCCTTGAGAAACAGCGCGCGCAAGGCTTCGTCCAGATCCTTACGGTTCGTGAGCCGGTCGGAATTCACGCGGAAGCGCGGGTCGTCGGCCAACTCCGGCACGCCCAGCTCCTGGCACAGGATGCGGAACTGGCGGTCGTTGCCGGCGCCGACGAAGACGTTGCGCGTCTTGGTCGCGTACTGGTCGTAGGGCGTCAGGTTCGGATGCGAATCGCCCGTGGGCGTGGGCGTCTTGCCCGACATGAAGAAGTTGGCCGCGTGCGGATGCAGCAGCGCCACGCCCGTGTCGTAGAGCGAAACTTCGAGGAACTGGCCCTTGCCGGATTTCTGCCGCTCGTAGATCGCCATCAGCACGCCGATGGCCGCGTTCATGCCCGCGCACAGGTCAATGATGGGAATGCCGACGCGCACGGGGCCGCTCTCGGGCGTGCCGTTGATGCTCATCAAGCCCGACAGCGCCTGCGCCACCGCGTCATAGCCCGGGAAGCCGCCGAACGGCCCGTCGGCGCCAAAGCCCGTGACGCGGCAATGGATCAAGCCGGGGAATTTTTTGCTGAGCGCGTCGTAGCCGATGCCCCATTTCTCCATCGTGCCGGTCTTGAAGTTCTCGACCAGCACATCCGCGCCCTCAAGCAGCCGAAAGAGGACCTCTTGGCCCTTCTTGCTGCCCAGGTCGAGCGCGACCGAGCGCTTGTTGCGGTTGAGGCCGCTGAAATAGGCGCTGATACCCTCCTTGAACGGGGGACCCCATTCCCTCGTGTCGTCGCCCTGGGGCGGCTCGACCTTCACCACGTCCGCGCCATGGTCGGCCAGGATCTGCCCGCAATAGGGACCGCCCAGGACGCGCGAGATGTCCACGACCTTGAGGCCCGCGAGCGCGCCACCGTTCTTGCTCATACCCGATTCTCCTTGTCGTCCGAACCGCACATCACAGTGGCGGCGAATTGTGGGTAGGTTTCCGCGACCTCGTCGCGCACCGGTCCGCGCAGGAGCGCGAGCAGCTCCGGCTCCGGCGCGGGTGTCACGTCGACATGCGCCGTGCGGTCGAATTCGAAGCCCGTGCTGGCCTCCACGTCCGCGACTGAGAAGCCGGGATGGACAGTCTCCAGCCGGAAGCGCTGGCGCGCCTTGTCGAAGGCGAACAGCGCCTTGCCGGTGAGGAGCGCGTAAGGGCCGCCTGGCCGATAGACATTCGGTTCGCTTACACCAGGCGCGCTGATGAAATCGACCTTGGGCACGAAGACGCGCGGGGTGTGCTCCTCGCGGAACAGGATCACGCGCGGCACGAGGAAATAGAGATAGGCCGAACCGAACGAGCCGGGCCAGCGCACGTCGGTGCGCGGATAGCCGCCCGTGCCCACGAGATTGATGTTGGCCTGGCCGTCGATCTGGCCACCGCCCAGGAAGAAGGCGTCGATGCGCCCTTGCGCCGCGCAGTCGAACAGCTCGCGCCCGCCGTCGGTGAAGAAGTTGTTCTTGCGGCTGCCCAGCACCGAGACGCGCAGATGTCCGTCCGAAAGCCTGCGTGCGGCCAGCGCGGCCGCGCCCGGAATGGGCGACGAAGCGCCGACCGCGACATGGTTCAGCCCGCGCAGCATGCGCGTGATGGATGCGATCAGAAGTTCCTGCGGCGTGAAATCCATGGTGCGCGGATCAGGCGGCGCGGCGGCCCGCCAGGACGTGCTGGGCGAGATAGGCGCGGAAGCCGTCCTCGCTGCGCGCCGTGCGGACATAGTCGGCGATGTGGGCGGCGTCCGGTTCGTAGCGCCCTTCGAGCCCGATGGGCCAGGCGCCACGTTCGGCCTCGGCGATCGCGGAAACATAGAGCGCGGGGATCACGCCCGCGGCCAGCCGCTCGTCCTCGAGCAGGCTTTGCTCCTGGATCGTCTCGGCGGTGACCAGGGTGCGCTTGGCGGCGTGGGCCATGGTGACCAGTTCGCGCCGCCGGCCGATCCACACATTCCCCTCGCGGTCGGCCAGGGGCACATGGAACAGCGCGATGTCGGGCTGGATCGCAGGCAGCAGCACGATCGGATCGTCGCCCTCAGCCAACGGATTCTGGATGGTGCGCCAGTCGGTCCGGTAGCGCAGCATGTCGGTGCCGATGATGCCTCGCAGCGGCATGAAGGGGATGCCCTTCTCCGCGGCCTGGAACGCCGCGTGGATGGCGGGACATGTAGCGTCGCGGATGTGGACGGCGCCGCTTTTCACGGCGGCGGAAAACCGCGGCGCGGGCCCGGCTTCGCCCAGCGTGATGGCCGCGGCCTCGATGGTCTCGACACAGCCGGCGCCGATCAGAAGCTCGGCCTGAAGCCCGCTGGTCGGCACGGCGACCAGATGAAGCCGTTTGACGCCACGGCGGATCAGTGCCCGTGTGGCTTCCATCGCGACGCCGGAATAATCCGGCGGCACGGCCAGAAGCGCGCCATCCGGCACCTGCGCCGCCAGCGCGTCGAGGGAAACGATAGGTCCGTGCTCGGCCATGGGGCAGTGATAGCCGATTTTACGCTCGCCGGTAAGGGCGCGGGCGACCCACGCTCCTATTCGGCTATTCGAACGGCTTGAATTGCGCGTCGCGCCACTTCATGGCCGCGCCCAGGCTTTCGCCGTAGCGGATTTCGCTGAACTTGGTCTTCTCGGGCGTATCGGTGGCGTCCAGGATGGTGGCCGCCTCGGCGCCGTACTGAAGCGCCGCCGGCATGCCCATGGCGGCATAGGTGTTGTTGATCGCGTGCTTGTTCCACTGCAGGCACGCCAGCGCCACGCGCGACATCCGCTTGGCGATCTTCGTGACTTCCGCCTGGAGATCGGCCTTCGGGAACACCCGGCTGACAAGGCCGATGTGCGCGGCCTCCTCGGCACCGAACGTGTCGCCGGTGAAGATGTATTCGCGGCAACGCTGGCCGACGACCCACGGCATGGACAGGCACGAGATGCCGGTCGAGAAGCGGGATTCGACCACGCCGAATTTCGCGTCGTCGGAGCAATAGCGAATGTCGCACATCTGGGCCAACTCCATGGCGCCCGCCAGGCAGTAGCCGTCGATCATGGCGATCACCGGCTTGGAACAGCGCCAGACGCAGGAGTTGTAGTCGAGGTCCATGTGGATGCGCTTGGTCCAGCCCTCGATGCTCTTGCGGAACTCGGCCTGCTGCGGATCGTTCAGGTCGTAGCCCGCGGAGAAGGCCTTGCCGCCCGCGCCGGTCAGGATGAGGACGCGCACCTCGGGGTCGGCGTCCGCCTTGGCGACGGCGTCCTTCACCTCCGCACACAACTCCAAGCTCATGGCGTTGAGCTGCTTGGGCCGGTTCATGGTGATGGTCGCGACGCGGTCGTCGACCGCATAGAGGATGTGCTGATAGCTCATGGTCTGCTCCGCTGGCGTTTCGGACGGCGAAAAGAAAGCGCCGTCATGCCGGTTTGATCCGGCATGACGGCGGCTCGCGCTATTCGAACTTTTTGAACTGGTCGTCGCGCCACTTCATGGCCTCGCCCAACCCCACCGTATGGCGCAGGCGGTTGAACTCCTTCAACTCCGGTGTCTCGGTCGCATCCAGGATGGCGCCCGCTTCGGCGCCGTATTGCAGCGCCGAGTTCATGCCCATGGTCTGATAGGTGTTGTTGATGGCGCGCTTGTTCCACTGCAGGCATGCCAGCGCCACGCGCGACATGCGCTTGGCGATCTTGGTCACCTCTTTCTCGATATCGGCCTTGGGGAACACCCGACTGACCAGGCCGATGCGCGCGGCCTCCTCTGCGCCGAACGTATCGCCGGTGTAGATGTATTCGCGGCAGCGCTGGCCGACCACCCACGGCATGGAAAGGCAGGCGATGGCGGCCGAGAAACGCGTCTCGACGACGCCGAACTTCGAATCGTCCGAGCAGTAGCGCACATCGCACATCTGCACGAGCTCAAGCGCGCCCGCGAGGCAAAAGCCGTTGATCATGGCGATCACGGGCTTCGAGCACTTCCAGACGCTCTTGTTGTATTCGAGGTCGTGATTCATGCGCCAATGCCAGCCCTCGATGCCCTTGTCGCGATAGGCCGCGCCCTCGGGGTCGAGAAGGTCATAGCCGGCGGAGAAGGCCTTGCCGCCCGTACCGGTCAGTATGACGACGCGCACTTCTGGATCGGCGTCGGCCTTGGCCACCGCGTCCTTCACCTCGCGGCAGAGCGCTAGGCTCATGGCGTTCATCTTCTTGGGGCGGTTGAGCGTGATGGTCGCCACCCGGTCGTCGGTCGCGTACAGGATGTTTTCGTAGGCCATGGTCTTCTCCTCCTTGGAAATACGGGTGATCGGACGTCCTAGTGCTTCGTCGCGCCGCGTGGTTCCAACACCACGTCGACGCCGAACGCGCCTTTCTCCAGGACGATAAGCGGGTTGATCTCGATGGCGGCGAACAGGTCCGCCGTGCCGAGCGCGAAACGCGACAAGGCGGCGACGGCGCCCGCCGCGGCCTCGATGTCATAGGGCCCCTTGCCGCGGGCGCCGGCCAGGATCTTGCCGAGCGCGCCCTGTTGCAGCATCTCCCGCGCCTCGTCGCGCCCGATCGGCGCCATGCGCAAGGATGCGGCCTTGAAAATCTCGACATAGGTGCCGCCCAAGCCGACCACGATGACGGGTCCGAAGCCCGGATCGATACGCGCACCCAAGATCAGCTCGATGCCCGGCCCCACCATAGGCTGGATGAAGACGCCACCCTTGCCGCCGATCTTTCCAGCCAACTCGTCATAAGCCGCGCCCACCACGTTGGCATCGCGCAAGCCCAGCTTCACCAAGCCCATCTCGGTTTTGTGCAGGATCTCCGGCCCGCCGCCCTTCAACGCAACGGGAAAGCCCAGCTCTTTCGCGGCCTTTTCGGCCTCGGCCTTGGACGCGACGGCCCGGCACGGCGTCATGGGCAGGCCCGCGTCCGCCATGAGCTGGAACCGCTCGGCCTCATTCAGACTCTGGGCCTTCTCGGCGCGGGCGCGAAGCGCGGCCGGCAAGGGATCGACCTTGACCGCCTTGGACCGCGGCTCAGCCAACGATGCCCAAGCGCCGAGCGCCGCACAGGCATGGCCCATACCTGCCAGATAGGGAATCCCTGCCGCGTCCAAGACTTGCCGTGTGCCGGCATGAAGGCCGCCGGCAGCGCTGTTATTGAGGAAAACGAAACGCGGATGCGAGGTCGCCTTCAAACGCGAACAAATCTCCGCGGCTTGCTGCGCCCAGGCGCCGTCGCCGCCACCCGATGCCGGCGCATCGAAGGCCAATGCGACCGCGCCGATGTTCTTGTCCGAAGCCAGTGCCGTTAGAATCTGCTCGATGCGCGCCAAGTTCCAGCCCAAGCCATAGGCGTCGAGCGGATTGCGCGGCGTCTGCCAGGCCGGGAAATGGGGTTGCAGCTTGGCCGTCGTCTCCGGCGAGAGATCCTGCAAGGTCAGATCGTGCTTGGCCGCAAGGTCCGCCAGCAAAGCCGCCTCGCCGCCCGACAACGTCAGTAGCACGACATTCGGATTGGGCGGCGCCTCGCCGTAGGAATCGAGCAAGACCGCCAGCTCCAGCATCTGGTCCAGTTCGTCGACGACCAGAATGCCGTGGCGCATGAAGACCGCATCGTAGAGCGCGTCCTCGCCCGCCAGAGCGCCGGTATGGGCCGAGACCGCGCGGCTGCCAAGCGTGCTGCGCCCGACCTTCAACACGACCACCCGCTTACCCGCCGCACGCGCGGCGTCGGCGGCCTTCGCAAACTTGGCCGGATCGCGGATGGTCTCGAGGAACATGAGCACGACGCGCACATTCTCATTGGTCGCGAGATAGGCCAGATAATCCGCCGCGTTCAGGACCGTTTCGTTGCCCGCGCTGACGAGATAGGCCAGGCCGATCTTGCGCTCGTCCTGGGCCAGCACGATGCCGACCGAACCGCTTTGCGTGATGACGGCAATCCCGCCGGGCTTTGGCGCGCCCGGCATGGGTGAGGGCCAGGAGACGGTCTTCTCGTGGCCTGAGATATAGCCGATGTTGTTGGGACCGCAGAGCGCGATGCCGTGCTTCTCGGCCGTCTCACGGATTCGCTTCTCCAACGCGGCGCCTTCCGCACCACTCTCGCTGTAACCACCCGAGGCGACCTCGATCGCCTTCACCCCGAGCTTCGCACACTCATCCACCACCTCGGGCGTGCACGCGGCGGGAATGGCGATGAAGACGAAATCTGGCACTTCGGGCAGGGCCGAGAGCGACGGGTAGCATTTGTCGCCGTCGAAACTCTCGTTACGCGGATGGATTGGATAGAGATTGCCGGGATAGCCGTAGCGCCGCAGGTTGCGATAGGTGCGCGTGCCGATCAGCGGCCGGTCGGGCGAGGCGCCCACCACCGCGATGGATTTGGGACGAAACAGCTTGTCGAGATCGTAGTCCGGCATCCGCCCTTCCCTCGGTCGCATTCGCGCCTGGGCGGCGCGGCGGGCAAAAGCTTAGCCATTCGGCCTAGACCGTGTCACGGGCGGGCAGAAAAAAAGCCGGCCTTCTTTCAAAGGCCGGCTCTCTCATTACGCTGGGTAGATCGACTTATAGCTCGATCCACGTCGTCTTCAGCTCGACATACTTGTCGAGGGAATGAAGCGACTTGTCGCGGCCAATGCCAGATTGCTTGAAGCCGCCGAAGGGCGTGGCGATGTTGCCCGCATCGAAGCAATTGACCCACACGACGCCCGCGCGCAGGGCGCGCGCCGCCTTGTGCGCCTTGCTGATGTCGCGCGTCCACACCGCCGCCGCCAGGCCATAGTTCGTCTCGTTACCGATGCGGATGGCGTCTTCGTCATCCTTGGCCGTTATGGTGGACAGAACCGGCCCGAAGATTTCCTCGCGGGCGATGGTCATGTCGTTCTTCACCTTGTCGAACACCGTCGGCTGGACGTAGTAGCCGCCGGTGTTCTCGCGCACCTGCTTGCCGCCGAAGACCAGATCGGCGCCTTCATCCGTGCCCTTCTTGATGTAACCCATCACGCGCTCGAGCTGAGTCTTGTCGACGATGGCGCCCATCTTGGTGGCGGGGTCGAGCGGATCGCCCGGCTGAAGCGTCTCGCCCACCTTGAAGATCTTCTCCAAGAGGCGGTCCTTGATCTTGGCGTCGACGATCAGGCGCGAGCCCGCATTACAGACCTCGCCCTGATTGAAGAAGATGCCGAAGGCCGCCGCGGTCGCGGCCTTGTCCAGGTCCCCGCAGTCAGACAGCACGATGTTCGGCGTCTTGCCGCCACACTCCAACCAAACGCGCTTCATGTTCGACTGGCCAGAATATTGGAGGAACAGCTTGCCGACCTCGCCGGAGCCCGTGAAGGCCACGCAATCGATGTCCGGATGCAGGCCGATGGCCTTGCCGGCCGTCGGGCCATAGCCGGGCACGACGTTCAGCACGCCTTCCGGCAGGCCAGCTTCGGCGGCCAGTTCGGCCACGCGAAGCGCCGTCAGCGGCGACTGCTCGGCCGGCTTCACGATCACCGAGTTGCCGGTGGCCAACGCGGGTCCCAGCTTCCATGCGGCCATCATCAGCGGGAAGTTCCACGGGATGACCGCGCCCACGACACCCATGGGCTCGCGGGTGATCAACGCTAGGGCATTGTTCGGCGTCGGCGCGACTTCGTCATACATCTTGTCGATCGTTTCGGCGTACCAGGCGATGCAGGCCGCCGAGCCTGGAATATCGATGTTGTACGAGTCGTTGATCGGCTTGCCCATATCGAGTGTCTCGAGCAGGGCCAGTTCGTCGCGGTGCTGGTTGATCAATTCGGCGAAACGCAGCATCACCTTCTTGCGCTTGGCGGGCGTCTCGTGGCGCCACACGCCTTTGTCGAACGCCGCGCGCGCGGCCTTCACGGCCACGTCCACGTCGGCCGCGTCGCACTCGGCGATCTTGGCCAAGCTCTGGCCCGTCGCGGGATTGATGCGATCGAAGGTCTTGCCGCTTTTTGCGGCTACATATTTTCCAGCGATGAATGCCTGATGGCGAATGGACAGCTTCTCGGCGTTTTTCTTCCATTCCTGCGCGCTGCGGACTGCGGACATGGTGTGCTCCTTCTCTTCGGTGATGGCGTAGCGTGGCCGGATTATGCGAGTGGCTCAAGCTCCGCATGACCACGGGGCTTGTGGGGTCATTGCCCCTTTTCCGCTCGTTATATCATTTTGAACATAACGTCTCCTAGGGGTGGGCAAGGGCTAGACCCAGGCCAGTCGATGGCGCGATGATCCCCCTTGAGGCAGCGGATCTGCGCCCATTCGAATGAAACAAAATGCGTCATGGCCAAATACGATGAACCCCATCTTTTGATTGACGGCGAGCGCTTGGGCCCTAAGGGCCGCAACAGCCGCGAAGTGCGCAGCCCCGGGACCGGCGCCGTGATCAGCACCCTGCCCCACGCGTCCAAGGCCGATCTGGACCGGGCACTGGAGGTCTCGGCCAGGACCTTCAAGGAATGGCGGAAGGTTTCGGCCTATGAGCGCGCCAAGATCCTGAAGCGCGCAGCCGACTTGATGCGCGAGCGGCTCGAACACATTGCCACCCTCATGACGATGGAGCAGGGCAAGACGCTGGCCGAAGCCCGTGTCGAGGTGGGTGGCGCGGCCGACACGTTCGAGTGGTATGCCGAGGAAGGCAAGCGCGCCTAAGGCCGCCTGATCCCCTCGCGCGCCATCGGCACCACCCATGCCGTGACCAAGGAGCCGGTCGGCGTTGTCGCCGCCTTCGCGCCTTGGAACTTCCCGGCCATGACGGCGGCCCGCAAGATCGCGCCCGCTTTGGCCGCGGGCTGCTCCGTCATCATCAAGCCGGCCGAGGAGACGCCCGCGACGCCGCTGGCGCTGGTAAAAGCGCTCGAGGACGCCGGTCTGCCCAAAGGCGTCGTCAACGTCGTGTTCGGCGAGCCGTCCGAGGTGTCCTCGCACCTGATCGCCTCGCCCATCGTCCGCAAGATCTCGTTCACCGGCTCGACCGCGGTGGGCAAGCACCTGGCCAAGCTGGCGGCCGAAGGCGTCAAGCGTTGCACGATGGAACTGGGCGGCCATGCACCGGTCATCATCTTTGACGACGCGGATCTGGATCAAGCGGTCAATCTCTCAACCATGTTCAAGTTCCGCAACGCGGGCCAGGTCTGTACCAACCCGACGCGATTCTTCGTCCACGACGCGGTGCATGACGCCTTCGTGAAGCGATTTTCGGACGCGGCACGCACTCTGCCCGTGGGCAACGGCCTGGACGCCAACAACAAGATGGGCCCCGTCGCTAACCCGCGCCGCGTCGATGCCATGGAGGAACTGATCGGCGATGCGCAGAAGCACGGCGCCAAGGTCCACACCGGCGGCGAGCGGATCGGCAACGAGGGCTATTTCTGGAAGCCGACGATCATGTCCGAAGTGCCGACCGATTCGAAGATCATGAATATCGAACCGTTCGGTCCGGTCGCCGCGATCAACCGCTTCAACCGCTTCGACGACGTCATGGAGGAAGCCAACCGCCTGCCCTACGGCCTGGCCGGTTATGCGTTCACCCAGTCGTCCAAGACGGCGACCTCGGTCGGCGCGGCGCTGGACACGGGCCTGGTCGGCATCAACACCTTCGCCATCACCGTGCCGGAAACGCCCTTTGGCGGCGTGAAGGAAAGCGGCTACGGGCTCGAGAGCGGCGCCGAAGGTCTGGACGCCTATCTCGCGACCAAGTTCATCGCTCACGCCTGAGAAAGGGCGGCTACGGCGTGCGGCCCCTCGCCGCCCACGCCGTAGCCGCCATGACGTCTCATACCAGGCGTCGGGCGGTTATTTTCCGACCATGACGTCTGAGGCTTTGATCACGGCCACGACCTGGTCGCCCTTGGCCAGGGACAAATCCGCGACCGCGTCATTGGTGATCGAGGCCGTGACGATGGCGCCGCCCGGAAGCTCGATCTTCACATGGGCCGTGGTCGCGCCTTTGACCACATCCACCACCTTGCCCTTCAGTTGGTTGCGTGCGCTGAGCTTCATGCGAATCTCCTTTTGGATCACGACCATTATTCCCAAGAGAATATTACGGCCGCGGCACGACAGGCGCGAGAGCGGCCCAGAAAGAGTTGGGGCCGGCCCCAGGGAGAGCCGGCCCCGAAGCGCCCTTGGGACGAGGACGCTGTAGTCTCGTCAGACGGTCAGAAGAAGTACTGCATGCCGAGCTGCAGGCGACTCGCATTGCCTTCCATCTCGCCACCGGTCGTGACCGCCTTGGCGAGGTAGCGCCAGCCGTACATGTACTCCAGGCCGATCGCGACCTTGCTGACCGGATTCCAGATCAGGTTGACCGCGGCATTTTGGATGTTCCGGTTGAAGCCGTTGGCGCCCGCGCCCAACTGGCCGGTCGGCACATCGGAATGGAACCAACCGTAGGTCACGTTGGAACGGATATTGTCTGCCCACTAGTGCTGATAGGCCGCCCACCCGCCCATCATGGTGACGGTCTGCAGGCTGGCACCGCAGCCGGCCGTCATGATTGCATTGGAGCCGTTGGAGCAGGTTACGTAAGTGTCGGTGTTGCCGGCTGCTGCATCGCGGATATAGCGGCCGATACCGGGGCCATAGTTGAACGTGCCCTTCAGCACGTCCTTACCCCACGTGTTGATCGTGGCACCGCCGTGGACGCCGCCGCCGAACGTCGAGTCGTTGAAGAAGTTACCCTGGTTGTAATTGAAATAGCGTGCGACGCCCGAGACGTTAACCGCGCCCCAACTGGCCTTGTAGCGCCAACGGGCAATCACGTCCGGCATCTTGTCGACGGCGAAGGCGTTCATGTTGCCCGTCACGCCGGCGCCAGACGAGCTCTGGATCGCGGTTTCAGGGTTCTCGATGGATCCATCAAGGAACCGGCGAAGGTGTCTTCGTCCATGAACGTCGACTGGGTCTGACCTGCGAGGACCGGACCCAACACACCGTAAGCCTGGCGAATACGCATCGTATCGGAGTTAGAGACACGTTGGTTACCGGTGTTCGTGTAGAAGTCACTCTCAATGCGGGTCACCAGGTTGCCCCAGTCGGTCGGCGTCCGCGTTTCGAAGCGAATACGTGACTGCTTGGAATGCATGCGGAAGTCACCGCCCTGGCTGTTAGCCGCCGAGCCCTTGATCGGAATGTTGGATAGGATGAACGAATCACCGATCGCGGTGGATGGGGCGTTGAACGTGAAGAACGAGTCCGCCTTCACGTAGCCGCTGAAGCTGATCGAGGTGTCGGAGCCCGGCAGCTTCCAGGAGCCTGGAAACGCGCCACCCGTCACAGCCTGGGCCGGCGCGACGCGTTCGGTGGGCGCATTCTGATCGTTCTCGAGGGCGGCCAGCCTTTCCTTCAACGCATCCAGCCGCGTCTGAAGGTCGGCGCCGGATTCGTCGGCCAGCGCCGGCGCTGCCGCGAACGGCAAAACAAACAGGGCGCACGAGCCCAACAAACGTTTCTTGATACCCATGAATCCTATCCCCCTCACGACACATTCACGGAGTCGTAATATTTACTTGGATATAGCGAGTCAAGGAAAAGCCCCCCCTTTGACAGCCGCTAACCCCAACGAACGAGCCCTTTTCTCGCTATATCTATACAGATATAACCAACCTTGTCATTGGGGAAAGGAACGATTCCGATGCGTGCATCCAGGCTGCTGACCTCCATCGCCGCATTCGTGGCCGCACTCCTGCCGCTATGGCTGGGATCGCCCGCGCGGGCCGAGGACGTGGTCGTCTTCGCCGCCGCCAGCCTGAAGGAATCGCTCGACGAGGCCGCGCGCCAGTATCAGACCAATAGCCCCGACAAGATTCTTGTTTCCTATGCGGCCAGCTCGGCCCTGGCCAAGCAGATCGAGGCGGGTGCGCCAGCGGACGTTTTCATCTCCGCGGATTTGGAGTGGATGGACTATCTGGCCACGCGCAACCTGATCAAACCTGCCACGCGCGCGGACCTGCTGGGCAACACCCTGGTCCTCATTGCGCCCAAGGACAGCACGGCCGCACTGAAGCTGGCGCCTGGCACCGACCTGGCCGCCGCCCTCAAGGGTGGCAAGCTGGCGATGGGTGATCCCGACCACGTGCCCGCCGGCAAGTATGGCAAAGCCGCTCTGGAGAAGCTGGGCATCTGGGCCTCGGTACAGAACAGCGTGGCACGGGCGGAGAACGTGCGCTCGGCCTTGGCCTTCCTCGCGCGCGGCGAGGCGCCGCTCGGCATCGTCTACGGCACGGACGCGGCGGCGGAGAAGGCGGTCAAAATCGTCGATACGTTTCCGGCCGGCAGCTATCCGCCGATTATCTACCCGGTCGCGGAGACCGCATCCGGCAACAAAGCCGGTGCAGCACGCTTCGTGGCCTTCCTGCGCTCAGCGGATGGCAAAGCGGTCTTCCAGCGCTACGGGTTCTTGCCCGCGCCGTAAGTAAAGTCCGCGCCCACAGGGCGGAACAGCACTCCATGGCCCGGCCTTAACCGGCGCCCCAGCGACCTGGAGGGCACTTCCTGCTAGGCTTAGGCCACGCAGCAGGAGGTCCCGCCATGACGGTCAACTGGAGCCGCGTCTTTCCCGCCCTCACCAGCCAATTCAAGGACGACGATTCGCTCGATCTGGCGGCGGTCGAACGCCATGTCGAAACACTGATTGCAGCCGGCATCGGCGGCCTGACCATGTGCGGCAGCGTGGGCGAGAACTATGCCCTCGAACCCGACGAGAAGCTGGCTTTGGTGGCGGCATGCGTGAAGACCGCGCGCGGACGCGTGCCCGTCGTGGCAGGCGTGGCTGAGACGACCACCAAGTTCGCCTGCCATTTCATGAAACAGTGCGAGGATGTGGGCGTCGACGGATTCATGGTTCTGCCGTCGCTGATCTACAAGACCCAGCCCAACGAGACGATGCTGCATTTCCGCACCGTCGCACGCGCCACCAAGTTGCCGATCATGATCTACAACAACCCCGTGGCCTATGGCGGCGACGTGACGCCAGCCATGTTCCACCAGTTGATGGACGAGGAGAGCCTGGTCGCGCTGAAGGAGTCTTCCACCGACGTCCGGCGTGTGACCGAGATCAAGCTTCTGTGCGGCGACCGCTACGCCATCTTCGCAGGCATGGACGATATCGGCGTCGAAAGCGTGCTGGGCGGCGCGCGCGGTTTCGTGGCGGGCATCGTCAACGTCTTTCCGCGCGAAACCGTGTGCCTATTCGACCTGGCTTTGGCCGGGCGCTACGACGAAGCCATGGCGATCCAGCGCTGGCTGGCACCCTTGACCAAGTTCGACAACGACCCGCGCTTCGTCCACTACATGAAATTCATGCTGGGCGCCGTGGGCATGGGCGCCGAACGGATGCGCCTGCCGCGCCTGCCCATCGCGGGCGAAGAACGCGCGCGGGCCAAGACGTTGGTCGAAACGGCCTTGGCCACGCGCCCCAAGCTGCCCGACGCCGCGCCGCCGAAAGTGGCGGAGTAACCAGCGGAAATCGTTCCTGCGGCGCAACAATGCGCCGCGCCGGCGGCAACAAGATTTTCTGAGGCTAACGTCAAGAAATAATCGATTTGGCGGTCCGGCCGCGTTGCGTAAGGTCCGCGCCTTGATCGGTCCGCCCGCCCGGCGGAGGAACACTTTGCCGGGCTGTCCGGCTATCCGGGGAATAGGCGGAAAAGCCGAACGAGCGACCTTCACGCGGCTTTCACATCACCCGCATCCAATTCCGTTTCATGGGAGTACCGCCGATGCCGACGTTCCGCATGGCCCTGGCCGCCTTCGCTCTGGTTCTGTCCGGCTTATTTCCGGCCGCTCACGCAGCAGAGGGCACGATCCTGAACGTCTCCTACGATCCAACGCGCAAGCTGTATCAGGATTTCAACAAGGCCTTCGTCGCGCACTGGAAGAAGACGTCCGGCGAGGACCTCACCGTCAAGCAATCCCACGGCGGCTCAGGCAAGCAGGCCCGCTCCGTCGTCGATGGGCTGCAGGCCGACGTGGTCACCCTGGCCCTCTCCTACGACATCGACGCCATCGCGGAGGAGAGCAAGCTCATCCCCGCCGACTGGCAGAAGCGCCTGCCCAACAACAGCGCGCCTTATACCTCGACCATCGTGTTCCTGGTCCGCAAGGGCAACCCCAAGGGCATCAAGGATTGGGACGACCTGGCCAAACCCGGCATCCAGGTGATTACACCCAACCCCAAGACCTCGGGCGGCGCGCGTTGGAACTATCTCGCGGCGTGGGGCTATGCCCTAAGGAAGAATGGCAACGACGAGAAGAAAGCGCGCGAGTTCGTCGAGGCCATCTACAAGAACGTGCCCGTGCTGGATTCGGGCGCGCGCGGCTCGACCACCACCTTCGCCCAGCGCGGCATCGGCGACGTTTTCATCTCATGGGAAAACGAAGCCTTCCTGGCCGTTGCCGAAATCGGCAAGGACAAGGTTGAGATCGTCGTACCCTCAATCAGCATCCTGGCGGAGCCGCCCGTCACAGTCGTCGACGGAGTTGCGGACAAGCGCGGCACCCGCAAGGTGGCCGAGGAGTACCTAAAGTTCTGGTACACCCCCGAGGGCCAAGACATCGCCGGGCGCAACTACTATCGCCCGCGGTCGGCCGAGGCGCTGGCGAAATACAAGGACCACTTCGCAAACGTGGCCCTGTTCACCATCGACGAACAGTTCGGCGGCTGGCAGAAAGCCCAGAAGACACATTTCGCGGATGGCGGTATCTTCGACCAGCTTTACAAGCCTAAGTGAGGACTTCTTGACGGTCGGTCGGGGAACCATCTCCCCGGTGCGGTCCAGCGTGATCCCGGGCTTCGGGCCCACGCTGGGCTTCACCATGTTCTACCTGTCGCTTCTGGTCCTGCTTCCCCTGATCGCGCTTTTCTTGCGTCCGATCGGGATGGGCGGGGAGAAGTTCGTCGCGATTCTTTTCGATAGCCGGGTGTTGGCGGCGCTGCGCTTGAGCTTCGGCGGCGCTCTGGTGGCTGCCGGCGTCAACGCGTTCGCCGGGCTCCTTTTGGCTTGGGTTCTCGTGCGCTACGAGTTTCCCGGCCGGCGGGTGGTGGACGCCATCGTCGATCTGCCCTTCGCGCTGCCGACCGCCGTCGCCGGCATCGCACTCACCGCCTTGTACGCGCCCAACGGCTGGATCGGCGAACTTCTCGCGCCCTTGGACATCAAGGTGGCGTTCACGCCGCTGGGCGTGATGGTGGCCATGGTTTTCATCGGCGTGCCCTTCGTCGTGCGGACCGTGCAACCGGTCTTGCAGGAAGCCGACCAGGAGGTCGACGATGCAGCCTCATCACTGGGCGCGTCCCGCTGGCTGATCTTCCGCCGCATTATCCTGCCCACCATCCTGCCTTCGCTGACCACCGGTTTCGCGCTGGCCTTCGCGCGCGCGGTCGGTGAATACGGCTCGATCATCTTCATCGCAGGCAACATTCCGGGCGTGTCCGAGATCGCGCCGCTCCTGATCGTCACCAAGCTCGAGCAATACGATTACCAGGGCGCCACCGCCATCGCAGCCGTCATGCTTGTGGCATCGTTCGTCATCCTCTTCGTCATCAACGGGCTTCAGAAATGGCAGCAGTCGCGCATCGGCCGCGCGTGAAGGCGGCGGGCCATTTTAGGCACCGCCAGGAATCCGCGTTCGCGCGCTGGCTCCTGACCGGTGTGGCCCTGGCGTTCGTGGCAGCCTTCCTACTGCTGCCGTTAGTCATTGTCTTCGTGCAGGCGCTGGAGAAAGGCGTCGCCTTCTACTTCCAGGCCATCCTGGAGCCCGACGCACTGGCCGCGGTCCGGCTCACCCTACTGGTCGCCGTGATCTCGGTGCCGCTCAATACCCTGTTCGGCCTGGCGGCCGCCTGGTGCATCGCCAAGTTCGAGTTTCGGGGCAAAAGCCTCCTGATTGCGCTGATAGATCTGCCGTTCTCGGTTTCGCCTGTGATCTCGGGCCTGGTCTTCATCCTTCTGTTCGGTCTGCAGGGATGGTTCGGCGCATGGCTCAAAGCCCATGATGTCGAGATCATCTTCGCCGTGCCCGGCATCGTGCTCGCCACCATGTTCGTCACCTTCCCCTTCGTCGCACGCGAACTGATCCCCCTCATGGAAGAACAGGGCAAGGAAGAAGAGGAAGTGGCCCATTCGCTCGGCGCCAACGGCTGGCAGATTTTCCGGCGCGTGACCCTGCCTAACGTCAAATGGGGGCTTCTGTATGGCGTGCTGCTCTGCAACGCACGCGCGATGGGCGAGTTCGGCGCCGTCTCGGTCGTCTCGGGGCATATCCGGGGCGAGACCAATACGATGCCGCTGCATGTCGAGATTTTGTACAACGAATATAATTTCGCGGGTGCCTTCGCGGTGGCCTCGCTTCTCGCGCTGCTGGCGGTCGTCACGCTGATCGCGAAAAGCGCGCTGGAGTGGCGTGATGAACGCGCTGCGGCCGCGCGGTTGAAGGCGCCAGTATGAAGATCGAGATCAAGAGCCTATCGAAGTCGTTTGGCGACTTTCGCGCGCTGCACGACATCGACCTGACGATCGAAAGCGGTGAACTGGTCACGCTTCTCGGACCCTCGGGCTCGGGCAAGACCACGCTGTTGCGCATCATCGGCGGATTGGAAAGTCCGGACAGCGGCTCCGTCTGGTTCGACGGACACGACGCGACCGAGCGCAGCGCCCGCGACCGACGAGTGGGTTTCGTGTTCCAGCACTATGCCCTGTTCCGCAACATGTCGGTCTTCGACAACGTGGCCTTCGGTCTGCACGTCCGGCCAAACCGCCCGTCAAAGAAGGAGATCGCCGAGCGCGTCGATCACCTTTTGGCGCTGGTCCAGATGCGCGGCTTCGAGCGGCGGCGGCCATCGCAGCTTTCCGGCGGCCAGCGGCAGCGTGTGGCCCTGGCCCGCGCGCTCGCGGTGGAGCCCAAGGTGCTTCTGCTTGACGAACCGTTCGGCGCCCTGGACGCCCAGGTCCGGCGTGAGTTGCGCCGCTGGCTCCGCCATCTGCACGACGAGATGAACGTAACAGGCGTCTTCGTCACCCACGACCAGGACGAGGCGCTGGAGGTGGCCGACCGAGTCGTGGTGATGAACAAGGGCGCCATCGAGCAGGTCGGCGTGCCGATGGAGATCTACGACAAGCCCGCCACGCCCTTCGTCTACCAGTTTATCGGTAACGTGAACCGGGTGCCGTGCGTGATCGCGGGCGGCGAGGCTCGCCTGGGCACTCTGGCGCTTCCGCTGAATGGCGTGGACGCACCGGACGGCACACACGCCACGGTTTTCTTCCGACCACACGACTTGAAGCTGGCGCCCGCGGGCGGCGCGAACGGGATTGCCGCCACCGTCCGCCATATCTCCGTGCTGGGCGCCAATGTCCGGATCGACCTGGCGGCTGACAACGACTTGCCGCTCGAAGCCGAACTTCCACGCGTTCAATTCGACGAATTGACGCTCAAGCAGGGCGACAAGGTCGTGGTGATCCCGAACGACCCGAAGATCTTTCCCGGCGCGGCGCCCGCGACATCGACGCCCTAGGCCAGCGCGGCGGGCACGTCGCCGAAGGCGTAATCCACCATGCCGCGCGCGATCTCGCGCTCGCCCATGATGACGCGCTGGGCGCCGAGCTTGGACAAATGCTCAACCTCGGCGTCTGAATGGGCGCGCGCCACGATCTCGAGCGCGGGGTTGGCCTGGCGCGCCTCGGCCACGATCTGGCCGGCCTCGAAGCCGTTGGGCACGGCCACGAACATCCAGCGCGCCTGGGCCACATTCGCGGCCTCCACCAATGCGGCCGGTGGCAGCGGCCCCAGGATGGTTTCAGTGCCACGGGCGCGCAGGGCATCGACGATCTCCTTGCGCTCCTCGACCACCAGATAAGGCTGGCCGCGCTCGGTCAGCGCCTCGCCCACCGCGCTGCCCACGCGGCCATAGCCGACGATGACAGCGTGGTTCGCGAGGATGGAGCGCGGCAACACGGCGGCCTCAGGCATGGCCGCCGCGGCCATTCCGTCCGTGCCGTCGCGGCGTTCGATCCAGGGCTTCAGCCGGTCCAGCACGGTGAAGGCGAAGGGATTGAGGAAGATCGACAGGATCGCGCCGGCCAGGATCAGGTCGCGCGCGGCATCCGGGATGATCCCGAGCGCCACGCCCAGCCCCGCCAAGATGAACGAGAACTCGCCGATCTGCGCCAGGCTGGCCGAAATGGTCAGCGCGGTGCCCGTGCCGTGGCCGAACGCGCGCACGATCAGGAAAGCCGCGATCGATTTACCGAGAACGATGATGAGCACGGTGGCCAACACCGGCCACCATTCGCGCACCACGATCATGGGATCGACCAGCATTCCGACCGAAACAAAGAACAGCACCGCGAACGCATCGCGCAGCGGCAGCGTTTCCGACGCGGCCTGCGAGCTCAACTCCGATTCGGCCAGCATCATGCCGGCGAAAAACGCGCCGAGCGCAAAGGAGACGTCGAACAGCAACGCCGCGCCGTAGGCCACGCCCAAGGCGATCGCCAGCACCGCCAAGCGGAACAGTTCGCGCGAGCCCGTGTGAGCGATGTAATGCAACAGCCAGGGGATGACGCGGCGACCCACGATCAGCATGAAGGCCACGAAAGCCGCGACCTTGCCGATGGTGATGGCCAGCACGATCGCCAGTTCCTTCGTGCTGGGATCGGCCGCCCCGCCTTCGCCCGGCACCAGAAAGCCCGCCATGGCGGGCAGCATCACCAGCGCCAGCACCATGGCCAGGTCCTCGACGATCAGCCAACCGACGGCGATGCGCCCGCGCTCGGTTTCGACTAGGCGGCGTTCCTGCAGTGCGCGCAAAAGAACGACGGTGGAGGCAACCGAAAGCGCCAGGCCGAAGACAAGGCCCGCGCCAAGCGACCAGCCCAGCGCGTAGGAGAGGCCGACACCGAGCAAAGTCGCGATAGCGATCTGGGCCACCGCCCCGGGAATGGCGATGGCCTTCACCGAGAGAAGGTCCTTCAGCGAGAAATGCAGTCCGACGCCGAACATCAGCAGGATGACGCCGATCTCGGCCAACTGGTTGGTCAACCCCTGGTCGATGACCAGGCCGGGCGTGCCCGGCCCCACCATTACGCCGGCCAGGAGGTACCCGACCAAAGGCGAGATACGGAATCGGTTGGCGATGGCGCCCAGAATGAAGGCCAGGACCAGGCCGATGACGATGGCGGCGATGAGGGGCGCGTGGTGGGGCATGGCGAGTGTGCCCCTCCCAAGGCACCGTTTATGAAGATGCTATGCGCCTAATGTAAAAGCCATGCGTCCAGCCGCATAGAAATTTCCTCAATACCGCCGGTCGATGCGGTACGGGTTCATGTCGATGGGCATCTGTTGGTCACTCATCAGTTGCGCCATCAGGCGGCCGGTGATGCCACCGGTGGTCAGGCCCATGTGGCTGTGGCCGAAGGCGTAGAAGACGTTCTTGTGGTGGGGCGAGCGCCCCATGACCGGAATCGAATCGGGCGTCAGCGGCCGTTCGCCGAACCATTCGGTCATGCCCTCGGTGTTGAGGTCGGGAAGCACGCGCTTGCCCCACGCCAGCACCATTTTGGCCTGGCTCCAGTCGGCCGGCGCGTCCACGCCGGGGAAAGCCGAGGCACCCACGATGCGCACGCCGATGTTGAGCGTCGAGATCGCGACCTTGGCCGAGCCCACGACCACCAGATGCCGCGTCTCGAGCCCCGCGTTCGGCAGAGTGACGTGATAGCCGCGCTGGCTTTCCAGCGGCACCTTGCTGCCGAGCTGGGCGGCCATCCTCTTCGACCAGACGCCCGCAGCGATCAGGATCTTGTCGCCCGAGTAATTCCCCTTATCCGTGACGACGGCACTGACACCGTCCGCGCCTTTCTCGAAGCCGCGCACCTCGGCCTGCACGAAATTGGCGCCCCGTTCGCGTAGATGCTTCGCGAGGCCCGCGGAGATGTCGAAGGGGTTGGCGACGGAATGCCAGTCTGGTTCCAGCACGGCCGCCTTCCAGTCGCGCGAGACCGCGGGCTCCGACTGGCGCAGCTCGTCGTCGTTGAGCCGGTGGAACTCCAGACCCGCGTTGCGGCGGCTGTTCCAGAACGGCATGTCCTTATCGAGCGTCGCGTCGTCCTTGTAGACCCAGAGCCCGCCATTGTGCCGGACCAGCGGCATCAGACCGGCGTCCTTGAACAACGGCTCCCACGCCTCGTAGGCGGGCGGCATGAAGGCGGCCAGCGCCTCGCTGCATTCCTTCACCCGCTCGGGCCGGCAGTTGCGGAAGAACTGGTACATGAACGGCAACAGTGCCGGCATATGCGACCAACGGAATGAGACCGGCCCTTCAGGGTCCAAGTAGTATTTAATGTATTTCTTCATCAGGCCGGGCATGGCCAGCGGCGCCACGAACGTGTTCGCGATACCGCCCGCGTTGCCGTAGGAGGTGGCGCGGCCTGGCTCGACCCGATCGATTAACGTCACCTCGTGGCCGAAACGCGTCAGATAGCTGGCGCAGCCGAGCCCGATGACACCCGAACCGATCACGATGATTTTCGACATGGCGGCCTCTTCGTCGTGGATCGCACGATTATGCGATCCGAACCGCCGAGCCGGTCAACCCATCCCTATTGGAATGGGATCACCGCGGCTTGGGCGTGTTCATGCGCGCAAAGACGCTGTCGAGGGCCTGACGGAACGGCGCGAGCCCGCCCGCCTCGCGCAAGATGCGCAGCGCCTGCTCATTGATGCCGCCAGGCGTAGCCGCGCGCCGGGCCAGTTCGGCAGGCGGGAGGTTTTGAGCCATGACAGCCAAGCAATGGATGAAGGCGCGCACATATTGTTCGGCGGCCTCATGCCCCACCCCGCCCGCCTCGGCCCAGCCCTGCCATTCCTCGATCAGGGCGGCGAAAGGCGAGATCAAGCCGGTCAGCGACCAAAGCCGGTGGAACGCGGCTTCGTCCGGCGCCGCCACGGGCGTGCCGATGCGCGCCAGAAGCGCCTCGACGTCGTCGTTGCGCGGGAAATAGGCGATGGGACCAAGCCGCCGCGCGGCCGAGGGCAACGGCACGGCGCGCACCAGCACCGCCGCCGGCTGGGTCAGCGCACGCATCTCCTCACGCGGATGCAGCGCCACCAGCGAGATCACCGTCTGCTCGGGGCGAAAGCGCAAGCCGCCCACGATTTTGGACGCCACCGGCGGGCGCACGGCCAGAAAGACGATGTCGCTGGCATCCACCACGCTCTGGTTATCGGCCGCGACTGCCACGTTGGCGAAACGCTTGGCCAGCATCGCCGCGTTCGTGGCGTTGCGCGGGGAGACCACGATGCGCTCGTCCAGCAAAGGCGCCGAGCACAGGCCTTCCACCATGGCCACCGTGATGTGGCCGGTGCCGACGAAGCCGAGGGTCATGCCTGTTCCTATGCCTTACGGCCGCCGAAGACGGGCACGCGCCATTCCGGATGGCTGTTGTCGCGGCCGCGCACGACATCCTCGAAGACCTTCCACAGGGATTTCGTGACGGGCCCGATCTCGCCCGTGCCGACAGGCAGCCGATCCACGCCCGTGACGGGCGTGATCTCGTAAGCCGAGCCGCAAAAGAACAGCTCGTCCGCGGCGTAGAGCTCCGTGCGGTCGATATCGCGCTCGACCACCTTGGTCCCCAGCTTGGATTGGAACAGCGAGAGCAGGCTGGCGCGCGTGACGCTTTCCAGGATGCCGCCCGTGACCGTCGGCGTCATGGGCACGCCATCGCGCACCATGATCAGGCATGCGCCGCCGCCCTCGGCCACCTTGCCGGCCTGAGTCAGGAAGATGGCCTCGTTATAGCCGTCGGCTCGCGCCTGCAGCAGGCCAAGCCGGGCGTTGGAATAGTTGGCACCCGTCTTCACGCGCGGCGGCATGGACGAATCGTCGATGCGCCGCCACGTGGCCACCTGGGCCGTCACCGCCTTCTGCTCCAGCGACTTGGCCGGCCGCTCCTCGGCCGAAGCCACGAAGACCACGGGCTCGACCGCGTCCATGAAACCCTCACCCGTGACGAAGGCCGTGAAACGCAGGTGGCAGTCCGTGCGGTGGTCGTTACCCCGGATCATGTCGAGCAGCCAGGTTTCCCACTGTTCGACGGAGCTCTGCGTCTTGTAGCGCATGATCTTCATGCCCTGCTCCAGGCGGACCATGTGCTCGCGCATGCGGAAGACATAAAGCTCGCCTTGATCCGCGTTCCAGTAAGCGCGCAGCCCCTCGAAGACGTTGGCGCCGTACTTGAGCGCGGGCGACAGGACGTGGATGCGCGCGTCCTCGTAAGGCACGAGCTTGCCGTCCATGGAGATGTATTTCGATCGGGCCATGTCAGAAATCCTTGCAGAGTCTTAGGGAATCATAGATCGCGGCGTGGATGTTGCGCGACGCCACGGCATCGCCCGCGCGGAACAGGCGGAACGTACCGGATGGATTGTTCACTGGCGTCTCGGCGCGGCCTTGCGCCAACACACGCAAATCCAATTCACCCTGATTCGAGGATAGCGGTTTGAGCGCATAGTAAAGGTCATCATTGGGCAGTGTGCCGTGCTCGGCCACCACCTGGTCGATGACGCGCTCTTCCTCCTGATGCGTGTATTCATTGCGCAGGACGGCCACCAGCCGGTTGCCCTCGCGATAGACCTTCATTAGGCGGATATCGGGCGTGATGACCACGCCCTTGCCGTACAGCTCGCGCAGATGGATCGGGTGGTTGGTCGCGCCGAACTCGACGCCGACATAGCGCTCGGGCGTGGCCAGCTCGACCTGCGCGCCGCGCGCCGCCATGAACTCCGCCGTCGATGGTCCGGCATGGCCGGCCTGGTCGTCGAACATCAGCACGTTTTCGCCCGGCGCCACGCGCCCCTCCAGGATGTCCCAGGTCGAGACAGCCAATTCGGAGCCTTCGAACGCGCCCTTGTTGGCATGCCCGCCCGTGGCCACCACCACTTCGTCGGGCTTTTCCGCCAGCACCGCGTCGGCCGTGGCCTTGGTGTTGAGGCGGATGTCCACGCCATGCTTGCGCACCTGGCCGTCGAGCCAACGGGTGATACCGGACAAAGGCTCGCGCCACGTCGCCTTGGCCGCCACGTTCACCTGGCCGCCCGTGCGATCCGACGCCTCGAACAGCACGACGCGATGGCCGCGCTCGGCCGCAACGCGCGCGGCCTCCATGCCGGCCACGCCCGCGCCCGCGACCACGACACTTTTCCGCCGTTCCGCCTTGGCGATGACGTGGGGCATCGTGGCTTCGCGTCCCGTCGCGGGATTCTGGATGCACAACGCCTCGCCACCGACATAGATGCGGTCGATGCAGTAATTGGCGCCGACGCATTGGCGCACGTCGTCCACGCGCCCCTCGACCAGCTTGCGCATCATGTGCGGGTCGGTCAGGTGCGACCGCGTCATGGCGACCATATCGACATGACCTTCCTCCACCGCGCGCGCGGCGGTGGCCAGGTCGGAGATACGCCCGGCGTGGAAGATCGGAATATCCACCTCAGCCTTCAGCGCGCTGGCCAGATACAGGAACGGCGCGACCGGAAAAGCCATGTTGGCCATCAGAACGGCCAGCGCGCGATAGTCCTTGGCCGCCGAGTGCATGACGTTCATGAAATCGACCATGCCCGACTTGGCGATCGTCTTGGCGATTTCCATACACTCGGATTGATCGAGCCCATCCTTAATGAGTTCGTCCATGACGATGCGCACGCCGACGATGAAGTCCGGGCCGACCTGACGGCGCACCTCCTCCAGCACCTGCATGCTGAAGCGCATGCGGTTCTCCAGGCTGCCGCCGTACTCGTCGGTACGCTTGTTGCTGTAGGGTGACCAGAACTGGACCATCAGGTGCGACGAGGAATAGGACAACTCGATCCCGTCCAGCCCGCCTTCCTTGCAGCGCCGCGCAGCCTGGCCGAAGTCGCGGATGATGCGCTTGAGGTCCCAATCTTCCATCGCCTTCGGAAACGACCGGTGCTCGGGCTCGCGCATGTGGCTGGGCGCCACCGGCGCCAGCCAGTCGCCCGAATCCCAGCGCGTGCGGCGGCCCATGTGGGTCAGCTGGCACATCAGCGCCGCGCCGTGCTTGTGCACGCGCTCCGAGAACGACTGGAAATGCGGAATGATCGCATCGTCGGTCACGGCCAACTGGCCGAAGGTCGCCGGACAGTCGGGCGACACCGTGGACGAGCCGCCGAACATGGTCAGGCCGATGCCGCCCTTGGCCTTTTCCTCGTGATAGAGCTGGTAACGTTCCTGCGGCATCGCGTCCTTGGCATAGGCCGGCGCGTGCGAGGTGCTCATCACCCGGTTGCGGATGGTCAGGTGCTTGATCTTCAGCGGCTTCAGCAGCGCATCGTACTGGGCCATGCTCAGAATTCCTTGCACAGGCGCAGCGAGTCGTAGATCGCCGCATGGACGTTGCGCGACGCCACCGCATCGCCGACGCGGAAGAGCTGGAACGCGCCGTCCCAGTTGTTGACCAGCGCCTGCGGCCGGTTGCCCGTGAGCGCCCCCAGATCGACCTCGCCCAGGTTGGTCGAACGCGGCTTCAGCGCGAAATACAGATCTTCGTTGGGCAGCGTGCCATGCTCGGCCACCACCTGATCGACGACGCGCTCTTCCTCGGCGTGGGTGTATTCGTTGCGCAACACGGCGACGAAGCCGTTGCCCTCGCGATAGACGGACAGAAGGCGCGTGTCAGGGGTCAGGACGACGCCCTTCTTGTAAAGCTCGCGCAGATGGATCGGGAAATTCGTGCCGCCGATCTCCTGCAGGATCTGCCGCTCGGGCGTGACCAATTCCACTTGCGAGCCGCGGCCGGCCATCATTTCAGCGACCGACGGCCCCTGATGGCCGCCATGGTCGTCGAACAGAAGCACGTTGGCGCCGGGCGCGATGCGGCCTTCCAAGATGTCCCAGGTCGAGATGACGTGTTCGCCGCCGCCGATCTCGCCTTTGTTGGGGCGCCCACCAGTCGCGACGACCACGATATCCGGCTTTTCGCCCACGACCGCATCCGCCGTGGCGGCCGTGCCAAGACGCACCTCGACGCCCAGCTTGCCGACCTGCTGTTCCAGCCAGCGGGTGATGCCGGTCAATTGCTCGCGCCACGGCGCCTTGGCGGCCACGTTCAATTGGCCGCCCACCTGTTTCGCCGCCTCGAACAGCACCACCTTATGACCGCGTTCGGCGGAAACGCGCGCGGCCTCCAGTCCGCCCGGCCCGCCACCCACAACGACCACCCGCTTGCCGCCCACGCCGCGCGGCACGTTGTGCGGCATGATCTTCTCGCGTCCCGTGGCCGGGTTCTGGATACACAGCGCCTCGCCGCCCATCAGCAGCCGGTCGACGCAATAGCTGGCGCCGACGCACTGGCGGATCTCGTCCGGTTTTCCCTCAGTCAGCTTGCGCGCGATATGCGGGTCGGCCAGGTGCGCGCGCGTCATGGCCACCATGTCGACATGCCCGTCCGACACCGCGCGCGAGGCCGTGGCCAGGTCGACGATACGCCCGGCGTGCATCACGGGCAGATCGACCTCGGCCTTGATGGCGCTGGCCAGATACAGGAACGGCGCCATAGGGAACGCCATGTTGGGCTGCAGCGTGGCCAGCGACAGATAATCCGTTGCCTGGCTGTGCATCACGTTCATGAAGTCGACCAGGCCCGACTTGGCCAGGCGTTTGGCGATCTCCAGCCCCTCTTCCGCGCTGATGCCGTCCTGTTTCAGTTCGTCGGCCGAGAAACGCACGCCGACGATGAAATCGTCACCGACCTCGGCGCGCACCGCCTTCAGCACGTCGAAGCTGAAGCGCATGCGGTTGTCGAGCGAGCCGCCATATTCGTCGGTGCGCTTGTTGATGCCTTGCGACCAGAACTGGGCGATCAGATGCGCGGCCGAATAGGACAGTTCAATTCCGTCGAGGCCGCCTTCGCGGCAGCGGCGCGCGGCCTGGGCGAAGTCGCCGATGATGCGCCGTATGTCCCAATCCTCGATCGTGCGCGGAAAGGTGCGGTGCTCGGGCTCGCGCACGGGCGACGGCGCGACCGGAATCAGGAACGGCCCCACGTCCCAACGCGCGCGGCGGCCCATGTGGGTAATCTGGCACATGAGCGCCGCGCCGTGGCGGTGCACGCGCTCCGACATCTGCTTCAGGTACGGCACGACCCGGTCACCGGAAACGTCCAACTGGCCGAACACCGCCGGGCAATCGGGCGAGACGACGGACGAGCCGCCGAACATCGTCAGGCCGATGCCGCCCTTGGCCTTTTCCTCGTGATAGAGCTGGTACCGCTCGCCGGGCATGGCGTCGTCGCCATAAGCCGGCGCATGCGCAGTGCTCATGATCCGATTGCGGATCGTGAGGTGCTTGAGCTTCAGCGGCTTCAGAAGCGCGTCGTATTCGGCCATGAGTCAGCAACCATCCCGCACAACCCTCTCCCCTACGAGGGAGAGGGTGCGAGCGAAGCGAGCGGGTAAGGGGTTGGCGGCGCAAGCCACCCAAATGACGATCTTCACTTTACCCCCTCCCCTTACCCATCCCTCGTTGGGGAGGGGGATTTCATGAAACGCGAACACGGCTACACGATATCCAGCGGCACGTCGCGCTTGGGCGGCGGATAAGCGTGGTCGAGTTCGGCCAGGTCCTCCGGCGTCAGGGTAATGCCCGCCGCCGCGACGTTGGCACGCACGTGATCCGGGTTCGATGCTTTCGGGATCGAAGCCACCCATGGATCGCGCATGGTCCAGGCGATGGCGATGGTCTCTGGCGCGACATTGTGCCGCCGCGCGACGGATGCGAGCGCGCCCGTCGATTGCAGCGAGCCTTGATCCAGCGGTGAATAAGCCATCACCGCCACCTGATGTTTCTGGCACCAGGGCAGAAGGTTCCGCTCGATGCCGCGCCGGCCCAGATTGTACATAACCTGGTTCGAGGTGATTTTCTTGCCCACTTTCAGCCCCTCCGCATCCGCCATCGCGCGCGTGTCGAAGTTCGAGACGCCGTGATGCCTGATTTTTCCCGCCGCGCGCAAACTTTCGAACGCCTCGAGCGTTTCTTCGAGCGGATAGGAGCCCTCCCAGTGGAGGAGATAGAGGTCCATGCAGTCGATGCCGAGTTTTTTCAGGCTTCGCTCCGCCGCCTGCACCGTGCCCTTGCGCGAGGCGTTGAACGGCAAAACCTTGCTGACGATGAACAGCCCATCGCGCCACCCCTTGATGGCCTCGCCCACCACCGTCTCGGCGTCGGCGTACATCTCGGCCGTGTCGATCAGCGTGACGCCCAGGTCGATGGCCAGCCGGATCGCCGCAATCTCATCCTTCTTATGACCCGCGGGTTCGCCCATGCGCCACGTGCCGATGCCGAATGCAGGCATGCGCATGCAGTCGCGCGTCTCGATGACACGGATCTTGGGCTTTTTGTCCGCCATGTCCTCCCCTTTCGCGGCCTGTCCCGTGCCGCTTTCGGCTCGACCTGAGCCGTTCCACCGCTATGATGAATAATGTACGGGGCCAATAAGGGAGACGACAGATGAAAACGATCCTGGTACCCGTCGAGGAGAGCACTGTTCTGCCCTCGATGCTGGAAACAGCACTGTTGGCCGCGCGCCGCTTCGGCGGGCAGGTCGACGGCCTGCACGTGCGCCCCGCGCTTCCGGGCGTGGTGGCCGCGGGCGCCGCGGGCCTGGTGGCCGCGACCCCGGACCTGGTGGAAAGCTTCGAGCGCCAGGACCGCGAGCGAACCGAGCGCGCGCAATCCCTGTTCAATGAATTCATGCGGGCCAAGGGCATTGGCCCAACGCCGGTGGCCGACGCGCCGAACTATGGCTGGATCGAGGAAACCTCGCCCGGCGACGACGCGGTTGGCAGCCGCGGGCGCTCCTACGACTTGATTGTCGTCGGACGGCCCGTGCGCGGCCAGACCACGCCGGCCATGAGCACGCTGGAAGCCGCCCTGTTCGAAAGCGGCCGTCCGCTCTTGATCGCGCCGCCCCACGCGCCGGCAGCCCTCGGCAACAATGTCTGCATCGCTTGGAACGGCTCGACCGAGACGGCACGTACCATCGCCTTCGCCATGCCGTTTCTCTTGCGTGCGCGGAAGGTGACGGTGGTGACCATCGAGGGCGCCTTCGTGCCCGGCCCGAGCGGCGCCGACATGGCCCGCAACCTGGCGCGCAACGGCATACCGGTCGAAGTCTTCGACGCCAAGGACGGCGGGCGTCCGCCGGGCGAGGCCATGCTGGCCGAAGCCGCGGCCCATGGCGCCGACATGATGGTGAAAGGCGCCTATACCCACAGCCGCCTGCGCCAGATGATCTTCGGCGGCGCGACCAGTCAGATCCTGGCCGCGGCGGAGATGCCCGTCTTCATGGCGCACTAGGACACGACGGCGCGGTCCGGCATCCCGCCGGATCGTGCCGCGCGGCTACTATTAAGGAACGACATGAATCCCGATCTCGGATCGCGCCTGGCCAACAATTGGTGGGCGCTCGCGTTGCGCGGCGGATTGGCCATCCTGTTCGGCCTGATCGCCCTGTTCATGCCCGACGTCACGCTGACGACGCTGATGCTTCTGTTCGCGGCCTACATGCTGCTAGGCGGCATCCTGGCCGTCGTCGCGGGTATCCGCGCGGCCGAGCGGCACGGGCGGTCCATGCCGCTGTTCTTCGAAGGCGCGCTCAACATTTTGGTCGCGATCCTAGCGGCGATCTGGCCGGACCAGACCATCGTCGCCATCGTCTACATCGTCGGCGCCTGGGCCTTGCTGTCGGGCGGATTCCTGGTGGTAGCGGCCGTGCGTATGCGTGGCAACGCGCAGGGGGAGTTCTTGCTTGGACTCCTGGGCGTCCTAGCCATCGTCTTCGGTGTTGTTCTATTCGTCTGGCCGGGCGCAGCCGCGGTCGCCTTCGCCTGGTGGATCGGCATCTTCGCGCTGCTGTTCGGCGTGACGATGGTGAGCCTGGCCATGCGCCTCAAGAAGCGTGCCGGCGCATGACATGAGCGTGCGCGACAACACGCAGCGCAGCCGTTTCGAGATGGATGTAGAGGGCGGTGTGGCTTTCGCCAGTTACCGTGCCGATGAATCGGTCGTCGTGGTCAACCATACGGAAGTACCGGCCGCGGTCAACGGACGCGGACTTGGCAGCAAGCTCGTTCGCGGCATGCTTGATCTGATCCGCGCCAGCAACCGCAAGGTGGTGCCACGCTGCGGCTTCGTTGCCGCCTTCATCCGCGCCCACCCAGAGTATCAAGACCTGGTGCGCTGACTACCTAATCACGCGCTTTTGGTCGAGGGCCAGAGAAACCCCGACTATGACTTTCGATTATCGTCTGTACTTTCGTTGGCGCTTTCTTTTTCGCTTCGACAAAAACGTCGAAACAAGCATCTAGAAATCCGTGCATCCAACTGCACGAGATTACAATTGACGGGGGGGGGGGGGGTCATATTTCACCTTCCGCTCTTTACACAATTCGACCATTCGGTATTTGAGATTCTCACTTAGTGAAGCGAAAAAGTCTTTCCCATCGGAAGGTAGTAGTTCGGCGGTTAACTGGTGAACAAATCGATTCCTAATCGAATTCAAAAGCAGAATCGGCTTAGTAAAATCGGCGGGGAATAATCCCAGTGCCGCGGCAACACGAACCTTCTGTACAAAGGACAATCGATCAATTTTTAACAGGTCTGGCCTTATCATGTGTGATTCGATAAGGCGCGTGATAGACGCCTCAATCTGCAAATGTTGGCTTATAAAAAAATTCAACGCGTCGTTCGACGCCATGTTGTCTAAGTTTCTGAAATCCTGAACGTCCTCATCATCCATTCGCCATCACCGTCTTAATATGGATTTCCGAGGTCAGCGTGCGGTGGACCGGGCACTTGTCCGCAATCTCCAAAAGCTTCGCGCGCTGCTCCTCGCTCAGATCGCCCTCCAAATGGATCACGCGGTCGATGTGGTCGATCATGCCGTCCTTGGTCTCGCAATCGTCGCAGTCGGCGGCATAGATGCGCGAGTGGCGCAGCTCCACCGTCGTACGTACGAGCGGAATCTTCTTCCGCTCGGCATACATCCGAATCGTCATGGACGTGCAGGCACCCAGCGCCGAGAGAAGATAGCCGTACGGGTCGGGCCCGGTGTCGAAACCGCCGGTGGCCGTGGGCTCGTCGGCCAGAAGCCGGTGCCGTCCCACGCGCACCTCCTGCTGGAAGCGGCCGACGCTCGTTTCGTGCACGCGCACGATGCCCTCGGGCAACACGTCCTCCGCCAGAAGCGCGCCGCGCGGCGCGGCCGTGCCGTCCAGATAGCGGTCGGCCCAGGCCGCGATCACTTCGGCGGCGTAGGCGGCGTCGCGCCGATTGGTCAGCAGGTGGTCGGCCAGGTCGAGAGAGACGAAACTTTTGGGATGCTTGGCGCGCGAGAAGATGGCGGTCGCGTTCTCGATCCCCACCGTCTCGTCGCGCGGCGCGTGCATCACCAGAAGCGCCTTGCCAAGATGGGCGACATGATCTTCCATCGGCTGGCGCGCGAGGTCCTCCAGGAACTGGCGGCGGAAACGGAAGCGCCGCCCCTCCAGCAGCACCTCGGCTTCGCCTTCGCGCTCGATCGCGGCCAGGCTGTCACCTAACAGTTTTCGGACATGATCGGGATCGCAGGGCGCCGCGATGGTGGCGACGGCGCGGATGTTGGACAGCGCGTGCGCCGCCGCGATGGCGGCGGCCCCGCCCAGGCTGTGGCCGACCAGAAGACTGGGCGCCGCATATTTCCCGGCGAGCGCGGCCGAGGCCGCGACCAGGTCCTGGACGTTCGATGAAAAATTGGTGTCGGCGAAATCGCCGCCGCTGCCGCCGAGGCCCGTGAAGTCGAAGCGCAGCACGGCGATGCCCCGCGCCGAAAGCGCGCGGGCAATGCGCACCGCCGCCAGCACATCCTTGCCGCAGGTGAAGCAATGGGCATAGAGCGCGAAGGCGCGCGGCGCGCCCTCGGGCAGGTCCAACACGCCCGCTAGCGTCTCGCCGCGTCCATTGGGAAAATCGAACCGTTCGAAGCGCATCGCGCCGCCTCCCCACGGCTTGGTGCAGGCGGAGGGACTCGAACCCACACTCTCTCACGAGAAAGGGCTTTTAAGGCCCCCGCGTCTACCATTCCGCCACGCCTGCAACGACGCGCACTTTAGCATAAGGCCAAGCGACAACGCGCCCCGCCACCCGGGCATTATGATGTCTTCTTGAACTCCGCGATCAGCAACCAGCCGTAGTGGCGCTTCAGCCACTCATCCAGAAAACGCGGAATAAGCGGGATCATCTTCTTATTCATATGCGTGCAGCTTAGCCGGACGTCGGAAAGACCGGCCTGTTCCAGCGAGCGCGCAAGTTCGCGTGGTGAATAGTGCTTGTGAAAGAAACCGTCGGTGAAGAAGCGCTGCACGCTCGCCATCGTCTCACCGGAGAACAGCTTGCCTTTAAAAACCAGCCACTGCAGGCCTTTGATCCAATACCGTAGGCTGCTGCGGTTATACACCATGACGAGCCCGCCTCCGCCCGGCCGCAGAACCCTGCCCACGTGGTTGAAGATCACCTGAGGCGCATTGGAGTGATGGATGACGCCCCAGGAATACACGTGGTCGAGCGAGCGATCCGGAAGATCGAGCTTTTCGGCATCCATACGGACAACGCGGACATTGGCGAGGTCCTGGGCAGCTGCGTTGGCACCAGTCATGGCAACGGCCTGCGCGGTCAAGTCGATCGCGGTGACGTGGGCGCCCGCCTTGGCGAAAAGGCAGGTGGCGCTGCCCGCGCCGCAGCCGATCTCCAACACCCATTTGTCATGGAAGGATTTGAACCGCACATTTTCCGCGATCCAGGGATTGCTGTGCAGATAGGCTTGGTTGATGGCTTCGAAATCCGCGGCGGTCTTGGGAAGGCGTTCAGCGCTGTCCCATTCCGCATAGGTCATGGGCAAGGCTTCCCACCACGCCCGGTTCTGCTCCTGAGGATTGAGCGAGCGCTCGGCCACGGTCTTGTGCGTGCTCTCGTATATCGTCTGCGGCATGGGGGGCTCCGGTCGCGGCGCGCAATGTTAAAGGCGTGGCCCGCCCTTGGCTATTCGTGGCGTCGCATTCCCGGAAGCGGGACTTGGTTTATAGTCCGCACGCCCGAAAGGCGGAGAAAAACATGGCCATCAACTGGCGCGAGCGGACGACATGGGTGCGGATCGGGTGGGTCGCGACCGCCCTATGGATGATCTATGTGTGGGAGGAATCGAAGTTCGATCCCGCGCACCCGCTCTATAATTACATCTTCCTGGTGCCACTAGCCGGCTGGACCGTGGCGCTGATCGCCGAGCGGATCCTGCGCGGCAAGCGCCCGAAGCCGCCGCCGGGCTAGTTCGCCGCCGCGGCCAGAAGCAGGCGCGCCTGGCCCGTGCAGCCCGCATCGCCCATCCACACCGCGCGGTGGGCGTCGGACGCCAGATTGCCGGGCACCATGCGCACCACCATCCGCTTCGCCGTGGGCGAGGCATCCATGCGGGCGAGATAGACCGCGCCATCCTCGAGCTTCAAATCCGTGGGCCAGGGCACGGTCGCGACGCCCGCCGGCCATTCGATGCTGGTCTTGCCCTCTTCCTTCATGCCGGCCAGCGAAAGCGTGCCCGCGCGCTCGGGCGCCGCGCGCCACAGCACGACGGGCGCACCGGTAGCCGCGCAATAATCGCCCGCGCGGTTCACATCCAGCGCCCAAGGATCGCCGGGCTCGGCCGGGGGGCCACCGCGCACGGCGCCCAGCGTCGTGCCCGCCTTGCCCTGGCCCGAGGCCAGCTTGCCGAGCGATTGTAGGAACGCCTTGTCGGCGGGCGGAGCACCTTCCCACGCCGCGCCCTTGTAGGGGCCGTTGCGGGTCAGCGACTTGCCACCGCCCGCGATAAAGGTGACCCGCTGCCCGGCGGCGAGATCGAGGGCGGCGGCGGAATCGACCGTCTGTCCCGTCGGCACCGACGGGGCATTGGACGCCACCACCATGATGTCGGCGGCGAAGGCGGGTGAAACGGCGCCAGCCAGGAACACGGCGCAGGCGACTACGCGAATCGAGCCACGCATCATTTTTCCTCCAGCTTAATCGTGACGCCGCGTTCCCCGCGCGCCAAACGGCGCAGATGGAACGCGACCAGCCCGTCTTCCGGGTCTTCTGCGGCGAGGGATTGGAACGCGGCGGGCGCCCCTTCCTCGCCGGCCTTGAGACTTTCGTAAGCCTGAGCATAACGCGCCGCTTTCGTCTCCGCCGCAGTGACGTTGGTCACAGGGGTGAAGACGGGCACGGGCTCGCTCTTGCCCTTGAAGACCACCTCGCCCACCGGGCGCAGCGCCGCCCCGGGCGCGCCCGCGGCGGCGGGCCCGCTGACCAGCACGCGGGTGCCGAAGAACTTGTTGGCGCCTTCGAGCCGCGCCGCCGTGTTCACCGTGTCGCCCATGGCCGTGTAGTCGATCCGCGCCGCGCCGCCGAAATTGCCGACCACGGCGTCGCCCGCATGGATGCCGATGCGCGTCGTGCCGAACCGCGGATGGGCGGCGCGGAAGTCTTCCGCGAACCGGTCGAGGGCCAACGCGCAAGCGACCGCGCGCGCCGGATGGTCGGGCTGGTCGAGCGGCGCGCCGAAGAAGGCCACCACCGCGTCGCCGATGTATTTGTCGATCGTGCCGCCATGATCCAGCACGACTTGGCTCATGCCGTCGAGATAGCGATTCACCAGCGTCACCAGCTCGTGGGGCGGCAGGCCCTCCGCCAGCGTGGTGAAACCCGCGACGTCGGTGAAGATGAAGGACAGCGCGCGCCGCTCGCCGCCCAACTCCAGCTTGGAAGGGTCCGCCTGCAGCCGTTTGACCACTTCCGGCGAAACGAAGCGCGCGAAGGCGTCGCGGATGAAACGCTTGGCGCTGCGCTCGCGCCACGCGGACAAGACGCTCGCGCCGCCAAAGGAAAGCACGCCCGCCACGGTGGGGGCCGCCAGGGGCAACAGCCACGCCGTCCGCGCGAACGCAAGAAAGCCGCCGGTCCACAGAACAACCAAGCCGCCCACCATGGCCAACACCTTGGCCCACCCTTTGCGCTCGCCCAACGCCCAGGCGGCGCCCCAGGCGGCGAAGACAAGGTTGAGTATCACGGCCACCCACCAACCCTCATGGATGCGCCGTCCGTCGAGCAATTGCGCCAGCATCTGCGCGTGAATCGCGACGCCCGCCATGCGGCCGGCGGATTCCTCACCCAATACCGCGAAGGGTGTGCGATGCCGGTCGTCCAGCGGCAGGTCGGCGCCGATCAGCACGATCTTCCCACCGAACAACGTCTTCATCATTTCAGGCTGCGCCAGGGAAAGCGGAATGACCGCATGGGCGGGCATGGCCAGGAACGTGTCGGTGCCGTCGGCCGGTGGCCGCAAATAAGAGATGCGGCCTTCGATGCGCGGCGGCGTTTCGCCGGCCGCTTCCGCCAAGGCCAGGGGAAGGGATGGCTTTCCGGCACGCTGGCGCGGCGACAGGCGGCGCACCGTCCCGTCGGCATCGACGACCAACACCGGCACCGCGGCTCTCGCACCCGACACAGCGATGAAGGCTTCAAGCGTCGCGACTTGGACATCGTCGAGACCGAGGGACGTATCGGCCCAGGCCAAAACGACGGGAGCGCCTTCGCCGCGCACGGCGGACAAGAAGGCTTCGTCTTTATCGGGCTCGGTCGGACGGTCGAACAGAATGTCAAAACCGACGGCGCGCGCGCCGGCTGCCTTCAGCGCCAAGGTCACGTCGGCCAAAAGCGCGCGATCGACCGGCGATCGATACGGCAGAAGCGCGAGCGTGTCCTCGGTGATGGTGACCAGCGCGATCTGGGCGTTCTGCTCGGCCGTCACCGGACCCAGCAGCGCGAGGCGTGCGTCCGCCACGGCCTCTTCCGCGTTCCAGAACGGAAAGACGCGGAAGATCAGCGTGACGAAAAGCGCGATGCCGAGAACGAGAAGGAACGGCGCGGCGCGCGTAGAGCCGGCCATGGCGCCGTCAGGGGACGGGTTCTTCGACGGCATCGCCGCCGAGACGCGAGATCATGCCTTGCAGTTCCTCGACCGCCTTGGCCAGCAACGCCTCGTCGGTCGCACGCAAAACCAGGCTGGTGCCGAACTTGCCTTGGCGGAAGAACGGATAGCTGCCCATGTCGACCGCGGGAAAGGTCTCTTGCAGGGCGGCGAAGTCGGCCGCGATGGTACCTTCCGGCAGATGCGTCGCAATCGAGCGCGAAAGCACCGGCGGGCCCGCGCGCAGCGTTTGCTTCACCGCGTCGAACATAGCGCGCATGATCGACGGCACGCCCGCCATGACGAAGACATTGCCCATGCGGAAGCCGGGCGCCGCCGTGACCGAGGTCTTGATCAACTCGGCGCCCATGGGAACCTCGGCCATGCGCAGACGCGCCGCGTTGAGCTGGCCGGGCTGATAGGCCTTCTCCATCGCCGCGACGGCCTCGGGGTGGCGGTGGAGCGCGACGCCGAAGGCCTTGGCCACGCACGGCGAGGTGATGTCGTCGTGGGTGGGGCCGATGCCGCCCGTGGTGAAGACATAGTCATAGGTCGCGCGGCAGGCGTTCACCGCATCCACGACTTCCTTCTCCACATCCGCGACCACGCGCGCCTCGCGCACGCGCACGCCGATGCCGGCCAGCCCCTTGGCGATGTAGTTGAGGTTCACGTCTTGGGTGCGGCCCGAAAGGATCTCGTTGCCGATGATCAGGACGGCAGCGGTCGCGGGCTTCTGGTCGGTCATTCGGGAGGGCCTTGGCGCGGTGTGACGGCAATCATAGCCGAGCATGGCGCGGTTAGCGAAGGATGGCTAATCTGCGCATGCCGCCTGGGTTGGAGAGCGGTTGCCATGTTCCGTTACCGACGTTTTATCTTGGCCGCCTGTTTGGCGCTCGCGAGCGTTCCGCTCGCCGCGGCGGTCGCACGCGCGCAATCTTTCGCCGGGATCTGCGCCGGCACGAGCCAGGAAAGCAGCACCCAGTGCCTGGCGTTGAAGGCCGCCGATGAAGACCTCAAGAAGGCCGTCGCGACCGTTCCCACGCCCGGCTACACAATGGGGCCCGAGGTTTCGGTCGCAGCCCTCTGCAACGGCATGACGCCGGCGGGCGCTCCCGGCGCGAAGGCACCGCCCGAGTGCGCCGCGTGGAGGGACGCCGTGGAAGCGCGTGCCAAGGCGGCGGCGGCCGTCGAGGCGCTGAGCCGGGCCGACGTCGCCGGCATCAAACCGGTTTCCACCACGATTCCCATCATCAAGGTCGCCAGTGGCGAACAGATCGCCATGGTGGGCAAGCCCTTGCGCATCGAGGGCATGGTCGGCAACGACACCAGCGTGCCACGCCTCAAGGTCAACGGCCGGCCGACGACCCTCTTCGAGCCCCGCGCTGGCACCGAGCCAGTGGCCCGGAACAGCTATGCCTTCCGCATCGACGTGCCGACCCAGCAGCCAGGCACACAGGTTTACATGTTGGAGGCTTGCGACGCCGCGGGCGCCTGCGTGGGCAAGGATATGGTGGTGCGCGTGGTGGCCAGCGACGGACCCAACGTAAAGGGCCGCAACCATGCGCTCGTGATCGGCAACAACGACTATAAGGCGCTGCCGCCTTTGAAGACGGCCGTGGCCGACGCGGAAGCCGTCGCCGAGACCCTGAAGACACGCTATGCCTTCGACGATGGCGCGGTGAAGGTGCTGCTCAACGCGGATCGCAACACGATCCTGGCCGAACTGGGCCAGCTGCGCGCCAAGCTCACGCCCGACGACCGGCTGCTTATCTATTATGCCGGCCACGGACAGATCGACGAGGCGGCCAACGAGGGTTTTTGGCAGCCGGTCGATGCCTTGCCCAACGCTGACTACACCTGGATCTCGAACGCCGACTTGCGCCGCAACCTGCGCGGGATGAGTGCGAAGCACGTCTTGGTGGTCGCCGATTCCTGCTTCTCCGGCTCGCTCACCCGCAGCGCGCCTCAGCAGACGCCGAACTCAGACCGGTTCTTCGCGCAAGTGGACGGGCATTTCTCGCGCAAGGTCATCACCTCGGGCGGCAACGAGCCGGTGGCCGATTCCGGCAGCGGCGCGCACTCGATCTTTGCCTACTATTTCCTTAAGGCGCTGAACGACAACAACGCGCCCTACATCACGTCTTTCGAGCTGTTCAACACGCTGGCCCGCGCGGTCGCGAACAATTCCAGCCAAAAGCCCGAATACGGCACCATCGGAAATGCGGGCGACGAAGGTTCCGGCGACTTCACCTTCATTTTGAAGAAAAACAAGAGCTGAGAGCGCGCCGGCGAAATGGAACAGGATCGATTTTTTCCGTTACAGGACGCATAGATGGCCCTGATCGGGGTGAAAATAGGAATCCTTTGCCGGTAGGCAAAACCTCTTATTAGGAATATTATCATTGATAGATTGTGTTCAAAACAAGGAACTTAGGACGATAATGCGCGTTGGCGGTGACAGGAGTGCAACAGGCAACTGTGGCATTTCTAATACGCCAGAGCAGAAAAACCTGGGCCTATTGCGTTAAAGCCTTACTACCTCTAGTTTATTCGGAGTGTTATGGCCGTCGGACGCAAGCGGGGGAATGTGCTCGGCGCCCGTGTTTTTTCCGTACTGTGCCTAGATCGCGATAAAGGAGAATGCACATGAGAACGCTCAAGTTGCTGGCCGCTGCGGTTCTGTTGACCGCCCTCGGTGCCTGCGGTCCGCTGACCTCAGAGCGCCTGGCGGACGCCAAGGCGATGAAGCCGTCGGGGAACGCGTTCCAGACGGCTCTGTATAATGGCTATATTGCCTCCGTGAACTATGAGCTTGGCCAGCTCATGAATATCCGCATTGCCGAGCTCCAGATCGACAAGGCGATGATGGCCGCGAAGGGTCAGACCCCCGCTGCGGACGATCCGAACAATCCGGAATACTCCTCTCGCATGCGCGCCGATCAGGCTCCGCTGCTCAAGAGCGCGTATAGCCGCATGATGACGGTGTTCAATGCTGGCGGCACCACGTGGGCGCCGCAGAAGGCAGCAGAGGCTCAGGTTGCCTATGACTGCTGGCTGCAGCACGAAGTGGAAGGCTGGATCAAGGGTGGTTACCACACTCTGAAGCTGGCTGAGTGCAAGGCCGCGTTCGAAGCCGCCATTGCCGCGGTCGAGGCTGCGAAGCCTGTTGCTGCTGCTCCGGCTCCGGCGCCTGCTCCGGCTCCGGCCGCCAAGCTGCCTGGCCCGTGGACGGTCTTGTTCGATTGGAACAAGTTCAACATCCACCATCACATGGGGTCGGTCATCAACCAGGTCGTCGCTTCCTCTAAGGACGCGAAGCCCTCGGTGATCAACGTCACTGGCCACACCGATACGACCGGTACCCCGGCTTACAACCTGCGCCTGTCGCAGCGTCGTGCCGACTCGGTCGCGAAGGCCTTGAAGGCCGCCGGTGCCACCGGTCTCGTCGCCACCTACTGGGTGGGCGAGGACGACCTGGCGGTCCCGACCGGTCCCCAGAAGCGCGAAGAGAAGAACCGTCGCGCTGTGGTCGTGTTCGGTAAGTAATCCACCGAATACGGTATCGATTAAGGGCGCCACCCTCGGGTGGCGCCCTTTTTCTTTGTCTGCGCCGGCACCATCTTTCCGGCTACCTCATGCGGTTTCCCCACCCCCTCGTCCGCGCCACTCTCCTGCGCCGCTATAAGCGCTTCCTAGCCGATGTGCGCCTGGAGGATGGGACGGTGCTGACCGCCCACTGCCCCAACCCCGGCTCGATGATGGGGCTGAACACGCCGGGCTCCGAGGTCTGGCTGTCACCCGCCCGTTCCGCAAGCCGGAAGCTGCCCTATACGCTGGAGCTGGTGCGCGCGGGCGGCCTGGTCGGGGTCAACACCGGTTGGCCCAACACGCTGGCCGAAGAGGCCATCCGGGCACAGCGCATCCCCGAACTGGCCGGCTACGAGACGATCCGGCGAGAGGTGCCCTACGGCAGGAATTCGCGCATCGACCTCTTGCTCGAGGACGGCGGACGGCCGCCCTGTCTGGTGGAGGTCAAGAACGTCCATCTTCGGCGCGGCGACGGCGCGGCCGCCGAGTTCCCCGACTGCGTCACCGCGCGCGGCGCCAAGCATCTGGTCGAGCTGCAGGACATGGTGGCCGACGGACGCCGGGCGGTGATGCTCTATATCGTCCAGCGCGAGGATTGCGACCGCTTTCGCCTGGCGGCCGACCTCGACCCCGCCTATGCCGCGGCTTTCGCGGCCGCGCGCGCGGGCGGCGTGGAGGCACTATGCTACAGTTGCAAAGTCGGGCCCGAGGCCATTGAATTGGCCGGCCCCCTACCGATCGACGAGGCCAAGATATGAGGGAAGGCGAGCGGACCCGATCCGCCTCCCCAACCAACGACGTGGACGAGACGTGGCATCCCCTCGGCAACCGCATCAAGCTGCACGGGCCGGAGGAATTTGCCGCCATGCGCCGCGCTGGGCGCCTCGCGGCGGAAACGCTGGATTTCATCACGCCCCATGTCGTGCCTGGCGTCACCACGGGTGAACTGGACCGCCTGTGTCACGACTACATCGTCGAGCGGAAGGCCGTCCCGGCGCCGCTCGGCTATCGCGGCTTCCCGAAATCGATCTGTACGTCGGTCAATCACGTGGTTTGCCACGGCATCCCCGGCGACAAGCGCTTGGCGGACGGCGATGTGCTGAACATCGACGTGACCGTGATCCTGGACGGCTGGCACGGCGACACCAGCCGCATGTACTACGTCGGCCAGCCTGGCGTGCGTGCGCGCAAGCTGGTCGATGTCACTTACGAGGCCATGATGCGCGGCATCCGCACGGTCAAGCCGGGCGCCACCTTGGGCGACATCGGCCACGCCATCCAAAGCTATGCCGAGGGTCAGCGTTTCTCGGTGGTGCGCGACTTCTGCGGCCACGGCCTCGGGCGCATCTTCCATGACGCGCCCAGCATCCTGCATTTCGGCGAGGCCGGCGAAGGGCTGGCTCTGCGCGAGGGCATGTTCTTCACCATCGAGCCCATGATCAACGCGGGCCATTATGATGTGAAGATCCTCTCCGACGGCTGGACCGCGGTCACCAAGGACCGCTCGCTGTCGGCCCAGTTCGAGCATTCCATCGGCGTGACGGCGACCGGCTGCGAGATCTTCACAGAATCGCCGAAAGGTTGGCACAGCCCGCCATACCCGTCGGGCTAAAGCGCCGCGGGGGCGGCAGAGGGCGTCATGACGACCCACAGGGGCTTCTGGCTTAAGGAAGCGCTGGCCGCCGAGAACGGCCTTGCGCCGGCTGCGCCCCTTCAAGGCGACCGCCGCGCCGATATCTGCATTGTCGGCGGCGGCTTCACCGGATTGTGGACGGCGATCCATCTTAAGACCCTGCGTCCCTCGCTCGACGTCGTCCTGATCGAGCGCGACATCTGCGGCGGCGGCGCCTCGGGCCGTAACGGCGGCTTCGCCATGACCTGGGCGTCGAAGTTGTCGACCATCGTAAAGATTTGCGGCGCGCAAGAGGGCTTGCGCCTTCTACGCGCCTCCCAGGACGCAGTACGCACCATCGGCACGTTCTGCCGCGACAACGGGATCGATGCGCATTACCGCCCTGACGGCTGGCTGTGGACGGCCGCCGACCAAAGCCAGGACGACGCCTGGGCCGATATCGTGGCGATCCACGAAAAGCTCGGCTCCGATGCCTTCCAGTCGCTGACCCCGGCCGAAGTGCAGCGCCGCGCGGCCTCCAAGGGCCACATCGCCGGCATCTTCGAACCCGCTGTCGCGACGGTACAGCCCGCGCGCCTTGCCCGCGGCTTGCGCAAGGCGGCCTTGGCGCGCGGCGTGACCATCCACGAAAACACCTCCATGACTGGACTGGACAAGGGCGCGACGCCGCGCGTGCGCACCGCGAACGGTTCAGTCACGGCCAACAAGATCGTTCTGTCCATGGGCACCTGGGCGGCCGAGAGGCCGGAGTTCCGCAGGACGATGGTGCCCGTCTCCGCCGACATGATCGCGACCGCGCCCATGGCCGACCGCCTGCGCGAAATCGGCCTGACCACGGGCGTCGCGATCTCCGATTCCAGCATGCTCGTGTCCTATTACCGCACCACGCTCGATGGCCGCATCGTGTTCGGCAAGGGCGGCGGAAAGTTCGGCTTCGCGGGCCAGGTCGGCACGAAGTTCGACGGCCCCTCGCGACGTCCCTCTGATGTGGAGGCCGTGTTCCGGCGCTGGTATCCGACGCTCTCCAGCGTGCCCATCGCCGAGACATGGCGCGGGCCGGTGGAACGCACCTCGACCGGCTTACCTTTCTTCGGCCGCTTGCCCGGTAACGTCGTCTATGGCCACGGCTACACCGGCAACGGCGTCGGCCCCTGCTATCTGGGCGGCCGCATCCTGGCCTCGCTTGCGCTCGATCTCGACGATGAGTGGAGTGCGACCCCCCTGGCCAAAGGTCCGCAGGGCCATTTCCCGCCCGAACCGATCCGCTATGTCGGCGCTTACATGGTGCGCAGCGCGATCAAACGTAAAGAGGCGAAGGAAGCCGCCGGCGGCAAGGCCGGTTCCATCGACATCTATCTGGCAGGCTTGGCTCCCGCCGGCCTCACGCCGCTCAAGAAGAAGTAGACACCATGGCAAAAGAGCCGAGCTGGTGGCTGGACGACGCGTTTGAATCCGAGACGAACGCCGCCCCCTGCCCGCCCCTCGAGGGCGACGCACGCGCGGACATCTGCATCGTCGGCGGCGGCTATACCGGCCTGTGGACGGCCTTGCGCCTCAAGGAGCTGGAACCGTCGCTTGATATCCTTCTGATCGAAGCCAAGTACTGCGGTTACGGCGCCTCGGGCCGCAACGGGGGCGTGCTGCTGGACTGGGCGACCAAGTTCGCCATCCTGGCTCAATATTGCGGCACCCAGGAGGCCGTTCGCCTGCACCGCCTCGCGCGCGATAACGTAGCCGAGATCGAAACCTTCTGCGCCGGCAACGGCATCGATTGCGAACTGCGCCGCGACGGCTGGCTGTGGACCTCGAACAACGCGGCTCAGGACGACGTCTGGCGCCCCACGCTCGATCTTCTGGACAAAGCCGGCGAACATCCCTTCGTCGAGATGGGCACGGCTGAGGCGCAGGCGCGCGCGGGATCACCCGTGGTGCGCGGCGCGGTGTTCGAGCCCGGTGTCGGAACCCTGCAGCCAGCCAAGCTGGCGCGTGGCCTGCGCCGCGTGGCCTTGACCAAGGGCGTTCGCATCCATGAGGGAACGCGTATGACGCGTCTGGAGCGCGGTAGCCCACCGCGCGTCCATACGCCGAACGGCATCATTACCGCCAAGCGCGTCATCCTGGGATTGAACGCATGGGCAGCGGAGATGCCGCGCTTCCGGCGCACCATCCTGCCCTTGGCCAGCGACCAGTTGATGACGGCGCGCATCCCCGAGCTTCTGGCGAAGATCGGCATGCGCGACGGTATGTTCTTTTCCGATTCGCGCCTATTGGTTTTTGGCGGGCGCACCACCAAGGACGGACGCCTCAACTTCTCCAAGGGCGGCGGCGACTTTGTCTTTCGCGGCCAGGTCGGCGCGGTATGGGACGAGCCCGCGCGGCGCGAGCGCGAGGTGACCGATCTGCTGCACAAAGTGTATCCGGCGCTCAGGGGCGTAAAGCTGGAGGGAAGCTGGCGCGGCCCCGTGACGCGCACGCCCACGGGCCTTCCCTTCTTCGGCGCTTTCGAGGACTGCCCTGACATCCTTTACGGTCACGGTTATTGCGGCAATGGCGTGGGTCCGTCGCGCATCGGCGGGCGCATCCTGGCCTCCCTCGCGCTGGAGCGGAAGGACGAGTGGTCATCGATCCCGTTGGCGCAAGGGCAGCCCGACAAGCGCTTTCCCCCGGAGCCGTTCCGCTATGTCGGCGCCTACATGGTTCGCGGCGCGGTGGTGCGGAAAGAGGCCGCCGAGGATGCCGGTCGCAAGCCGAACCCGGTCGACACGCTCCTGGCCGGCTTCGCGCCCACGAGCCTGGTCCCCGTCAACACGGAGTGAGCGCCGAAAACCCCACACGCGTGGAGCGGCTTAAACGGCGCCTTTATAATCTCTAATCATGATCTCTTGCGCCGCGTCGATCGACGCCACGAGCGCCGGTAGAATCGCAGCGGCGCCCGCGATCGTCTTTGCATCCAGCTCGATAGTCCGCGCCAACGCGCCCGTTCGCAGGGCGCCAAGCGATTCGCTGACTCCTTTCAGCGCATGGGCGATGCGCTTGGCGGCCTGAAGATCGCCCGCCGTGATGGCCGACCCGATGTCCACACGATATGCCGACGTCTCTTTGATGAAAGCATCGATGATCTGCTTGAAGACGCCGTTCCCCAGCTGGGCGCGGAGTTCGGAGACGGTCTTCTCGCAGACGATGTCATGGTCGGCGCCCGAAGACGTGCCGCCACCGCCAGAACCCGCCGCCTCAGAGGGCGCGGGCACGGATGGTTCGGGCATCAGCCTTTTCATTTCTGCGAACAGCGCATCCCAGTCCAAGGGCTTGCCGGCGACGGAATCCGCGCCCGCCTGAAGATACGCCTTCTTTCCCTCGAGGCTGACATCCGCCGTCAACGCAATGATCGGAACACGAACGCCCTTCGCGTACTCCCGTTCCTTCCGCCGAATGGCTTGCATGGCATCGGGACCATCCATGCCCGGCATATGCATGTCGATGAGAATGATGTCGTATGTCTTGGCCTTCGCGGCCGCAACGGCCAACGCGCCATCCTCCACCGCGTCCACCTCATGCCCCTTTCGGGCTAGCATGGTGGAAATGAGCATTCGGGTGGTCGCGTTGTCTTCAGCCAGAAGAATCCGGCGCGGCTCCATATCCTTGCTTTTCTGCTTGAAGCCAAGTTCTTGTCTCGAACGCGCGAGCGAAGCGCCGTCGCGGTCAGGCTCCATGCGCACGAAAAACGAGAAAGTGGTTCCTTGTCCCTCGATACTCGAGACTTCGATCTCACCACCCATGGCCTGAACGAGATTGCGGGAAATCGCGAGGCCTAGCCCCGTGCCGCCAAACCTGCGCGCGATACTGGCATCCGCCTGGACAAAAGGCTGGAACAGCCGATCGATCTTTTCTCGCGGGATGCCGATGCCGGTGTCCTGCAAGGAAACCCGCAAAATCAATCCGCCGCCGGAGACGGCCTCCTGCTTCACATCGACCAGGACATGCCCCTTGTCCGTGAACTTGATCGCGTTTCCGATGAGATTGGACAAGATCTGCCGCAACCGCACATGGTCTCCGACGACCGCATCCTGGAATTCGTGCGGAAGGCTCAGCTGCAGGGTAAGGCCTTTTTCGTGAGCCACGCCGGCGAACAGGTCTCTGACGTCATACAGGGTTTCGGACAACAGGAAAGGCTCCCGCTCGATCTGCAGCTTACCGGCCTGGATCTTGGAGAAGTCCAGAATATCGTTGAGAAGCGACAGCAGTGTCCGGGCGGAGCGCGCCAACGTGCGGGTGTATTTTTCCTGCTCCCCGGTCAGACCGGTGGCGATCAGAAGGTCGGCCATGCCCAGAACCCCAGTCATCAGCGTGCGCAACTCGTGACTCATCATCGCCAGAAAACGATCCTTGGCCTGATCCGCCTCGGCCAATTTTGAGTTCTTTTCCTTCAACTGCTGCAAGAGTTCGGATCGAGCCGCCATAAGGCTGGCAACCGTGATAGGCGCGAGCGCGATCAGCGCCACGGCGATGCGGATGGATAGAATCGTGTCCGCATCGCTGATGTAGCGGGATATCGGCAGATACCCCATCGATATGACGATCAGCGTCCATGCGCTGAAAACCAAGGTTAGACACGCCGTCGTGAACAGGCTGTACGCGGTGGCACACCACAACAGTGCCGGAATCGGAAACGCCATCGCGCCCGGACCGCTGTACGTCAAGCCCGCCAAGCAGGAGAGCATGAGGGCTAACGCCGGTACGGCGTCACGAAGCGTGATCTGGGTCAATCGGCTGACGGGCGGCCACCGGAAAGACGGTATAGCGAGAACCATGGGAAGAACCGCCATGTAGTTCACGAGTTCCGAGACGAACCACAGCGCCAAGCCGTCGATGGCGCTACCGCCAAACAGTATCGGATTCGCGACGGCGCCTATGATCCCCGCCGCCGTAGCGACAGCAGCGGTGATAAAGACCAAGTAGAGAACGGAAAGTGGCTGCCTCAGGCGCCAGTGATCCAGGTCGACCCGCGCGTACAGTACGTAACCCACACCGACGCCCGCGATGTTCGCCGTGGTCAACAAAAGCGCCTTCAGAACTGTCGAACCCGCCAGAAGATCGGCAGCGAGATAACCGGCAACCGCCGCCGCCCAGGCGGACTCTGTCGCCAGCTTGGGATACCGCACCATGATTCCCAGCAGCAGCGCATTGGCCGGCCAAAAAGCCGCGAGGAGGCCCACCGGCCGCATCCAGATGCCGAACAGGCACGCGACGAAAACGAGTGCGCCCACCATGCCCGCATCGGAAACCCGCCGGCGCGAAGCGAGTTCGCGCACGGTATTTCTTCTTGGATCGGCGGACTTGTTAATCATCGCGGCCCGCCCCGAAATGGCTGCGTATAATGATCGGACGCTTTTATCATCGGGACATTAAAGCAGATAATCCTTTTGAACCAAGATTTTCACCGCGATTTCGCACGCGATTATGCGCATGATCGAGGCGCCTACTGTCGACAAAATCCTGAGTACACGGAGTAAGTGCGTGGAGGACGGGCCGGACGGAAAAGGCGGACATGCAGGCCATCGCGCCCGGCTGCGCACCCGCTTCCTGGAAGGCGGCGCGGACGCCCTGGCGGATTACGAATTGCTAGAGCTCGTCCTGTTCCTGGCCCAGCCGCGCATCGACACCAAGCCGCTCGCCAAGGCCTTGATCGCGCGCTTCGGCGGCTTTGCCGCCACGATCGCGGCCGAGCCCGCCGTGCTCATGGGCGTCGATGGCGTAGGCGAGACCACCGTAGCCGCCCTCAAGACCGTACAGGCCGCCGCGATCCGCCTGGCGCGCGAGGACGCCACGGGGCGTCACGCGCTGTCGTCTTGGGACAAGGTGCTGGCCTATTGCCGCACGGCCCTGGCGCACGAAACGACGGAACGGTTCCATGTTCTCTTTCTCGACGCCAAGAACGCGCTGATCCGCACCGAGGCGCAGGGAAAGGGCACCATCGACCACACCCCGGTCTACCCGCGCGAGGTGGTGAAGCGCGCGCTGGAGCTGGGTGCTGCCGCCATCATCCTGGTGCACAACCATCCGTCGGGCGATCCCACGCCGTCCAAGGCCGACACCGAGATGACGCGCGAAGTGGCCGACGCGGCCAAGGCGCTGGGTATCGCGCTGCACGACCACATCATCGTCGGCCGCGCGGGTCATGCGAGCTTCAAGGCGCTGGGGTTGCTCTAGCCGCACCAGGCGCAGCAGGTCTTTCCGTGGGGAAGAAGCCATGTCCATGAAGATCAGCCGGCGGGACGTTCTCAAGCTTTCCACGGCGGCGGGGCTGCTTCCGTCCATCCCATGGTCCGCTTTGGCGGACGATTGCGGACTGGTCGATTACCTTCCCGTAACACTCGACCAGGTGCCGCTGCCGAAAGTGATCCCCTTCGCCGTGCGCTTCGGCAGCGGCGCGCCGATAACCCTCTACGGTCACTACTGGTACAGCGCATCGGCCACGGCCGAAGGAAAGAAATGCCCGGCCATCGTCGAGTTCAATCCTTACCGTCGCCGCGACGGCACGATGTACGGCGACAGCAAGATGTACCCCTGGTTCGCGGCCAACGGTTATCTCTGCTTCCGCGTCGATCTGCAGGGAACCGGCGATTCGGAAGGCGCCATCACCGACGAATATACCGAGGAGGAATTGTCCTATTGCGTCCAGGTGATCGAGCAGATCGCACGCCTGCCTTTCTGCGACGGCAATGTCGGCATGATGGGAAAGTCGTGGAGCGCGATCAATTCGCTCATGGTCGCGGCACGGAGGGACTGCCCTGCCGCACTGAAGGCGATTCTTTTCTGCGCGGGCAGCGACGACCGCTTCGAGGACGACGTCCACTATATGGGCGGCGCCATGATGCTCGACAACACGGAGTGGCCGTCCAACATGTGGGGTTGGCTGACCCTGCCGCCCGACCCCATCGTGGTCGGCGATCGTTGGCGCGAGCAATGGCGCGCACGGATCCGCGCCATGGATTTTTGGTTCAGGCAGTGGGCCGAGCACCAGACGCGCGACGCGTATTGGGCGAAGGATGCCGTACGCGGCCATTACGACCAGGTGAAGGTGCCTGTCTTCACGCTCTCGGGCTGGCAGGACGGATACCGCAACGTGACCGAACGGCAGGTGCGCGCCCTCGGTGCGCTGGGTCGGCCCGTCTCCAGCCTGCTCGGCCCTTGGGGTCACAAATACGCCTTCGGCGGCTATCCGGGCCCGCGCATCGAGTGGCTGCGCTATGTGGCCAAGAACTGGTGGGACCGCTGGCTCAAGGGCATCGTGCCCGACCCCGCCCGCCTATGGCCCGAACTGGTGGTGTGGATGGGCGAATCGCGACCGCCTGGCCGTAATCCGGGCTTCGACGCGGTCGGCCAATGGGTCGCGGAGGACCACAATTGGCCCAACCGCACGAAGGAGCGGCGTTTCACGCTCTGGCCCGGCAATCGCCTGTCGCCGCAAACGGACGCGCCCGCTCACGATTATGTCTCTCAGCCGGACATCATGCTGGGCACCGCGGCGCTGGAGACCAGTTCTTGGGGCGAATGCGGCAACGACGATCTTCCGGCCGACACGGATGCGGACGACAAACGCTCGATCTGGCTCGACAGCGAGCCTTTAGCGGAAGACTTGCCCTGCTTCGGTTATCCCCGGGTCGAACTGAATGTCGAATGCGACAAGCCGGTCGCCTCGCTGGCGATCCGCCTCTGCGAGGTCAGCCCCGAGGGAGCTTCCCATCTCGTCACGTTCACCTTCTTCAACCTGTGCTACCGGGGCGGCGACATGGCAAAGCCGGAGCCAATTCAGCCCGGCCCGTTCGCCATCAAGGCGAACCTCAACATCATGGGCCACGTCTTCAAACGCGGCTGGCGTGTGCGCCTCTCCGTTTCGCCCCACTATTTCCCCACGCTGTGGACGAACGTCGAGATCGCGACGATCCGAATCAAGACAGGCGCATCCAGACCCTCATCGGACCGCCCCACACGGAGTTTGTAAACGCGGATCAGTATGTGCCGGCCATCCGCACGATCCGCGAAGGCTCCGCCACCCGCGAAGCCAAGTCCTTTGCCGACGGTGGGCGTAAAGGCATGAAGGTGCGCAAGCACTACGACAGCGGCAGCGCAGTGTTCGGCGGTGGACTAGACGGCTTGCTCGTCGATCAGACCTTCGAAGAAGAGGTCGTGATTTTCGAGAACGATCCCCTTTCCCATGCCATGACCACCCGGTCCGAAGCAAAGCTCGAACGCGGCGCATGGAAGACGCGGGCGGAGGCCAAGACCCGCATCTGGAGCGAGAAAACGCCGACGGGCGCCGTCTTCCGCTATGAAGCCGAAGCCCGCGCCTTTGTCGGCGACGCCCTGCTCGAAGAACGGCGCGTCACGGGAACGATCCCGCGGCGCTGGGTCTGAACGCCCCTATCCCTTGATGAAGGCCAGCAGGTCGGCGTTTAGCTGGTCCTGGTGCGTTTGCGCCAATCCGTGCGGAGCACCTTTGTAAACCTTCAAGGTCGCCCCGCGCACCAGTTTGGACGACATCATGGCCGAGGCGCCGATGGGGACGATCTGGTCGTCGTCGCCGTGGACGATCAAGGTCGGCTTGTCGATCTTCTTCAAATCCTCGGTGTAATCGACCTCCGAAAACTCGCGGATGCAGTCGTACTGGCCCTTGATGCCGCCCATCATGCCCTGCAACCAGAAGGAATCGCGGATGCCTTCCGACAGCTTGGCGCCCGGGCGGTTGTAGCCATAGAACGGCATGGCCAGATCCTTGTAGAACTGGGCCCGGTTGTCGAACACACCTTTGCGGATTCCGTCGAAGGCATCGCGCGGCAGGCCACCGGGATTGGCCGCCGTCTTGAGCATGAGCGGCGGCACGGCGCCGACCAGCGCCACCTTGGCCACCCGCTTGGTGCCGTGGCGGCCGAGATAATGCGTCACCTCGCCGCCGCCAGTCGAATGGCCGATCATGACGAGGTCCTTCAGGTCGAGCGTCTCGATCAGCTCGGTCAGGTCGTCGGCATACTGGTCCATGTGGTTGCCGTCCCAGGTCTGGGACTAACGGCCATGGCTGCGGCGGTCGTTGGCGATCACGCGATAGCCCTGCTGGCCCAAGAACAGTATCTGCCCGTCCCAAGCATCACCAGACAGCGGCCAGCCGTGACTAAAGAGCACGGGCTGCCCCTTGCCCAAATCCCTTTAGAAAATCTCGGCGCCGTCCTTGGTCGTGATCGTGGCCATGGTTCTCTCCGCTCGCTCGCGTATTCCACTTTGCCCCGGGATTATGACGTCATGACGCGCAAGACCGGCACACCCGTCAAGCCTCAGGCACTGATCACAGACCACGCGCTGCTGGGGCAGCGCGCACCGATAAGATACCAGCCCCGTCTTGACAGACTAGCTGGCCATTCTTATAGTTAACCTTATGGTTAACTATAGACACGCCGCTCTGGACCGCACCTTCGCCGCGCTGGCCGATCCCACGCGCCGCGCCCTGCTAGCCCGCCTGGGCGAGACGGAGGACGTGTCGGTCAGCGACCTGGCTCGGCCGTTCCCGGTTTCTTTACCCGCGATCATGAAGCATCTGGACGTGCTGTCGGACGCGGGCCTCGTTACGCGTACCAAGTCCGGCCGCACCGTCTCATGCCGCCTCAACGCGGCGCCAATGGCCGAAGCGCTCGATTGGCTCGCCCGCTATCAGCGTTTCTGGACGGAACAGCTCGACCGTTTGGCCGCTTTCCTCGAGGAGGATTCATGCAAACCCAACCAAGCGCTGGCTCCCAAACCAAGCCAAGCCTCAGCCTCCGCAAGCGGCTCAGCGCGCCGCCGGCCAAGGTCTTCGCCGCCTGGACGGACCCGGAAAAAATAGTTCACTGGTTCGGCCCCGGCGACTCGCGCTGCGTTCACGAGGCCAAGATCGACGCGCGTCTGGGCGGTCGGTTCTGGATCCGCTTCTCGACCGCGGACGGCGAGGAGCATGGTGTGGGCGGCATCTATCGAGAGTTCGTGCCGAACGAAAAATTGGTCTTCACCTGGGCGTGGCGCACGATGCCGGAGCGCGAGTCGCTGGTGACCGTGGCGTTGAAACCCGACGGTGACGGCACGGTCCTGATCCTGACGCACGAGCAGTTCGCCGACGAACCCGCCCGAGACCGCCACCGTGAAGGCTGGTCCGGCACGCTCGACAAACTTGAACGCTATATCGCCGCCTGAAGGAGCACGCCATGGAACCGCATATGACCGTATCGCCATCCGAATGGCTCGCCGCGCGGAAGGCGCTCCTGGTCAAGGAAAAGGAACTGACCCGCCTGCGCGACCAGGTGAGCGCGGAACGCCAGGCATTACCCTGGATCAAGGTCGAGAAAAACTACGTCTTCGATACGGAACGCGGAAGGAAGACGCTGGCCGAGCTGTTCGACGGGCGCAGCCAGCTGATCGTCTATCACTTCATGTTCGGACCCGACTGGAAGGAAGGCTGTTCCGGCTGCTCGTTCGTGGCCGACCATATCGATGGCGCCAACCTGCACCTGGCTCATCATGACGTGACCCTGCTGGTCGCCTCGCGCGCCAAACTGGCCGAGTTTCTGCCGTTCAAAAAACGCATGGACTGGCGCTTCGAATGGGTGTCGTCGAACGGCAGCGACTTCAACTTCGACTGTGGCGTCTCATTCACGCCCGCGCAGATGGCCAAGGGCAAGGCGGAATACAATTTCCGCGAGGAGAAGATCGACAGCGAGGAGATGCCCGGGCTCAGCGCGTTCTACAAGAACGCACAGGGTGAAATCTTTCACACGTATTCAACGTATACCCGCGGCCTCGATATCTTGCTCACCGCCTACAACTATCTCGACATGGCGCCTCTGGGCCGCAACGAAAGCGGCACTATGGACTGGATGCGCCACCACGACCGCTATGAGGATAGCGGTTCGTCCTGCTGCCACGGAAAGAAACCGTGAGCGCCGAGGCCGAGATCCGCGGGCTGGTAGCCGCCTGGACCAAGGCAGCCCATGCCAAGGACGTGGACGCCATCATGGCGCTCTACGCACCGGAGATCGTGACCTTCGACCTAGCACCGCCTCTTCAACATAAGGCAGACGACATCCGGAAAGGTTTGAAGGAATGGTTCGCTACCTTCCGCGGGCCAGTGGAGTTCGCAGTCCGCGACTTAACAGTGACGACCAGCGGCGATGCGGCCTTCTGCCACAGCCTCAACCATCTGACAGGCGACCGTACCGGCGGCGAGCGGACGGATGTCTGGGTCCGCGCCACGATCTGCTTCGAACGGATCAAGGGCGCATGGAAAGTCGTCCATGAGCACATCTCCGTGCCCTTCTACATGGACGGCAGCTACCGCGCCTCGGTCGATTTAAAGCCTTGAGCGGCGACTAACCCCGCTTGGCCTTGCGCTTGATCGTCCGCTTGGCGGGTTTGCGTTTCGCCGGTTTCCAGGCCACAGGCTTCTTTTTGCGCGCACCATCCTTGTCCGCGGCCAGCCAGCGGAACAGCTCGTCCATCCGCGCGCCGAGAAGTTTTTGCGCGTCGCCGCGCTTCTGCCAATCGTAGACGCCCCGGCCCGACGCCGCGCCCTTGTGGCCCGCCTTGACCAGCGCGGTCACCTTGGCCGACGGCTCGGTGCCACGGTCCAAGTCGGGCATCAGCCAGGCGCCGAAGTTGTAAAGCGTCTCGAGTCCGCCCACGTCGGCCGATTCGATCGGGCCGGTGATGTCCACGCGGCGGCCGAACGAGGTCTTCACCACGCGGTCGATCATCTCGGCCGACGCGGCGCCCGAGGCCCACAGCGCCCAGGCCTCGCGCAGCATGGCGAACTGCATGCGGTTGCCGATGAAACCCTTCACCTCGCGGTTCAGCACCACGGGCACCTTGCCCACCTCTTCCAGCACCTTACAAAGCCACGGCACCACGTCCGGCGACGTATTCGGGCCGGCGCACACCTCGACCGCGGGGATCATCTGCGAGGGGTACCAGAAGTGGGCGGCCACCACGCGCTCCTTGTGTTTCACGCGGGTCACCAGCTCGCTGGCCACTTGACCGCTGGAGGAGGCCAAAACCGTCGGCGGCGGACAGATACGGTCCAGTTCCTCGAAGACCTTGAGCTGCAGTTCCTGCTCGAAGGGCACGGCCTCGACCACGAAGGTCGCGGCGGCAGCCTCCTTCATATCGGTCGTCGGGCGGATGCGCTTGAACGCGGCCTGCGCCTCCTTGGCGCTAACGATGCCGTGGGCGGTGAAGCCCTTCAGGCTGGTCTTGATCTTGTCCATGGCCGAACGAAGGCTTTCCGCGCGCCGTCCGATCAGGCGCACGTCCTTGCCGCCGACGGCGAAGACCTGCGCCACGCCATGGCCGATCAGGCCGTTGCCGATGACCGCGACGGTCTTGAGTTCCTTGGGCACCGCCATGATTGTCTCCCCCTGTTCCCCGAGGCGGAAAGCTTAACGCCCGCGCACGGCCGGGTCCAAGCGCGGCGCTTCCGCGTCTGGGAGGGCGCCGTTAGGATGGGGCCGCCAGCCACGAGGACACCCATGATCCCCCGTTACAGCCGCCCCAAGATGACCGCGATCTGGGAGCCCGAAAACCGCTTCCGCATCTGGTTCGAGATCGAAGCCCATGCTTGCGATGCGCAAGCCGCCTTGGGCGTGATCCCCAAAGCGGCCGCAAAAGCGGTGTGGAAACGCGGCAAGTTCGATATCGCGCGCATCGACGCCATCGAACGCGAAACCAAGCACGACGTCATCGCCTTTCTGACCAACCTGGCCGAATACGTCGGCCCCTCGGCGCGCTTCGTCCACCAGGGTATGACCTCGTCGGACGTGCTGGACACCTGCCTGGCCGTCCAGCTGGTGCAGGCTTCCGACATCCTGCTGGAAGACATCGACACGCTGCTCAAGACGCTCAAGCGCCGGGCCATGGAACATCGGCGTACGCCCACCATCGGGCGCAGCCACGGCATTCACGCCGAGCCGATCACCTTCGGCCTAAAGCTCGCGACCTACTATGCCGAGTTCGCCCGCAACCGCGAGCGCCTGGCGACGGCCCGAGCCGAGATCGCGACCTGCGCCATCTCGGGCGCGGTCGGCACCTTCGCCAACATCGACCCTAGAGTCGAAGCCCACGTCGCGAAGAAGCTCGGCCTCGCCGTCGAGCCGGTCTCGACCCAGGTCATTCCCCGCGACCGCCACGCCGCGTTCTTCGCGACGCTGGCCGT
>JAPLOM010000011.1 GCA_026400755.1 Alphaproteobacteria bacterium
AAGCCCCCGGCGCCGGAGGTGTTGAGCTGGCCGGCCTCACCAGCCTCGTTGCCGGGCGCCCGGCCGGCCAAGCTCAACACTGGTCGAGCAACCGATGCTCAACTAACATTCTAAACGGACCACTCAGTGGGGGCCGGTCATCACCAACTGGCACGTTGTCGATAACAACAAGAAGGTGGGGGTGATTTTTAAACCAAAAGCCGATGGCAAGAAGCTCACTAGTGCCGACGTTATGCAAGCGAATGTTATTAAGATCGATCAGGTCGCCGATTTAGCACTTGTCAAATTAGCGTCTGTGCCTTCGTATGCCCGGCCGATTGAACTTGGGGATATCACCGAAATCCAGATTGGGGCGGATGTGCACGCCATTGGCCATCCAACTGGCGAGGCTTGGACATATACGAAAGGAATTATTAGCCAAGTACGTAAAGGATATAAATGGCAAGCTGAAACCGGTCCGCAGCACGAAGCAGACGTTATTCAAACGCAGACCCCGATTAATCCTGGTAACTCTGGCGGTCCATTAATTAGCGATAGTGGGCATCTTATCGGCGTGAATTCTTTTAAGGCAAAGGGTGAGGCCTTGAACTTCGCCGTATCAGTTGAAGACGTTAAGAAATTTGTCTCACGCTCGGGAAGCCGCACTATTGCTGCTTCCAGTAAGGCCGATCCAGCAGCCTGTAAGCCAAAGGTCATATACGAAGGTCGATCGGACGACGGCACTGCCACGCTCAAGTCTTTTGATCTTGATTGCGATGGTAAGCTCGATGCGGTGTTAGTGACTCCAGATGATAAGAAACAACCGATTTCTCTTCTAATCGACCATAACGGCGATGGAAAACCCGATGAGGTTATCGTTGACCTTGATCGCGACGGCCGCTGGGATGTTTCGTACATTGATTCAGATTACGACGGGACTTTCGATCTGGTCGGGGCGCATCCTGACGGGAAATTAGTGGCTTCCTCATATAAGCCTTATGTTGCGTCGGCTCAAAAATAGACTATTGCCGCGTTGGGGATTTGTTGCATGCGCGATTGCGACGTCTTTTTTTATTGTTTGGGCGCCACCAGCCTCAGCCAGTGACAACACCGTATGTTTTACGCCGCCCCAGAAGGCGTGCGATCGAGAGCCTCGTCGGTCAGTTCTTCGGCGAACTCAGGAAGGTCTTCAGGCTCTTGAGCGATCGGATCGTTCATCTGTGTCTCCCGCCTATTCGAGATGCGCGCGCCAGATTAACGCGAGTTCGCCTCTATTGGCGAGGAGCGTGCGGCGCGTTTCGCACTTTCACGCGCGACCAGGCTATCCTCCGTCTTAAGCCCGCTGACGAACCCGGTCTAGCCGCCTTCAAACCGACAACGCGGTGGCGCGGCGAAGAACCAATGCTAAAATCACGGTTATGCTGCGCCTGAGTGAACTAAAGCTGCCGCTCGACCACGGCGACGACGCCATTGCGGACGCGGTCCATCGCCGCCTCGAGCTGGGCGCGGACCAGATCCTGAGCTACAGCGTGGCGCGGCGCGCCTATGACGCGCGCAAGAAATCCGCCATTGCCCTGATCTATACCGTGGACGTCCACGTGGCCGACGAAGCGGCGGTGCTGCGTCAACACTCCGGCGAACGCACGATCGCCCGCGCGCCCGACATCGCCTATCGCCCGGTCGCGCGCGCGCCGAACGGGTTATTACAGCGTCCGATCGTGATCGGTGCCGGGCCCAGCGGGCTGTTCGCCGGTCTGATCCTGGCCCAGATGGGTTTCCGCCCCATCATCTTCGACCGCGGCAAGGTGGTGCGCGAGCGCACCAAGGACACGTGGGGTTTCTGGCGCCAGTCGGCGCTGAATCCAGAATCAAACGTCCAGTTCGGCGAAGGCGGCGCCGGCACATTTTCCGACGGCAAACTTTACAGTCAGATCAAGGACCCGCGCCATCTTGGGCGGAAGGTTCTGGAGGAGTTCGTCGCGGCGGGCGCGCCCGAGGAAATCCTGACCGTCAGCAAACCGCATATCGGCACGTTTCGCCTGGTCACCATGGTCGAGAGCATGCGCGCGACCATCGAGGCGCTGGGCGGCACCTACCGGTTCCAGAACAAGGTGGTGGACCTCCTCGTCGAGACCGCCGCGGACGGATCGCACCGCACGCGCGGCGTGGTGTTGGAGAACGGCGAGACCATCGCCGCCGAGCACGTCGTGCTGGCCATCGGCCACAGCGCGCGCGACACCTTCGCCATGCTGCACGAACGCGGCGTCGCGGTCGAAGCCAAGCCATTCTCGATCGGCGTTCGTATCGAACATCCGCAATCGTTGATCGACCGCTGTCGTTTCGGCGCCTTCGCCGGCCATCCGCTGCTGGGCGCGGCCGACTACAAGCTGGCGCACCAGTGCGTTTCGCCAGGCGCGGCAGGACGCGGGGTCTATAGCTTCTGCATGTGCCCCGGTGGAACCGTCGTCGCCGCCGCATCGGAACCGGGCGGCGTCGTGACCAACGGCATGAGCCAATATTCACGAAACGAGCGCAACGCCAATGCCGGTATCGTCGTCGGCATCACGCCGGCCGACTATCCGGGCGGCCCCTTGGCCGGCATCGCGTTCCAACGGCACTGGGAACAGCGCGCCTTCGCCGCTGGCGGCAGCACCTACGCCGCCCCGGCCCAGCGCGTCGGCGATTTTCTGGCCGGACGCGCCTCCACCACCTTGGGCGCGGTCGTGCCTTCCTATCGCCCTGGCGTGACGCCAACGGATTTATCCACCTGCCTGCCCGATTTCGCGGTCGCCGCCATCCGCGAGGCGCTGCCAGTCTTCGCTCGTCACATCGACGGTTTCACCATGGCGGACGCAGTGATGACGGGGGTGGAGACGCGCACCTCCTCGCCCGTGCGAATCCCGCGCGATGAGACCGGCCAGAGCGTCAACACGCAGGGCCTTTACCCGGTGGGCGAAGGCGCGGGTTATGCCGGCGGCATCCTTTCAGCCGGGGTGGACGGCATCAAAGCCGCCGAAAATGTGGCGCTCAATACGCTGCGCCTGGCTGCTCTGGCACCAGCCTAGGCCGGCCGGTAGAGTTCCACCGACCCGCGATGGGAGCAGAGACCATGCTCGACGGCAGCAACGGACTTGGCAGCGACTACGGCGTGTTGGAACCCGACGACCCGCTCAATCCGCGGCATTTCACGGGCGTGCGCCAGCGCGGTGCGAGCCACGACGGCTTGCCGCTCTGGTGCTACACCTCCAAGCGCTTTTTCGACGCCGAGATGGAACACGTGTTCCGGCCCAACTGGAACCTGCTGGAGCGCGCCGAGTTGGTACCCAATCCCGGCGACTACCACACGCTCAGCTTCATGAACGTGCCGCTGATGATGGTGCACGGCAGCGACCGCAAAGTGCGCGTGTTCGCCAACACCTGCCCGCATCGCGGCGCGCTGGTCGCGACCGGCAAGGGCAACTGCAAATCCTTCCGCTGCCCCTACCATTCTTGGGTCTTCGCACTGGACGGCAAGCTGATGGGCGCGCCGGCGTTCGACGACGCGAACGACAAGCCGCTGATCGACGATTCCAACCGGCATGAATATTCGCTGTTCGAGCTGCCCTGCGACGTCTGGGGCGGTTTCGTCTTCATCAAGTTCCGCAAAACGCCGGTGACGCTGGCCAACTATCTGGGCGAAGTGCCCGAGCGCCTGGCGTCCCACCGGCTCGAAGACATGATCTGCGTCCGGCGCAAGAGCTACGACATGCAGGCCAACTGGAAGGCCTTCGCCGAGAACTACATGGACGCGCTGCACATCCCGAACGTGCATCGCGATTCGCTGGCCCGCTGGCACGGCACGCGCGTGGCCGAGCCCAAGGCCGGCGAGAACGTCACAGCCACCTTCGTCGGCCACGACAAGGGCAGCATGCTGCTGCTGCCCTTCCCCGGCTATGACGGCTTCCCTTCCATGGAACACATCCGCGAAGACCGGAAGAAGGGCACATACTTCATGACCGCGCGGCCGGGCATGATGATGACGCTCGGCAACGACGGCGCGCTCGTCTTCAATTCCGAGCCGCTGACGCCCACCACATCGCGTCTGACGGTCAGCTCGCTGTTCCCCAAAACCACCATCGCGCGCGACGATTTCCGGCAGATCGCCGAGAACTACTATCGCCGCAACGAGATCGTGGTGGGCGAGGATGTTGAGATTTCGCAGCGCCAAGCCGCCGGCCTCAACTCGCCCTATGCGCGCATGCCGCGCCTGTGCAAGGGCGAGGTACGGCTGAACGAAATCCACAATTGGATTCTCGACCGCATGATCGGACCCGCCGCCGCGGCGTGACGGTTCGATGACGCCGCGGAGCGGCAGTTTCCGCGCCCTTGCCCATTGGGTATGATCCCACTGTAAAGGCGCGGTTCGCGCCACGGGTGGGTGGCCAGGCCGGTGTGATTTGGGGCCGCGCGTCGCGCGATCACCGTTAAGCCAGATAACAAGGGGTCATGGGTTATGCGAACACACGCAATTGGAAAATTCGCCGCGCTGGCGGTGACTGCGCTTCTCGCCGCGGCGAGCCTGGCATCCGAGGCATCGGCGGCCGGCGCGCTCGACCGCATCAAGAAGGAGCAGACCGTCCGCATCGCGTTCCGTGAGGACGCGCCGCCGTTTTCCATGAAAGGCCCGGGCGCCGAGCCTGTCGGCCTGATCGTGAATCTGTGCCAGGCCGTGGTGGCCGATATGGCCAAGCAGCTCAACCTGCCTGGCCTCAAGGTCACCTATGTTCCCGTCACCTCCACCAACCGCTTCGAAGCGATCCAAAAGAACAAGGCGGATATCCTGTGCGAAGCGACCAGCGCAACATTGGCGCGGCGCAAGATCGTCGATTTCTCGCTAGCCACATTCGTGGACGGCGCGAGCCTGATGATCCGTCCCGACGGTCCCAAGAACGTCAAGGAATTGGCGGGCCGGAAGATCGGCGTGCTCGGCGGCACGACGACCGAGCAGGCCCTGCGCAACACGCTGACCAGGCTGAACATCACCGCCGACGTCGTCCTGCTCAAGAACCACGACGAGGGCGTGAAGATGCTGGTGGACAACGGCATCTCCGCGTACTTCGCCGACCGGGCGATCCTGCAATACCTGTTCATGAAAAGCCCTGTGGCGGCCAACCTGCTGCTGTCCGATGACTATCTGACGATCGAGCCCTACGCGTTGGCGCTGCCCCGGGGCGACGAAGACTTCCGCCTCGCGGTCGATACGGCGTTGAGCCACATCTACCGTTCGGGCGAGATCGTTCGCATCTTCACCGCCAACTTCGGCGCCCAGGCCGTTCCGAGCACGATGCTGCAGTCTCTTTATACGATCACCGGCCTGCCGGACTGATCTCCTGACCTAGGCCTCAGCTCCCAGGGCGCACGAACAGCGTCCTGGGAACCGTGGTCAACGAACGGCCAGCGTCCGCATCGATGCGCACGGTCTCGCTGAAGACATAGCCGTCGTCGGGCTCCCAGATACCCACGATCAGGTGAAGCATCATGTTGGGCTCGATCACCATCGTATCGCCGCGCTGCAAGGTCGCGCCGCCATCGGCCCAGTCGATGCCGATGGAATAGCCGATGCGCGATTCCTTTCGGATGCCGTGCGGATCGAAGGCCTTGTGGAACGCATCCGCCACCGCACCGCACGTGTTGCCCGGCTTCATCATGGCGAAAGCGGCCTCGAATCCGTCCATCACCGCCGCATGGGTGCGCGTGAGTTTTTCCGGCGGCTTACCCAGATAGACGGTGCGTGAAAGCCCGCAGCAATATCGGTGACGGAACCCACCCATTTCAAAATTCGTCTGCGTACCGTCCAGATACGGGCCGTCGGTCCATTTAAGATGAGGTGCGTTCGAGAGCGGCGCCGGCGCCATGGTGGGTGGGCGGCCCGGGCTGCCGGGGATTTCCGGCGTGCCGGCGCACAACGCCTCCATCACCGTGGCCGCGACATCCGCTTGGCGCACGCCAACGGCGATCTTCTCTACGCCGCGCATCATGGCGCGGTCGACCACCTTGGCGGCCTCACCGATATACTTCAGCTCCTGCTCGGACTTGATGCGCTTGACCTTGGAAATCAGGCCATCGCCGTCGATGAAGGACTCGATCTTAAGGTGGCGAAGCAGCGTGGCGTGCTCCTTGACGCCGAACCCCTTGGCCGAAAACTCCACGCCCAGGCGGCGCGACTTGGTCTTGGCGGCGATGAAATCCGCGATCGGCTCCCACGGCGTGCGGTCGCGCGAACCGATGAATTTCTCGGCATAGGGCACGGTATGCCCCTCTGGCAGCCAGCAGGTCGGCGTGGCGCAGGCCACGTCCATCTCGCGCAGGATCAGCCACGGCGCATCGTCGTCCGCCGTGACCAGCGCCAACTGCGGCACATAGTCCGAGAACCCCTCATAGCCGGTCAGATAGAAGATATTGGGTTCGGACAGGACAAGCAGCGCGTCTATGCCGGCTTCCGCCATCAGGCGCTTGGTTCCCGCCACGCGCCGGCGGAATTCGTCCGTCGTGAAAGCCTGCATTGCCACCCCCATCCGGTTTGTCCAAGGCACCAAGTCAACCGGATCGCACGCCGATCGCGCAAGCCCCGCAACCAGTGCCATGATGCCGCCGCCAACCGAGCAGGAAGCCCATGACCGACGACGAGTACGAAGTCCTCGCCATCCGCTATGCCACCTGGCCCAAGCGGTTCCGCTGGCAGAACTTCCACCGTGGCGACCCGCACGACGATGCGCCCATGCCGCTCGATTTCTATGTCTGGGCCATCCGCAACGGCGAACGCACCATCGTGGTGGACACGGGCTATGACGCGGCGGAAGCCGCCGCGCGCGACCAACCCATCACCCACGAGCCGCGCGAGGCGCTGGCCATGGCGGGCATCGACTGCACCAAAGTCGAGGATGTGGTCATCACCCACCTTCATTTCGACCATGCCGGCTCGACTGGGCATTTCCCCAAGGCGCGCTTCCACCTGCAGGAGCGCGAGATGGTTTTCGCCACCGGCCCCTGCATGTGCCACGACGGCATGGCCTCGGCCTACACGGCCGAGCATGTCTGCGCCATGGTGAAGAACGTGTTCGAGCGGCGCGTGCAATTCCACGACGGGGCTGAGGAGCTGGCGCCCGGCGTCTCCGTCCATTTGGTCGGCGGGCATACCGGCGGCATCCAGTGCGTCCGCGTGAAGACGAAGCGCGGTTGGGTCGTGCTGGCCTCCGACGTCAGTCACTACTACGAGAACTTCGAGACCGGGCGGACTTTTCCCCTCTACCACGACATGGATCTGACCTATCGCGGCTACGCAGCGCTGCGGAAGCTGGCCAGTTCGCCCCGGCACATCATCCCCGGGCACGACCCCCTGGTGATGGCGCACTACCCGGCGCCCGCGCCGCATCTGGAAGGCATCGCCGCCCGGTTGGATGTCGAGCCCGCGCCCTGACGGCGGAAGGACGCCCGCCTTCAGCGATCGAACTGAAAGCGTTCGAAGCGATGGAGCGCCGCCTCGATCGGCGCCTTATGGGACCGCGCCAAGCCCCGGTTGAGCCAGGTCCATTTTTGAATCAGTAAAGCCTGCTTGCCGCGATCCGCCTTCAAATCGAGCGCGGCGACGATCCGGTCGCCGACCAGCACGGGCAGCGCGAAATATCCCAGCCGCCGCCTCTCCTTCGGCACATAAGCTTCGAAGAGATGCTCATAATCGAAAAACAACTTGAGCCGCTTGCGCTGAATGATCAGCGGATCGAACGGCGACAGCACATGAACGCCGTGTTCATCGATAGCGGGAATGGCATCGATCGCTGATGGCTCGGCCCAATGCTCCACCTTGCCGGCGCCCTCGATCGCGGCCGGCGCCAGGAGACCGCGACGCACGCGCTGCTCGATCAATGCGCGGATGCCGGCCTTGCGTTTGGCGTCGAGATGGCAAATGGAATCGAGGCTGACAAGACCCTGAGACCGCACCGCGCGATCGAGGATGTAGTCCAGCACCTGCCTTTCGGACGCTGGCCTCGGCCGCTGCTCCCAAGCGAAATGCCGCTCCATCAGATCATAGGTTTTCAGCATCCCGGCGCGTTCGCTCACCGTCAGCACGCCGGTGAAAAACGCCAGTTGCAGCGCCCGTTTCGACGGCTTGCGGCTTTCCCAGGGGTGGTTCTTCTCCACCAGCACATCGTCGTCGATATCGCGGATCGAGAGAGCGCCGACCTTACGGATGAGCCTTAGGACCTTGCGCAAGTCCTTGGACTTGACCGAATCGAGCCAACTGTGCGGCGATTGCCGATAGCGATTCATCATAGGCAGGAAGAACCGCAGATCTCGCGCCGGCACATAAGACAAAGCGTGCGTCCAATATTCGAAGACGCTCTTGTCTATCGTCTGTGCCCGGTGCAGATGTTCGCGCCTATAGTCCGGGATGCGGGTCCAAAGAATATGATGGTGACAACGCTCGATCACATTGATCGTGTGGATCTGGACATAGCCGAGATGCTCTATCGCGGCGCGCGTCGCATCGGGTCCGCCGCCGAAGGGCGCGGGCGTATCGAGCCGCTGCGCACCGAGCCAGATTCGCCGTGCGGCCGCCTTGGTGAGCGCGATGGGTTTTCGAGGAGATCGGGGCATGTGCGGTCATGAAAGCCGGGCGCGCTATTCTAAGCCAACCAGCCAAGTCGGCGACATCATTCCGGCGGCCAGCGGCCCGGCCGGATTTCGCCCATCGCCAGATGGTGGAGAGATGCCCGATCATCGGCGATAATCCATCGCGAACCATAGTTAGGGAGACCGGAATGACCTTCGCGCCCGTGCGGACTTTCATCATCGGTGCGGCAGCAATAGCGGCCCTGAGCGGCCAGGCGACTGCCCAGCAGCGCGTGCTCACCTCGCCGCAGGAAATCGGGCGCTGCCTATGCCAGGAAATCGCCATCGCCGACTTGAAGCAGAAGAACGACGCCGGCAAAGCCGCGGTCGACCGCGAAAAGGCCGCGATCGACATGATGGACCGCGATTTGGCCCAGCAAAAGGCGCGGGTCGACCCCAACAACGCGACCTCGGTCGAGGTCTTCAAGACGCTGCTCGACCAGCGCGACGCCAAGTGGGACAACCTCAAGAACGTGATCGAGATGTCGTATCTCGAGGCCAACGACCGTTACAACACGGCCGTGCTGGGATTCCAGGCCAGTTGCGGCGGCACCATGTACGACATGAATGCGTTGGCAATCGCCCGGAGCAATCTGGTCTGTCCGAAGTGAGTTGAGACGGCAGCCAGGGCACGAAAAAGGGGCGCGATCATCAGGCCGCTCTAGGACGCGCGCTCGTCCGCCAGGCGCGCGAAGGTCAGTTCGTGCTTGTTATGATGCAGATGGAACACGCGCGCGCCGGGGATATCGTTGAAGCGTTCGATGGCCGCGAAATCCGTCGCGCCCTGCAACTTGATCGTGCACACCATGTTCCGGCACAGGTCCGAATCCAGCCATTCCTCGACCAGGTGGTGCAGGCGCGCGGGATAGCAGGCGATATCCGAGAACAGCCATGACACGGGCCCGACATCGGCGGGCTTGAGGGCAAAGGCACTGTCCTGCCGCGCCTCGACACCAGGCAGACACGCGACGCGCGGATCGAGCGGCGCCTTATCCACGGCGATCACGCGCGCGCCGAGCGACTGCAGCACCCAGGTCCAACCGCCCGGGCTTGCGCCCAAATCCACGCACACCTCGCCCGGCGCGGGATAGCGGCGCAGAACGGTCAGTGCTTCCCATAGTTTCAAATAGGCGCGATTGGGCGGGCCTTCGCGGTCCTCGACAAAGCGGACTTCGCCGTTAGGAAACGGACTGGCGCAGCGCGCGGCGGCGATGACGGTTTCCGCATCGGCCAGCGTCCACGATCCCAGCGGCGCGATCGGCGCGGGTGCCGGGAAGACCAGCGGCTTGGCGCCGACCTTGGGCAGTTTCTCCACGATCAGCGCGGCGCGGCGGTGCGATGCGCCCGGACACAACGCCCAGTTGCGCTGGATCACGCGCAGCTTGTTGGCGCCGTCGCCGATCGAGCGGATCGGGATGCGCACGGGATCGAACCAGATGTTCTGCACCCACGACACGCGGCGCGCGGGACCGGGTGCGAACATGAGGCGCCCGATGCGCCACGCAACATCACCCAATTCCGTTTCAAGCTCGGCCTCAAAGCCGTCCGCCGCCAGATAACCTGTTTGACCGAGCGGTTCGCTATCGTCCGGCACGCTCAGCCCGCCTGTTCGCGGCGACGCAGTTCGGCGCGCGCGATCTTGCCCGTGCTAGTCAGCGGGAAATCGTCCACGAAGGCGACGATGCGCGGCTGCTTGTAAGCGGCCAGGCACGTTTTCACGTGCGATTGCAACTCGCGCACGAGCGCGTCCGAGCCTTCGTGTCCGGCGCGCAGGCGCACCAAGGCCTTCACGATCTGGCCGCGCGCGGCGTCGGGCACGCCGATCACGGCGACCTCGGCCACCGCGGGATGCTGCTGCATCACCTCTTCGATCTCCGCCGGGCCGATGCGATAGCCGCCGCTTTTGATCAGATCGTCGTTGCGGCCGCGATACCAGTAATAGCCATCGGCATCGCGCACGGCCAAGTCGCGCGTGCGGATCCACGGGCCGAGGCGCATGGCCTCGTCCAGATCCGGCCGGCCCCAATAGCCGAGGAACAGGGTCGCCGCCTTGTCGGTGGTCACCACCTCGCCCACTTCGCCGTCCACAACGGAAGCGCCCGTCTCGTCCACCAAGGCCGCGACATGGCCGGGTAGCTCCCACCCCATGGAGCCCGGCTTGATCGGGCGCAGCTTCTGGCAGTTGCCGATCATGTGGTTGACCTCGGACATGCCGTAGCCTTCGTTGCACACAATCTTCAATTCGTTCGACAGCCAGTGGAGCGTTTCGCCGGGCAAGGCTTCGCCGCCGGTGAAAATTGTGCGCAAACGCAAGTCCGGCCATCGTTTACGCGGCGCGTCGACCAGCGCGAGCCGCTTCAGCCCCGTGGGCGTCACCAGCGAATGGGTGACGCCGTGCTTCGCCATGAAACCCAATGCCCATTCGGCATCGAAACGATGTTGGGATGCGACGACCGGATGGCCGTACATCCAAGCGGGATAGACCACGTCGACCAGCCCGCCGATCCAGGCCCAATCGGCCGGCGTCCAGAAGACGAGCCCCTCGTCCCACAACTCCAAGTTGAAGAAGAGGCCAAGGCTGGTCTTATAGGCGTGGAAGATGGAATGACCGTGCGTCACGCCTTTGGGCAGGCCAGTCGAGCCCGAGGTGTAGACGAGCAGCGCGGGGTCCTTGGCACGCGTACGCGCATAGGGTGCGGCACCGGACGATGCAGCCAGCGCGTCGTCGAAGCAGGTCTCGCCCTCACCCGCATCGCCCACAACCACCACGTGGCTCACCGCGGGGCATGCCGCGCGGACGCCGCGCAGCACGCTCCATACATTGTCTTGGGTAACCAGGAGCTTCGCGCCCGAATCGGTCAGCACGTGCCGGATGGCGTCGGCGCCATAGAGTTGCGAGATCGTGGCGGCCACAGCGCCGATGCGGTGAGACGCCAGATGCGCCACGGCCGTCTCGATGCGCTGCCCCGTATGGATCGCGATCACGTCACCCGCACGGATGCCCTGGTCGCGCAGCCAGCCGGCGAAGCGCGCCGCGCGGGCATCGAGCGCGCGGTAGCTGACCGTCTCGATGCGCCCGCTCAGATCCTCGAAGATCACGGCTGGCGATTCGGCCTTGGGCCCGGTCGCAAAGCGCCCGACGGAATCGGCGGCGATGTTGGCGAATTCGGGGATCACGATCTCGTAGCGACCCGCCGATGCCGGGCGAAGATTGAGCCTGGCGGCAAGTTCGGGATCGAGCGCGATCACTTGGCAGAGCCACCATCTGGTTTCTGGGCGGAACGCAGCGGGATTTCCTTGAGAAACAGAACGATCAGGAAGGTGATCGCGCAAACCGCGGCACAGGCTTGGAACATCGGATGGAATGCCCGCGCCGCGGCGGCGGCGGCCTGGCTGCGCGCGGGCTCGGGCAGCGCATCGAGCGCGCCACGGCCGTCGCGCAGGATCTGCGCGCCCAACTGGTCGGCGCCGGGAATGGCGGCCGCGTTCATGTGATAGCCCAGCGCACCCACGATGATGGCGCCCAACATCGCCACGCCAAACGAACCGCCCATGGAGCGGAAGAACGTGACCGCGGACGTGGCCGTCCCCAGATCGCGTTTCTCCACCGCGTTCTGAACCGCGACCAGCATGGGCGGGATCACGAGACCCAATCCCACGCCCAAAATTCCAAAACACGCGATCATCAGCCCGCGCGACATGCCCGCCTCGGCCTGGCCGAGATAGAGAAAGATCACCATATTAAGGTCACGACGCACCTTTCGAGCCCCGCATTTAGGGGCTCGCTACTATAATACCCCCCATATCTATACTTTAGTATGGGGTGCGAAAGCCAAATCGCTCGGGAAAGGACGCGGCTTAGCGCTTCTTTTTGGCGTTCATCCGGCCGAACACCAAGCCCGCCATCAGATAGGCGATCACGTAGACGATCGTACGGTAAACGACCGCCGAACCGGGTGGAATACAGATGAACGAGAAGCCTGTCAGCCCCCGTTTGCCCACCTCGTGGGCGATGCGGATGACCTCATAATCGGTCATGCCGATGGGTTCGGCCAGCTCGCCCAGGATGTCGCCCGGTGCCGGGCCCGCTCCGCCCAGGACGTCCATGTCGAAGTGGGCATAGACGGCCTCGGTGCCCTCGTAGGCATGGCGCAATTCCTTCACCAGCCCTTCGATGCCCAACTCCGTGCGCACCTTCCACATGGGATAGAAGTGCGCACCGGCCTTCAGGTAGCGGCGGACGATGTCCTTGTTCTCCAACATGCCGCGCTCGCCGATCTCGACGAGGTTCTTCTCCTTGAAGTTCTTTAGGAGTTCATAGGTCTTGTGCTTCCAACTGGCGCTGCCGGCGATGCGCGGGTCCGAGGTCAGCGCGTCCAGCGTGCCCGAGTCCCAGTGGGTGTCTAGGCTGACCATGCCGACGGCGCCCTTGGTGCGCTCGGAAATCGGCTTGGCGATGGCGAAGGAACCGCAGGGCGAGTTCTGACCGATCACGATCGGAATAGCGCCCGCATCGAGCGCCTGATTCACCTTCAACTCGACCGCGGCTTGCGCGGCCAGCACATTCTCCACCGTCGGCGCCACATTGGCCTCGGGCGGAATGTCCGCGTCGCCGAAATCGACCACCTTCAGATGCTCGAAGATGTCGAGATCGAAATCCTGGATATAGCCCGAGCCGTAGCGCGCCGATTGCTGGCGCACGCGCTTGGCGGCGGCCAGCCAGTCGCTCTTGTCCACGCCGGCATACTGGTCGCCCCAACCGGACGCGTAAGGCGCCCTTCAAATCCTTGGGCGAGGTCGCGTGAGGACGCCCCATGAAAGTCGGCGTATCCTCGGCCAAGCGCGGGAAGTCGCGCTTGCGCATGAACGTTGAAGTGCGAATCTGCTCCCAATCGGGATAGCTCATGTCGTCCTCCCCTGCGCGGCCGGGCCGCTTTGGCCTTTTGTACTAAAACGGCACGGCCCGGTCACGGGCCAGGCCTTCAGGCGGCGGTTTCCTTCATCAGCTTGTCCCAAATCCCCTGGACGCGCTTGCGAATGATCAGCGCTTCTTCCCACCGGTCGGACAACTCCTCGCCGTCCGGTCCGCTGATGGCATATTCCTTCGGACCCAGTTCACACAGGAAAATCAGCGTGTCCTCCGGCTTGGCGCGTTTCAGCCACTGGCGCATGCCGTATTCCCACCAGCCAGCGAAAAGGTCGAACCATTTCTGGTGCTGGGGAAACGTGATCTGCACCTGAACCTGCTCGCGCGAAGCCACGCGGCCTTGGAAGGAATCGCAGCGGTCGAGCACGCGGTGCATCAACGCGTGGTCCGACGCCGACACCGGATAGGCGAATTCGCGATCGACCAAGAAGTGCGAGACGTCGCCGCACAAGCGTAGCTCGGGGATCATGTCGAGCAGGCGCAGCGTGTCGAACATGTCATTGGTGATGCAATTGCGGTGCGTCTCGAACAGCACCGGCATCCCCTCGTCCCGCGACATGGCCAGCCATTCGCGGATCACGGCCATCATGCCTTCCACGGCGACGGGCATGACCTGGCCGATGATGTTCACGAACTGGCAGTTGCGTTCCTTACCCGCGCGCAACACCGGCCGCAGTTCTTCGATCGTTTTCGGAAATGCGTTGATCAGGCAATTAAGTTTGTGTTTGTCGTAGAGCGGCCCTGCCTGCTTGACGCGTTCGACGCCGGTCGACGACAGGTCGATGCAGACGCCGTGATAGCCGGCCTCGGCGATCATGGCAAAGTTTTCCTCGAGCGTGCGCTCAGGACGGTCGGCCCGGCGCAGCTCCATGGCCCATAACGACTGGTAGATCTCGAGCTTCGGCATCGCGGAGCCTCGCGGTTGTAAAGTTGAAGGGAGAGGAAAACGGCGATCAATCGCCGGCGGCGTGGACCGGCGTGGACGCTGGCACGGCGGGCCGGAGCGCGCCGCCGTGGGCGAACGGCAGGTCGAACGTAAGCTCCGGCCCCTTCATCAAGGCGCGGATGGCCTTTACATGCACCTCCACATAGCCCGCGGCCGGCAAGGGGCGGCCAAGCTTGGCTTCGATGGCGTCATGCAGATTCTTGAGCCGATGGAACGGCACACCCGGAAACGTGTGATGCGCGGAATGGTACGGCATGTTCCACAACGCCCAGCGCACGAAGCCCGGCACCAGAAGGGTGCGCGTGTTCTTGGTCGTGTCGAGGCCGGGGTCCAGGCCGATATGCTCGCTGATGTTCTGAAGCTGATGGAACGGCTTGGCCGCGATCATGGGCAGAAGCCACAGCGTCACCGCCAGCCACGAATCGAAGGCGACCGACAGCGCAGCGATGATCGCATAGCCGACCCAATGCCAGCGCACCTCGACGACCACATAGCGGCGCTGAGAGGCAGTCAACCAATACGCCCAGGACGGGATCGCGCCCCGCGCGATGTCGAACAACATCTTCACGCGGAAGATCCAGTAGCCGAGACCGGAAAGATAAAGGAGGAAATTGCCGAGCGTGTATTTCAGCCGCATCAAAAGCTCGGCGTCCTTTTCCCAATTCCCAGTGTTGCGGTGATGGGCGAAATGGACCCAGCGTTCCCACATGCAGGGATAAAGAAGAATGAATCCCGTGCAATGGGTCATGACGTTGTTGACCCGGCGCGTCTTGAACGCGGTCAGGTGGTTGCCTTCATGTTGGGCCGCGAACAGCGTGTTGATGAGATAGCCGTGCAGCAGGAACAGCGGCACCGCCCACCAAGTGCCCCAGGTCGCCCACAGCGCCCAGCCCGTGGCGCCGAGCGCGCCCACATGGCTCGCGAGTTGAAGCGCGCCGCGCAGATCCGAACGGCGTGACAATTCCTTCAACTGGCGCGGATTGATGATGTCCGTGCGCGAAACCCAACCGTCCATGACCGTCCCTTCATGCACGAGGTCCGGCCGCGGCCGGTCAGGGGATTCTGACCTTGGGGAAACTCCTGGAAATATGGACGTTTCGACCCATAAGTTCTAACCTGACCAAACCATGGCAGTGGAAGGTCGCGCATTCCGAGGGGCACTGGGCGATGCCGATCTTAGGCTGCTGCGCGTCTTTCGCGCGGTGGTCGAGGCCGGCGGCCTGTCTGCGGCCGAATCGGTCCTGAACGTCGGCCGTTCGACCATCAGCACCCATATCGCGGATTTGGAGCGGCGGCTGCATATGCGGCTGTGCCGGCGCGGCCGGGGCGGCTTTGCCCTCACCGAGCACGGCCAAGTGGTCTATGACGCGACCCTCAAACTTCTGGTGTCCCTGGAGGATTTCCGCGCCGAGGTGAATGGCGCGCATGCCCAACTGGCGGGCGAGCTGAATTTGGCGTTCGTCGAGCACAGCACGCGCCATCCCGGCTTTCGCCTGGATGCCGCCTTGCGCGCCTTCAGCGAGCGCGCACCCAGCGTCCACGTGAACCTAGAGGCCCGCGGCATCGCCGAGATCGAGCAAGCCGTCCTGCACGGCCGTCTTCATGTCGGCATCGTCATTGCCAACCGGCGGCTGGCGGGCCTCAACTATCGCTATCTTCTGTCCGAAATTCAGGCGCCGTTTTGCGCCAAAGGCCATCCGCTGTTCAGCCGGCCGGATGCCTCGATCACCTTGGACGAGATCGCCAGCCAGGACTATGTCAGCCGGTCCTATATCGACGAATCCAAGGCGCGACAGGGTTATTTGCGGGGCGCGCCGGCCGCGACCGCGCACAATCTGGAGGCCGTGGTCACCCTGATTCTGAGCGGGCGCTATATCGGCATCATGCCAACGGATTTTCCCGAGGAATGGGTGCGCCAAGGCGCGATCCGCGCGATTCGGCCGGACCTGACATCCTACCCCCGCGATTTCGAGGTGGTGACGCGCAAGGGCACACCCCCGACGCCGGTGGTCGCCGCGTTTCTCGACGAATTGTTCAAATCGCACCAGGTCGCGAAACCAGCCGCGCCACGTGCGCCCGCGCCGGCACGGCGCAGGCGCTGAGCGTCAGGGCGTGCAGCCCGGCGGATTGTCGTTGGGGTTGCCGTTGGGCGGCGGGCACGGCGTCACACCCATCATTCCCGCCTGGGCTTCGCGCTCGAGGCGGAGGACGATCGGAGCGGCATAGGTCACGCCAACCGCCAGCCCCAGCTTGGCCAGGGCCTTACGGCGGCTGATCTCGACCTGAGCATCCGGCGCGGCGTGTTTCTTCATGAGCCCATTCTCCCATACCAGTACCTAGCAAACCATATGCCATGGCGCGTCTGGACCGCATTCATTCCGGTGATAAGATCGCTCATCCATGAGCCAAGCCATCGTCATCGCCGCCGGGCTTCCCAGCGCGGATACCGAAACCCGTCTGGCCATAGCACTTGCCCGTGGCATCAGCCGCGCCCTGGCCGACCAAGGCTACGGCACGTTAGTGGAATTCTCCCTCAACAACGGACGACGTGCCGACGTGATCGGCCTGGACGGCGCCGGCCGCTTTATCATCATCGAGATCAAGACCAGCGACGCCGATTTTCGCGCCGACCGGAAATGGCCGGAGTATCGCGAGCATTGCGACCTGTTCTATTTCGCGGTTCCGGTGGGCTTTCCGCAGACCATCCTGCCGCCCGACTGCGGCCTGATGGTGGCCGACGCCTACGCGGCCGCGGTGATCCGCGAGTCCGAGGAAATCCCCATGAACGGCAGCCGGCGCCGCGCCCAGGTGTTGCGCTTCGGCCTGGTCGCCAGCGAACGGCTGCAGCGGCTGGCCGATCCGCGCCTTTAGGCTATTTCGTCAGCTTGGCGATGGTGCCGGTCGTGCTATGGCCAGGCAGAAGCTCGGCCAGGATGACGCGTCCGCCATGACGCTGGACCACCTCGGCGCCCACCACCGTCTCGATCGTGTAGTCCGACCCTTTCACCAACACGTCGGGGCGGATTTGCTCGATCAGGGAAAGCGGCGTGTCCTCGCCGAAGATCGTCACCAGATCGACAGCGGCCAGCGAGGCCAGGACGGCGCTGCGCGCCGATTCGTTCTGCACGGGGCGCGTCGGACCCTTTAGGCGTTTGACCGAGGCGTCGCTGTTCAACCCGACGACCAGCCGGTCGCAGGCTGCCTTGGCTTGGGACAAGAGCGTGACGTGACCTGGGTGCAGGAGGTCGAAGACGCCGTTGGTGAAGCCGACGACGAGGCCTTCCTTGCGCCAGCGCTCGACACGCGCCAGCGCGTCGTCGTGCGCCGCGATCTTGCTTTCGTCGGCCAGGAGATCCTGGGTGTGGAGGGCGGTGAAAACTTCGTCGGCCGTGGCGACCGCGGTGCCGGTCTTACCCACCACGATGCCGGCCGCGACATTGGCCAAGCGTGCCGCGTCGGGCAGCGTCACACCCGCGGCCAGCGCCGCGGCCAGCATGGCCACGACCGTATCGCCCGCGCCCGAAACGTCGAACACCTCGCGCGCCTCGGCGGGCAAATGCGTGACCTCGCCCCCGCGCGCGAACAGCGTCATGCCGTCGGCGCCGCGCGTCACCAAAAGGGACTCGAGCGCGCATTCGGCGATCAGTTTTCCGGCCGCCGCGCCGATCTCCTCGTCCGTGCCAACCGGCATGCCCGTGGCGGCCGCCAGTTCGGCGCGGTTGGGCGTCAGCACGGTGGCGCCACGGTAACGCGAGAAATCCTTGCCCTTGGGATCGACGACGACGGGCCGCTTCTGCGTCCGGCCGGCGTCGATCAAGGCGCGCATCAGCTCGGGCGTCAGCACGCCCTTGCCATAGTCCGACAGCACAATCACGGACGCGTCGGCGACCGCGCCCACGGCCACGCGGCGCAGATCCTCGGCGACCGAGGGCGCCAGCGGAGCGAGCGTTTCCCTGTCCGTACGCAGAAGCTGCTGGCCGCCCGCGACGTAACGGGTCTTGACCGTGGTCATCCGCCCGCGCTCGACCGACAGATATGGCTCGTGCTTGTCATGCGCCGCGACCAGGGCGCTGATCTCGCGGCCGGCCTGATCGTTGCCGACGACGGAGGCGAAGGCGACGTGGGCGCCCAGAGCCGAGAGATTGCGCACGACATTGCCCGCGCCGCCCAGCATGGCGGCCTCGCGCTCCATGCGCAGGACGGGAATCGGCGCCTCGGGCGAGATGCGTTCGACCGCGCCATAGACATACCGGTCCAGCATGACGTCGCCGACGCACAGCACATGGGCGTCCTTGAGCCGCTCGATGGCAGCGGCCAGATCCGAGCGCGTCGCCGTCATGGCTGAACCAGACCCAGCTCGAGTTCCAGCGCGCCGCACAGCATCTGGCCGATGGTGATGTGCATTTCCTGGATGCGCGCGGTGGTCTTGGACGGGACGATCAGCAAGGGATCGGCCAGGCCCGGCAGGGCGCCGCCGTCGCCGCCGGACAACGCCGCCGGCACGATGCCCATCTCGCGCGCGGCCTCCAGCGCCTTGAGCACATTGGCGCTGCGCCCGGAGGTGCTGATACCAATGGCCACATCCCCCTTGCGCCCGAGAGCGCGCACCTGGCGCGCGAACAACTGGTCGAAGCCCAGATCGTTGCCAATCGCGGTCAGGGCCGAGCTATCCGTCGTCAGCGCAATGGCCGCGATGGGCGCCCGGTCGCGCTTGTAACGGACGGTCAGCTCGGTCGCCAAATGCTGGGCGTCGGCGGCGCTGCCGCCGTTGCCGAAGAAGAGAAGCTTGTTGCCCGCACGAATGGCTTCGGCCGAAAGGTGCAAGAGCCGCGCGAACGGCTCGGCCAGCGCGGACCGGGCGGCTTCCGCCACCTTCATATGCTCCGCCCACTCGCTGTCATAAAACCGGCCGAGATCCATGCCTGCCCCCATGGCCGAGGGTATATCGGATTCCGGCCCCGGCCAGAAGCGCACCTTGCAAGCGGGACGCCAGGAACTAGGCCCGGGAGGCCGCCAGGACGCGTTCGAATTCGTCGCCGATACGCCCCATGCCGAAGCGGCTTGCAGCATAGGCCGCGGCGTTGGCGCCGAGGCGCACCCGCTCGGCCTCGTCGGCCAAAAGCCGGTCGGCGGCGGCCAGAAAGCCCCGTTCGTCGTCAGGCGCCACGACCACGCCCAGTCCATTGTCGCGCACCATACGGGCGGCCAGGTTCTCGGCCGGCATGGCGCCCAGCACCGGCCGGCCGGCGCACAGATAACTGAGCACCTTGGACGGCACGGAGAAAACGCCCGCGTCCGCGCCCAGGACCGCCAACATCACATCGCCCGTACCCAGCACGTCCGGCATTTCGCCGTAAGGTTGGAAGGGAAGCACGTGCAACGAATCGAGCCCTTCGTCACGCTTGTACGCCGCCAGGACGTCGGCGCCACGCCCTTCGGAGACCACCACCACGGCCGCGTCCGTGCGCCCCTTCAGATGGCGCGCCAGCGCGACCAGCAGGCCGGGGTCGTGCTTCAACCCCATGCTGCCGGTGTAGAGAAAGACGCGGCGGTCGATGAGCCGGTGCTTCTCCGCCCATGGGTTGCGGCGCGGGCGGGGGACAATCTCACCGAGCGGCCCCCAATTCTCGATGACATGCAGCCTTTCCGCAGGAACGCCCCAGCCGCGCAGGATCGGCGTGAAATCGTCGGTGATCAGGACCAGCGCATCGGCCTCGCGCGCGAAGCGCTTTTCCATCGCGATGTGGTAACGGCCGACGATCTCGCCTGCGATGGGCAAGCGCGCGCGCAGGATTTTATGGGAAGCGATGCCGAGCAGATCCTGCACCCAGAAAACAAAGCGCGCCCCGACGGCCTTGAGCGCGGGGCGGGCGGGCGCCAGCACGTCGAGAGGAGTGTTGCCGATAATGGCGACCTCAGGCCGCCATTCGCGGATCACGTCAGCCAGCACCGCGCCATAGGCACGCTCGTCGCGCCAGCGCTGGCCGAAACTGTTGCGCCGATAGTCCTGGCCGGCCGCCAGCGGCCGAATCTCGAGACCCGCCGGATCGTCAGCCTGGTGCGCCAGGGCACCCTTGGGGGTCTTGTTGACCGAGGAATAGAGGTGGAGGACGGCATGGCCGCGCCGCGCCAGTTCGCGGCTCAACTGGACCGCGAAGGGGTGGCCTGCGAAATCATGCACCAGGATGCGCAACAGGGTCAGCCTCGACGATGAATGCCGGAAAGATAGCCGTTCCACAGGCGTCCGGGCGAGCCCGGCTTGCCCTCCGCGCGCGGCTGCCGATAAGGTCGGCCCGCCTGGCGCGGGACCTGCATAGGATAGACTTCCATTCCGTCTGGAAACGCGATGCACGCCCATATCACCCCAGCCGTTTTGACCTTCAACGAGGCGTCCAATATCGGGCGCATGCTCGAACGCCTGGCCTGGGCCAAGGATGTTGTGGTCGTCGACAGCGGGTCCAGCGACGAAACCGTGGCCATCGCCAAGCGGTTCCCGAATGTGCGCGTCTTCGTCCGGCCTTTCGACACCCATTGGAACCAATGGACCTTCGCGCAGAAGGAAACCGGCATCCGCACGGAATGGATGATGCGACTCGACGCCGACTACATCCTGTCGGAACCGTTGATCGACGAGCTGGGCGCTCTGCGACCCACGGACGATGTTTCCGCCTACAACACCCGCTTCGTTTATTGCATCCATGGGCGGCCGCTGCGCGCGTCGCTCTATCCGCCGCGCCCGCGCCTGTTCCGTGTCGCGCGCGGACGCTTCTACGAGGACGGGCATGCCGATGAAACGGCGATCGAGGGACGAATTCTCGACCTGGTTCATCCGATCTTCCACGACGACCGCAAGCCCATGCTTTATTGGATCGGTTCGCAGGCGCGCTACATGGCGCTCGAGTCCGAGAAGATCGCGCAATCGAATGCACTGTCGCTGCCGGATCGGCTGCGACGCGACACCGTGCTGATGCCATTCGTCGCCTTCGTCTACCTCTTGTTCGTGCGCGGCCTCATCCTCGATGGGCGAGCAGGGCTGCATTACTGCCTGCAGCGGACGCTGGCCGACTTCATGTTGAAGCTTTATCTCGTCGACCGCCGCATGCGGGACCGATGAGCAAGCCCGTTCATATCCTCGGCCTCAATGCCTATCACGCCGACGCCTCCGCCTGCCTCGTCAGCGACGGCGTCCTTGTCGCGGCGGCGGAAGAGGAGCGCTTTCGCCGCATCAAGCATTGGGCGGGGTTCCCAAGCGAAGCCATCCGCTACTGCCTAGAAGCTGGCGGCATAAGCCTCGATCAAGTCGCCCATGTCGCGATCAACCGCGATCCGCGCGCGCATCTGTGGCGGAAGGTTTCCTACAGCGTGGCCAACCGGCTGAACGCCTCGTTCCTGCGCGGCCGCTTAAAGAACGCGCGCAAATGGGCCGGCGTCGAGGACGAATTGACCGCCGCATTTCCCGATCAGCGTTTCGCGGGTGTTGCGCATAACGTGGAGCATCACCGCGCGCATCTCGTTTCGGCCTACCACCTGTCGCCGTTCGATGACGCCACCGTCGTGTCGATCGACGGGTTCGGCGACTTCTGCTCCGCGGCATGGGGGCGTGGACGGAACGGCACGCTCACGGTCGAAGGGCGCGTCTTCTATCCCCACTCGCTGGGCCAGTTCTACGAAGCCATGACCCAGCATCTGGGTTTTCCCCATTACGGCGACGAATACAAAGTGATGGGGCTGGCGCCCTATGGCGAGCCACGCTTCATGGAGCAGATGCGCCGCATCGTGCGGCTGGAGGAAGGCGGCAGTTTCGAGCTCGATTTGCGTTTCTTCGGTTACGCCACCGGCAATTACACCTACCAATGGTCCGGCGGCTCACCCCATGTGGGCACGCTGTTCACGCCCGCCGTGGAGGCGCTTCTGGGTCCCGCCCGCAAGCCGGAGGAAAAGCTGGACCAGCGGCATTTCGACATGGCGCGCTCGACCCAAGCCATGTTCGAGGAGGCCGCTTTCCATCTCTACAACACGCTGCACCGGCGCCATGCGGTCGACGCCATCGCCATCGCGGGGGGGTGCGGCTTCAACTCCGTGGCCAACGGGCGGCTTTATCACCGCACGCCCTATCGGCGCTGCTACGTCCAGGCAGCAGCCGGAGATTCCGGCGGCGCGGTCGGTGCGGCCTATGACGTGTGGCACCGCCATGCAGGCGAAGGCGCACGCTGCTTCACAATGAACCATGCCTATTGGGGCCCGGAGTTCGGTGACGATGCCATCGCCGCCGCCATCGCCGCGCGGCAAAGCGAAATCGACGCCAAGGGTTGCGCGGTCGAAACGATGACGGGCGATGCCCTCTATACGCGTACCGCCGCCGCCATCGCGGCCGGCAAGGTGATCGGATGGTTCCAGGGACGTTTGGAGTGGGGGCCGCGGGCGCTCGGCAACCGCTCGATCCTGGCCGATCCGCGTCGCGCCGACATGAAGGACATCTTGAATCTCAAGATCAAACGCCGAGAGTCCTTCCGGCCCTTCGCGCCTTCGATCCTGCGCGAAGCCGTGTCCGATTGGTTCGAGACCGATGACGACGTGCCGTTCATGATGCAGGTGTTCCAGATTCGCGAGGACAAGCGGTCGCGCATCCCCGCCGTGACCCATGTGGACGGCTCTGGCCGGCTGCAGACCGTCACGCGCGAGACGAACGAACGCTATTACAGACTCATCCAGGCCTTCGCCGACGAGACCGGCGTGCCCATGCTGCTGAACACCTCGTTCAACGAGAACGAACCCATGGTGTGCAAGCCGGAGGAAGCGCTCGACTGTTTCCTGCGCACCAACATGGACGTTCTAGTGATGGGCGATTACCTGATCGAGCGCCGCGCCGCGACATCCGCGTAGAGCGTCTCCAGCTCGATGGCGATCCGCGGCCAGGTGAACTTCTCCCGCGCGAGTTTGCGGCCGGCCTCGCCCATGCGCCGCGCCGCCGTCGGATCGCCCAGCAGCTGCTCCAAAAGCCCCGTAAACGCGTTCGTATCGCAAGGGCTGACCAGGCCAGCGCCGCCCAGTTCCACCTCACGCCAAAGATTGACCTGATCGGAAATGGCGACGGGCACTCCAGCCGCCATGGCCTCTAGAACCGCGATGCCGAAATTCTCGCTGTAGGACGGCAAGACGAAGACCGACGCGGCGGTCAGAGCGGCGCCTTTGTCTTCGCCTTCGAGCATGCCGGTGCGCGTGGCCTTGTGCGCGACACCGGCCTTCCGCAGCCATTCGTCCACCTGGGCGCCCATTCCGTCATCAGGCCCGGCCAGCACCAGGTGGGTGTCGGGAAATCTCTGGGCGATGCGCCCAAACGACGACGCCAAGATGTCGAGGCCCTTCTTCTCATGCAGGCGGCTCAGGAACAGGACGATGCGCTTGGCGCGCGTCTCCGGATGCCGCGCGAAGAATCGATCAGGCGACGGCAGCGAAGCGGGCCACGATCGGCCGCGCGAAACCACGGAACTCGATCACGGCCGGCGCATTGTCGGGAGATACCGTTCTCGTCATCGTGCACGAGTGTGCCACAGCGGCAGCGGCCGCGCCTACGTCCTGGCCCGTCGCAGCGATTTCACGCATAGTCCGGCCCATGCTCGAACCCGCCATCCGCGTCACGCGCCTGACCAAGCGCTATAAGACGGTCTTGGCCGTCGCCGCGCTCGATTTCGAAGTCACGCGCGGCTCGGTGACCGCGCTTTTGGGCGGCAACGGCGCGGGCAAGACCACGACCCTGTCCATGATCATGGGCCTCGTGCTGCCGACGTCCGGCGCGATCGAGGTGCTGGGCCAGGACATGGTCCATCACCGGTATCGCGTGCTGCCGCGTATGAATTTCTCCTCGCCCTATGTGGAACTGCCGCGCAGCCTGACGGTGCAGGAGAACCTGGCGGTCTTCGCCCGGCTTTATGGCATTCCCGACCGCACGAAAGCCTGCGCACGCCTGGCCGAGGAACTGGATCTGACCGCTTTCCTCAAGCGCGCCACGGGCACTCTGTCCGCCGGCGAGAAGACGCGCGTGATGTTGGCCAAGTCTCTCCTCAACCAGCCCGAGCTTCTGCTGCTGGACGAGCCGACAGCGTCGCTGGACCCGGATTCCGCCGATTGGATCCGCACCTATCTGCAGGACTATCAGCGCCGGTATGGCGCGACCGTGCTCATGGCCTCCCACAACATGCTCGAGGTCGAGCGGATGTGCGACGACGTGATGGTCATGCGCGAAGGCAAGATCGAACATCGCGGCACGCCCGCTGAATTGATCCGGCAATTCGGGCGCGACACGCTGGAAGAGGTCTATCTGGACATCCACCGCCGCGAAGGCGGCGCGAGGGCCGCACAATGAGTGCGTTCCGGGACAAGGTGTCGCGCGCGGGCGCGCACGGGTTTTCGCCCACGCGCATCAGCGCCATGGTCATGCGCCACGTCTATCTATTGCGGCGGTCATGGCCGCGCCTTTTGGAGCTGGCGTACTGGCCCATCGTCCAGGTGTTGCTGTGGGGTTTTATCAGCAAGTTCTTCGCCACCAACAGCACCTGGGTCGCGCAAGCCGCCGGTGTGCTCTTAGCCGGCGTGTTGTTGTGGGACGTGCTGTTTCGCAGCCAGTTGGGCGTCACGATCTCCCTTCTGGAAGAGCTGTGGTCGCGCAACCTGGGCCACCTCTTCATCAGCCCGCTGCGGCCTTACGAGTTGTGCATTTCGCTCACCACCATGAGCTTGATCCGCACGCTGATCGGCATTCTCCCAGCAGCGTTGATCGCCATTCCGCTTTACGAATACTCCATCTTCGACATGGGACTGCCGCTGCTGGCGTTTTTCTCGACGCTCCTGGTCTTTGGCTGGGCGCTGGGTCTGGCCATCGCGGCCGTTCTGATCCGCTTGGGCATGGCGGCAGAGAACCTGGCGTGGCTCCTGGTGTTCGTGCTGGCGCCGATTTCGGGCATCTATTACCCCATCGACGTCTTGCCCGGCTGGGTTCAAGTGATCGCTTGGATGTTCCCGGCACCCTATGTGTTCGAAGGCATGCGCGAGGTGCTGTTCCACGGCGTCTTCCGCGTCGATCTGATGCTGGCCGCGCTGGCGCTGGATCTCGTCTATCTCCTCTTGGGCGCGGGCGCTTTCCTTTACAGCTTCCGCGTCGCGCGGGTGCAGGGATTGCTCCTGCGTACGGGCGAATGATCGCCTAGACGTCGCGGCCGCTGACGCGCGCTTCCTCGAATGTCGCCATGCCGGTGTGGCAGGCCACCGCCGCGCGCAGAATGCCGACCGCGAGGGCCGCGCCCGACGCCTCGCCCAGCCGCATGCCGAGATCGAGCACCGGCCGCTTGCCAAGCCGCTCTAGAAGCCGCGCATGGCCGGGTTCGGCCGAACGATGCGCGACGATGCAATGATCAAGCGCGCCCGGCCGCGCCTCGTGGATGATCGCGGCGGCGGCGGTCGAGGCATAGCCATCGAGCACGACGGGCACATGCGCCAGCCGCGCGGCCAGCACGGCGCCCGCGATGGCGGCCAATTCGTGCCCGCCGACGCAGCGCAGAATCTCGAACGGATCGGTCATCATCGCGCGGTTGCGCGCCACGCCCGCCGTCACGGTCTCGACCTTGCGCGCGAGCGCAGCGCCCTCGGCCCCCGTGCCCGGCCCGACCCAATCGGTCGCGGTACCGCCGTAGAGCGCATGACACAGGGCCGCGGCGGAGGTCGTGTTGGCGATGCCCATTTCGCCGAGGCAGAGAAGGTCGACGCCCGGCTCCACCGCCATCATTCCGTAGGCCGCGGCGCGCGCGCATTCCTCGCCCGACAGCGCTGGTTCTTCGGTGAAGTCGCGCGTCGGGTGATCGAGCGCCATCTCGTAGACGCGCAGGTCGGCATCGACCGCCTTGCAAAGCTGGTTGATGGCGGCGCCGCCTGCGATGAAGTTCTGCACCATCTGAGCAGTCACGGCGGGCGGATAGGCGCTGACCCCGCGCGCGGCGACGCCATGGTTGCCCGCGAAGACGGCCACGCGCGGCCGGTCGATGCGCGGCGGATGGCGCCCCTGCCAACGCGCGAGCCAAGCCGACAACTCCTCCAGCCGCCCGAGCGCGCCGGCGGGTTTGGTCAACAGCTTCTCGCGCGCGGCGGCGGCCTCCGCGGCGGCTTCGTCGCCGTCCGGCAACGATGCGATCAGGGCGCGCAGCTCGTCGAGCGACGCGGGTGGAGACGGTTGGGTCATGGTCAGTCCAAAATTTCGGCGAAGGCGCGGATGGGGAACGAGGTCGCGTCGCGCACCCGCGGGGGCACGGCGAAGAAACAGAATTGCCACACACGCACGGCATAGCGCGGATTGATGCCACCCATGCCCTCGAAAATCTCCCGGCTCAATTCAACGAAGCGCGTCATGGCAATCCCTGTTCGCGGACCCGTACCTGTCCTATAACCACGATCATGCTTGGCGCTAGAGGAATCCCGTGACGACGGTCGAGGAACCAGGGCCCCCGCGCAACCGCCTGGACGTGGGCGGCTGGCTGGCCGACCTCACGGTGGCGGCGGCGTTCCTGACGCGATTGCGGCCGCCGGGCGCTTTGGCCCCAGCGGACCTGGCGCCCGGCCGCCTGGCTGGGACGGTACGCGCTTTCCCGCTGGTCGGGGCGGGCGTGGGTCTGGCGGGCGGAATCGTGTACGCCCTGGCCTATTGGCTTGGTTTACCCCCCCTCGCCGCGGCGTTGTGTGCGCTGACGGTGACCGCCTTGGCGACCGGCGCCTTGCACGAAGACGGGTTGGCCGACACGGCCGACGGACTCGGCGGTGGCAAGACGGTGGAAGATCGTCTGCGCATCATGCGCGACAGCCATATCGGCGCCTTCGGCGTCCTGGCGTTGATCTTCAGCGTCGGCCTGCGCGCGGCGGCGCTGGCCACCCTCGGCACGCCATGGCTGGCTGCGGCCGCCCTGATCGCGAGCGGCGCTGGCTCCCGTGCCTTGCTCGGCCTGCTCATGCGGCGGCTTGATCCGGCGCGGCCTGACGGGCTGGCTGCCGGCGCCGGCCGGCCTTCCGAGGAAGGCGCCCTGACCGCAGCCGCGATCGGCGCAGCGTTCGCCGTTCTCTTTCTCGGTCTTGGCGCTGGGATTGTGGCGGCCGCCGCTGCGGCGGTCGCAGCGGCGGCCGTCGGCCAATACGCACGGCGTGGCATCGGCGGCTATACCGGCGACGTGTTGGGGGCGACCCAGCAGGTCGCCGAGATCGCCATCCTGCTGGTCGCCGCGGCGAAGCTCGGATCGGCATGAGCAAGGTCACCCGCTGGTGGTGGATCCGGCACGCGCCCGTGCCGGACGGCGGCTGCATCTATGGCCAGCGTGATCTTTCAGCCGACTGTACCGACAGCGCGGCCTTCGCCTACCGCGCCGCGTCCCTGCCGGCGGGCGCCGTGTGGGTTGCGAGCCATCTGCGCCGCACCCATGAGACCGCGGCGGCCATTTGCGCCGCGGGTTACGGTGAGGCGCAACCGGCAGTCGAACGCGATCTGGCCGAGCAGCATTTCGGCGAATGGCAGGGACTGCCGCGCAAGGAAGTCTTCGCCAGCCAATCGCGCTGGCCGAACTTTTGGCTGGCGCCGGCCGACCAGGCGCCGCCGGGCGGCGAAAGCTTCGCCCAAGTGGTCGCGCGCGTGGCGCCCGCGATCGAACGGCTGACCACATCACACGCGGGCCGCAACATCGTGGCCGTCGCCCACGGCGGCACGATTCGCGCGGCACTGGCGCTGGCGCTCGGCCTGACGCCATCGGCGGCGTTGGCCTTCTCCGTCGACACAATCTCGCTGACGCGCCTCGACCATATCGCCGGGCCGGACGGCGCGGCGTGGCGCGTGGTCGCCGTCAACCAAGCGGCCAGTGCCCTTCCCGCCGGCCGCGACATCCCCATCACCTTCGCGTGACGGCGCCGCTCGCTCGCGTAACCCTGGTCCTCGGCGGCGCGCGGTCGGGCAAAAGCCGTTACGCCGAAACGTTGTTGCGCGAGGCAGGTGGCGGCATCTACCTGGCCACCGCCCAGGCGCTGGACAGCGAGATGACAGCGCGCATCGCGCGCCACCGGGCCGAACGGGGCCATGGATGGACAACGGTGGAAGAGCCGTTGGAATTGGCCGCCGCGCTCGAACGCGGCGCGCAGGCGGGACGCCCGATTCTGGTCGACTGCCTGACCTTGTGGCTGTCCAACCTGATGGGCGCCGGGCGCGCGACGGAAGCGGAAACCGCGCGGCTGCGGGCGGTTTTAAAGATTCTGCCGGTCCCCGTGGTGTTCGTCTCCAATGAGGTTGGCCTGGGCATCGTGCCCGACAACGCACTGGCGCGCGCTTTCCGCGACGAAGCCGGACGGTTGAACCAAGCCATAGCCGCCGCCGCGGATCGCGTGGTGTTCCTGGCCGCGGGCCTTCCCTTGGTTCTCAAGGGCGGCTGATGCCCGCGTTCGATCCGGCAAGCCTCGTTCACGCCTTGGGCATCGACGCGCAAGCAGGCCGCCGGATCGGCTTGATTTTGGTCGAAGACGAAAACATGGGCGGCGCGGCCACGGCCGTCCTCCGCACGCTCTCGGCACTCGCGGCCTCGGGCTGCCGGGTCGAAGAATTGCCCGCGGACGGGCGGGCGCTTCTGCGCCGTCTTTGGCGCGGCATGGAGGAGACGTCTCCGGACCGTGAAACGTTGCCCTTGCCCGACTATGTGCGTTGGCTGACCACGCTTCCCGCCGGCTATGAGCAAGAGCTTGCCACCGGATGGAAGCGTCCGGAGGACGACCCCTTGTTCCGCGCCGGAACGCTGGATTGCGGTCATTTCCTCATTCCCGCCGCGCGGTTCGGCGATGCCGCCATCGTCGCCTGGAGCATGCGCGCCAAGCCTTCCACCGCCTCGACGCCGCCCCACGGCCATCTGGCCGCGGTCGCATGGTTGCGCGACATCTTCGGCGCCCAAGCCGTCCTGACCATCGATGGAAAGGGCGCTGTCACCGTCGCGCCGCCACCATTTTGATGCCGCATTCCCAACCTAGACCCCCACACGATCCCTGGTCCCCGAGGAATCCCAAACGCGTTATGATGGCCCGCCTGCCTGCGACGGAGCGAAATTTGGAAATAAATCCAGGGGTTTCCGCGTCGTCATCACGGGCGGAGGCGCCGATGCGGCGGCGCCGGACCCTGCAAGGAGAAGAAGAAACATGAGAATACCCCTCCGGACCGTCTTCGGATTTGCCCTCGTCCTCACCATCGCCACCAGTTCAGCAGCGCGCGCGGAAACCAACCAGGAAGAGCTGGTCAGCAAGGCGCGCCTGACCATTGAGCGCCTGTCGGCCAATCCGGATTTCGGACGCATGAACGCCGCCGTCAAAACCTCGCAGGCGGTGATGATCTTCCCCTCTGTGCTGAAGGGCAGCTTCATCATCGGCGCCGAGGGCGGCAACGGCGTGCTTCTGACCAAGGACGCCAACGGCGAATGGAGCTATCCCGCCTTCTACACGCTGGGCGCGGGCAGCATCGGGCTGCAAGCCGGGTTCCAGGATTCCGAGGTTGTCCTCGTCATCAACACGCTGAAGGGCTTGAACGCGATCCTGAACAACAATTTCAAGTTCGGTGTTGATGCCAGCGTAGCGCTCGGTCCGGTCGGCCAAGGCATCGAAGGCTCGACGACGACCGCGTTCGGCGCAGACATCGAGGCATATTCCGCAACCCGCGGCCTGTTCGCGGGCGGCTCCCTTGAGGGGGCCGTGACATACGAACGCTCGGATTGGAACCGGAACTATTACGAGGTCGGCGCCTCGGCACGCGGCGTCGTGATGGAACGCGCGTTCCGCAATCCGCAGGCCGACGGCCTGCGCGAGGCCTTGGCGAAGATCAGCAGCGCCGCGCCCTAGACGCCTTCAATCGAATCCCAGCCAAGCAAGCGCGACCGCAAGCACGAAGAGCGCGCAAGCCCCGACATAGAGCCGCAACGCGCGTGCGACATCGCGCGCTTCCAAATTGGGCGCGCCGTCGCCGAGCCAGGGATCATCGATGGTTTGGGTGCCGTAGCGGCGTGGCCCCGCGAGAGCGAGCCCAAGCGCGCCGGCCGCCGCGGCCTCGGGCCAGCCCGCGTTGACCGAACGGTGTTTGCCCGCGTCGCGCCAAGCGACGGCGAGGGCGCGGGACGGCCGCGCGCCTGGCACGAAGACGGCCGCGGCCGCGAGGAGAATGGCGGAGAGGCGCGCCGGAACGAAGTTCAGCACGTCGTCGAGACGCGCCGAGGCGCGTCCAAAATACAAATGACGCGGCGAGCGATGGCCCAACATGCTGTCCAGCGTGTTAGCCGCCTTATAGGCGAACAGTCCAGGCAAGCCGAAGACCGCATAGAAGAGCGCCGGCGCGATCACGCCGTCGGAGAAGTTCTCGACCAGAGACTCCACGGCCGCGCGCGCCACACCGTGCCGATCGAGGCTGCGCGGATCGCGACCGACGATATGGGAGACAGTGTGGCGCGCGCCCTCCAGATCACCGCGCGCCAACGGGCGCTCGACGCGGCGCACATGGGCAAACAGGCTGCGTTGCGCCAGCAGCGCCACGACCGCGGCCAATTCGACGACCCAGCCGAACGGAACGGAATTCGCCAGCACGTGCAGCGCAAGGCCGGACAAAGCGGCGCCCGCGACGACAATGAACGCCGCCACGGCGCCCCACACGAGATTTTGCGCTGGCCCACGCGTGGGCCAGTTCAGCATGCGGTCGAGATGCGCGATGACAGCGCCGAAAAGGCGGACGGGATGGCCGGGCCAGGAAAAGGGCCAGCGCCGCTCCGGCAAGGCGCCATCCAGAAAAAGCGCGGCGACGAGGACGGCCAGCGCGTCCGGGTGCGAAGCGCATTCGAAAATCATGGCCCGAAAAAGGAAAGCGCGGTCCGGCGCATCAATGCCGGCCGCATCGAGATCAACCGCCGGCGTCGCGAAGATAGCGCACGGTCGCCGTCTGGCGATTCCGTTCGGCCCATTCCAACGCCGTGACGCCTGTGAAGTCACCGCGCTTGAGATCGACCTTCTTCGTCGTAACCAGCAGCTTGAGAATGTCCACGTTGCCGATCTTGGCGGCCTTGATCAGCGGCGTGTTGCCCGAACGGTCGATCGTGTTCGGATCCGCGCCGGCATCAAGCAGAACCTTCACGGCATCAATATTGCCCCGTTCCGCGGCCCAATTCAGCGCCGTGTTCCCGCTCTTGTCCTTGAGATCGACCAACACCCGGTCGCGAATCAGGACCTCCATGATGTTGACATGGTTGCCCTTGGCCGCCGCGATCAGCGCGGACGTACCGTCAAGCTTATCGACTTCATTCGGATTCTTTCCGCCATTCAGCGCCTTTTGCACGCCTTCGAGATTGCCGTTGCCGGCATCCACCAAGAACGCGTCAGGCCCGAAACCGCCGGGAGGCGGCGCCAAGCCCTGGGCCAGGACGGGGGCCGCCAAGAAAAGGGGGAGAAGAAGCGCGGACAGGCGGGCAATCGATTTGATCTGCATGGAAGGTTTGTCAGGCGGAGCAGCGGTCAAGTCAAGGTTTTGCGGCGTCACAACCCCGTCAAGTGCGCGTGTGAATCCGGCGGTTGGCTTGAACCCGTTGGATTTTGCGCCTATTTTAAAAAAAGTAACAATTGCAACTTCTTGCCTGCGCAAGCCCGAAACGATCGGGTCGTGGCGGGCGGCTTTGGAGGCTCGAGATCATGGCGTTGTCCCCGCGCATCGCGCGCGCCGCGACAGTAATGGCTGCGCTGGTGTTCGTCACCGCCTGCGGCCAGCGCGGCGTATGGACGAAGGAAGGCGCCACTCAGAGCGAGGTGACGTCGGCCCAGAAGGATTGCTCCCGCGATTCGAACGACTATGGCTTTCTGAACAACCAAAGCGCGGCCGAAGGCGCCAGCGCCCGCTACGAATCGGACAACCGCAACAGCCTGTACCGGCTCTGCATGTCCTCCAAGGGCTTCGGACAGATTCCGGAATCCCAGGCGAAACAGCAGCAGCAACAGCAGCAGCAGAAACCACAGCAAAGCCAATAGCAGCCGCTTGACCGCTGGCTGGCCGACGCCTCAAATGGCTCCGCAGTCCCGACGGAGCCCGCCATGTCCAAAGTTCCCCTTCGCGGCGTCTATGCCGCCGCCCTCACGCCCCTCAACGACGATCTTAGCCCTGATTTGAAGTCCCTGGTGCGCCACTACAAGTGGCTGCTGGCGAACGGCTGCGACGGTCTGGCGCCCTTGGGCACCACGGGCGAGGCCAATTCCTTTTCCGTCGACGAGCGGCTTTCCGTCATCGATGCGTTGGGCGGCTCCGGCATCCCGATGGATCGCTGCATCGTCGGCACGGGAAGCTGCGCCCTGACCGATTCCGTGCGGCTGACCAAGCGCGTTTTGGACGCCGGCGGGCGGGACGTGTTGGTGTTGCCGCCGTTCTACTACAAGAAGGTCACGGACGACGGGCTGTTCGCCTCCTTCTCTGAAGTGATTCAGCGCGTGGGCGATTCGCGCTTGCGTCTCTACATTTACCAATTCCCCCAGATGACCGGGCTCGATCTGAGTCTGGATCTGATCGGCCGCCTGATCGACGCGTTCCCGAAGACGGTCGTGGGTGTCAAAGACAGCTCGGGTAACTGGCCGAACATGGAAGCCATGTGCAAGCGCTTCCCCGGCTTCGAGGTTTTCCCCGGCAGCGAGCGCTTCCTCCTGTCCGCGCTCAAGGCCGGCGGCGTGGGCTGCATCAGCGCGACCACCAACGTGACCGCGCCCATGGCGGCCAAGGTTTACGCCAACTGGAACAGCGACAACGCCGACGCGCTGCAGACCGCGCTGATCGCGGTGCGCGACATCCTGGAAGCATTCCCACCCATCGCCGCCCTGAAGCAGCTTCTGGCGCGCACGACCAACCAGGCCTCGTGGCTCAATATCCGTCCGCCGCTCATGCGCCTGACCGAGGCGCAGGTCCAGGCCCTGTTCGCCAAACTCGAGGCCGTCTCCTTCGAGACCGCGCGCGCGGCCTGATGGCGAAGCGGGCCACGGCCCCTACCCATCTCGACCTCAACGGCCGGACGGTTCCGTTCAGCATCCGCAAGGTCGCGCGGGCGCGCCGCATGACGCTGCGCGTCGACGCGGCCGCCGACGGCGTGGGTCTGACCTTGCCGCGATGGGTCAGCATCGACGAGGGGCTGCGCTTCGTGGAAACCAAGCGGGGCTGGCTCGAAAGCCGGCTGGCCCGCCTGCCGCCGCGAACCGCGATCGCGCATGATGCCGCCGTGCCGATCCTGGGCGTGCCCCACCGTATCCGCCATTGCGCCGACGCCTTGCCCTTCGTCTGGCAGGCGGAGGGCGAGCTGCGCGTCGGCGGGCCCGCGGACACCATGAGCATGCGCGTGCTGGCCTGGCTGCGCGAGCAGGCGCGAGCGGAGATCCCGCGCCGGGCGGCGGAGAAGGCCGCGCGGATCGGCCTCGGCCCTCCGCCCGTGGGATTGCGCGATACGCGCAGCCTGTGGGGAAGCTGCTCGCCTCGCGGTCGATTGTCCTTCTGCTGGCGCCTGGTGATGGCGCCCGAATCCGTTCTGGACTATGTGGTCGCGCACGAGGTCGCGCATCTGCGCCACCTCAACCACGGCAAGCGTTTCTGGGCGCTGGTCGAGACGCTGACGGGCGACATTGACGCCGCGCGCGCATGGCTCAATCGCGAAGGGCCGGGCTTGCACCGCTTCGGCTGAAGCCGATATCCGGAGCAAGAGTCGGATAGAGGCGCGGCGCCCGACGCCTCATAGTCCGGTCATGGATATGGAAAGACAGACCGACGTGAACGCAGACGAAAAATGGCAAGCCGTGATGGCGCGCGATGCGCGGCGCGACGGCGCGTTCGTCTTCGCCGTGCGCTCGACGCACATCTATTGCCGCCCCTCCTGCCCCAGCCGCCGGCCGCTGCGCCGCAACGTCGCGTTTTATGCTACGCCCAGCGAGGCCGAGGCCCATGGCTATCGCGCCTGCCGCCGCTGCAAGCCGGCGCAAGCCGTACGGCCGGACGCGGCGGGCGACATGGTGCGCAAAGCCTGCGCCTTCATCGACGCGCGGCATGATGGGCCGCCGACCCTGGACGAGATCGCCGTCCATGTGGGGCTGAGCCCATTTCACGTTCAGCGTACGTTCAAGCGCGTGCTTGGCCTGAGCCCGCGCGCTTACGCCGATGCACGACGACTGGGGCGGTTGAAGCAGAAATTGAAGCGCGGCGACGATATCGCGGGCGCCCTTTATGAATCGGGCTATGGTTCATCGAGCCGGCTTTACGAAGGCGCCGCGGCGAAGATGGGCATGACGCCCGCGACCTATCGCAAAGGAGGACAGGGCATGCGGATCGGCTACACGATCGTTCCATCGGCGCTGGGCAAGTTGCTGGTGGCCGCGACCGAGCGCGGCGTCGCCTATGTGGCGCTGGACGACCGCAACGCCCCGCTCGAGGCGCGTCTGCGCGAGGAGTTTCCGGCCGCGGCCATCGCGCGCGACGACAAGGGGCTGGCGCGCTACGTGCGCCCGCTGACCGGATACCTGGATGGACGCGCGGCGGATATCGACCTGCCCGTGGACGTGCGGGCGACCGCCTTCCAGCGCCGCGTGTGGGACGCGCTCAAGGACATCCCCGTTGGCGAGACACGAACCTACAAGGAGATCGCGCGCAAACTGGGCGATCCCAAGGCCGCGCGCGCGGTGGGCAGCGCCTGCGGACGCAATCCCGTGTCGCTGGTCGTGCCTTGCCATCGCGCCGTGCGCGAAGATGGCGGCTTGGGCGGCTACGCCTGGGGCCTGCCGCGCAAGGAGAAGCTGCTGGCCGCCGAACGCAAACGCGCGGGCCGCCGGGCCTCGTGACGCGCTGAACGTCAGCGCTTGTCGATGGGCACGTCCCGGACAGCCGGCGCACCACCTTCGCGCGTGACCGTGACGGATGGACGCGTGGGCGTGGCTCCGCCCGCCGCGGGCGCCATGCCGGCAGGCTGGGAGCCGCGCTCGCCGGACTTGGCCGGCGTCTGTGGCGCACCACCCGATTCGGCCACCGGCGCCGCGGCGGCCATCGGCAGGGGCTTCACCGGCTGGCCTTCCAACGCGGCCGCCATGTAGTCGTGCCACAGGGCGGCCGGCAGACGGCCGCCGGTGACCGCGCGCATCGGCGCACCGTCGTCGTTGCCGAACCAAACGCCGGTGACCAGCTCAGCCGTAAAGCCGACGAACCAAGCGTCGCGGAAATCCTGACTGGTTCCGGTCTTGCCCGCGGCGGGGCGGCCGATCTGCGCGGCGCGGCCGGTGCCTTCGGTGACGACCGCCATCATCATGTCGTCCATCTGGGCCACCTGCCGCGGCTCGACGACACGGCCGGGGCCGGAACCCTGGCGCTTGTAGAGGACGCGGCCTTCCCGGTCGCGTATCTCCTCGATGCCATAGGCCCAGACGCCGTTGCCCATGTTGGCGAAAGCCGCATAGGCCTGGGTCAGTTCGATCAAGGTCACTTCGCTGGTGCCGAGCGCGATGCTGGGCATCGGCTTCAAATCGGCCGTGATGCCGAGCCGGCGCGCGACGTTGACGACGTTGCGGCGGCCTGCCCGTTCGGACACCTGGACCGCCACGCTGTTAAGCGATTGGGCGAAGGCCTCGCGCAGCGAAACCTCGCCGCGATATTTGTTGTCGAAGTTGCGCGGGCTCCAGCCCTCGACCGAGATGGGCGTATCGACCATGCGTTCGGCCGGGTCCATGCCACGTTCGAGCGCAGCCAGATAGACAAAGGTCTTGAACGCCGAGCCCGGCTGCCGCAGCGCCTGCGTCGCGCGGTTGAACTGGCTGAGCGCATAGTCGCGCCCGCCGACCATGGCGCGCACCGCGCCGTCGGGCGACATGGACAGAAGCGCGCCCTGGCTGACGCCCGCGCTCGGCCCTTGCGCCGCCAGCACCGCGCTCAGCTTGGCCTCGGCCACGCGCTGCAACTGCGCATCCATGGTGGTGACGACGATCAGGTCGCGGTCGGGATAGCCGACGAAGCTGGACACCTGGTCCAGCACCCAGTCGCCGAAATACCGGCCACCCTGCCCCGACAGCGCATAAGCCAATTGCGGTCGCGTGGACTTGGCGATCTCGGCCTGCCGGCCGGTGATGAACCCCGCATCCACCATGTTGGCCAGCACCTGGTCGGTGCGGCGTGCCGAGAGATCGCCGTCGCGCGAGGGGTTGTAGCGCGAGGGCGCCTTCAGGAGGCCGGCCAGCATGGCCGATTCGTAGAGCGTGAGCTGGCGCGGAGACTTGCCGAAATAGCGCCGCGCGGCGGCGTCGACACCGTAGGTGCCCGCGCCGAAATAGACCCGGTTCAGATAGATGGTAAGAATCTGCTCCTTCGTGTAGCGCTGTTCGAGCCACAGCGCGAGCAGCGTCTCCTGAACCTTGCGGCGGATGGTGCGCTCGGGATTGAGGAACAGGTTCTTGGCCAGCTGCTGCGTGATCGTGCTGCCGCCCTGGACCACGCGGCCCGCGCGCAGGTTGACGACCAACGCGCGTCCCATGCCCCAAGGATCGAGCCCGCCATGCTCGAAGAAGCGCCGGTCCTCGGTGGCCAACAAAGCCTTGGGCAGATAATCGGGCAGATCGCGGACCTGGATCTGCTCGCCGTAGATGTCGCCGAACGACAGCAGCACCTGGCCGCGCGCGTCCACCAGCGTGATGCTGGGCTTGCGCTCGGCCTCGGTCAGCCGGCCAACCTCGGGCATGTCATAGGCGAAATAGGCGACAGCCGCCGCGCCCAGCGCGACAAGCCAGATCAGCGCGGTGGCGGCCAAGCGCAGGGCGCGTGCGGGGCCCGAGCGGGGCGGCCGAGCGGTCGAGACCGGCTTGGCCGGTTTGGGCTTGCGCGCGTCGCCGCTTGGTTTAGGAGGCATGCTCGGTCTCTGGGCAGGGGGGCGGCGCCATCGTGGCGTGCGTGGATATCCGCGAAGCCGCAGCGTTTCCCCTTAGGCGGGGAAAACGGCGAATCTGCGGCACGGTTCCCGCCGCAGCTTCCCTAGACGTCCAGATTGGCGACCTTGAGCGCGTTTTCGTGGATGAAAACCCGCCGGGGCTCCACCACCTCGCCCATCAGGGTCGAGAACACGCTTTCCGCTTCGTCCACGTGGGTCACCTTGACCTGCAACAGGGTGCGGACATTGGGATCGAGAGTGGTTTCCCAAAGCTGCTCGGGGTTCATCTCCCCCAGCCCCTTGTAGCGCTGGATCGCCAATCCCTTCTTACCCGCTTCGAGGATGATCGCGACAAGACCGAGCGGGCCGGTCACACGCGTCTCCTTGTCCTTGGTCACAAGCGCGGCCGGGCGCGCATAGACGCCCTGCAGCTCCGCCGCCATCTCATCGAGCTTGCGTGCCTCGGCGCTCTTCATCACCGCGCTGTCGATCACATAGCGCTCGGTCACGCCGCGCAGGGTGCGTGAGAACACGAAGGCGCCGTCCGCGCGCAGGTCCGACGTCCAGGCACGCTCGTTCTTTTCCGCGAGGCCGTTCAAGCGCCGCGCGATGGCCTCGACGATCTGCTTCGAGCTTTCCACGTCGCCCAAAAGCTCGGGCTTGAAAGCGCCCAGGATCGCGGCTTGCTCGATCACGTCGGAATTTCCGAAATGCTTGAGCAACGGCGTCATCAGCCGCTTGGCATGCTGGGCGCGATCGAAGATCGCCTTGAGGTCAGCACCCGCGCGTTGTGAGCCGTTGTGCAGGCGAAGGACCGATTCGTCCAAGGACGCGTCGCCGAGATACGTCTCCAGCGCGCCGTCGTTTTTAAGATAGACCTCGGATGTACCGCGCTTCACGCGATAGAGCGGCGGCTGGGCGATATAAAGATGGCCCGCGTCGATGACCGGCGCCATGTGGCGATAGAAGAACGTGAGAAGCAGCGTACGGATGTGGCTGCCGTCCACGTCGGCGTCCGTCATGATGATGATCTTGTGATAGCGCAACTTCTGCATGTTGAAGTCGTCGCGCCCGATCCCCGTTCCAAGCGCCGAGATCAACGTCCCGATTTCCGCCGAACCCAACATCTTGTCGAAGCGCGCGCGCTCGACGTTCAGGATCTTGCCGCGCAGGGGAAGGATGGCCTGATTCTGACGGTGGCGCGCCTGCTTGGCGGAGCCGCCGGCGGAATCGCCCTCGACGATGAACAGCTCGGACAGGGCGGGATCGCGCTCCTGGCAGTCGGCCAGCTTGCCCGGCAGGCTGTTGATGTCGAGCGCGCCCTTGCGTCGCGTCAGTTCGCGCGCGCGCCGGGCGGCCTCGCGCGCGGCCGCGGCCTCCACGACCTTGGCCACGATCTTTCGCGCGTCGGCCGGATGCTCCTCGAACCATTGCTGCAGCTTTTCGCCCACGACCGTTTCGACCACGGTCCGCACTTCGGAGGAAACCAGCTTGTCCTTGGTCTGGGATGAGAATTTCGGATCGGGCACCTTGATCGAAAGGACACAGGTCAGCCCTTCGCGCGCGTCGTCGCCGGTCAGCGCGATCTTCTCGCGCTTGGCCAAACCCGATTCAAGCGCATAGCCGTTGACCGTTCGCGTCAGCGCGCCACGGAAACCGGCCAGATGCGTGCCACCGTCGCTTTGCGGGATGTTGTTGGTAAAGCAGAGCATGGTCTCGTGATAGCTGTCCGTCCATTCCATGGACACATCGACGGTGATGCCCTCGCGCTCGCCCGAAACGCTGATGGGCGGGGCGTGAAGCGCCGTCTTGCTGCGATCGAGATACTGCACGAAGGCCTCGATACCGCCCTCGTAATGCAGCTCGACGGTCTGCGGTTGCACGCCGCGCGCATCGATCAAGGTCAGGCGCACACCCGAATTGAGGAACGCCAGTTCGCGCAAGCGGTGTTCGACGGTCGCGAAATCGAAATCCACCTTGGTGAAGGTTTCCTTGGACGGCAGGAAGGTGATTTCCGTGCCGTTGCGCCCGGGTGCGTCGCCGATGGCGGCCAGCGGCGCCTCTGGGTCGCCGTGACGGAAGCGCATGAACCATTCCTTGCTCTCGCGCCAGATCCGCAGGTCCAGATGTTCCGACAGGGCGTTCACGACCGAGACGCCGACGCCGTGCAAGCCGCCCGAAACCTTGTAGGTGTTCTGGTCGAATTTTCCGCCCGCGTGGAGCTGGGTCATGATGACCTCGGCGGCGGAAACCTTCTCCTCCTCGTGGATCGCGACGGGAATGCCGCGGCCGTTGTCGCGCACGGTGATCGAGCCGTCCGGATTGAGGATCACCTCGATATTGTCGCAATAGCCGGCCAGCGATTCGTCGATCGCGTTGTCGACCACCTCATAGATCATGTGGTGGAGGCCCGAGCCGTCGTCGGTGTCGCCGATATACATGCCGGGGCGTTTGCGCACGGCGTCCAAGCCGCGCAGCACCTTGATCGAATCAGCGCCGTATTCCTCGGCGGCCGCCTCGATGGCCTCTTCGCGCGTCTTCTTGGGAGGTTGGCTCATGGATTCTCCGAAACGTTCACGGTGGCGTCGGCCACGCGGAAGAATTGGGCTTTCCCGGCCAGCGGCGCGAACAGAGACGCGTCGGTTCCGGTCAGCCAGGCTTGGGCGCCGAGGGCGATGAGATCGGCGTAGAGCGCCGCACGCCGGTCGGCGTCAAGATGGGCCGCGACTTCGTCGAGCAGAAGGATGGGCGGGGCGCCGCGCTCGAGCGCGCGCAGCCGCGCGTTCGCCAGCACGATGGAAAGAAGAAGCGCCTTCTGCTCGCCCGTCGAGCACATCGCGGCGGGACGGTCGCGTTCGAGATGGCGCACCTCAAGGTCGCTGCGGTGAGGGCCGGACGCCGCACCGCCGGACGCCGCGTCATGGGCGCGCGAAGCGGCCAGAGCGGCGCGCAGCCGGTCTTCGGCGGCCAAGGCAGGCCCTTCGCCGAGCCAATTCTCGACCGCGCCCACGGCGCGCAAGCCCGCTTTCGGAAACGGCCCGTCGGCCAATGCGATGGCGCGGCCAAGCCGGTCGGCCAAAAGGCGGCGCGCCACGGCGATGGCGCCGCCTTCGCGCGCCATGCGGTCTTCCAGCGCCACGAGCCAGGACGGATCGGCCGGCGCGCCGGGCGTGCGCAGAACGCGCGTGCGTTCGCGCATGGCATGCTCGTAGGTCGAGACGCGGCGCGCATGCTCGGGGTCGAAACCGTAAACCAGCCGGTCGAGGAACCGCCGCCGGGCGGAGGCGCCATCGGCGAACAGACGGTCCATGTCGGGCGTAAGCCAGACGACGGAGACGAGTTTGGCCAGCTGTGCCTGGCCGCGCGAGGGTTTGCCGTCCACCTGGACCACGCGCTTGCCGTCGCGCGCTTCACCGTCGGGTGAGACGGGACCGGAGGGCGGCTCGTGGGCGGTGCCGATCTCGGCCGGACCTTCCGGTGTCGTCAGTACGGCGGCGACGGCCCAAGGCGCATCGGCGGCGCCGAGCCGGCCGACCTCGGCCAGGCGTGCGCGGCGCAGGCCCCGGCCGGGTGCCAGGAACGAGAGAGCCTCGAGAAGGTTGGTCTTGCCCGCACCGTTGGCGCCGGTCAGCACGACCGGACGCGCGTCGAGATCGAGGCGCAAGCGGGGATAGCAGCGGAACTCGGCCAGCGACAGACGCGTGACCGCCATCGATCCAGACAAGACGGGAGCGAGAGCGGGGTCGGCGATCATCGTAAACGCAAGCGCAGCGTCAGACCCTCATGGGCATGAGAACGTAGAGCGCGCCGGGTTCGGACGCGTCGCGCACGATCGTGGGCGACGCCGCGTCGGACATGGCGAACTCGGCCTCCTCGCCCTTGATCTGCTCGGCGATGTCGAGCAGGTAGCGCGAGTTGAAGCCGATCTCGATGGCGCCGCCGGCATAGCGGGCCTCGATCTCTTCCGTCGCCGTGCCGGTGTCCTGGCCGCTGGCCGAGAGCGTCAGCATGCCTTCGGACAATGCCATCTTCACCGCGCGCGACTGGTCCTTGGCGATGGTCGAGACGCGATCGACGGCATCCTTGAAATCCTTGGGGCGCACGCCCATCAGCTTGTCGTTCTGCTGGGGGATGACGCGCTCGTAGTCCGGGAAGGTGCCGTCGATCAGCTTGGAGGTCAGCACCACGCCATCGAAGGCCAGGCGGACGCGCGTCTCGCTGAGCGAGACCTTGACCGCGTCCGAGCTTTCGTCGACCAGTTTGCGGATCTCGCTGACCGCCTTGCGCGGCACGATCACGCCGGGCATGCCCTTGGCGCCGTCCGGCAGCGGCATCTCGAAGCGCGCCAAGCGGTGGCCGTCGGTCGCGACCGCACGCAGCATGTCGACCTTGCCGCTTTTCGCCGCGTGCAGGTAGATGCCGTTCAGATAGTAACGCGTCTCCTCGGTCGAGATGGCGAAGCGCGTGCGGTCGATCAGGTCGCGGAAGGCGGACGCCTCGAGCGAGAATTCGAAGGGCAAGTCGCCCGCGCTCATGACCGGAAAATCCTCGATCGGCAGGCAGGACAGGCTGAAGCGCGCGCGGCCCGCGCGCAGCACCATCTGCGCGTTGCCAGCGGTCAGTTCCATCTGCACCTGGGCGCCCTCGGGCAGCTTGCGCACGATGTCGTAAAGCGTGTGGGCCGAGGTGGTGGTGGCGACGGGCTTGGAAACCTCCGCCGCGACCTCTTCGCGCATGGCCAGATCCATGTCCGTGGCGCTGAGCGCGAGCTTGCCGTCCTTCGCTTCGATCAGGACGTTGGAAATAATGGGGATGGTGTTGCGCCGCTCGACGACGCTTTGGACGTGGGACAGGGCCTTCAACAGCGCTGCGCGCTCAATCGTGACTTTCATGGGTTTTGCGCACTCCGCCGGACGGTTCGACGCACGAAAAGAGGCCGATTCCCCCGGTCGAACAGAATACGGTTCGCGGCCCTTTTGGGCAATGAAAAAGGGGAGCGGAACAAAGGCCTAAGCCCTTGTCCCGACTGAGATTTAATGGGTTATCCCGGGGCGGTCCCGGGCGGCTCGAAAGAGGGGGCGAAGGGGACCCTAAAAGCGCCCGCAAGGGCGCTTCAAAAGGGTCAGTTTTCGAGCATCCGGCGCAAAAGCTCGACATCGTCGCCAAAGCTGGCGTCGAGGGAGCGCAGCTCCTCCACCTTCTTCACGGCATGCATCACCGTGGTGTGGTCGCGGCCGCCGAATTTCCGGCCGATTTCGGGCAAGGAGCGCGTGGTCAGCTGCTTGGCCAAGTACATGGCGACTTGGCGCGGCCGGGCCACCGCGCGGGCACGGCGGGCGGAATGCATCTCGGAGAGGCGGATATTGTAGTGCTCGGCCACGCGCTTCTGGATTTCCTCGATGGTAACGCGGCGGTCGGTGGCGCGCAGCAGGTCGTGCAGCACCTCCTGGGTCATCTCCAGGCTGATGTCGCGGCCAACCAGGGTGCCGTGGGCGACGATGCGGTTCAGCGCACCCTCCAGCTCGCGCACGTTCGACGTGATGCGATGGGCCAGGAACTCCATCACCTTGCGCGGGATCGCGGCGCCCAATTGCTCGGACTTCGAATCCAGGATGCCCAGGCGCAGCTCATAGGTCGTGGGGTGGATGTCGGCGACCAAGCCCCAACCCAGACGCGAGCGCAACCGCTCTTCCATCCCCTCCAGATCCGACGGCGATTTGTCAGCCGAGATGATCACCTGGTGATTCTGATCCACCAAGGTGTTGAAGGTGTGAAAGAATTCTTCCTGGGTCGATTCCTTGCCGCTGATGAACTGGACATCGTCAATCATCAGAACGTCGACGCTGCGGAACTGCTCCTTGAACGCCATCGTGTCCTTGAAACGCAGCGCACGGATGAACTGATACATGAACTTTTCGGCGGAAAGATAGATCACGCGCCGATTCGGCTGGCGCATCCGGAGATGCCACGCGATCGCGTGCATGAGGTGCGTCTTGCCCAGACCCACGCCGCCATAGAGGAACAGCGGGTTGAAGGAGACCTTGTCGGCCTCGGCCACCCGGCGGGCCGCTGCGTGCGCGAACTCGTTCGGCTTGCCGACGACGAAATTCTTGAACGTGAAGCGTGGGTCGAGCGGCGCGCTGAAGGCGTTGCGGTCATCGGCGGGCACCGGCAGCGGCGCGTCCTCGGCTTCGGCGGCGGGTTTGGCCGCGGCGATGCCCTTGGGAAGCGTCCTGTCCTCGGACGGGCGCGTGGCGTCGACCACGACCTCGATGCGCCGCACCTCGGTGTTCATCTGATTCCAGACCGCGGTGATGCGATCGGCGTAATTTTGGGCGACCCAATCGCGGACAAAGCGCGTGGGCACCGAAACGCTGACGCAACCGCCGTCGACGTCCTTGAGAGTCAAAGGCTTGAGCCAGCTTCTGTAGGTGGCTTCGCCGAATTCCGCGCGCAGGCGGCCGCGCACGCGCGCCCACTCAGCCCGGATTTCCGCATCGTTGCGGCGGTCGGCGGCGCTCATTCCTGCACCCAAGGCAGGGCGGCAGCCTTCCAACCGTCGACCGCGCCGCGATGGCGCTGGCCGTCGTGCGGACCTTCGAAGCCGCCCGCGACATTGTGGCAACGCGCATAACCGGCGGACGTCATCGCGATCGCAGCGGATTTAGAGCGCACGCCGGAACGGCACAAGAACAGCACCGCCTTGTCCGGCGAAACGCCGGCCGCGGAAAGCTGCGCGCCGAAATCAGGGTTGGGCTTCATGCCCGGAAAGGTCTGCCAAGACACAAGCGCTACTTTCTTTCCCAAGGATGAAAGGTCGGGAACACCCACGAACGACCATTCCGCCTGACTGCGGACGTCGACCAGGACGGAATTCGGATCGCGTGCGAGCATTTCCCAGCTCTCTCGCACCGTCAAATCGCCGGTATAGTATTCGCCTTGCACGCCGCGCCCCTAAATCAAGCACGTCCGTTGTCGCGGACTTCGTCTTCGTTTCGTGCCGGTGATCTCTCAGCGAGATCTCCGTGCACCGCCCAAACGCCTATCACCCAATGAACAGGAACCGAAAGCGCGGCCCGTTCTTTTTTTTCGTCTCTTAAACTCGTTCTATGGGAGACGATGCAACCTGATTTCAGAATGCACCGTCGAAAGGTGCGACTGCCCCCCGCGTCGACATCGGCGAATGTATCCACGCACGTCTGGACTGACAACGGGATCGAACGCCGAACGTGCCAAAAAGTTTTTGTGCGACGATTAAGAATCGTCTTGAAAAAACTTCGCGCAGGGAATCCCGAGAATCGAAACGGCCGCGTCGCTTTCGCAACGCGGCCGTCGAGACTTGCAAAGAACGTTCCGGTGTTTAGGTCTTCAACGTCTTAATGCGCTTCGCAAGACGCGAAACCTTGCGCGCGACCGTGCGCTTCGACGTGATGCCCTTGCGCGCGCCGCGCTGAAGCGCGGGCTGTGCCGAGCGAAGCGCCGAGCGAGCCGCGTTGGCATCGCCGGAGGCGATCGCCTCTTCGACTTTGCGCATAGCCGAGCGGACACGCCCCTTGCGCGCGGTATTAATGGTCTGGCGCCGCGCGTTGCGACGAATCCGCTTCTCGGCCGATTTATGTTGAGCCATGAGTTTCTCGCTTTTTCGGGAATATTTGCTGGCGAATCCGGTAAACCCACGGATCGCCCCTGCGCGGGCTTATATCGCCCGCGCGCGACATGGGTCAAGGCAGCCGTCCTAGCGTGTGCCGCGCCGCAAGACCCCTACAGGTTGCGGAACTTTGGTGGACGCTTATCGGAAAAGGCCGCCATCCCTTCCTTTTGGTCATCGAGCGCAAAAGTGGAATGGAATACGCGGCGCTCGAACTTGAGCCCCTCGGCCAGCGTCGTCTCGAAGGCGCGGTTGACGGATTCCTTGGCCATCATGGTCACGGGCCGCGACAGAGCAGCGATCTTGCCCGCGGTCTTGAGCGCTTCGTCGATCAGTTCGGCGGCGGGCACGACGCGGCTGACCAATCCGCAACGCTCGGCCTCGGCCGCGTCCATCATCCGCCCCGTCAGGCACATTTCCATCGCCTTCGACTTTCCGACGAAACGCGGCAGGCGCTGGGTGCCGCCCGCGCCGGGAATGGTGCCGATGGTGATCTCGGGCTGCCCAAAGCGCGCCGTGTCCGCCGCGAGGATGAAATCACACATCATCGCGACCTCGCAGCCGCCGCCGAGCGCGTAGCCAGCCACCGCCGCGATGATCGGTTTGCGGCAGGTCGTGACACGCTCCCAACCCCTTGTGATGAAATCGGACAGGTATACGTCCATGTAGGTCTTGTCGCGCATCTCCTTGATGTCGGCGCCCGCGGCAAAGGCCTTGTCGCTGCCGGTCAGCACGATGGCGCCGATGCCGTCATCCGCTTCGAAAGCGTCGAGCGCGTGGCCAAGATCCACGATCAGCGCCGCGCACAGCGCGTTCAGCGCCTTAGGACGGTTGAGCCGGATCAATCCGACGGCGCCGTGGGTCTCGACGATAATATTTTCGTAAGCCATAGGTGTGGTTCTCCCTGAAAATCAGCTAACCGGAGAAAGCAGGTACCGTACCGCCACCCCCGAATCGGCGCCGACGAATTCGATCAGCAGCATTTCCTTATCGGGGCGATAGCGCCCTGGGCCCAGTTCGGCCCAGCCCAAACCGGGCAACGTGGCGCGATAGAAGGTGGTCACCGCATCGCGCGTCGTCTGGCCTGCGGCGAAGGCCTCGACGATCCGGCCGGCCGGATCGTCGAACGTGACACCCGTGTTGGGCAACTCGTTAAGCCCCGGCGCCAGCGGCACATCGCCCATGGTCGACAGGAAGGCTTGCGGGCCTTGCGCCCACGCGGCGAAAGACGCCGAGACGAGCCAGATCGCGAACAACGTTCGACCGACGATGCGGGACATGCAGCGGGCTTTTATCCTAGCGCTGGCAACGCGGACAATAAAATGTCGAGCGGTTCGACTGGACGACACGGCGGATGCGCCCTTCGCAGCCCTTGGTCGAGCAATTCTTGCCCTCGCGGTCATAGACCGCCCAGCGATGCTGGAAATAGCCCAGTTCGCCCGAGGCCTGGACGTAATCGCGCAGCGATGAGCCCCCGGCCGCGATGGCGTCCGCCAGGACGGCGCGGATCGCCCCGACCAGCTTTTCCGCGCGCGGCCCCTTCACGGTGCCCGCCAGGCGGCGCGGCGACAGGCCGGCGCGGAACAGCGCTTCGCTGACATATATGTTGCCGAGACCGGCCACGACGCCCTGATCGAGGAGCGCGGCCTTGAGCGGCGTGCGTTTGCCCTTGAGCGCGGCCGCCAGCACCGCGCCGTCGAAGGTCTCGTCCAGCGGTTCGGGCCCGAGCGCGCGCAGGAACGGATGAGACGGAAGCTCGGCCTCGGTGGTCAGCGCCATCAGGCCGAAGCGCCGGTGATCGTCGAAGCGCACCTCGGTGCCGTCGTCCATGACGAAGACGACATGCTCGTGCTTGCCCGGCGGCTCGTTATGGCCCCGCGCATGCAGCACCAGCCTGCCCGACATGCCGAGATGAATGAAAAGAACCTGGCCGTCGTCGAGATGGAGCAGGAGATACTTCGCGCGGCGGTCGATGCGGGACAGGCGGCGGCCCTGGACGCGGGCGGCGAAATCGGTCGGCAGGGGCACGCGCAGATCGGGACGCCGCGCCTCGACCCGCGCAAACCGGCGGCCTTCGATGCGGGCAATCAGCCCGCGACGCACGGTTTCGACCTCGGGAAGCTCGGGCATGGGACGGCTAACCTAGCGCGGGGGGCTACGCCCGCGCTATGGTCCCCGCCATGGCGAGAGCGCGGGAAAACGGACATCCGAACGGCGCGGAGGAGGTCGATTTCGGCTTCCAGCGCGTGCCCGAACGCGAGAAGGCCGGCCTCGTGCGCGAGGTCTTCGACAACGTCGCGCCGCGCTACGACCTGATGAACGACCTGATGTCGCTGGGCGTCCACCGCCTGTGGAAGGACGCCATGGTGGCTGAGCTGGCGCCCCAGCCCGGCATGCAGGTGCTGGACGTGGCCGGCGGGACGGGCGACATCGCCTTACGGGTGCGTCCGCATGTGACACGCCGGCCCGATCAGGCCGCCAATGACCCGGGCCGGCCGGTTAAGGACGGCGTGGTCTATGTCTCCGACATCAACCCCGAGATGCTGACCCATGGCCGCGACCGCGCGCTGGACAAGGGCATCGTCGACGGCATCGTGTGGCTGTGCGGTGATGCCGAGGCGCTGCCGCTCGGCGACATGACGGTGGATGCCGTAACCATCGCCTTCGGCATCCGAAATGTGACCCATCTGGACCGCGCGCTGTCCGAAGCGCGTCGCGTGCTGCGCCCGGGCGGGCGGTTCCTGTGCCTGGAGTTCAGCCGCGTCTCGCTGCCCTTCGTCGACCAGATCTACGACCGCTATTCCTTTTCAGTGCTGCCGGCGCTGGGGCGGATGGTGGCCGGAAGCGAGGATGCCTACCGCTATCTGGCCGAAAGCATCCGGCGTTTTCCGCCCCAGGAGGAATTCGCCAGCATGATCGCGAAAGCCGGCTTCGACCGCGTGCGCTACCGCAACCTGTCGGCGGGCGTCGCCGCGTTGCACGGCGCCTGGCGGTTTTAGGAACGCGCGGACCGATCCGATGATCCGTGCCGTGCGCCACGTCGTCCGCCTGTTCGGTATCGCCCATCGCCTGGGGCAATACGACGCATTGTTTCTGTTGGAGCGGTTCGGCATCGCGCCGACCGTGACCGCCGCGGCTGGCCTGTTCGCGCGACGGCCCCGCGGCATCGCCGCCCTGCGCCCCGGCCAGCGCCTCGCGCTGGCGATCCAGGGGCTCGGCCCCAGCTTCATCAAGTTCGGCCAAATTCTCTCAACCCGCTCGGACCTGTTGGGCGAGGAGATCGCGACCGACCTGGCGGAATTGCAGGACAGTCTGCCGCCATTCTCCGGCGCCGAAGCGCGCGCCATCATCGCGCGCGAGTTCGGCCGGCCGCTGGAAACCCTGTTCGCGCAGTTCGACGAAGTGCCCGTGGCCGCCGCCTCGATCGCACAGGTGCACATGGCGGTGACGGCCGACGGGCGCGAGGTCGCGGTCAAGGTTCTGCGCCCCGGTATTGAGGAAGCCTTCACGCGCGATCTGGGCCTCTTCTTCTGGCTGGCCACCATCGCCGAGGGCACCGGCCCGCGCATGCGGCGCCTGCGGCCGATCGAGGTGGTGCAGACCATGGCCGACACGGTGGCCATGGAGATGGACCTTCGCTTCGAAGCCGCGGCGGCGTCGGAGCTGGCCGAGAACTTCAAGGACGATCCGACCTTTCGCGTGCCCAAGATCGATTGGACGCGCACCTCCAAGCGCGTGCTGACGCTCGAACGCGTCATCGGCATTCCGATCGACGAACGCGAACGCATCGTCGCGGCCGGCCACGATCCGCGCGATGTCCTAGCCAAAGCCGGCGCGGCCCTGTTCCACCAGGCGTTCCGCGACGGCTTCTTCCACGCCGATCTGCATCCCGGAAACCTGTTCGTGGACGCGCAGGGCAACGTGGTCGCGGTCGATTTCGGCATCATGGGACGGCTGGACAAGCACACGCGCAACTATCTGGCCGACATGCTGTTGGGCTTCATGACCGGCGATTACCGCGCGGCGGCCGAAGCGCACTTCAAGGCCGGCTATGTCCCCGCGCATAAGTCGGTCACGGCCTTCACCCAGGCCTGCCGCTCGATCGCCGAGCCGATCCTGGGCCTGCCGCTTCACGAGATTTCCGTCGCGCGCCTTTTGGGTCAGCTGTTTCACGTCGCCGAGACGTTCGAGATGGAGACGCAGCCGCAGCTTCTGTTGCTGCAAAAATCCATGCTGATCGCGGAGGGTGTGGGCCGGAAGCTGGAGCCTTCGGTCAATATGTGGGAACTGGCGCGACCGCTGATCGAGACCTGGATGCGCGAGAATCGGGGACCCCAGGCGCGGCTGCGCGAGGTGGCGACCGAAACGCTGGGCACGCTGGAGCGTCTGCCGACCGTGCTCGCGGACCTCCAAACCACGCTGGGCATGCTGTCGAGCGGAGGGCTGCAGCTTCACCCCAACACGGTGCGCGCCCTGACCGAGGCCAGCGGGCGGGACAACAAGGCCTATCTGTGGGCCCTGTGGGTCGCGGTCGCGCTGATCGCGCTGATCGCCTTCACCCAGGTCTAGCCGCCCTTGCCAATCCGCGGGCACGGCACTAGCTTCCCTGCAGCCATTCTTCTTTGAATTTCCGAGGCTTGCGCGGCGATGCTCCACGGCAAACGCGTGCTTCTGATCGTCTCGGGCGGGATCGCGGCCTATAAGAGCCTCGACCTGATCCGGCGCTTGCGCGAACGCGGTGCGGGCGTGCGATGTATCCTGACCGCGGGCGGCGCGCATTTCGTGACGCCCCTGTCCCTCGCCGCCCTGTCGGAAGACACCGTCTTCACCGACCTGTTCTCCCTCACGACCGAAAGCGAGATGGGCCATATCCGCCTCTCGCGCGAGGCCGATCTTCTCGTCGTCGCACCCGCCACCGCCGACATCCTGGCCAAGATGGCCCATGGCCGCGCCGACGATCTGGCCACGACCGCCCTTCTCGCCACCGACAAGCCCGTCTTGATCGCGCCCGCGATGAACGTGCGCATGTGGAACCACACCGCGACGCAGGACAATCTGCGCACACTCGAAGCACGCGGCGTCCTGCGCGTGGGGCCGGTCGAAGGCAACATGGCCTGCGGCGAATACGGGCCCGGCCGCATGTCGGACGTGATGGAGATCGTGGCCGCGGTCGAAGGCTTCTTCGCCGACCGCTCGCCGCTGGCAGGCAAGCGCGCGCTGGTGACCAGCGGCCCGACCCACGAGCCGATCGATCCCGTCCGCTATATCGCCAACCGCGCTTCGGGCAAGCAGGGCCACGCCATCGCCGCCGCCCTGGCGCGCGCGGGTGCGGCGACCACGCTGGTCACGGGCCCCACCCACGAACCCGATCCCGCCGGCGTCGCCGTCGTGCGCATCGAATCGGCGGCCGAGATGCTGGCCGCCTGCAAGGCCGCGTTGCCGGCCGACGTGGCCGTGTTCGCCGCCGCCGTGTCCGACTGGCGCATCGCCGCGCAAGCCGGCCAGAAGATCAAGAAGAGCGCGGGTGCGCCGCCCAAGCTGGAACTGGCCGAGAATCCCGACATCCTGGCCACGCTGGCGGCACCCGGAAATCTGCGGCCGCGCCTGGTCATCGGCTTCGCCGCCGAGACCGAAAAGGTGATCGAGAACGCCACGGCCAAGCTGAAGAAGAAGGGTTGCGATTGGATCGTGGCCAACGACGTTTCGCCCAACACGGGCACCTTCGGCGGCACCGACAACACGGTGCATCTGGTGACCGGCAAGGGCGTCGAGGACTGGCCGCCCATGAGCAAGACCGACGTGGCCGCGCGGCTGATCGAGCGCATCGGCATGGCATTGGCGGGCGGCGCGTGAGCGATCTGCGCATCGAGATTCGGCGCCTGCCCCACGCGGCGGACCTGCCTCTTCCCTCCTACGCCACGGCTCTGGCGGCGGGCATGGATCTGTGTGCGGCGATCGACAAGGACGTGGTCATCGCACCCGGAGACCGCGTGGCGGTGCCGACCGGCTATATGATCGCCCTGCCCGAGGGATACGAAGCGCAGGTTCGCCCGCGCTCGGGTCTGGCCTTGAAGCATGGCATCACCCTGCCCAACAGCCCCGGCACCATCGACGCCGACTACCGCGGCGAGGTCGCCGTGATCGTGCTGAACGCCGGGCGCGAGGCCTTTACCGTCACGCGCGGCATGCGCATCGCCCAGATGGTGGTGGCGCCAGTGACCCGCGTGGCGTGGCGCGAGGTGGACGCGCTGGCGGAGACCGCGCGCGGGGCGGGCGGCTTCGGCTCGACCGGAACCGGCAAGCGCTGAGATGGCGCCGCGCGCCAAGCCCGCGCCGGACGAGATCAGCGACGCGCAGCTTCTTCGCTATGCCCGCCATGTCGTGCTCGACGAGATCAGCGAGGAAGGCCAAGCGCGCCTGTTGGCCGCGCGCGTCCTCGTGGTTGGCGCGGGCGGGTTGGGCTCGCCCCTTCTTCTCTATCTGGCCGCGGCCGGCGTGGGCCGCTTGCGCGTGGTCGACGACGACACGGTCGACCTGACCAACCTCCAGCGCCAGGTCATCCACACCACCGCTCGGATCGGCGCGCCGAAAGCCGACAGCGCGCGCGAAGCCGTCTTGGCCCTGAACCCCGAGGTGCGCGTCGAGGCCCATTCCGCGCGCCTGACGGAAGAGAACGCGGCCTCGTTGGTCGCCGGTTGCGACGTCGTGGCCGACGGGACCGACAATTTCGCCGCGCGCTTCATCCTGTCCGACGCCTGCGCCGCCGCGCACGTGCCGCTGGTCTCGGCCGCGTTGCAGCGTTTCGAAGGCCAGATCACGACCTTCCGTCCTTGGCTTGGCGGACCCTGCTATCGCTGCCTGTTCCCCGAACCGCCGCCCGAGGACCTGATCCCGCGCTGCGAGGAGGCCGGCATCCTGGGCGCCGTGGCCGGCGTGCTGGGCACCTTGCAGGCGACCGAAGTGATCAAGGAGATCCTGGGCTTGGGCGAAAGCCTGGACGGAACGTTGTTGTTCTATGACGCCCTGGCGACGTCATTCCGGCGCATCGCGATCCGGAAGAATCCGGCCTGCCTGGCCTGCGGCCAGGCCGCCCGCTAGAACTCGGTTTCCAGCACCCGGTCGGGCGGCGCATGGCCGTCGCAGAAGGTGCGGATGTTGATCAGCACCTTTTCGCCCATGTCGATGCGACCCTCGATCGTGGCCGAGCCCATGTGGGGCAGCACGACGGCGCTGGGCAACTCCAACAGCTTCGGGTTAATCGCGGGTTCGTGCTCGAAGACGTCGAGCCCTGCTCCAGCCAGCTCGCCCGCCGCCAGCATCTGCGCCAGCGCGGCTTCGTCGATCACCTCGCCGCGCGAGGTGTTGACGATATAGGCGTGGGTGCGCAGGAGCTTCATCCGCCGGGCCGAGAGAAGGTGATAGGTCGCCGGCGTGTGCGGACAGTTCACCGAGACGATATCCATGTGGGCCAGCATCTGGTCGAGGCTTTCCCAATAGGTGGCCTCGAGCTGGGTCTCGAGCGCGGCATGAACGCGGCGGCGGTTGTGATAGTGGATCGAAAGCCCGAAGCCGCGCGCCCGGCGGGCGACCGCGGTGCCGATACGGCCCATGCCGATGATGCCGAGGCGCTTGCCCCACAAACGATGACCCAGCATGGCCATGGGGCTCCACCCGGTCCATTTGCCGGCGCGCGCCAGATGCTCGCCCTCGGTCACGCGCCGCACCACGGCCAGGATCAGGGCCATGGTCATGTCGGCCGTGTCTTCGGTCAGAACGCCGGGTGTGTTCGTGACGGCGACGCCGCGCTCACGCGCGGCCGCCAGGTCGATATGGTCGACGCCGGTGCCGAAGGAGGCGATCAGCTTGAACTGGGGGCTGCCCTGGGTGATGACCTCGCGGTCGATCCGGTCGGTGACCGTAGGCACCAGGACGTCCGCGTGTTTCACGGCCTCAATCAGCTCGGCCCGCGTCATGGGCTTGTCGTCGCGATTGAGGCGGGTGTCGAACAGCTCCATCATCCGGGTCTCGATGACCTCGGGAAGCTTGCGGGTAACGACGACGACAGGTTTGCGTTGCGCCATGATCCGGTTCGGCAGCGAGACGGCGCACGTGCCATAGCAGGGTGTCCGCCCCCTTGTCCAGGAAGCGGAGGCGCTTGACCGGCCGGAACGGCGCGGTCCAAATAGCGAGGCGAAGGGGACGGGGCGTGGCCACGACGATGCGTTATCGGAACATCTTATCCGCGCTGTTTATGGCGCTGGCGCTGTGCGCCGGTTCCGCCGCCTTCGCCGCCTTCGCCGTGGCGCCTTCGGAGACGGAAGGTTCGGACAAGGGCGCAAGCGGCCTGCCGATCCCGCGTTTCGTCTCCTTACGCGCCGACGAAGTCAAGCTGCGCACGGGTCCCGGCGTCCGTTATCCGGTCGATTGGGTCGTGCAGCGCCGCGGCCTGCCTGTCGAGGTGGTGGCCGAGTTCGAGGCGTGGCGGAAAATCCGCGACCAGGAAGGCGTCGAGGGTTGGGTCAACAAGGCCATGCTGTCGGGCCGCCGCACCATCCTGGTCACGGGCGATATCCGCACCATCCGCCGCAGCCGATCGGCCGATGCGCCCGCGGTGGCGCGCGTCGAGCCCGGCGTCGTCGCGCGCCTGGTCAAATGCGACGACAGTTGGTGCAAGGTGGAAATCGAAAGCTACGAGGGCTGGCTGCAGCGCAGCGAGCTGTGGGGCCTCTACCCCAATGAAAAGGTCGAATAAAGACCTTTAGGCGAAGTCGCCCGCCAGCGCCTGGCGGGTGGCATCCGGCATCACCGACATATGACCGTAGTTGGGATGGGTGAAGCCCAGCACGACGCGCGCGCCGTCCTTGCGGAACGATGCGGCCTGCTCCGCCGTGAACGGAAAGTGGATGAACTGGACCGAGGACGCCTTGCCTTCCTCGTTGGTGCGCTCGGCGTCGGCTTCAGCCACACCTTGCATCCGCACACCGTCGACCTCGATGAAGGCCGTGTTTTCGACGCCGCCCAGTTGCGCCAACACGCGCGCGCGGCGCGCGGGGTCGTCGATTTCGAACATGACCGTCGCCACCAGCTCGCGCCCGTTGGGAATCAGCGGATTATAGGCGGCCAACTCGTCGGGGATCTGCGCTTCGCCACCCTTCTCGATGAAGAGCATCTCGTGGATCTGATTCAGCATGGTTTCGTAGGACTCGAAATAGAACGTCGCGACAGGGCCGACGTCCATCCGGCGCGCACGTTTGTAAGCTGACATTTCGCGCCGGCGCTCGCCGCGGATCTTGCCGTATTCGGCCACCGGCATAAGGTCGGCGCGCGTGATCTCCCGCTTGGCCATCAGCCACGCTCCGCCGCTAGAAACCCATAGGCCTTGGCGAACAGCTCGATCGGATGGAGCGTGCGTTCAGGCGGCGTCGCCTTGGCATCGCCGCCCAGCCTCTCCACACCCTGGCGGATATGGTGGGCGGCCAGCGGACATTCGGAGGCCAGATAAGCCTTGTCCGCGCCGGCCGCTTGTCGCGCCACGGGTTTGCCGACCTTGAGCGCCACGGGAAAATTCTCCTTTCGCACACCCCACGCGCCACCATGGCCCGAACAGCGTTCGATCACGGCCACGTCGGCATCGGGGATGAAGGACAGCATCTCGGCCGCCTTGCGGCCCACATTCTGCGCCCGCGCGTGGCAGGCGATATGGAGCGCCACGCCGCCATCGAGCGCTTTAAGACCGGGCGCCAGCCCTTCCTTGTTGGCGATCTCGACGATGTACTCGGAGGCGTCGTAGGTGGCGTCCGCCAGATGCTTCACAGCCGCATTGTCCGGCACGATCAAAGGCCACTCGAACTTCAGCATCAAGGCGCAAGACGGCACCAGCGCGACGACGTCATAGCCCCTGTCGATATAGGGCGCGAGCGCTGCGGCCACTTCCGCGGCGCCATCGGCCACGCGGGCGATGTCGCCCTGCTCCAACTGCGGCATGCCGCAGCAGCGCGGATAGAGCACTTCCGTCTCGACGCCGTTATGCGCGAGAACCGCGCGCGCGGCCAAGCCGATCGAGGTCTCGTTGAAGTTGGCGAAGCAGGTGGCGTACAGCACGGCCTTGCGCCCGAAGGCAGGTGCGTCCCGGTTCACCGGCGGCGCGGTCTTGGCCTCGCGCATCAGCGTCTTGGGCGCGTATTCGGGCAGTTCGGCGTCCTTGTGGACGCCCGCGACTTTTTCCAACAGCGGCCGGGTCAGGTTGTTCTTCAAACCCGACGCCCAATTGGCCAAGCCCGACGTGTGGCAACCGACATGGCCGTTACGGTCGGTTTCCGTCAGCTGCTTCTCGAAGAAGCCGACCTTGCCCTTTTTCTGCTCGACCGCGCGGTAACGCAGCATGAGATGCGGGAAGTCGAGATTGAATTCGTGGGGCGGAACATAGGGGCACTTGGTCAGGAAGCACATGTCGCAGAGCGTGCAGGCGTCGACGACTGGTTTGAAATCCTCGCTCTTAACCGTATCCAACTCGCCCGACTCCGAACCATCGATCAGGTCGAACAGGCGCGGAAAGGAATCGCACAGATTGAAGCAGCGACGGCAGCCGTGGCAGATGTCGAAGACGCGGCGCAACTCCGCATCCAGTTTCGCTTCGTCGTAGAAGTCGGGATCCTGCCACGCGATCGGATGGCGTGTGGGCGCCTCGAGGCTGCCTTCGCGCATGCTCGCACCTGTTCAACGAGTGTCGCCCGCAAGCGGGCGCAACGGAAAAGAGGCCGGCGCGGATGCCCGAAGGCGATCCGCGCCGCGAACCCGTAAGGGGCCGTTAAGCCTACTTCAGTTCGTTGAGAGCCTTCTGGAAGCGGCCGGCGTGGGACTTCTCGGCCTTCGCCAGTGTCTCGAACCAGTCGGCGATCTCGTCGAAGCCTTCCTCACGCGCGGTACGGGCCATGCCCGGGTACATGTCGGTGTACTCGTGCGTCTCGCCCGCGACGGCGGCGGCCAGATTGTTCGAGGTGGAGCCGATCGGCTTGCCCGTGGCAGGATCACCCACGATCTCAAGGAACTCGAGATGGCCGTGCGCGTGGCCCGTCTCGCCTTCCGCGGTGGAACGGAACACCGCGGCCACGTCGTTATAGCCCTCGACGTCAGCCTTCTGAGCGAAATAAAGATAACGACGGTTGGCCTGGGACTCGCCCGCGAAGGCGGCCTTCAAGTTGCCTTCCGTCTGACTGCCTTTGAGTTGCTTCGCCATGGTGTCCTCCCTTTGCAAAGCGGTGGTCATCGTCACGCCGTGGTCCAGGCCCCCTGCTGAGCCCGGGAGTCGCCGAAGCAACTCCAGCGTCCCTTAAAGGGTGTCTCTCTCCAAAGCTTTTGTCAATATTCTATAATAATTCTAATGAAGCTCAGACGTCGTCGCGCGGTGCGATCCGGCGCACACGCACGACCACGTCGACGCTGTCGACGACAGTGCCGGGGGGCGTCTCGGGCAGACCCGACAGCGCGACCTGATGGCCGGGGATATCGAGCAACTGCCCATCCGCCTACCACGACCTCACGCAGAAGGCCGGCGTCAGTGAACTGATGCAGGCTGTTGTAGACGGTGGCCAGTGAGACGCGGATGCCTTCGCCGGTGGCTTCGGCATGAAGCTGTTCGGCCGTCACATGCCGATCGCCCTTGCCGAACAGAAGCCGCGCCAAGGCCAAGCGCTGGCGCGTGGGCCTCAGGCCCGCTGCGCGCAGGCGGCCGATGCTTTCGGTATAGGGGCGCGTCCGGCTCATGAAACGGATATAGCGACCTTTGGCGCTGATTTCCAGATCAACTCCAAGCTACCCTATAACCAATTATAATAGTTGTATGTTTTTCAGGATTCCGCGGGGCCACCGGCGCGCGGATCGGGCATGCCGATGGCGTGATAGCCACAATCGACCCGCAGCACTTCGCCCGTGACGCCCGAGGACAGATCGGACGCCAGATACAGCGCGGCCGCGCCGACCTCGTCGAGCCTCAGATCGCGGCGCAGCGGCGCATGATCGCGGTGCCAGTTGAGGATGCGGCGCGCGTCGCTGATGGCTGCACCCGCGAGCGTGCGCATGGGGCCGGCCGAGAGCGCGTTGACGCGGATGCCGCTGGGGCCGAGATCGACGGCAAGATAGCGCACGCTCGTCTCCAACGCGGCCTTGGCCACACCCATGACGTTGTAACTGGGGATGACGCGCTGCGAGCCCTCGAAGGTCAGCGTGATCAAGCTGCCGCCGACCGACATGAGCGGCGCCGCGCGGCGCGCGACCTCGGTGAAGGAAAAGCACGAGATCAGCAGCGTGCGGCGGAAATTCTCACGCGTGGTGTCGCTGTAGCGGCCCTTCAATTCGTTCTTGTCGGAAAAGGCGATGGCGTGGATGACAAAATCGAGCGCCCCCCATTCCTTGGCCAGCGTGCCGAAGGTCTGGTCCATGCCGGCCGCATCCTCGACATCGCACGGCAGGATGAGGCGCGCGCCCAGGCTTTCCGCCAGCGGCCGCACGCGTTTGCCCAGCGCGTCACCCTGATAGGTGAAGGCCATTTCGGCCCCCGCCGCGTACAGCGCGGTCGCGATGCCCCAAGCGATCGAGTGATCGTTGGCGACGCCCATGATCAGGCCGCGCTTGCCCTTCATGATGCCGTCGATGCCGGTCATGGACAAAACGCCGGGCGCAAGCGCGCCGAAAGATGAGGGACATTCACGTCGATTGCTCGGCGATCAGCCGTCGTACCGCTGGAAGGCCAGGGTCGCGTTGGTCCCCCCGAAGCCGAAGCTGTTGGACAGGACGCAGTTGATGTCCACGTTGTCCTGCCGTTCGCGGACCAATGGCATGCCTTCCGCCGCAGGCTCCAGATTATCGACATTCGCCGACGCGCAGATGAAGCGGTTTTCCATCATCAACAGCGCATAGATGACTTCGTGCACGCCCGCCGCGCCCAGTGAGTGGCCGGTCAGCGCCTTGGTCGAATTGAACGCCGGGATGCGGTTACGCTTGGCGAAGACGGCCTTGATGGCCTCCAACTCCTTCACATCGCCGACCGGCGTGCCGGTGCCGTGGGTGTTGATGTAATCGACCGGCGTGTCGAGATCGCGCATGGCCATTTCCATGCAGCGCCGCGCGCCGTCGCCCGAGGGCTGAACCATGTCGAAGCCATCGGAGGTGGCGCCATAGCCAACCAGTTCGCCATAGATCTTGGCGCCGCGCGCCTTGGCGTGCTCTAGCTCTTCCAGCACCACCGCGCCGCCGCCGCCCGCGATGACGAAACCGTCGCGGTCGCGATCGAAGGGGCGCGAGGCCGCCTGGGGCCGGTCGTTGTATTTGGAGGACAGCGCCGGCATGGCGTCGAACAGGACGGAAAGGCTCCAATGCAGCTCTTCGCCACCGCCCGCGAAGACGATGTCCTGCTTGCCGAGCTGGATCAGTTCCGCACCGTTGCCGATGCAGTGGGCCGAGGTAGAGCAGGCCGAGCTGATCGAATAATTGACGCCCTTGATCTTGAAGAACGTGGAAAGGGTCGCGGAGTTGGTGCTCGACATGGCGCGCGGCACCATGAACGGGCCAACATGCTTGGGACCCTTGGTGCGCGCCGCGTCGGCGGCCGCGACCTGGTTCTTCGTGGACGGGCCGCCCGAGCCCATGATGAGGCCCGCGCGCTCGTTGGAGACCTCGTCATCGCCCAATCCCGAATCGGCGATCGCCTCCTTGAGCGCGATGTAGTTATAGGCCGCGCCGTCGCCCATGAAGCGGCGGTGACGGCGGTCGACTTGCGCATCGATGTCGATGTTGGGCTTGCCGTGCACGTGGCTGCGGAAGCCCATCTCCTTGTATTCCTCGGCGAAGCTCAAGCCCGAGCGGCCCTGGCGCAGCGAGTCCAGCACTTCGCCCTTGTTGGCGCCAATGCTGGACACGATGCCCATTCCCGTGACGACAACTCGTCTCATGGCCTTTTCTCCCGCGCCGCCGTCATTCCGGTTTCGGCGCCGCCGCAAACAATCCGACCCGCATATCCTTGGCTTCGTAAGTCAACTGCCCGTCCGCGGTGACCGTTCCGTCCGCGATGCCCAGCACGACCTGACGCGCGACGACGCGCCTGATGTTCAGGTGATAGACCAGCTTCTTGACCGTGGGCAGGATCTGGCCGCTGAAGCGTACCTCGCCCACGCCCAACGCGCGGCCGGCACCGGGCGCACCGGTCCAGCCCAGGAAGAAACCCAGAAGCTGCCACATGGCATCGAGCCCGAAGGCGCCAGGCATGATCGGGTCGGACACGAAGTGATATTTGAAGAACCACAGGTCCGGCTTGATGTCCTGCTCGGCGATCAACTCGCCTTTGCCGTATTTGCCGCCCTTGTCCGTGATCTGGACGATGCGGTCGAGCATGAGGAGCGGCGGCAGCGGCAGCCGCGCGTTGCCAGGACCGAAGATGCGGCCATGGGCGCATTCCAGCAGGTCCTCGTACCCGTAACTGTTTTTCTTTTTCGTGGAATCCACGTCACACGCCGGCTGGTCACACATAAAGGCCCCGGCAGTTCGCGAGAACGAACCGTGACCGTGGGCCCTTGCCCTATGGAGGAATGTATATATGAACGGGTCCGAGAAAAAACCACTCGAAGGTCAGGGCGCGGCCAATAAACGGGGCGGATCGTCGGTAAAAATTGCGGTCGCGCCCCAATTCCACAGGCTGCGCGCCCGCCGGACGTCGTTCACCGTGTAAATCGCGACCGGCAAACCCGCCCCTTTCAGGATTTCGACGCCGGCTCGGTCGAGCCCGCGCGCCCCGCAATGGATGGCGGCAGCACCAACGCGCACCGCCCAGGCCCGCCACTGGGGCTGGCGTGGGGTTCGGATCAAAAGCCCGCGCGGCCAACCCGCATCCTCGGCCGCGAGCGTGGCTAGGACGCTCCAATCGAACGAGGAGAGCAGCGGGCGCGGCCGATCGCGTGGCCACCTCTCGCGCAACACGGCCAGCACCGCGCGCGCCGTGGCGGCGCCCTGGGCTTCCTCCGGTTTCAGCTCGATATTGGCCGCGAGATTGAGTGCAGCCAGCACCCTGATCGTCTCGACAAGCGTGGGAACGCGCTCGTCCGCGAAGCGGGGGGCGAACCAGGCGCCCGCGTCCAGCCGGCGCACCTGAGACAAGGTCAACGCGCCAAGCCGGCCGCGCCCGTCGGTGGTGCGCTCGACCGTGTCGTCATGGAAAAGAACGGGCACGCCGTCCCGGGTCAGGCGCACGTCGAACTCGACGCACGCAACGCCCATGGATGCGGCGGCGCGCAAGCCGGCCAATGTGTTTTCCGGCGCATGGCGCGCGGCGCCGCGATGGCCGATGAAGGGTGGGAAAGCAAAGCCCGAAGAAAAAAAGGACGGCCCCGAGGGACCGTCCTTTTCCGACGTCTTCTTTGTTCGCGCGGGCGTCTTAGCCTTCGGCGCGGTCGCCATCTTCACGCTTTTCGCGTGGCGGCGGTGCGATCTCCTGACCGGTCTGCTGGTCGACGACCTTCATGGAGAGGCGAACCTTGCCGCGGTCGTCGAGACCGATGCACTTCACCTTCACGACGTCGCCTTCGTTGACCACGTCGGTGACCTTCTTCACGCGCTGGGCCGCCAGTTCGGAAATATGGACCAGCCCGTCGCGGGTGCCCATGAAGTTTACGAACGCGCCGAACTCGGCCACCTTCACGACCTTGCCGGTGTAGATGGTGCCGACCTCGGGCTCGGCCACGATGCCGCGGATGCGCTCGAGAGCGGCATCGATCGACTTGGTATCCACGGCCGCGATCTTGATCGTGCCGTCATCCTCGATGTCGATCTTCGCACCCGTGGTCTCCACGATGTCGCGGATGACCTTGCCGCCCGTGCCGATAACTTCGCGGATACGATCCTTGGGGATCGTGATGGTCACGATGCGCGGCGCGTGCTGGCTGACGCCCTCACGCGAGGTGGTCAGCGCGCGCGCCATCTCGCCCAGGATGTGCAGGCGGCCGTCGCGTGCCTGCTTGAGCGCGATCTCCATGATCTCGCGCGTGATGCTCGTGATCTTGATATCCATCTGCAGCGCGGTGACGCCGTTCTCGGAGCCGGCCACCTTGAAGTCCATGTCGCCGAGATGGTCCTCGTCGCCCAGGATGTCGGAGAGAACGGCGAACTTGTCGTTCTCCTTGATCAAGCCCATGGCGATGCCGGCCACCGGACGTACGAGCGGTGCGCCCGCGTCCATGAGCGACAATGAAGCGCCGCAAACGGTCGCCATCGAGGAGGAGCCGTTCGATTCGGTGATCTCGGAGACCACGCGCATCGTGTAGGGGAACGCCTCCTTGGTCGGCAGGAGCGGACGGATCGAGCGCCAGGCCAGCTTGCCGTGGCCGATTTCGCGACGACCCGGAGAGCCCATGCGGCCCGCTTCGCCCACCGAGTACGGCGGGAAGTTGTAGTGCAGCATGAAGTGCTCGCGGTACTCGCCCGCCAGCGCGTCGATGATCTGCTCGTCCTGACCCGTGCCGAGAGTCGCGACCACGAGGGCCTGCGTCTCGCCGCGGGTGAAGAGCGCGCTGCCGTGCGCGCGGGGCAGGATGCCCACCTCGGCCACGATCGGGCGCACCGTCTTGGTGTCGCGGCCGTCGATGCGGCGGCCGGTGTCCAGAATCTGGCCGCGTACGATGTCGCTCTCCAGCTTCTTGAAGACCTGGCCGGCCAACTGCGCGTTGGCGTCAGGGCCGAGCGCCTCGATCAGCGAAGTCTTGGCGGCACCCAGCTGCGCCACGCGCTGCTGCTTCACGGTCGTGCCGTAGGCGTCGCGCAGCTTGCCGGCGACGAGATCGCGCACGCGCGTCTTCATCGCATCGAACTCCGGCGAAGGCTGCGGTATCGGCCACGGGTCCTTCGCGGACTGCTCGGCCAAGGCGATGATGGCCTGGATGACCGGCTGGAACTGCTCGAAGCCGAACATGACGGCGCCGAGCATGATTTCCTCGGACAGCTCATGGGCTTCCGATTCGACCATCAGGACGCCTTCGGCCGTGCCCGCGACGACGAGGTCGAGCTTGGAGTTGACCAGGTCCTCGATGCGCGGGTTCAGCACATACTGGCCATCGATATAACCGACGCGCGCGGCAGCGATGGGACCCAGGAACGGGATGCCCGAGATGGTGAGCGCCGCCGAGGTGCCGACCAAGGCGACGATGTCTGGATCGTTCTCGAGATCGTGGCTGAGCGTCGTCGCGACGATCTGCGTCTCGTTGCGGAAACCGTCCGCGAAGAGCGGGCGGATCGGCCGGTCGATCAGACGCGAGGTCAGCACTTCCTTTTCTGTCGGACGGCCTTCACGCTTGAAGAAGCCGCCGGGGATCTTGCCCGCGGCGAAGGTCTTCTCCTGGTAGTTGACCGTGAGGGGGAAGAAGTCGATCCCTTCGCGCGGCTTTTTCGCGCCAACCGCGGTGCAGAGAACCGTCGTCTCGCCGTACGTCACGAGAACCGCGCCGTCGGCTTGGCGGGCGATCTTGCCGGTCTCTAGGACCAGCGTGCGTCCGCCCCACTGAATTTCTTTACGATGCACTTGAAACATTTCTTTCCATTCCTTCCGCTGGACGGGTCCGTGTCAGCGGCTCAAGGACGTCCTGCCGTGCGCCTGTTACCTTCTCCGCGCCCGAGCGTCCCGCCGCCATGTGGCGACCCGTCATACATATCCGCCTGCTGCCAGCACCCACGGCCGGCGCACGCACATGTGCGCGCGCCGCCGTCGAGGCATCCAGCCGGTCGGGTTATCGGCGCAGTCCGTGCCGTTCGAGAACGGAGGCGTAGCGCGCCTGGTCTTTTCCCTTGAGATAGTCGAGCAAGCGCCGGCGCTGGCCGACGAGCACGAGCAGGCCGCGCCGGGAGTGCACGTCCTTCTTATGCGTGTTGAGATGCTCGGTGAGGTTCTTGATGCGCTCCGACAGGACGGCCACCTGAACTTCCGGCGACCCCGTGTCTCCGTCCTTGCGCGCGTTTTCCTTGATGAGCGCAGCCTTGCGCTCTGCAGTAATCGACATCGGGTTCTCCTTGCGATTTAGAGGTTGAAGCCGCGCACGGACCGGATCTGGTTGCCATCGACCCGGATGATCGCCACCGTCCGATCGCCCCAACAGGCACGGACGACGACGCCCGGTTCCAAACGGCCCAACAGAGCCTGGTCTTCCGTGCGAAGCACCTCGACCGATTGGCCGCAACGCAGCCGTTCAGCTTCCATTTCGGTCAGGGCCAGAGCCGGGATGTCGTCCAGCACGGTCTCGACCGAAAAAAGGTGCTTTGAGTGCGCCGCACTATGGCCGAGAGACCCTAGTTCTTCCAGTGAAATCGCCTGTTTTTCGTTGAACGGGCCGGCCTGGTGACGGCGCAGGTGGACGATATGACCCGCAGTTCCTAAATCTTGCGCCAAATCCCGTGCAAGACTCCGGATATAGGTACCCTTGCCGCAATCCACGCTGAAATCGGCGTGATCGGCGTCCGGCTGGCCAATCAACTCCAGCCGATAGACCTCGACCTCACGCGCGGCCAATTTGGGTGACTTGTCGGCCCGGGCGAGCTTATACGCGCGGCGGCCGCCAACCTTGATCGCCGAATAATCGGGCGGCACTTGGCGGATACGACCGGTGAATCGCGGCAGAGCGGCCAGAATGGCGTCGCGCGTGGGCCGCACTTCGCTCTCGGTCACGATTTGGCCCGCCGCATCGTCAGTATCGCGCGCTTGGCCCCAGCGCACGGTGAAGCCGTATTGCTTCCGGGCGTCCATGACATAGGCCACGGTCTTGGTGGCTTCGCCGAAGGCCAGCGGCAGGACGCCGGTGGCCAAAGGGTCGAGCGTGCCGCCATGGCCGACCTTGGCCGCGCCCGTCGTGCGCTTGGCGATGCCGACGATCGCGGCCGAGCTCAAGCCTCGCGGTTTGTCGATGATAAGCCAGCCGTTGATCGAAAGGCCGATTCGCGCCATCAGCCGCCCTTTGCGCTCTTGGTGCGGCGACGACGCGGCTTGGGCTTGCCGGGCGCGGGCGGCTCGAGGTCGCGCACAACCGCGGGACTGCGCAGCAACGCATCGATGCGCGCCGCCTGACCGAAGGAGGCATCCTCGCGGAAATGGAGATCGGGCAGAACGCGCAACTGCAAGGCCGGCGCGATCTGGTGGCGCAGATAGAGGGCCGCGCGATTGAGCGCCTTGACCAGCTCCGCCGCGTCGCCACCCGCGGCGAACGGCACGATGAAGGCGGTCGCATGACGCAAGTCCGGGCTCATGCGCACCTCGGTCACGGTGACCGAGGATTCGACCAGGACCGGATCGCGGAAATGCGCGCGCTCCATGGCCGCGATCAGCGCATGACGGACAACCTCGCCCACGCGCAGCTGGCGCTGGGACGGCTCATGCGGGTTCTGCATGTCTCTCTCGACCGTTCGCAGGCCGCCGGTTCAAGCCGGCGGCGCGAACAAGCCGCGGCGGCTTACAACGCGCGCGCGACCTGTTCCACCTCATAGCACTCGATCACGTCGCTCTGGCGCACGTCCTGGAAGTTCTCGAACGCCATGCCGCACTCCAGGCCTTCCTTCACCTCGCGCACGTCTTCCTTGAAGTGCTTGAGACTCTTCAGCGGGCCTTCGTGAATGACGACGTTGTCGCGCAGCAGGCGGAACTTCGCATTGCGGCGGATGACGCCTTCGGTCACGCGGCAACCGGCCACCTTACCCGCCTTGGTAATCTCGAAGACTTCGCGCACCTCGGCGTTGCCGATGAGGTTTTCGCGGATCGTCGGCGACAGCATGCCGGACAGATAGGCTTTCACGTCGTCGACGACGTTGTAGATGATGCTGTAGTAGCGGATGTCGACGCCGTCGCGCTTGGACAGCTCACGGGCCTGGGGCACCGCGCGCACGTTGAAGCCGATGACGAAGCCGCCCGACGCCTTGGCCAGCACCACGTCCGACTCGGTGATGGCGCCCACGCCCTGATGCAGGATCGTGGTCGCGACCTCGTCGGTCGAAAGCTTGCTCAAAGCGCCCGCGATGGCCTCGACGGAGCCCTGCACGTCCGCCTTGATGACGACCGGAAGGGTCTTTCGCGCCGCGATGCTGAGACCCGAGAACATCTCCTCGACCGTGCCGCGAACGCCCGCACCCACGCGCACGTTGCGTTGGCGCCGCTGACGGAACTCGGTGATCTCGCGCGCCCGTGCTTCGTTTTCGATGACCGCGAACTCGTCGCCCGCTTCAGGGGCGCCGTTCAGGCCCAGAACCTCGACCGGCATGGATGGGCCGGCCTCGGAGATCGTCTTGCCCTTGTCGTCGGATAGGGCGCGCACCCGGCCCCATTCGCCGCCGGCGATGATGACGTCGCCCTGGCGCAGGGTGCCGCGCTGGATCAAGACGGTCGCGACCGAACCACGGCCGCGTTCCAACCTGGATTCGATCACGATGCCCTGGGCCGGGCGATCCGCGTTGGCCTTGAGCTCGAGCACCTCGGCCTGCAGGAGGATGGCTTCCTCCAGCTTGTCGAGGTTGGTGCCCTTGGTCGCCGACACTTCGACGACCTGGACGTCACCGCCCATGCTTTCCGCCACCACCTCGTGCTGCAGCAACTCGGTGCGCACGCGGTCGGGGTTCACGCCCGGTTTGTCGATCTTGTTGACGGCGACGATCATGGGAACGCCGGCCGCCTTGGCATGGGCGATGGCTTCCGCCGTCTGCGGCTGGACGCCGTCGTCGGCCGCCACGACCAGGACGACGATGTCGGTCACCTTGGCGCCGCGCGCACGCATGGCGGTGAACGCCTCGTGGCCGGGCGTATCGATGAACGTGATCTTGCGGCCCGAGGCCAGCGTGACCTGATAGGCGCCGATATGTTGCGTGATGCCGCCCGCTTCGTGCGCGGCAACGTCGGTATGGCGCAACGCATCCAACAGCGACGTCTTGCCGTGGTCGACATGGCCCATGATGGTGACGACGGGCGGCCGCGGCTTCAGCGTCTCCGGATCGTCTGCCTCGCCCCCGATGCCGATCTCGACGTCCGATTCCGCCACGCGCTTCAGCTTGTGGCCGAACTCGGCGACGATCAGTTCCGCCGTGTCGGCGTCGATGGGTTGGTTGATCGTCGCCATCACGCCCATCTTCATGAGCGACTTGATGACATCGACGCCGCGCTCGGCCATGCGGCTAGCCAGGTCCTGCACCGTGATGGTCTCGGGCACGACGACTTCGCGGATGACTTTGAGCGGGCCGCCATTCTCGGCCTCCAGCAAACGCTGGCGCTCGCGTTCGCGCGCGCGGCGCTGGGCTGCCAGGCTGCGCGTGCGCTCGATCGCATCTTCGGCCGACAGGGCCTCGACGACGGTCAGCTTGCCGGTACGGCGGCGCGGCTCGACGCGGCGCGGGGCCACGACGGGACGGCGGGGCGGGGCGCCGGGACGGGCGCGCTTGGGCGCCTCGTCTTCCTCGACGCCGGGCACGGCCTCGACGCCGCCCTGACGGGCGGCCAGACGCTCAGTGGTCCGGCGGCGCAGATCCTCTTCGGAACGGCGGCGCGCTTCGTCGCCCGCGTGACGGGTTTCATCCTTGCGGCCGGTCGGTGCGGCTTGGGCCGCGGCCTTGGCCTCTTCGGCCTGAGCGCGCTTGGCGTCCGTCTCGACCAGTTCCTGTTGTTCCTGTTCGCTGAGGCGTTGAGCATCGTCGCGCGCGCGGCGCGCAGCTTCCGTCGCGGCGCGGCGGTTGGCGGCATCGTCCTCGGAGCCGGCGCCACGCAGGGCGCGGGCGCGGGCGGCACGTTCACCTTCGGTCAGGATGCGGCCGGTCGGGCCACGGCGTTCTTCCTGCGGCGCAGGCGTCGTGGGACGCGCCTGCTGCTGCTCGGCCACGGGCTCCGGCGCCGCGGGCGCGGCCTCGGTGGGCGCGGGAGCCGGTGCAGGTGCCGCGCCGCCGGCGAAGCTGCGCTTCTTCTTGACCTCGACGGCCACCGTCTTGGTGCGGCCGTGAGAGAAGCTCTGCCGCACCTGGCTGTGCTCGACCGTCTTGCGCAACTCCAGGCGCCCGGGCCGGGTAAGCTTCAGCGGCTGCTTCGGATCTTTTTCGCTCGTCTCGGTCATTTCCACTCAGCCGTTTTACGGTGCAATTTGTTTGATACGGAAGCCCGCGAGGCGATCGGCCTCGCGGCGGATGGCGTCTGCCAGCGGGCCTGCGGCCACGGCGGCATGGACGGCGTGCGAGCGCCCGAAGGCGGCGCCCAGCTCACCGCTGGTGAAAGTCTCCAGAACCGGAAGATCCGGCGCCAGGGCCTTGAGTTTCGCAGCGCCGCCCTGAGCGCCGTCGGACGCGGCGAACAGAACAGCCACGCGGCCCCCGCGCAACCATTTGTCGACGGTCATGAAGCCAGCCACCGCCGTGCCGGAACGGCGGGCGAAGCCGACATAGTCGAGAACACGCGAGGCCAGAAGCGATGCGACCTGACTGACCAGATCATCCGGCGCCCTGACGGAGGCTTTCAGGGCTCGCGAGAATGCGCCCGTCTTGATTGCCTTTTCGAGAGAAACGCTATCCGCCGAAACCCAGACGCCACGGCCCGGCAGACGTTCGGCTACATCCGGCACGACCGTGCCGTCGGGGCCGGCGACGAAGCGAATCAGCGCATCCTTGGGTTGCGCCGCGCCGGAAACGATGCAGCGCCGCTCGGGCGAGTCCTCGCGCGCCGCTATCGTCCGATCCAGTTCCTGCCTGAGGCGTTCCGCCATGAAGCCGGGGCCCTCACGCTGAGCCTGCGTCGGCCGACGCATCGGCCTTGGCCGGCTCGTCGTCGAACCAATGCGCGCGCGCCGCCATGATGATGGCGTTGGCGTCGTCCTGGCTGAGGTCGAAGCCCTTGAGGATGCCGCTCTCGCGGTCGACCAGCTCGTCGGACGCCAGGTCCGCCAGGTCTTCGCGCGTCTTGATGCCGGCTTCACCCAGCGCGACCAACATCGCGGAGTTGAGGCCCGGAATCTCGACCAGATCCTCGGCCACGCCCAGTTCGTTGCGGCGCTGGAGCAGACGCTCCTCGCGCTCGTCGATGAACCTCTGCGCGCGGTCCTTCAGTTCGACGGCCACGTTCTCGTCGAAGCCCTCGATCGAGCCCAGTTCCTCGACGGGCACGAAGGCCACGTCCTCGACGGTCGCGAAACCCTCGGCCACGAGCAAATGCGCGATGACATCGTCGACATCGAGCGCCTCGATGAAGACGTGCGAGCGCTCCTTCAGCTCCTTCGTGCGCTGCTCGGATTCCTCGGCCTCGGTCATGATGTCGATTTCCCAGCCGGTAAGCTGAGACGCCAGGCGAACGTTCTGGCCACGGCGGCCAATGGCCAGCGACAGCTGCTCGTCGGGCACGATCACGTCGATGCGGTGCGCTTCCTCGTCGAGCACGACCTTGGTCACTTCAGCCGGCGCCAGCGCGTTCACGACGAAGGTAGCCGGATCCTGCGACCAGGGGATGATGTCGATCTTCTCGCCTTGCAGCTCGCCGACCACGGCTTGGACGCGGCTGCCGCGCATACCGACGCAGGCGCCGACCGGATCGATGCTGGAATCGTGCGACACCACGGCGATCTTGGCGCGGCTGCCCGGATCGCGGGCGACGGCCTTGATCTCGATGATGCCGTCGTACATCTCCGGCACTTCCTGGGCGAACAGCTTCGCCATGAACTGCGGATGGGTACGCGACAGGAAGATTTGCGGGCCGCGGGGCTCCTCGCGCACGTCCTCGATGTAAGCGCGCACGCGGTCGCCCTGACGGAACGTCTCGCGTGGTATCAGCTCCTCGCGGCGGATGATGGCCTCGGCGCGACCCATGTCGACCAGGATGTTGCCGAACTCGATGCGCTTGACCAAGCCATGGACGATTTCGCCGACGCGGTCGCGGTATTCCACGTATTGGCGTTGACGTTCGGCCTCGCGCACCTTCTGCACGATGACCTGCTTGGCCGTCTGGGCGGCCACGCGGCCGAAATCGATGGGCGGCAGCGGATCGACGATGAAGCCGCCGATCTCGATCTTGGCGTCGAGCTTGCGACCGGCCTCGAGCGTCAGCTGCGTGGCCTCGTTCTCGATCGTCTCGACGACCTGGCGATAGCGATAGAGCTTGATATCGCCCGATTTGCGGTCGATCTCGGCGCGGATGTCGTGCTCATGCCCGTACTTGGAACGGCCTGCCTTCTGAATGGCCTGCTCCATGGCAATGACCACTTCCTCGCGGTCGATGCTCTTGTCGCGCGCGACGGCGTCGGCGACCTGGAGAAGCTCAAGACGTTGAATCTGTTCGATGGCTTCGCCTGCCATGGTCTCAGTGTTCCTTCTTGTTCGCGGCCGCGATCAACTCGTCCGTCAGGACCAGCTTCGCCGCCGAAATAACTTCCAGAGGCACCGCCATCTCACCTTCCGGCATGGCGATGCGCACCTGTTCGCCCGCCAGTCCCAGGATCCGTCCGCGGAAGCGGCGGCGTCCTTCGACCGGCTCGCGCAGTTCGACCTTGGCCTCGTGGCCGGCGAACCGCTCATAGTCCTGCGCCCGCACCAGCGGACGGTCGATGCCGGGCGAGCTGACTTCCAGCGTGTAGGCGCCCGCGATGGGGTCTTCCACATCGAGATGGGCCGACAAGGCCCGGCTGATCTCGGCGCAATCATCCACCGACATGGCCTGTCCATCGCGGCGCTCGGCCATGACCTGAAGCGTCTGCTGATGCCCGCCCGACAGACGCACGCGCACGAGATCGTAGCCCATGGGCTCGATCGCTGACGCGACCACCGTTTCGATCCGCGCTTCGCTGCTCATATCCTGCCTTCGCCGGGCGACGGCCCCATGACCATGCCCAGAAACAATTAAGGCGGGCACCGAGGCCCACCCTTCCCGTGGCTTTAATCAGCCAATCTAACGATCTTGGGGTGATTTATTACCCAGTAGATATAACGGCTTCCGGCCCAACGGCAAGATGAATCAGGGCCGCGGCCGGCGCCGAAAGCTCAAAAAATAAGGTTTTCGGCCACTTTGGCTGGCCTTTTCCTCGTAACGGGTGGGCGGCCAGTCCGCCGGCCGCGAGCGCCAGTCCGAGGGATCCCGGGCGGTCCAAACGAAGGCCGGATGATCCAGAACATGGGCCAGAATCCAGCCCAGATAGGCCGGATCGTCGGTCGCGACCCGGAATTCCGCGCCGTCCGCCAGGATTCGGGCCAGGGCGTCCAAATTAGCGGGATTTACGATTCGCCGCTTGTGATGACGCGCCTTGGGCCAGGGGTCGGGGAACAGAAGGAACGCCCGCTCGATCGAGGCGTCCGCCAAGGCGGCCAAAAGGGCCCCGGCGTCGTCCGGCCAGACCCGCACGTTACGCAAATCCTGCCGCGCGACCTGGGCCAGCAGGCTAGCGACCCCGTTCACGAAAGGCTCGGCGCCCAGGATGCCCACATCCCGGTTGGAAGCCGCCTGCCAAGCCAGGTGCTCACCACCGCCGAAGCCGATCTCGAGCCATGCCGCCCTGGGGGCCGGCACGAACAGGCCACGCGGGTCGAGCGCACCGTCGGCCGGCAGCGCATCGAGCGAAACCGAGGCCAGGCCGCTGTCGAGAGCGGCCTGGCGCGCCGGGCGCAGCTTGCGGCCGCGCCGGCGGCCATAGCTCCGGATGCGGCGGGGTTCCGCCGCGTTCATGGCATCAGCGGGCGTTGAAGGCCGACTTCAGGTCCTTCACCAGATCCAGCTTCTCCCACGAAAAGCCGCCGTCCTTCTCCGGATCGCGGCCGAAATGCCCGTAGGAGGCGGTGCGCAGATAGATCGGCTTGTTGAGGCCGAGATGCTCGCGGATGCCGCGCGGCGACAGGTTCATCACCTGGCGCAGCGTGTCGGACAGCTTGTCCTCGTCGACCTGGCCGGTGCCGAACGTGTCGACATAGACCGACAGCGGGTGGGACACGCCGATGGCGTAGCTCAACTGGATGACGCAGCGCGAGGCCAGGCCTGCAGCCACCACGTTCTTGGCCAGATAGCGCGCGGCGTAGGCGGCCGAACGGTCGACCTTGGTGGGGTCCTTGCCCGAGAAGGCGCCGCCGCCATGGGGCGCCGCGCCGCCGTAAGTGTCGACGATGATCTTGCGCCCCGTCAGGCCCGCGTCGCCGTCGGGTCCACCGACCACGAACTTGCCGGTCGGATTCACATAAAAATGCGCGCGATCGCACATCCAGCCCTCGGGGAGGATTTTGCGCACGTAAGGCTCGACAGCCTCGCGCACATCTTCCTGCTCGACCTCCTGGCCAGCCTTCGAGCCCTTGCCGAACTTGGCGGCATGCTGGGTCGAAACCACGATCGCCGTGGTGCGCACCGGCTTGCCCTTTTCGTATTGCAGGCTGACCTGGCTCTTGGCGTCGGGCGCGAAGAGCGGCTCCTTGCCCGCATGGCGTGCATCGGCCATGGCGCGCAGGATGTTGTGCGCGTACTGGATCGGCGCGGGCATCAGCTCCGGCGTCTCGTTGCAGGCATAACCGAACATGATGCCCTGGTCGCCCGCACCCTCGTCCTTGTTGCCCTTGGCATCGACGCCCTGGGCGATGTCGGGCGACTGGCCGTGCAGGTAGACGGAAACCTTGGCCTTCTTCCAGTGAAAGCCCTTCTGCTCGTAGCCGATCTGCTTCACGGCCTTGCGCGCGATGGCTTCTATTTTTTCCTTTTTAACGTGGCCGTTCTTCTCGACGAGCGAGCGCGGACCGCGCACCTCGCCGGCCACGACGATGCGGTTTGTGGTGACCAGCGTTTCGCAGGCCACGCGCGCATGGGGGTCGGCCGCCAGAAAGGCGTCGACGACGGCATCCGAGATGCGGTCGCAGACCTTGTCCGGATGGCCCTCGGAGACGGATTCGCTCGTAAAAACGTAGCTGCCCTTGGGCACGGTCGGCTCCTTCAAAAAATCGGGGGACTTTCGGTCGCGTGCGCGATCAGCGGAACGATGGGCGCCTTGCGGGGCGAACTTTTCCCAATCCGGACCGACCCCGTCAAGAGAATTGGCCCCGGCGGCGCCTCAACGGCGGCGTGATAAAGCGGGGCTTGTGATCAGGATGAGCAAAACTATCGCGATCACCGGCCAACTGCCGGTGCGCGAGAACAGCGTGGGCGCCAGCGCCGCCGGCAACGGCGCGTCCAGCACGCCGCGCTGGCCGAGGCCCAGCCGGCCGACGATGCGGCCGTAGGGGTCGATCACCGCCGAGATGCCCGTATTGGCCGCGCGGACCAGAGGCAGCCCCTCCTCCACCGCGCGAACGCGCGCGCTGAAGAAATGCTGGTAGGGCCCGGCGCTTTCACCGAACCAGGCGTCGTTCGTGACGTTCAGGAGCCAGCCCGGCCGCTTGCCGTCCTCGGTCACCGCACCCGGAAAAATGGCCTCGTAGCAGATCAGGGGCGAGACGGGCGGCGCGCCCGGCACCTCCAGCGTGCGGGGCCCCGGCCCCGCTGAGAAATCCGTCATGCCCGGCGTGATCTTGTCGATCGGCAGAAGCCAGCGCAGCGGAACGTATTCGCCGAAGGGCACCAGATGAAACTTGTCGTAGCTGACGACGACGTTGCCTTTCGGATCGATGCCTTGAAACGAGTTCCAGACGCGAAAGGGTGTCGTTTCCGTGCGCGGCTCAGCGCGCAGCGTGCCGGTCAACACAGCGCCGCCCTTGGGCGTCACCGCCGCGATGGCTTGGCGCAACTCGGGCTCGTGATCCAGAAAGTAGGACATGGCCGTCTCGGGCCAGATCACATGGGTGACCTGCTCGAAGCCGGGTGTGACCGTCATGGCCAGATGGGTGCGAGCGTTGGCCAGCCGCTGGTCCTCAAGCCATTTGAGCTGCTGGGCGATGGCAGGTTGGACAAGACGCAGGCGGATGCCCGGAACGGCGTCGGTGCCGGCCGTGGGCAAGGACGCGAGCCGCGCCTCACCGCCAGCCCATATCAGTGCAGGGGCTAGGATCAGGACACCAAGAACGGAGAACACACGCCGTTTGGGCGGCGCATCGGTGTCCGCGATGAGCGCAGGCCACGCGGCGACAAGCACAGTCCAAAGGGTAAGGCCGTACGCGCCGGTCAAGGATGCGACCTGCAGCATGGCGGGCGAATCGGCCCACACGTATCCGACCAGGTTCCAAGGAAATCCGGTCAGCACATGCCCGCGCAAAATTTCGAGCAGGGTCCAGGCAGCGGCCAGCACGAAGATGCGCAGGGCGCCGCGTGCGTGCAGGCGCCAAGCCAGCCACGTTGCAATAGCCGTGAAAATCGCAAGGCCGCCGGGCACGCCGAGAAGCGTGAACGGCACGAGCCATGCAAAGCGCTCTGGGTCGGTGAGGAGCGACAGCATGATCCAATAGAAGCCGAGCACGAACTGGCCGAAGCCGAACCACCAGCCGAGCGCCAGCGCGGCGCGCCCAGGCCGGCGCGCATTCGACGAGCCGTCCAGCAGCCAGACGAGGCCGGTGAAAGCCGGCACCAGCACCGGCCAGATGAAGAAGGGCGCATCGGCCGCGGCGGAGATGATGCCGAGCGCCAACGCCAGGGCATAACGGCGCCAGCCCGCGAGCACGCGGACGCGTTGGCCGAGCCCGGCCACCCAAGCGATCACGCGCTCCATGTTCAGCCGCCGTCCGGCGTCGGCGTGCCGCCGCGCGGCAGATTGCGTACCCGCAAGCGGCGCACGCGCCGCGCGTCGCTTTCCAGCACTTCGAATTCGAGCCCGTCCGGGTGGCGGACCAGCTCACCCCGGCGCGGCACGCGCCCGGCCAGCGCCGTGACCAGGCCACCAAGCGTGTCGATCTCCGCCCGCTCGTCCTCGGTCAGGACACTGCCCACCGCCTTCTCGAAATCATCGAGCGTCGTACGCGCATCGGCCAAAAGCGTACCGTCCGGCTTTGGTTGCAGCACCGGCGTCTCATCGATGTCGTGCTCGTCCTCGATCTCGCCGACGATCTGTTCGACCAGATCCTCGATCGTGATCAGCCCGTCGATGCCGCCATATTCGTCGACGACGAGCGCGATGTGGGTGCGCGACTGGCGCATCTCGAGCAGAAGATCGAGCGCGCGCATGGACGGGGCGACGAACAGGACCTTGCGCAGGACCTGAGCCAGCGAGAACTGGTCCTTACGGTCCCAATAGGTCAGCACGTCCTTCATGTGAACCATGCCGATCACGTCGTCCAAATTGGCGCGATAGACCGGCATGCGCGAATGGGCTTCGGCGCTCATCGCCTTGACCAGATTGTCGAGCGAGGTGTCGGCCTCGACGGCCACGATGTCGGCGCGCGGCACCATGACATCCTCGGCGCTGAGTTCGCCCAGCTTGAGCACGTTGCGGATGAGCTGCGGTTCGTCGAAATCGCCGGAGGCGGTTTCCTCCTCGAAATCCTCGATCAGCTCCTCGACGCTTTCGCGCAAGGTATTTTCGTCGGCTTTGCCGCTGCGCCGCGCGCGCAACCACGCCAGGAAAGCGCCGACCGCGCCGGGATTGGGTTTGTCGCCAGGCTCGCTCATCGCGTCATCTCAAACAGAGGCGCGGTCGGCATAGGGATCGGGAATGCCGAGGGAGGCCAGGCTTTTCCGTTCCAGCCGCTCCATCCGCCGCGCCTCCGCGTCGCCCTGGTGGTCGTGGCCGAAAAGATGGAGTACGCCGTGGACGACCAGATGGCTCAGATGGTGTGACGGTTTCTTGCCGCCCGCGGCTGCTTCGCGCAGCACCGTGCCGCGCGCCAGCACGACGTCGCCGAGCAGGATCGGCACGTTCACCGGCGGACGTGGCGTGGTTCCATCGAGGCTCGGGAACGACAGCACGTTGGTCGGCTTGTCCTTGCCGCGGTGGCGGCGGTTGAGCGTGCGCACGAAGGCGTCGCCAGCCAGCACGATGCCGATCTCGCCCTTGGGCACGGCCTTACCCAGATGGCCGAGCGCGGCGCGCGTCGCCGCGCGGCACAAGGCCGGCGCGCGCGGCAGGTCGCGCAGCCATGCCGAATCGGGCACGGACACGATGACGCGCACGGGCGAGCGCCGCGCCGCGCGCGGCCGCCGTCTTGGCGGAGGTTCGCTCACTTTGTGCTGCCCGCGCCGGCCTTGTCGCGCGAATCGTAGGCGCGGACGATGCGGGCCACGATCGGGTGACGCACCACGTCGGCGTCGGTGAAGGTGACGATGGTGGCGCCTTCGATGTTGCCCACCACCTGCAGCGCATCGACCATGCCCGAGACGGCACCGGGCGGCAGGTCGATCTGGCTGACGTCGCCGGTCACGACCATGCGCGAGTTCTCGCCCAGACGGGTGAGGAACATCTTCATCTGTCCGGCCGTGGTGTTCTGCGCCTCGTCCAGGATGACGAAGGCGTTGGCCAGCGTGCGGCCGCGCATGAAAGCCAGCGGCGCCACTTCGATCTCGCCGCTTTCGAGCCGCTTGGCCACCTGCTCGGCCGGCAGCATGTCGTAGAGCGCGTCGTAGAGCGGACGCAGATAGGGGTCGACCTTTTCCTTGAGGTCGCCGGGCAGGAAGCCCAGCCGTTCGCCGGCCTCGACCGCGGGGCGCGACAGGACGATCCGGTCGACCTGGCCGCGCAGCATCATGGCGACCGCCATCGCGACCGCCAGATAGGTTTTTCCGGTGCCGGCGGGACCTTGCGCGAAAACCAGCTCGTGCTGTTCCAGCGCGGTCATGTAGGCGGCCTGGGCTTGCGTGCGTGGCGCGATCAGCCGGCGGCGCGTGTGGATGGAGGTGCGCTCGGCGCCGCCACGGCTTTCGACGTGTCCGGCCAGGCGGACGGCCGCATCTACCTCGCCCGAATCGACGACCATGCCGCGCTTCAATCGCGCGTAAAGCTCATTGAGGGCGCGGCGGGCCAGTTCGACCGCGTCTTCGGACCCGAAGATGGCGACCCGATTGCCGCGCGTGGTGACCGAGACGCCCAGCTGCTTCTCGATGCGCGCCAGGAACTCGTCGTGCTGACCGAACAGGGATGGCAACAGGCGGTTGTCGTCGAATTGAAGATGCACGGGCTTGGCACCCGCCGTGACCGACACCTGGCTCAACCAATCCCCTCCATGGTGATTCGCCGTCCCCCGCCGTCCGAGGCGCCGAACGGCACCGTTGGATCCGATAATACCACGTCGCCTGCGACACTGTTGTTATAAGCGGCGTCGATGCGAACCGGCGCCAGAACACCCCGTGCGGCGCCCGTGGCATGCACCGACTGCATATATGGGCTGCGTCCGATGGACTGGCCAGGGCGCGAGCCCGGCCGGTCGAACAGGACCTCGACTGTTTGCCCGATCGTGGCCCGGTTGAAGGCCAGCTGCATCTCGTTGAGGGCGGATTGCAGCCGCTCCAGCCGCTCGGATTTGACCTCTTCCGCGACCGTCTCCGCCATCTCGGCCGCGGGCGTGCCCGGCCGGGGGCTGTATTTGAAGGAATAGGCCTGGGCATAGCCGACCGCGCGAGCCAGCGCGAGGGTGGCCGCGAAATCGGCCTCGCTCTCGCCCGGAAAGCCCACGATGAAGTCGGACGACAAAGCCAAGTCGGGCCGCGCGTGGCGCAACCGGTCGATCGCACGCCGGTAGTCGTCCACCGTGTGACGCCGGTTCATGGCGGCCAGGATGCGATCCGAACCCGACTGCACGGGCAGATGCAGGAAGGGCATGAGCTGCGGCACGTCGCGGTGGACGGCCACCAGATCGTCATCCACGTCGCGCGGGTGCGAGGTCGTGTAACGGATGCGCGCGATGCCGTCGATATCGGCCAGGCGGCGGATCAAGTCGCCGAGCCCCGTCGCGCCGTGCCGGTAGGCGTTGACGTTCTGGCCCAACAGCGTGATCTCGCGCGTGCCGCCAGCGGCCATGCGCCGCGCCTCGTCCAGGATGTCGGCCACGGGACGCGAGAACTCCGCGCCGCGCGTATAGGGCACGACGCAGAAGGTGCAAAACTTGTCGCAGCCTTCCTGGACGGTCAGGAACGCCGCCGCGCCGCGCACAGCACCATCGCCCGCGCCGGCGAACTTCGCGGCGGCCGTGAAATCGACGTCGATCGCGCCCGCTTTGGTGCGCGCGGCCTCCTCCAGCAACGCAGGGAGGCGGTGATAGGCCTGCGGCCCCACCACGACGTCGACATGGGGCATGCGGCGCCGGATCTCCTCGCCCTCGGCTTGCGCCACGCATCCCGCGACGCCCACGGACAAGATGCGGCCCTCGCGCGCGCGTTCTTCCTTGAGCATGCGCAGGCGGCCCAGTTCGGAGAAGACCTTCTCCGACGCCTTCTCGCGGATATGGCAGGTGTTAAGGATCACCATGTCGGCATCCACCGGTGAATCAGCGGAGACATAGCCGAGCGGCGCCATGACGTCCGCCATGCGGGCGGAGTCGTAGACGTTCATCTGGCAACCGTAGGTTTTTATGAAGAGCTTTTTCGCCACGCGCTTACGAACGGTGCGTGGCGCCGCGCGGGACGCCGTACTTCGCGAGAAGAGTGAACATAATCAAGACACTAGCATCGCTCGACCGGGAGTCAAGCGAGCCCCTCATGCGGGCAGCGGCACGGACAGGGCGCGGCCCGAAAGCGCCGAGGCGATGCCGTTCGCGATCACCGATTCGCAATGGCGGGCTAAGGCCTTGCGGTTGGGGAAATCGGGCGGGCTGACGGGCGGATGGAACTCGACCACGACGGTCGCCGTGCCCAACGCCATCACGTTGAGAACGTGGGAGGCCAGGTTCATGTCGCCGTACCAGGCATAGAATGGGCGCAGGTTGCGCCCGAGCGGCATGCCGTCCAGCCGCGTATAGGTGACCGACACAGGCTGCACCACCACCGGCCGGCCACGCACTTCGATGGCGGCCGCGCTGAACAAGGCGCTCTTGAACGGCAGCGTGCCGTGGCCGTGGCTGCTGGTGCCTTCCGGAAACAGGATCAGATCGTCGCCGCCTTCCAGGCGACGGGCGATCTCGTCGCGCTGGACGCTGGGGTCGCGCGCGCTGCGATCGACGAAGACGCTGCGCTGCAATCGGGCCAAAAGGCCGAACAGTGGCCAGTCCTTGACTTCGGCCTTGGACACGAAGGAGCCGTGGGTGGCGGCGCCGAGGACCGTGATGTCGAGATAGGAGGTGTGATTCGCGATGAAGAGTGTCGGGCCATGAGACACGCGCTTGCCCCGAATCTCGAGCTTGAGCCCCAGGATGCCGCAGCAGAGCCGGTGAAAGGTCGTGGGCAATGTTTTCGCACGCCGTGAGCCCACGGTCAGGAACAGGGCCTGCACCGGGATCAGGGCGAAGGTCAGGCTGAGATAGGCGACGAGACGGCAGAAGGCGCGGAGCGGAGAGCCCATGGCTCAGTCGAGCAAGCCTGAACCGCGGCCTTCCTCACGCGCGTAATGGCGCGAGTATTTCTCCGTGACCCAGTCGGTCTTCACGATGATGCAAACGTCGGTCGTATTGAACTGCTCGTCGACCACGGCGCCGTCGCCGATGAAGCCGCCGACGCGCAGGTAGCCCTTGATCAAGGGCGGCAGCGCGGCTTGGGCCCGTTTCGGGTCGATCTCGGGCCGCTCGACCAGGCGCATGTCGGTGTAGCGTTCGGTCAGCGCGCGCGGGCGAAGCGCCGGCGGCGCCAGATGATAGTGGTAGAGATAGGCCAACGATGTCGCGATGTGCGACGGATCGGTGCCCGGCAGGCTGGCGCAGCCGAACATAATCTCGATCTTGTGATGAAACACGTATTGCGCGATGCCGCGCCACAGAAGTTGCATGCTCGCGCGGCCGCGATAGGCCGCGTTGACGCAGGAGCGGCCGAGTTCCAGGATTTCGCCCGGATACGACAGCAGAACGCCGATATCGAATTCGCCCGCCGTGTAAAAGCCGCCATGTTCGTTGGCGACCGTCCGGCGCAGGAGGCGATACGTGCCGACCACGGCCTCCGCCCCCTCCCCGCGTTCCGCGTCAAACACCAGAAGGTGGTCGCAAATTCCGTCGAAATCGTCGAAATCCTGGCGGCGCGCCGCCATCTCCGGCGTCGGATTCGCGGACATCTCTTCGTAGAACACCTGATAACGAAGCGATTGGGAGGCCGAGATCTCGGCTGCGCTTTCGGCCAAGCGGACCGACAGGCTGCCGGAACTGGCGTCGACAACCCGTTCGGCTTCGCGCTTGCGGAACGGCACAGTGTTGCTCATCCCGTCAAATCCGTTCGCGGCATGGCGGCGCGCGCCGTCATTCGGAACCCGTGCGCTTGCGCTTCAGCGGCGCGCCGTAAAGGGCCAGCCGGTGATTCACCAATTCATAACCCAGCTGCCGCGCTATACGGCGCTGAAGCTGCTCGATCTCTTCGTTGCGAAACTCGATCACCTTGCCGCTTTGCACGTCGATCAGGTGGTCGTGGTGCCGCTCGGGTACCTCTTCGTAACGCGCGCGACCTTCGCCGAACTCATGCCGCTCCAAGATCTGGGCGGCCTCGAGCAGACGCACGGTGCGGTAGACGGTGGCCAAGCTGATACGGCGGTCGATCTCGGCGGCGCGTCGGTAGACCTGTTCGACGTCCGGGTGGTCCTGCGCTTCGGACAGGACTTGCGCGATGACGCGCCGCTGGCCCGTCATTTTCAGGCCCTTCTCGACACAACGCCGTTCGATACGGGACAGCTCGGTGGTTTTGCCAGGCATGCTTCGGTTTCCTCGGGGCGGAGTATAGACGAAAGGTCGCGGACCAGCTATCCGCCCGGCCGCGTTAGGTTATTTTCCCCACAGGAAATGTGAGTTTAAGCACAAGCGCGTCGGCATCCCGATCGCCCGCGCGACGATAGTAGCGGGACCGCCGGCCGACCTCGCTGAAGCCGTGGGCTCGATAGAACGCGAACGCCGCCCGATTATCCTCCGCGACCTCGAGGAAAAGCGACGCGACCCCCGCAGCCAGCAGCGAAACGACCGCCGCTTCCAAAAGCGCCGTGGCGATTCCGTGACGCCGGGCGGCGGGCAACACGCCGAGCGACAGAATTTCGGCCTCGTCGGCAGCGGCGCGCCAGAGCATGAAGCCCACCGGCGCCGCATCCGACGCCAGCGCCGCGAAGACGCCGGGCTGTCGCAAAAGCGTACCGATATCCGCGGCCGGCCATGCCTCTTCGAGGCAGGCGGCGTGCAACGCCGCAAGCACATCCGCGCGCGACGCATTCACCGCCTCGATCCGCACATCCGTCACGCGCGGGCGACCGTCACATCGGGCGGTCGCAGATAGAGCGGGCGCGGCGGAAGCAGCGCGCCGCCCGCGGCAAGACGCGCGGCGGCGGCCAGCGCGACATGGGCGGCATCCGGATGAACGGCATCGGCCAGGACCGACGCGCGGCGGCCGCCCGCGGCCAGCGCTTCCGCCGCCCGAACGGCGGCGTCGCCCGCCACAGCCAAGCCACCCGGCGGAACGTGGGCGCACAGATCTTCCGGCGGGACTGCGGCGGGCGCATCGAGCGGCGACAGATCGGCGGCGAAAGACTGCACGAACAATTCACGCCGTTTGGATTCGATCGCGATCAGCAAAACAGCGCCCTCGCGCGCACCTGCGTCGACCGCGTGGGCTACGGCCTCCAGCGTGGTGATGCCGCCAATCGGTTTGCCCGCCGCGAGCGCTATGCCCTGCGCGGCCGCGAGGCCCACGCGCAAGCCCGTGAACGCGCCGGGCCCAACCGTGACCACGATATGATCGAGCGCCGCGAACGCCACGCCGCTTTCGGCCATGACCGTTTCGATCAACGGCACCAGCGCCTGGGCATGGCCGGTCGCCATGGGCGCGAAGCGGCGCGCGGCGATTGCGCCGCCGGACAAGACAGCGGCGGAACAGGCCGCCGTCGCCGAATCGAGCGCCAGGATCGTGGGTTGGGTCAAGCGATCGCGCATGTCTCTTCGAAGGTCAGGCGCGGATTGCGGGGCGGCAGACCGGTGCGGTCGCCATAGCCCAGATTGCACAGGAAGTTCGACTTCACACGGCCATCGGGAAAGAACGCCGCATCGACCTTGGCATTGTCGAAGCCCGACATGGGGCCGCAATCGAGGCCGAGGGCGCGCGCGGCCAGCATGAAATAACCGGCCTGCAGCGAGCCGTTGCGCAGCGCGGTGACCTCCGCGGTCTTGGCATTGCCCGCGAACCACGAGCGCGCATCGGCCTGCGGAAACAGGCGCGGCAGATGGTCATAGAACAAAAGGTCGTAGGCGAAGATCGCCGTGACCGGCGCCGTCATCGTCTGTTCCATGTTGCCGGCGCTGAGGCTGGGCTTGAGCCGTGCCTTGGCCTCGGGCGAACGGACGAAGACGATACGCGCGGGGCTGCAATTCGCGCTGGTGGGCGCGAGCTTCATCAGGTCGTAGGCCGCGCGCAGATTTTCGTCCGACACCGGCCGGTCGATCCAACGGCGCAGCGTGCGGGCGTCGCGGAAGATGATGTCCAGGTCCTTGTCGGTGACGCGCACGTCCATGGCGGGCTCCTTGCCTATGCCGGCCTATTGTCCGCGATGGCGGCGCCTTCCCACAAGCGAGCGGCTTGGCGCGGCAGGGCGCCGTGGTTAGGGTCACGCATGGAAACCCGTACGGTGCCCTTCCGAACCTATCTGCGCGCCGCACTTCTCGCGCTGTTCGCCTTGGCCGCCACGCCGGTTGCAGCGGCCGATTCGGCGGTGATCGTCCTCTATCACCGTTTTGGCGAAAACCAGTATCCCACCACGAACATCCGCCTGGAGCAGTTCGAGGCGCATCTGAAGGAACTGAAATCAGGCGGCTATACGGTCCTGCCGCTGACCGAGATCGTGACGGCCTTCGCCGAAGGCCGTGCGCTGCCCGACCGCACGGTGGCCATCACGATCGACGACGCGGTCGCATCCGTCTACACGCGCGCCTGGCCGCGCCTCAAGCAGGCGGCCCTGCCGTTCACGCTTTTTATCTCAACCGAAGCGCATGACCGACGCTTCAAGGATTACATGACCTGGGATCAGATTCGCGAACTGAAGGAAGCGGGTGTCACGATCGGCAACCATTCCGTCACGCACGGACACATGGTGGACGCAACGCCCGAGCAGAACGCGGCCGAAATCGAAAACTCCAACGCGCGCTTCAAGGCCGAGCTGGGCGAGACGCCCGCCTTGTTCGCCTATCCTTACGGCGAGTATGCGAACGCGCCGCGCGCGGCGACTGAGAAGGCCGGCTTCAAGGCCGCGTTCGGCCAGCATTCCGGCGTGGCCTATCGCGGCGCGGATCGCTTCGCCTTGCCGCGCTTCGCCCTTAACGAGCACTGGGGAGAGATCGGGCGTTTCCGCGAGATCGCGAACGCCCTGCCCCTGCCCATCACGGTGAGCGAGCCGGGCGACGCGCGGGTGACGCAGCCGAATCCGCCGCCTTTCGCACTGACAGTCTCGCCGGATGTGGGGTCGCTGACAAAATTCGCGTGTTACGGGCCGTCGCGAGCCACGACGAACCTCGATGAAGGCCAACGCACGGCGAAGATCAGTTTCGCGCAGCCCATGGCGCTGGGACGCAACCGGGTCAACTGCACCATGCCAGGCCCAGACGGACGCTGGCGCTGGTGGGGCATCCAGTTTTACGTGCCGAAAAAAACGTCCTAGGCGCCGCGCGCGCCAGCCAGAGGCGGGCGCCGCTCGAGCCGTGCGCCGTCGAACGCGCGAAGCTGGTTCGACTGAATCATGGCCCGAACGTCGCGGATATAGTCGGGACCGCGCTCCGAATATCTGCTGATTTTGGCCGCCAGCTCGTAGCCATCCAAGGGACGGTTCTGCACGCGCAGACCCGCGCGCCGATCCCGAAACTCGCGATAGGCGTTGTGGGTGTTGAGATTTTTGACGTAGGCGCGTACGCCTTCGGCCAAGCCGTTGAACGCATGAATCTGATAGTCGTTGTCGTCCGCGCTGGCGGGCGTCATGCCGACGTCGGGGTTGAAAACCTTCTGACCGAAGAGAGCCTGGCCCTCGCGCGCGAAGCGCGACGTTCCCCAGCCGCTCTCGATCGCGGCCTGCGCCATGGCGAGAGAGGGCGGCACCGCGTCGACCCGACGCAGCAGCTGCTGGAAGTTCACGCCGTCGACTTCGTAACGCTGCGCCAGGCGCTCGAGCCATGCCTGCTCGCGCGGAGAAATCGTCTCGCCCGCAGCCAAGCGTTGCTCCAGCGCGATCAATCGCGCGCGATCGCGCAAGACGGCCTCGTTCGCGTCCAGCATCAGTGGCAACAGCGCGCGGAAGAAAAGCGCCTTGCGATCCGCGGCGGACTCGATGGTGGCCAGATCGTCCGGCATCCGGTGCAAAAGGATGCGCGGCACGTCGACCAGCCCTTCGCGCACGTCCTGCAGATGATAGTCCATCTGGGAATAGAGATCGGACAAGGCATCGGCGCCGCGCACGTCATGCACGAACGTCGAGCCGTTGAGCGTGGCGCTGCCCTTCAGCGAGCCGCCCACGACACCGGCCGCGTCAGGCGCAGTCAGGAAAATGGAGCCCGCGACGAGAATGGCGCAGACACCGGCGGAAAAAAGGGTGCGATCACGTAAGGTCGCCCGCAACAACAACTGGCGCATCGATCACTCCGGATATGAAGAGGGATTCGAGCCGCGCCCCCGCCTGCTCGACGCAATCGCAATGAAACAAGAGTAACACAAACCGGCGGGCACGAGAATCGACCGCTTGGTTATTGGGATCGTGTTCCCATCATGCTGAACCGCACGACAGGTCAAACCTTAGAACGGTCGAAGGAAATGAAGTTAGGCCGCGCGGACTTCTACGACCTCGGGCACGTAGTGCTTCAGCATATTCTCGATGCCCATCTTCAACGTCGCCGTGGAGCTGGGACAGCCGGAGCAGGAACCGCGCATGTGCAGGAAGACGACGCCGTCCTCGAAACGATCGAACTCGATATCACCACCGTCGGAAGCGACCGCGGGACGCACGCGCGTGTCGAGCAGATCCTTGATCTGCTTCACCACCTCGTCGTCATCCTCGCTCGACGCGGGCGCGGGCATGTTCTCGTCGCGCAAGACCGGCGCGCCGACCGTGAAGTGTTCCATGATCGCGCCCAGGATCGCGGGCTTCATCACGTGCCATTCGCGATCGGCGTGCTTGCTGACGGTGATGAAATCGGAACCCAGGAACACACGCGCCACGCCTTCGACGCGGAACAGGCGCTCGGCCAAAGGCGAACGCGCCGCATCCTCGGCGGACGGGAAGTCGATCGTGCCGGTCTTCATCACGGCCGTGCCGGGGATGAATTTCAGCGTGGCGGGATTAGGTGTGTCTTCAGTCTGGATGAACATCGACATTCCTCGCGCAGCACCGGGTCGGTGCATCGGACCCATGTAAAATGTGATGGGACATGCTGGGTTTCAACCTAACCGCCCAACGCCTCGGGCAAAGGTCGCTCATTTACTATTGAATTCAACACGTTGAACGGATTGTCGCGTGTCATGCAAAATGCACTTACCGCCGAAAACATCCTTCACGTCCCACCGACAGCGTCCGCTGCGCCCGTCGTGCAATGGCTTTTAGCCGAAGGAAGGCGCAGCACCGACATCCGCGCGTTGATCGCGGAGTTGGCGCGGCGCATGAACGACATCGGCGTGCCAGTTGCGCGCCTTAACATCAGCATTCCCACCCTCCATCCGCTCGTCTATGCCCACACCTATCGGTGGACACGGGGTATGGACCAAGCCGAGCAGACGCCGCGCGAGCATACGATCCGCGACTCGCCGGAATATCAGGTCAGTCCGCTCAAACCAGTATACGAAGAGAACCGGATTATCCGGCGGCGACTCGACGTGCCCAGCCCAATCCTCGACTTCCCCATCTTGGAGGAGTTTCGTGCGAAGGGCTTGACCGATTATCTTGCACTACCGGCGCAAGGTCGGGTGGGGCACCGGATGGCCGTGACGTGGGCGACCGACCGGCCCGGCGGGTTCGACGAAGACGACATTGCGCGGCTGGGCGGTATCCTTCCCGTGTTGAGTTTGGTGCTCGAAATCCACTCGCAGGAATCGATTACGCGCACATTGCTTGACACCTATATCGGCCGCCATTCGGGGACGCGCGTGCTCGACGGTTCGATCCGGCGCGGCAGCGGCGAGACGATCCATGCCGCGTTGTGGATGTGCGATCTGCGCGACTCGACCGGAATGGCCGAGCATCTGCCGAGCGACGTCATGCTGGGATCGCTTAACGCCTTTTTCGAGGCGGTTGTAGAGCGGGTCCACAATCACGGCGGTGAAGTGCTGAAATTCATGGGAGATGGGCTGCTTGCCATCTTCCGCCCCGACATCGTGGGCGAGGCGCTGTGCGTCTGCCGCGCGGTCGACGCGGCGGACGAAGCCTTCGCCTCGGTCGACACGCTGAACGCCGCGCGGAACGAGACAGGATTACCGCCCTTACGTTTCGGCCTGGGACTGCATCTGGGCGACGTGGTCTACGGCAATATCGGCGCGCCCGACCGGCTCGACTTCACCGTGATCGGACCCGCGGTCAATTTGGTCTCGCGGCTTGAGGGACTGACTAAGACCGTCAACCGGCCGATGCTGATGTCGTCGGACTTCGCGAAGCTATGCCCGCGCCCCACGCAGTCGCTTGGCCACCACACCCTGCGCGGCGTGGCGGAGCCGCACGAGGTGTTCGCGCTGTCCTGAGAGATCAGGTCAGGACGTCGATCTGTTCTTCGGTGAGCGCGCCCGGCACGATGGTCAGCGGCCTATGCAGGTGGCTCGAGAATTTCCCCGTGAGCGCCGCGATCAAAGGACCAGGCCGGCGGCCCTTGGCCGCGCCCAGAATCAGGATCGAGATGCTGGGCTCCTCGTCCATCAGCTTGAGAAGCTGATCGCGGCGCGAGCCCTTGCGGATGTAGAGGATCGGCATATCGCCGGTCCATTCGCCAACCAGGGCCGATAGTTTCTGCAGCCGCTCCTCGGCCACCGCGCGCAGCTCCTCCTCACGCAGGCGTTCCGCGGTCGACCAATGCAACGCTTCGGGCTCGATCACATAGAGAAGCGCCACGCGGCCGCCCGTACGCACCGCGCGCCGGCAGGCATAGCGCAGCGCCACCTTGAGCTCCTCGCTGTCGTCGACGACGACCAGGAAGACGCGCTCGGCGACGGCGGGCTGGCTTTGCGTCTGGTCGGACATGTTCGTTTCCCCTCGTTCGCGTTCGCGCGCGTCAGATGCGCCTGAACGCCACGCTCGCGCCCCATCCAGCCGCCAGCGCCAAGAAAATGGCGATGATGCCGTAGAGGATGGAATGGACGTGGGCGAAATACTGGATGTCCGCGCCCACGCCTGCGTTGCTGACGATGAACGGAATTGTCTGTGCGCCCACGACCTGGCCCTCGCGGATGAAGTAAACCTCGACCGAATAGGTTCCGATCGGAACGTTGGCGGGAATATAGAAGTCGCTGCGGAACAGGCGGCCGGTCAGGAACGAGACCTTGAAAGGCTCGGTGAAGTAGAGCTTCTGGCGCAGCTTGCTGCGGATCAGCCCCTCTCGGAACTCCTGGTTCTCTTCCTTCGGCACCGCGCGCTTGGCGGCCAGCCGCATGTTCTCGATGCCGATATCGTGGCGTCTCAGAACGTCGGGCGGCGCCAGATCGCTTAAGGGACGCGTAGACGCGACCAGATAGAACAGCGGCACGCCGACGAACTGCAGCTCGTCCTGGTTCACCCAGATGCCGGCGATGCGCCCCTTATGGCGGACGGTGACGTCGCGCTCGGGCCCCTTCACCACGATGGCCACATCGCCCTCGCCTTCCACCGCGCCGAAGACAACGACGCTCGTACCCGTGAAACCCGCGGTGATGGCGACCAGGTGGTCGGAGATGTCGGCGACCAGCGCCTGCGCCGCGGCCGGGCGCACGACCAGGGCGGGCGCCGCGAATGCCGCCGCCACGACGAAGAGCAAACGGAGGGCGAGGCGCGCGCTCACAGATCCACCGGCGCGACGGTGATCGAAAAGAGGTCAGCCGGCCGCACGACCAGGTCGAACAAAAGCTTGCCGCAGACGGCCAGCACCATGAGCGCCAAAAGCCCGCGCAACTGAGCCGCCGGCAGGCGCGCGCCAAATCGCGTCCCATACTGGGCGCCGACCACGGCGCCGATGAGAAGGATGGCGGCCAGGACAATGTCCACCGTCTGATGGCTGACGGCCTGCAGGAACGTGACGTTGGCGGAGACGAAGATGATCTGGAACAGAGACGTGCCCGCGACCATCGCGGTCGGCATGCCCAGGAGATAGATCATCGCCGGGATCAGGACGAAGCCGCCGCCCACACCCATGATGGCCGACAGGATACCGACGAAGAAACCGATGCCGAAGGGCAGGAGCGCGCTGATGTAAAGCCGCGACTTCTGGAACCGCAGTTTGAGTGGCAGGGCGCGGACCCAGTTCGGATGGCGCCCCCGGCGCGCGGGCGGCGCCTTGTTCAGGTGACGCATGATGGCACGCACGCTTTCCATCAGCATGAAGACACCGATCGTGCCGAGAAACAGCACGTAGGAGATGGAAATCGTCAGGTCGATCTGGCCGAGCTTGCGCAGGATACCGAACAGCCAGACGCCAAAGCCCGAGCCCAAGAGGCCGCCCGCCAGAAGCACCCCGCCCATGCGGAAATCGACGTTCTTCCGCCGCCAATGCGCCATGGCGCCCGATACCGAAGCCGCGATCAGCTCGTTGGCAACTGAGCCCACGGCCACGGCCGGCGGCACACCCAAGAAGATCAGGAGCGGGGTAAGGAGAAAAGCGCCGCCGGCGCCGAACAAACCGGAGAGGAAGCCCACCGCGCCCCCGAGCCCGAGGATGACGAACGCATCCACGGAGACTTCGGCGATGGGCAGGTAAATCTGCATGAACGGCTGCCAGATCCGCCCGGACGGCTGCGGGAGCAGGACGCCCTCGGGCGCGGCCGGTCGCGAGTTTAGATCACGTTAACGCGCTGTGCCGAAAGGACAAAGTAATTTCGGCGTACGGCGCCTCAGGGGCGCAGGAAACCGACCGTGTCCTGGACCTCGCGCAGAATGGGCCGCGCGATGGCATCCGCGCGCTCGGCGCCTTCGTGCAAGATGGCGTCGATCTGAGCCGGGTCCTGCATCAAATGGCGCATCTTCTCGGCGATGGGGTTGAGCCGTTCGATGGCCAACTGGGCCAGCGCGTCCTTGAAGACCGAGAAGGTCTTGCCGGCGAAGCGCGCCACCACGTCGTCGCGCGCGAGATCGCCGAGCGCCGCGTAGATATTGACCAGGTTAGCCGCCTCCGGGCGCGCCTCAAGGCCAGCGGCATTGTCCGGCAGCGGTTCCGGATCGGTCTTGGCCTTGCGGATCTTCTGCACGATCTGGTCGGCCGAATCGGTCAGGTTGATGCGCGACATGTCGGAGGGTTCGGACTTGCTCATCTTCCGCGTGCCGTCGCGCAGGCTCATCACCCGCGTGGCCTCGCCCAGGATCAAGGGCTCGACGATGGGGAACGTCTCGGTGCCGTAGTCGTGGTTGAACTTCTGCGCGATGTCGCGGCACAGCTCCAGATGCTGCTTCTGATCCTCGCCCACCGGCACGTGCGTCGCCTTGTAGGCCAGGATGTCGGCCGCCATCAGGTTCGGATAGACGTAGAGACCAGCCGAGGCGTTCTCGCGATCCTTGCCCGCCTTCTCCTTGAACTGGGTCATGCGGTTGAGCCAGCCCAGGCGCGCGACGCAGTTGAAGATCCACGCCAGCTCCGCGTGGGCCGAGACCTGGCTCTGGTTGAACAGGATGCAGCCCTTGGGATCGATGCCCGAGGCGATGAAGGCGGCGGTCACCTCGCGCGTGCTGGCGCGCAGTTCCTTCGGATCCTGCCACACGGTGATCGCATGCATGTCGACCACGCAGAAGATGCACTCGTACTGCGTCTGCAGCCGCACCCAGTTCCGGATGGCGCCGAGATAGTTGCCGAGATGCAGGTTTCCGGTCGGCTGGACGCCGGAGAAGATGCGCGCCATGGGAGAGCCCTTTGGTGTCGAGGCGGCTGTTATGGCTGCGCGGGCGGCGGCTGGTCAACCCGGCGCGGCGCGCGGCGCAACGCGGCGCGCAACTCGTCGAGCTTGGCGCCGCCCAGGAGGATGGCGAGCCCACCATAGAGCGCCATGCCGCCCGCGATCAGCCCCGCCAACGCCACGACCTCGGCCAGCATATGTCCGCCATGAAGGGCGCGGTCGAGCAGCACGGAGCCGCCGATCAGCGCCGCCGCCATGAGGATCGCGGCCATCAGCATGCGCGGCGCGCGACGCGACAGGCGCGCGTCCGGTGCGAAATGGCCGCGGCGGCGCAGCACCCAGGCCAGAAGGACCGCGTTGATCCAGGACGACGCGGCGGTCGCGAGCGCGATGCCGACCGCGCCGAACGGATGGACCAGCGCCACGGCCAGCGCCACGTTGGCGGCCAGCGAGGCACAGGCGATGCGCACCGGCGTCGCGATGTCTTCGCGCGCGTAAAAACCGGGCAACAGCGCCTTCACCAGAACATAGGCCGGCAGGCCGAGCGCGAAAGCGGCCAAGACCCACGAGGTGGCGCGCGTGATATCGGCGGTGAATTGGCCGCGCTCGAACAGGACCGAGACGATGGGCTCGGGGATCGCGACCAGCGCGGCCGCCGCCGGCAGGGTGAGCACGAGGGTGAATTCGATCGCGCGATTCTGGCTGGCCGCCGCCGCCGCCATGTCGCCGGCCTTGAGCTGGCGCGACAAGAGCGGCAGGAGCGCCACGCCCACCGCCACGCCGATAACGGCCAGCGGCAATTGGTTGAGGCGGTCAGCGTAATAGAGGATCGAGACGGCGCCCGCCTCGAACGAGGCGATGATCGTGCTGACGAACAGGCTCAATTGCTGCACGCCCGCGCCGACCATGCCGGGCAGCATGAGGCGCAGAAGCTTCTTCACGCTGGGCGTCAGGCGCGGCCGGCGGAAGAAGCGGATCGTCACGTTGTTGCGCTTGGCCGACCAGACCAGCCAAAGGAGCTGCGCGATGCCGGCCGCGAAGGTCGACCAGGCCAGCGCGTGGCCCGCCGTGTCGAGGGTGTCGTGAAAGCCCAGCAGGGCCAGGATCATGATCCCGTTCATCAGGATCGGCGCCGAGGCCGCCGCCGAGAACCGGTAGAAGGCGTTGAGCACGCCACCGAACAACGCGACCACCGCCATGCAGGTCAGGTAGGGAAAGGTGATGCGCGAATATTCCGTCGTCAGGCGGAAGCGTTCGGCGTCGCCGGTGAAGCCGGGCGCCAAGAGCGCGACGAGCGCCGGCATGGCGATCTCGGCGATGACCAAGACCACCAGCATGGCGGCCAGCATGACGGCCAACGCCTCCTCGGCGAAGCGAAGCGCCTCCGCCTTGCCTTCGCGCTCGACCGCGCCCGAGAACATCGGCACGAAAGCGGCCGAGAAGGCGCCCTCGGCCACCAGGCTGCGGAACATGTTGGGCAGTCGCTGCGCCACGAAGAACGCATCGGCCACGGGCCCTGTGGCCATCAGTGCCGCGATCATGACGTCGCGCACGAAGCCCAGGATGCGGCTGGCCATGGTGTAGCCGCCGACGGTCGCGGTGTGGCGCAGAAGCCCCATGATGCGCGAGGCGCCGCTTACTGAGCGGCCACGACCGGCTCGACCAGCGCGCGCGACGCGGGATCGGCCAGCGCCGCCAGCAGCGCGGTCCGCGCTTGCTGCAACAGCTTGGGATGGGTGACTTGCAGGCCGAACGCGTCCTTGACGTAGAACACGTCGACCACACGCTCGCCATAGGTCGAGATCTTGGCCGAGGAGACCTGCAGCTTGAGGTCGGCCAAGGCACGGGTCAGCGCGTAGAGAAGGCCCGGCCGGTCGCGGCCGTTGACCTCGATCACGGTGTGCGTGGCGCTGGCCTTGTCGTCGATCAGGACGCGCGCGGGCACCTGAAAGACGTGGGTGCGCGCGGGCAGGCCCCGGCGGCTGGCCAAGATGGCGCCCGGGTCCAGCTCATCCTCAAGGCTGCGCGAGATCATGGCGCGCAGGTTGCGCAGCCGCTGCGGATCGTCGAAGGCGCCACCGCCGCCGCTTGATCCCGGCCGCGCTTCCTGCACCCAGAAACTGTCGAGCGCCAAGCCGTCCATGGTCGTGAAGATGCGCGCATCGACGATGTCGGCGCCGGCTGCCGACAAGGCGCCCGCCAGCTTGGAGAACAGTCCCGACTGGTCCGACGTGCAAATCGAAATCTCGGTCACCGAGCGGCGTTCATCGACGCGCGCGCTCATCACGAAGGGCTGCGCCTTGAGGTCGGCCTCGCGCAAAAGGCGCGCATGGCGCGCCAGCGTCTCGGTCTCAAGCGACAGGGCATAGGAAGGCGGCAGACGCGACAGATGGTCGTCGATCTCCTCTTCGGTCCAGCCCGGCAGAGCCCCGGCAAGCGCGGCGCGCACCGCATCGAGCCGCGTGGCGGCGGGCGCGGCACCGAGGCCGCCCGACATGGATTCCTCGGTGCGGTAATAAAGCTCGCGCAAAAGCGCCGCCTTCCAGCCGTTCCACACGGTGGGCCCGACGGCGCGGATATCGCAGACGGTCAGGACAAGAAGGAGCCGCAGCCGTTCCGGCGATTGTACCGACGCCACGAAATCCTCGATCGACTTGGGATCGGACAGATCGCGTTTGAAAGCGGCCTCGCTCATCACGAGGTGATAGCGCACGAGCCAAGCCACGGTCTCGGTTTCTTCGGCATCGAGGCCCAGGCGCGGACAAAGCCGCTCGGCGATCTCCCCGCCCAGCTTCGCATGCTGGCCGCCGCGGCCCTTCGCGATGTCGTGGAGCAGAAGGCCGAGATAGAGCACGCGGCGCGACAGCACCTTGTGCACGATCTCGCTGGCCAAGGGATGGTCCTCGCGCAACAGCCCGCGCTCGATGCGCGAGAGGATGCCGATGGCGCGGATCGTGTGCTCGTCGACCGTGTACACGTGATACATGTCGTGCTGCATCTGCGCGACGACGCGGCCGAAATCGGGAATGAAGCGGCCGAAGACGCCGGCCTCGTTCAACCGGCGCAGCGTGACCTCCGGTCCCTTGGGCGAGGTCAGCATCTCGAGGAACAGGCGATTGGCCTCGGGATCGGCGCGCAGATGGGCGTCCACCAGTTTCAGATTCCGCGTGACCAATTTCAGCGCGTTAGGATGGATGTCCAGGTTGCGCTCGTGCGCCAGGTGGAACAGGCGCAGGAAATTGACCGGATCGCGCTCGAACGTGTCGTCCGACGCGACGGTCAGGCGCTCGCCTTCCAGCGCAAAGCCTTCCAACGGCGCCGAGGCCTGGAACGGCGTGCGTTTGTGTTCGGCCTCGATCGCCGCGCACAGGATACGCGTCAGATCGCCCACCGCCTTGGCGGTGAGGAAATAGTGCTTCATGAAGCGCTCGACGCCGAGCGTACCCGCGTGGTCGGTATAACCCAGCCGGCGCCCGATCTCGGTCTGTACGTCGAAGGTCAGAAGATCGCCCGCACGGCCGGTCAGGTTGTGCAGATGGCAGCGCAGCGTCCACAGGAAATTCTGCGACTTGGCGAAGCGGCGGCTTTCCTTCTCGGTCAGGACGCCCAGCTTCACCAGATCGTCCATCGTGTGGCTGCGGTAGAGATACTTCGCGATCCACAGGAGCGTGTGCAGATCGCGCAAGCCCCCCTTGCCGTCCTTGATGTTGGGCTCGAGCACATAGCGCGAATCGCCCATGCGCGCGTGACGCGTGTCGCGCTCGGCCAGCTTGGCCTCGACGAAGGCGATTCCCGTGCCGTCCATCACCTCGGCCGACAAACGGCGGCGCATCTCGTTGAACAGGCGCCGGTCGCCCACGATGGCGCGCGCCTCGAGCACGCTGGTCGCGATGACATGGTCTGTCTGGGCCAGGCGGAGGCACTCGTCGATCGAGCGCACGGCGTGGCCGACCTTGAGGCCCAGGTCCCACAGCAAATAGAGCATGTATTCGACCACCTGTTCGGTGCGCGGGCTGGCCTTGTAGGCGCGCAGGAACATGAGGTCGATGTCGGAATGCGGGCACAGCTCGCCCCGCCCATAACCGCCGATCGCGACGACGGACAGGCGCTCGCCCTCGGTCGGATTCGCCGCTGGATAGGCTTCGCTGGCGTGCTCGTACAGAAGGCGGATCAGCTGATCCATCAGAAGCGCGCCGGCCGCGACCGTCTCGGCGCCGGTCATGCCGGTCTCGAAACGGCGGCGGATTTCGTAGCGCCCCGCCGCCAACGCGCTCTTGAGCAAGGCCAGCATCTGGCGCCGACGTTCAGGCGCGGGCAAGGAGCCGAGCGCCATCGTCTCGGCACGCAAGGCGCGCCGGTCGAAGATCGCACGAGGGTTGGAAAACTTGCTCATATCGCCTCGGCCCACCCCGCACGAGCGCGGGGCGATGGATCAGACGACATATTACATGGTAATCGCGCGCCGCGCTGCCACCGCCCCACGCACGAGACCGTGGACGAAACCGAAACGCGGCCAGCGCAGCGGGCCAACATGGCGGTCTGCGAACGGCGCCGCTACCATGCGCCTCTACTCTTCCGGGGGACCCGATGCGCCTGACCGCCCGCCTTGCCGCTTTCTTGATCCTCTTCACGGCCTCGGCGGCCGATGCCCAGACCGATCCGGCGGACCAGGCCTTCAAGAGCGGCGACTATGCCACGGCCTACCGCCTGTTCCTGCCCCAGGCCGAGCAAGGCGACCCCCAGGCGCAAATGCATATCGGCTGGATGTACGAGCAGGGGCGCGGCGTGCCGCAGGATTACGGTAAGGCGTACAGCTGGTACACGATCGCCGCCACGCAGAACAACGTGGTCGCCCAGAACAATCTGGCCGGTCTGTACGAGCGCGGTCAGGGCATGGTCCAGGACAAGCCAGGCGCGCTGAAGCTCTACACCCAGGCCGCGAACGCCGGCTATGCACCGGCCCAATTCAATCTCGGCCGCGTCTATCTCGAGAACGGCCCGCAGCAGAATTACGACCAGGCCTTCCACTGGCTGAGCCGCGCGGCGGACCAGGGCGACGCGCGCGCCCTCACCTCATTGGGCTTCATGTACGAGCAAGGTTTGGGCACGCCGCAAAATCAGAACACCGCGGCTAATCTCTATGCCAAGGCGGCGGCGCTGAACGATCCCATCGCGGAATACCGGCTGGGTGCGATGTATTTCGGCGGGCGCGGCGGATTGCCGCCGGATGAGAACGCGGCCTATCAGCTGTTCAAGAAAGCGGCCCAGCAAGGCGACGTCGACGCGGTGAAGGCGCTTGGCAACGCCTATTGGACCGGCGGTGCACAGCAGACGAACGCCAACGAGGCCGTGCGCCTGCTGCAGCGTGCGGCGGAGCAAGGCGATCCCGAAGCGCAATACGCGGTGGGCAAAGCCTATCTGGATGGACAGCTCGGCCAGCCCGATCCCGTCGCGGCAACGCCCTATCTTCAGAAGGCGGCCGCCAGCGGGCATCCCAAGGCCGCGCGCGAATTGGGCCAGATGTATGCTTCGGGCCGAGGCATCTCCAAGGACACGCAGGCCGCGCTGCGCCACCTGGAAGCGGCGGCGGCCAAGAACGATCCCGTCGCGTTGCGGAAGCTGGGGCAGATGTACGATTCGGGTGACGGTGTGCCGGTCGAGCTGCCCCGCTCCATCGCCTACTTCCGGCGCGCGGCGGCGCTGGGCGACGGTCCGAGCCAGATGCAACTGGGCCTCGACTATTCGACCGGGCGCGGGGTGAAGCAGGACAATGTGGAAGGCCTGATGTGGTACATGCTGGCCCTGCCGAGACTCGAGGGCAACGACCGCGAGACCGTCGAGACCGCGGGCCGGCTTGTCGCCGCCCAGATGACGGAAGACCAGCGCAACGAAGCCAACTATCGCGCCGCCAGCTTCTACGAAAAGAAACGCTGAGCGATCAGTCCGGTTTCTTCCCGATCAACGACCGCAGCCGATAGACGAGATCGAGCGCCTCGCGCGGCGTAAGCGCGTCGGGATTCGCCTCCGTCAGCGCCTTTTCCAAAGGTGAAGGCCCCTGTGCGTCCGGCGCGCGCGGCACGGACGCGCGGAACAGCGGCAGATCGTCGGCCAGGCGCGACAGGGCGCCGGCTTGCTCGCCCTGGGACAGGATTTTCAGAATTTCCTCTGCGCGCGCGACGGCGGCGGGCGGCAGGCCCGCCAAGCGTGCGACATGCACGCCGTAGGAACGATCGGCCACGCCCGGCGCCACCTCGTGCAGGAAGACCACGTCGTTCTGCCATTCCTTCACGCGCATCGTGTGGCAGGCCAAGTGCGACAGCTTGGCCGCCAGCGCCGTCAACTCGTGATAGTGGGTGGCAAACAGCGCGCGGCATGTGTTGACGTCGTGCAGATGCTCGACCGTGGCCCAGGCGATGGAAAGGCCATCGAAGGTCGCCGTGCCGCGCCCGATCTCGTCCAGGATCACGAGCGCGCGCGGGCCGGATTGGTTGAGGATGGTCGCGGCCTCGACCATCTCGACCATGAAGGTGGAACGGCCGCGCGCCAGATCGTCGGCGGCGCCGACGCGGCTGAACAGCCGGTCGATGACGCCGATATGGGCGGAGGCAGCGGGCACGTAAGAACCCATCTGAGCCAGGATGGCAATCAGCGCGTTCTGGCGCAGGAAGGTGCTTTTGCCCGCCATGTTGGGGCCGGTCACGAGCCACAGGCGGCGCGTGTCGGAGCCGTCCGACAGGTCGCAATCGTTGGCGACGAAGCCGGCTTCGTCGCGCGCGGCCAGCGCGGCCTCGACCACCGGATGACGGCCGCCCTTGATCGCGAAGGAAAGCCCGTCGTCGACGGCGGGTCGCACATAGCGCCGCTCGACTGCGAGCGCAGCCAAGGACGACGCGACATCGAGGGCGGCGATGGCGCGCGCCGCGCGTATGATTTCTTCGCCCCGTGCGCGCACCTCGCCGACCAAATCGTCGAACAGCGCCAGCTCCATGGCGAGCGCGCGTTCGCCCGCACGCGCGATCTTGTCCTCCAACTCGGACAATTCGACCGTGGTGAACCGCATGGCGCCGGCCATGGTCTGGCGGTGCAGAAACGTCTGGCCCGGGCCGCTGGGCAACTTGGCCGCGTGCGCGGCCGAGACCTCGATGAAATAGCCCAGAACATTGTTGTGTTTGACCTTGAGGCCGCCGACGCCGGTTTCGCCCGCGTATTTCGCCTGCAGATTGGCCACGAGCTGGCGGCTTTCATCGCGTAACGCGAGCTGTTCGTCGAGCGGGGCGTGATAGAGCTTGGCCACGAAGCCGCCGTCTCGCGCGAGCATCGGCAGGTCTTCGGCGAGGGCGCGTTGGAAGCGGTCGACAATCGTCGCGTGGTGGCCGAGGTCACGCGCGGCGTCCACGATACCGGGCGGCGGGCCGGCCAGCCCATCCTTGCCGAGCGAGGATTTCAAAACACCCGTCGCGCGCAAGCCATCGCGGATCGCGGCCAAGTCGCGCGGGCCGCCGCGGCCGATGGTAAGGCGCGACAGCGCGCGCTCGAGATCGGGCGTCGCACGCAGGGTTTCGCGCAACTCCGCGCGCAAGCTTTCCGCTTCGGCGAAGAACGCGACCATATCGAGCCGCCGCCCGATCGCGGCGGGGTCGGTCAACGGCGCGGCCAAGTGGGCGGACAGAAGCCGCGCCCCCGCGCCGGTCGCGGTGCGGTCGATGGTGGCCAGCAAGCTGCCGCGCCGTTCACCCGAAAGCGTTTGCGCGAGTTCCAGATTGCGCCGCGTGGCGGCGTCGATCTCCATCACTGCGCCGTCGGCCAGGCGGTGTGGCGGCGAGAGCAGAGGCAGCTTGCCCTTTTGCGTGACCTCGATGTAGTCGACCAAGGCGCCCGCCGCCGCCAATTCTGCGCGGCCGAAGTCGCCGAACGCGTCCAGCGCCTTCACCTTATAGACGGCTTCCAGACGCAGCCGCCCGCCCTCGCTGTCGAAGCGCGCGCTCGGCAACGGCGTCAGCGCGCTTTTCCATTCCCCCAGGATCTCGAACAGCTCGGCACGCTGGAGCAGCCGATCCGCGACCAGAAGTTCGCCGGGATCGAGCCGCGCCAGGGTGGAGGCCAGAACCGGAACCGTGACGGACTGGACGTGAAAGTCGCCCGTCGAGATGTCGAGCCAAGCCATCGCGAGAGCGCCCTGCGCCTCGGCCAGCGCGGCCAAGTAATTGTGCCGGCGCGCATCGAGCAGTGCATCCTCGGTGAGCGTGCCCGGCGTCACCACCCGCACCACGTCGCGGTGGACCGGCCCCTTGTTGCCGCGTTTCTTGGCCGCGGCGGGGTCTTCCATCTGTTCGCAGACGGCGACGCGGAAGCCTTTACGGATCAGGCGCGAGAGATAAGCCTCGGCGGCATGGGCCGGCACGCCGCACATGGGGATGTCCTCGCCCAGATGCTGGCCGCGCTTGGTCAGCGCGATGTCGAGCGCGGCCGATGCCTGGCGCGCGTCGTCGAAGAACAATTCGTAGAAATCGCCCATCCGGTAGAACAAAAGGCAGTCCGGATTGGCGCGCTTGGTTTCCAGGTACTGGGCCATCATGGGCGTCACGTCCGCGGACGCAGCGCGGGCGGCGGAGGAAGCGTCGGGGGCGATGTCGTTCGCTGGCGGCACGGGTCCGACCGGTGGGAGGGGGCGGCATACCGCAAAGGTCGGCCGCCGCTCCTTTTAACATGGCGCGCGCGGGCGGGGCCACGCACGGGGCCTGCGCTTTGACGCTTCACGGGCCAGCCCGTAACATCGCCCGCTCGCGCCTTTATAGGCCGAAAAGCCGCATTTCTGGCGGCTTCGACACCCGAGACCGAGGAATGCCATGTCTGAAGACCGCGCTCACGTCACGGAGCAGGAAGCCCTGCTTTTCCACTCGAGCGGCCGGCCGGGCAAGATCGAGATCAACGCGACCAAGCCGCTGACCACCCAGCGCGATTTGTCGCTGGCTTATTCGCCGGGTGTCGCGTGGCCGTGCCTGCACATCGCGAAGGACCCCGGCCTGGCCTACGACTACACGGCCAAGGGCAACCTGGTCGCCGTGATCTCGAACGGCACGGCCGTACTCGGCCTGGGTGATTTGGGCGCCATCGCCTCCAAGCCCGTGATGGAGGGCAAGGCCGTCCTGTTCAAGCGCTTCGCGGACGTGGATTCCATCGACCTCGAGGTCGACACCAAGGAAGTCGACGAGTTCGTCAACTGCGTGCGATTCCTGGGACCGAGTTTCGGTGGCATCAACCTGGAAGACATCAAGGCGCCGGAATGCTTCATCATCGAGCAGCGCCTGCGTGAGTTGCTCGACATCCCCGTCTTCCACGACGACCAGCACGGCACGGCGATCATCTCGGCCGCCGGCCTGATCAACGCGCTGCACCTGACGGGACGCGACATCAAGAAGACAAAACTGGTGGTGAACGGCGCGGGCGCCGCGGCCATCGCCTGCGCCGAGCTTCTGATCAGCATGGGACTGCCCAAGAAGAACATCGTCATGTGCGACAGCAAGGGCGTTCTGTATGTCGGCCGCAAGGACGGCATGAACCAATGGAAGTCGGCCTATGCGGTCGAGACCAAGGCGCGTTCCCTGGCCGATGCGATGGAGGGCGCCGACGCCTTCTTCGGCTTGTCGGTCAAGGACGCGGTCACGACCAAGATGGCGGCGTCCATGGCGGCCAAGCCGATCATCTTCGCCATGGCCAATCCCGACCCCGAGATCACGCCCGAGGACGTGAAGGCCACGCGCAGCGACGCCATCATCGCCACCGGCCGGTCGGACTATCCGAACCAGGTCAACAACGTGCTGGGTTTCCCCTACATCTTCCGCGGCGCGCTCGACGTGCGCGCGTCCACCATCAACGATGCCATGAAGATCGCAGCGGCCGAAGCCTTGGCCGCGCTGGCGCGCGAGGACGTGCCCGACGAGGTCGACGCGGCCTATGCCGGACGGCGCCTGCGCTATGGCCCGGAATACATCATCCCCGCGCCGTTCGACCCGCGCCTCATCACCCATGTGCCGATGGCTGTGGCCAAGGCGGCCATGGACACGGGCGTGGCGCGGCGGCCGATCGTCGATCTGGCGGCCTACCGCAACGAGTTGTCGGCGCGCCTCGATCCCACCGCGGCCGGCCTGCAGCGGATCCTCGACCGCGTGCGCAACCAGAACATGCGCGTCGTCTTCGCCGAGGGCGAGGAGGAACGCACCATCCGCGCCGCCATCGCCTTCCGCAATTCGGGTTATGGCCAGCCAGTTCTGATCGGACGCGAGGAACGCATCAACGCCTCGCTCAAGTCGATCGGCGCCGACGGCGCCAGCATCGAGATCCAGAACGCGCGCCTGTCGCAGCACAACGGCCGTTACGTCGAGTATCTCTATAAGCGGCTGCAGCGCCGCGGCTTCCTGCAGCGCGACTGCCAGCGCATGGTCAACCTGGACCGCAACGTGTTCGGCGCCTGCATGGTGGCGACGGGCGATGCCGACGCCATGGTCACGGGCCTGACGCGCAGCTTCGCGGCCTCGTATGAAGAGGTGCGGCGCGTGATCGGCGCCAAGCCCGGCAACCGCGTTTTCGGCCTGACCATTATGATCGCGCGCGGCCGCACCGTGTTCATCGCGGACACGACAGTCCACGAGCGCCCGACGCCGGTCGAACTGGCCGACATCGCCGTCCAGGCAGCCGCCAAGGCGCGCCAACTGGGCCACGAGCCGCGCGTGGCGCTTCTATCCTTCTCCAACTTCGGCAATCCCAAGCGCGAGCAGGCCGAACGCATGCGCGAAGCCGTTGGCATGCTGGACACGCGCTCACACGACTTCGAATACGACGGCGAGATGTCGGCGGACGTGGCGCTGGACGCCACCTTGATGCGCCAGCTCTATCCGTTCAGCCGCCTGTCGGGGCCGGCCAACGTGCTGGTGATGCCCGAGCTTCACAGCGCAAACATCTCGGCCAAGCTGCTGCAGAAACTGGGCGGCGGAACAGTCGTGGGTCCGCTTCTCATCGGCCTGTCGAAGCCCGTCCACATCGTGCCGATGGGCGCCACCGTTTCCGACATGGTGAACATGGCGGCGCTGGCGGCCGACGACGCGATCGAAGCGGCACGGCGCTAGCGCACCCTCCATGCCGCCGAAACGCATCACGGGAAAGCGGCGGCTTCGCGTGGCGCTCTCCCTTGCCTTGCCGGCCGCCCTCGTCTTCGGCGTGCTAGGCGCCAGCGATGCCTTGCCCTGGTGGCAAGCCGTCCTCGGCTGGCTCGCGACGGCCGCGCTCTCCGCGATCTTGCTGCGCGCCTATCTCGCCCGCCTGCGTGCGGCCATCGAGATCATCGCGACCAAGCCCAGCGCGGACGACATTGATCCGCGCACCGACGTCCTGGGCATGGGCGCCATTTTGCGCCTTATGCAGCGGGCGCTTGCCAACAAGGATGGGGCTATCGCGCGCCTGGAGCGCGAGGGCGATACGATCCTGGACAGCTTGCCGGACGCGGTGCTGTTGATCGACCGCGAGTTGATGATCCGGCGCGGCAACAAGGCAGCACTACGCCTGTTCGACATAAACATCGTCGGGCGCGGCCTGACCGCCGTGCTGCGCGGGCCAGAACTGCTCGACGCCGTGGGCCTGGCCGTGCGCGAGGCCAAGCGCGGCGAGATCGAAATCGAGCTGGCCGGGCGCGGCTGGGCGATTGAGCTGCGCGCCAACATCGAACCCCTGCCGCGCCACGCGGGCGACGAGACCTGGGCGATCCTGGCGCTGCACGATCAGACCGAACGCAAGCGCACCGAGCGGCTGCGCGCGGACTTCGTGGCCAACGCGAGCCATGAGCTGCGCACGCCTTTATCGACCTTGGTCGGCTTCATCAAGACGCTGTCCTCTGGCGCCGCCGACGACGCGGCCACGCGCAACCGGTTCCTGACCATCATGGACGAGCAGGCCGACCGCATGGCGCGGCTGGTGGGCGACCTCATGTCCCTTTCACGCATCGAGATGGGCGAGAGCGACCAGCCGACCGACCGGATCGAGCTGGCGGACCTGGCGCACAGCACGGTCGAGGCGCTGCAGTTGAAAGCGCAAGCGCGCGGCATCTCGCTCACCCTCAAGATCGAGACCGGCCTGCCGCCCGTGCTCGGCGACGAGGACGAGCTGGCGCAGCTCATCCAGAACCTGGTCGACAACGCGATCAAGTATTCACGGCCCAACACCACGGTCGAAATCGCGCTGACGCGAACCGAGACGCCACCGTCCATGGCCAAGGCGGCACCTCACGGGGTGCTGCGAATTGCGGTCAAGGACCAGGGCAAGGGCATCCCGCGCGAGCATCTGCCGCGCCTAACCGAACGGTTCTACCGGGTGGATGCGGCCCGCAGCCACGCACTCGGCGGCACCGGCCTTGGTCTCGCGATCGTGAAGCACATCACCAACCACCACCGCGGGCTGCTGTCGATCGACAGCACTCTCGGCGAAGGCAGCACCTTCGCGGTGCAGATCCCGGCCGCCAATCCCAACGACGCGCGCAGTCTTCTTTCTCCGCGATCTAGCCGGACAAACTAGTGCTGATCCGCCTCGACGGTCGCGGGCTTGAGGCCGAGCGCCTCGGCCAGCGCGTGAAGGCGGCGCTGCACGTCCTCGCCGGCCAACACCATCCGCTTCTTGGGCAGAGTCAGCGCCACGCGCTCACCGTCCCGCGACAAGGCGGCCGAAGCCAGAAGAGAGGGCGCACCGCCCGAAAGCGTGGCGCCTAGCCGCAACGCCAGGCCCAGGTGCCGCGCGCGTTCGCGCAACGCATCGTCGAGCAATGCGCGCACGGGCTGCACCGCCGGATGTTCCACCGATCCGCCATGGCGGTGATAGACGGCCAAGCCCAGGAAGGCGCGGCCCGGATGGTCGATGGGCAGGACAGACAGGCGCATGACGCGGTTGAGCGCCTGCTCCGCGCGGTAATCGGGATGGTCGGCCCAGGCCACGTCGGACAGAAGGCAGGCCGCGCGCCTGAGCCGCGCATCGGGCACGCTTTCACCCCGGCCGAACAAGGGCGCGGTCCAGGCGAACAGCGCCTCGCCCATGGCCGGATCACGGCCATAGCGCTGCGCCGCGTCGGCCGAAACCGCGATCAGGGAATCTTGCTTCTGCACGGCGGCCGGCAGGCGCCCCATGGCGACACCCTCACGCAGCCCGAAGCCCGAGAACATCACCCGTTTGGGTGCGACCTTGCGCAACAGGCGCTCCATCACGAGCGCCGCCATGGGCAGGGCGTCCATGCGCCGGCGCGGCACGCCGGGGATGAGCTCGAGCGAGCGGCGGCTCATGCGGCTGACCAGCGAGACCACGCTTTCCATTCGCGCGCGCTTGACCATGTAGCGGTCGATGATGCGCAGCGGATATCCCGTCTGCGCCATGTGGATACGCGCGAGCGCGCGCCACGCGCCGCCGACGGCGTAGAAACGCCGCCCCTTCAACTCATCGAGCCAAGGGACGTCCTTCAACTCCTTGTCGATCAGTTTGGTCGCCCGCGCGACGTCGCCCTGCGCCCGGTCGAGCAAGCGCAACACGCCGAGTGGCAAGGTCATATGGGCGCCCGTGCGGCCCTTGTTGAGGGCGACCAGCTCCAAGCTACCGCCACCCAGATCGCCCACGAGGCCATCGGCGTCGGGGATATCGGCCAGGACGCCCTTGGCTGACAGGCGCGCCTCCTCGCCGCCCGACAGCACGCGAACCGTGACGCGGCAGCGCCGCTCGACCATGGACACGAACTCGGCCCCGTCGGCCGCGTCGCGCACGGCGGAGGTCGCGACCACGTCGAGGGATTCGACCTCCATGGCCTGGGCCAAAAGAGCGAAGCGCGCCAGCGTCTCAAGCGCGTGTGCGCGGCCTTCGAGGGACAGGCGGCCATGCTCGGACAGGCCGCGGCCCAGGCCGCAGATGGTCTTTTCATTGAGGATAGGGATCAGCGCGCGGCCGGCGGGCTGATAGACCACCAGACGGATCGAGTTCGAGCCGATATCGATGACGCCGAGGCGCGCGTCCTCGGTGAAACCCGTGCGGCGCTCCGAGGCGCCGGTGTGCCGCGACCGCCCTGTCACCGAGATTTCGAGCCCACCCAACGCCGGAGTTGAAGAGTGGGCTTTATATATCGGATGCCGCCGCCCGGCCGCTACGATTTCTTGAGGATGAGGGCATGGGGCGCATCGGCCTTACGCTTCAGCGCGCTGCCGCGGCCCGAGAGGCTCGGGTTGGTCATGAAGTAGGTATGGGCGGAGAAGCGCCCCGCCTCGTGGGTGGCGCGCTGGTACGCGCCGTCAGGCTGCATGATCCAGCTCTGCGCCTCATCGTTCAGATTGGCGATCATGATCTGATCCAGCACCTGGCGATGGACGGTCGGATTCTCGATCGGCACCAGGGTCTCGACGCGCCAGTCTAGGTTGCGCGGCATCCAGTCGGCCGAGGAGATGAACACCTTGGCCTCGCGCGAGGGCAGCTTCTGGCCCGCGCCGAAGCAGACGATGCGGGAATGCTCGAGAAAGCGCCCGACGATGCTCTTGACGTGGATGTTCTCGGACAGGCCCGCGACACCGGGGCGCAGGCAGCAGATACCGCGCACGACCAGTTCGATCTGTACCCCGGCCTGCGAGGCGCGGTAGAGCGCCTCGATGACCGTGGTGTCGACCAGCGAGTTCAGCTTGGCCCAGATCTGGGCCGAGCGGCCCGCCTTGGCATGGCCGATCTCGTCCTCGACCAGTTGCAAGAGCGTCTTCTTGAGCGTGAAGGGCGCAACCGGGATCTTTTCGAGCAATTCCGGCTTGCCGTAACCCGTCATGTAGTTGAACAGACGGCTGGCGTCGCGCGCCATGGCCGGATCGCAGGTGAAGAAGGACAGGTCGGTATAAATCTTCGCCGTGGTCGGGTGATAGTTGCCCGTGCCGAAATGAACGTAGGTGCGCAAGGTGCGTCCTTCGCGACGAACCACCATCGAGACCTTGGCGTGGGTCTTGAGTTCCAGGAATCCGAAGACGACGTGGGCGCCCGCGCGCTCCAAGTCGCGCGCCCAGCGAATGTTACGCTCCTCGTCGAAGCGCGCCTTCAGTTCGACCATCGCGGTCACCGACTTGCCTGCCTCAGCGGCGGCGATCAGCGCCTTGACGATCGGCGAGTCCTCGCTGGTCCGATACAGCGTCTGCTTGATGGCAACCACGGCCGGATCGGCCGCGGCTTGGCGCAGGAATTGGACGACGACGTCGAAACTTTCGTAAGGGTGGTGGACAACAATGTCCTTGGTGCGGATCGCGGCGAAGCAGTCGCCGCCGAAATCGCGGATGCGCTCGGGGAAGCGCGCCTGATAGGGCGTGAACAAAAGCTCCGGCCGCTCGTCGGTGATGAGCTGGGAGACATCGCCGAGGCTGAGCATGCCGCCTTGCACGAAGATATCGCGCGGCGGCACCTCCAGTTCGTCGACGACGAAGCTTCGCACCGCCTCGGGCATGTCGACGTTGCACGCCATATGAATCACGCTGCCGAGGCGGCGGCGCTTCAACGCCGTCTCGAACACGCGCACCAGATCCTCGGCCTCTTCCTCGATCTCGACTTCGCTGTCGCGCAGGACGCGGAAGCAGCCCTGGCCCAGCACGTCGAAGCCGGGAAACAATGTCTTCAGATGGAGGCTCGCGACCGCCTCGATGGAGATATAGCGGATCGATTTGCCCGGCAGGCGCACGAAGCGGCCAAACTGGCGTGGAAACGGCAGCAACGCATTCATCTCGCTGTCACGGCCCGCGGCGCCCTTGCCGCGCATGGTGAGGGCCATGGCGAAGCCGAGATTGGGAATGAAGGGGAACGGGTGCGCCGGATCGACCGCGAGCGGCGTGAGCACGGGGAAGATATGCTCCATGAACCAGCGTTCGAGCCACGGCCGGTCTTCCGCGGACAGGCTTTCCGCGCCAACCACTTCGATCTCGCTGGCCGCCAGCTCGTTGCCGATGCTAGCCCAGCGCGCCTGCTGATCGGCCATCAGGACGTCCGCGCGGCGGCTCAGCGCTTCCAGCTGTTCCTTCGCGGACTGGCCGTCCTGGCTCAGCGTGCTGATGCCGGCATGGACCTGGGCGCGCAGTCCCGCCACGCGCACCATGTAGAACTCGTCAAGGTTGCTGGCCGAGATGGAGAGAAAACGCAGACGTTCGAGCAGCGGATGGGCGGGATTGTTCGATTCCTGCAGCACGCGCTCGTTGAACGCGAGCCACGAGAGCTCGCGATTGATGTAACGTGCGTCCACGCCCTCGACGGGCGTTGGCGGCTCGACAACTTGGCTGCTATGCAACATGGACCGTCCGGGGAGGCTGGTGATGGGCGTCGACACGACTACCTCTGCTTCCTAGCCGACCGCCGCGACGGCGGGATGGCGGATATATGACAGTTCCGTAACGGGTTCCGATGACCAAAACACTTTGCCTGCTGCGTCATGCCAAGTCGAGTTGGGCCGATCCCGCCCTGGATGACTTCGACCGCCCCCTCAATCAGCGCGGCCGGGCTTCGGCGGTTCCGTTGGGGCTATATATAGATGACAAGGAGCTGCGTCCCGACAGCATCTTGTGTTCATCGGCGCGGCGGACGCGGGAGACGCTGGGCCTCCTACTGCCTTGGCTGCACGGCGAAGCCACTGTCCGGATCGAGCGCGGGCTCTATCTGGCCAGTGCGGACGAGCTGCTGCTTCGTCTGCGGCGGATGGAAGACGAGGTGTCCTGCTTGCTGATGATCGGACACAACCCAGGTTTCGAAGATTTAGCCGACGCTCTGACCGGAACCGGCGACGTCTTCGCTTCGACCGCCATGCAGGAGAAGTTTCCGACGGCGGCCTTGGCCGTGCTGGATTTCGACGCGCCGCATTGGGCCGATATCGCGCCCGGCAAGGGCGAGCTGCGCGCCTTCGTCACGCCAAAGCTTTTGGCCCGCGCCTAGTCCTCCCAATAGCGCGGCGCGCGCTCGAACTTCCGCCACAGCGCATTCACGTCGGATCGGCTGGCCACGATGCGCGCGGCGAACCAGCCGTCCAAGAGCGCGGCCATCTCGCGATCGCCTGGCCTGATCTCGTTCATTAAGCGCCGCGCCATGTTGGCGTCATTCATGGCGCCGAGGCCGTCCTGAATCCGGCGCAAGGCGCGAAGATATTTGCGCGTCGCCTTGCCACCGAAAAGATCACGGAAGAATTCCGCGGCGTAGCGCGCCTTCTTGGCGGCGATGCGGATGTCGTGCAGCCGGTCGGGCGCCGAGCCATCGAGGCCTTTTCCCGCGCGGCGCAGTTTGCGGTCCCGTTTGGCCAACGCGTTCGCTGCGAACGCCGCGAGGCGCGGGCCTTCTCCGCCGGCCTCCTTTTCCAGCCACCGCTCCAGTCGGACCTGGAACAGGCCATCGCGCACGGACGTCAAGGCTTCACGCGCTGAAATCAGCGCCTGGCCGCGCGCGGCGCGCGCCTCCGACGCCAGCGCGCGCAATTCGCCGTGATTCGGCAAGGCCGAGCGGAACGTGGCCAAGGTTTCGTTGCAAAAGACGTCCCAATCGCGCAATGGCCCGAAGATCTGCTGCAACCATTGCAGATCGGCACGGAAGTCCGCCGTCTCATCCGGCGGCAGAACGCTCGAGAAAGCCGAGAAGGCCGCGCGCATGCGGCGGATCGCGACGCGCAGCTGGTGGATCGCCTCCGAGCCACCACCGGCCGCGAAGGCGCCTTCGTTGGCGGCGAACTGATCGAGGCAGTTGCGCAAGACCGCCGTGAAGCCACGCCGGGCATTCCACGCCCCATCGAGCGTCACGTCCTGCGCCAACGCGGCTTGAGCGTGCCGCCCATGCGCGAGGGCATAGCCACGTGCGATGAAATCGCGCCGTTCGACCAAGACCGGAACGGTTGCGGCCAGGGCTTCGGCCACGTTGTACGCGGCCATGCGATCGGCCGCGCGGAACTCGACCTCGACGAATCCGTCGACGGTATCCAACGCGGATATCTGCCCGACGCCGAGCGTCATCTCCACCGGCACGCCTTCGATTGCCAGGGGATAGGCACGAATTTTGACGTCCGTCTGAAAGACAGGCGCCATCGAGGCGCCGGACACAAGATGAAGGGCGCGGGCGCGCAGATCCGCATCGCGGATTCGTGCGAGGTCGGGACCAGCGCCGGCCGCCAGCACGCTAGACACACGGACTGTGTCCGAGGCCGCGATCTGCGTTCGTTGCCGGTCACCGGCCTTCACCGACAGCGCGATGCCGCCGTTCCGCAATGCCTCATCGGCGGTGTCGTAGTATGTCGCCGCCTGGCGCCGGGAGCGCGGGCGGCCGGTCAACCAGCCGCGAATCGGCGGCTGCCGGACGAGGGCGTGCGCGGCCTCCGCCGAAAGACGCAATCGGATGATGCTTTCCAAATCCACTTCAGACTCGCATCCGCAAGGGTTTGCTGCTGTGACGGAAGTGCAACGACACAATAGTTTAACCTCACTGAAACATCGCCGTAATTCCGACGTAACACTTCTTTCGCACTTTTCGCCTACTAGTCGGCCCCCAAGGGCAGAGGTTGTCCGAACCGGCAGGTGCCACTGACAGAAATTTTGTCGCTGGCATTATGTTTTGTCATTAACGCGGCGAGATAGCCGGCTTTTTCGTAAACAAAAAACTTGTGCGAGAGGTTCAGATGCGGGGAATGAATATCAAGCGCGGCATGTTGCTCGGAACGAGCGCGGTCGCGGCATTGTTGGCGGCGCCTGCGTTCGCCGGCGATACGACGAACGAGCAAGCCGAACTACAGGCACGGCTGGACGCGCTTAAGGCGCGGCTTTCCTCGCTTGAGAACGGCAGTCAAGCTCAGCAGGGTACGTCGGCCGAACGGGTCGCACCGGCCCAGGCTGTCACGGGCGGCGCGTTCCCGGGCTCTTGGAAGCTTCCGGGTTCGGACACCTCGATCAGCTTCAGCGGCTATGTGAAGTCGGACGCATTCTTCACCATGAACGCGCCGTCCACCGCGATCGGCGATTCGTTCATCCTATCCAACATTCCGATCAAGAGCGCGGCGGCCAACAGCCAAGGCGGCGACTTCCGCATGCATGCCCGCCAGTCGCGTATCCGCTTCGAAACACGGACGCCGACCGATTGGGGCAACCTGGTGACCCGCATTGAAGGCGACTTCTTCGGCCCCGCCGGTAACCAGCGTGTGTCCAACTCCGACGCGTTCCGTGTCCGCCAGGCTTACGGCGTGTTGGGTCCGGTCCTCGCCGGTCAGACCCAGTCGACGTTCATGGACGAAGACACCTTCGCCGAAATGGTCGACAACTTCGGTCCCTCGGGCGACACCAACGTGCGCCAGACGCAGATTCGTTATACCTATGAGATGGGTCCGGGCATGTTCCTTGATGGATCCATCGAGAACCCTGAAACCGCGATCCAGAGCTCGTCTGGCGCCGGCTGCCCGTTGGCGCTACAAGGCCAGTTGGGGTGCGGTCAACGTCTCGGGCGTGGCGCGCTACTTCAACTACAACCAAGGCAACTTCTCTAACGATTCGACGTTCGGTGGCGGCGTCCACGGCGGTGCCACGATCAACACGTGGGGTAAGGACACGGTCAAGGGCACGTTCAACTACGGCCCCGGCATCGGCCGCTATATCCGCGATTCAGCAGCCGGCAACACCGACACCTACGTGACCTGCTCGAACGGCTCCAACGCGACGCTGACCGCCGGTTGCGGCGCCAGCTTGCAGACCGTCACCATGATGGGCGGCTGGGCTTCTTATACTCACTGGTGGGGCGACAACATCCGCTCCAACGTGAACTACGGCTGGTTCCAGTCCGACGTGCCGACCGGTCAGTTGGGCACGGGCGCGAACGGCTTCAACGAGAACATCCAGAGCGCCGCGGGCAACCTGATCTGGAACCCGGTCAGCAAGGTCGCGATCGGCCTGGAATACATGTACGGCTGGCGCTATCTCGCCAGAGCGGTGGCGAAGGGCGGCCAGATGGAAGGCAATGCGAGCCGTCTGCAGCTTGGCATGCAGTACTTCTTCTAAACCGACCTCTTCGAACCTCGCACATCACTGGGCCGGCTCCTTTGGAGCCGGCCTTTTTCTTTGAGTTGTCTAGCTCGGTTTATTTTCCGGCGACTAGCGGCCTTTCTCTAATAGATTGATTTAGAACGTTTATTTTTCTAGGCCCTGATGCGCCGTTGTCGCGTGTCATAAAACTTTAATCTCATCGTCATAAAACCGATTTGGCTGGCCGATACGGTGCGCTCTCTTTCGGCCATCCCTCACGCGCGCCAACGCGCCTCATTTCCAAGGAGACGACAGTGAAACTCGGAGCAAAGGCTCTCATCCGCGGCTTCGGCCTCGCGGCGGTCGGCGCCCTCATGGTGTCCGCCGCGCAAGCAGCCGACATCTCGGGCGCGGGCGCCACGTTCCCGTACCCGATCTACGCCAAATGGGCCGATGCCTATAAGCAGAAGACCGGGATCGGCATGAACTATCAGTCGATTGGTTCGGGCGGCGGCATCAAGCAGATCAAGGAAAAAACCGTCACCTTCGGCGCCTCCGACATGCCGCTGAAGGCCGAGGATCTGGACGCGGCCGGCCTGGTGCAGTTCCCGATGATCATGGGCGGCGTGATTCCCGTCTTCAATCTGAAGGGCGTGGCCCCCGGCGCCATCAAGCTCGACGGCCCCACCATCGCCGCCATGTACATGGGCGACATCAAGAAGTGGGATGACGAGGCGATCAAGAAGTTGAACCCGGGCGTTTCCCTGCCCAGCACGGCGATCGCCCCGATCTACCGTTCGGACGGGTCGGGCACCAACTTCCTGTTCTCCGACTATCTGTCCAAACAGAGCCCGAAGTTCAAGCAGTCCATCGGCTCGAACACCTCGGTGCAGTGGCCCGCCGGCATCGGCGCCAAGGGCAACGAAGGCGTCGCCAACATGGTGAAGCAGACGGACGGCGCGCTCGGCTATGTCGAGTACGCCTACGTCAAGCAGAACAAGATGTCCTACGCCCAGATGGCCAATAAGGACGGCAAGTTCGTCGAGCCCAACAGCAAGTCGTTCCAGGCCGCGGCGGCGAACGCCGACTGGGCGAACGCCAAGGGCTACTACGTCATCCTGACGGATCAGCCCGGCGCCGAAAGCTGGCCGATCACCGGCGCCAGCTTCATCCTGATGCACAAGCAGGCGCAGGATGCGGCGTCGTCCGAGTCGGCCCTCAAGTTCTTCGACTGGGCCTATACCGACGGCGACAAGATGGCCGAGGACCTGGACTACGTGCCCATGCCCGACAGGGTTGTGCAGATGGTCAAGAAGACCTGGGCCAGCGACATCAAGGGTCCCAACGGCCCGCTTTGGAAGATGGCCGCCAACTGATCTGACTGCCTCTTACTGCCCACCTCTATCGGAGAGGCCGTCTTGCGCAAAGACGGCCTCTCCCCCACCCTCGCGAGGCCACCGTGTCCGGAATAACCGTTACGAGCCCGTCTGCCATGGTCCAGGCCACGCACAAGCGCCAATCCGCCTTCATCGAGGACGCCTTCCGCATCGCCTGCTACGGCGCGGCGTTGGCGGTCCTGCTGATCCTCGGCGGCGTCATGGTCGCGCTCATCGAGGGCGCCTGGCCGGCCTTCGCCAAGTTCGGCCCCGATTTCATCACCGACGAAGTCTGGAATCCGGTAACCGAGAAATTCGGCGCGCGCGCACCGATCTACGGCACGCTGATGACCTCCATCATCGCCATGCTGATCGGCGTGCCGGTCAGCTTTGGCATCGCGATCTTCCTGACCGAACTGTGCCCGGGCTGGCTCAAACGCCCGATCGGCACGGCCATCGAGCTTCTGGCCGGCATCCCCAGCATCATCTACGGCATCTGGGGTTTGTTCGTCTTCGCGCCCATCCTTCAACAGACGGTGCAGCCTTTCCTGATCGACACGCTGGGCCCCCTGCCGATCATCGGCGCCCTGTTCGCGGGCCCGCCCTTCGGTATCGGCGTGCTCACCGCCGGCTTGATCCTCGGCATCATGGTGCTGCCCTTCATCACCTCGATCACGCGCGACGTGTTCGACACGGTGCCGCCCATGCTGAAGGAATCGGCCTACGGCCTGGGCGCGACCACCTGGGAGGTCGTCTTCAAGGTCGTGCTGCCCTATACGCGCGTCGGCGTCATGGGCGGCGTGATGCTGGGTCTCGGCCGCGCGCTCGGCGAGACCATGGCCGTCACCTTCGTCATCGGCAACGCCCACCGCATCAGCGCGTCCATCCTAGCGCCGGGCACGACGATTTCGGCGTCCATCGCCAACGAATTCACCGAGGCCGTCGGTGACATCTACACCTCTTCGCTGGTCGCCTTGGGCGTCCTGCTCTTCGTCATCACCTTCGGCGTCCTGGCCTTCGCCAAGCTTCTGCTCATGCGCATGCAGAAGAAGGCCGGGAGATAATCCATGAACAAGCTGCTCATCCGCCGCCGCAAGGTCACGAACACCGTCGCCCTGTCGATGGCCGTCGGCGCCGCCGCGTTCGGCCTGTTCTGGCTGGTTGCCATCCTGTGGACGCTGTTCGCCAACGGGTTCGACGCGATCAGCCTCGACATCTTCACCAAGATGACACCGCCGCCCGGCAGCAATGGCGGCCTTTTGAACGCCATCGCCGGCAGCTTCGCCATGACCCTTATGGCCATGTTGGCCGGTACGCCCTTCGGCATCCTGGCCGGCACCTACCTGGCCGAGTATTCGCGCGGCAGCAAGCTGGGCGAGACGATCCGCTTCATCAACGACATCCTGTTGAGCGCGCCGTCCATCATCGTCGGCCTGTTCATCTACGAGGTCATGGTGCGACCCATGGGCCATTTCTCGGCCTGGGCCGGCTCCATGGCGCTTGGGGTGCTCGTCATCCCGGTCGTCCTGCGCACGACCGAGGACATGCTGAACCTGGTGCCAAGCACGCTGCGCGAGGCGGCTTCCGCCCTGGGCGCGCCCAAGTGGAAGATGATCATTTCCGTCGCTTATCGCGCCGCGCGGAACGGCATGATCACCGGCGTCCTGTTGGCCGTCGCGCGCATCACTGGCGAAACGGCACCGCTGTTGTTCACCGCCCTGAACAACCAGTTCTGGAGCAGCAACATGAACGCGCCGATGGCGAACCTGCCCGTCGTCATCTTCCAGTTCGCACTCAGCCCCTATGAAGACTGGCAGCGCTTGGCTTGGGGCGGCGCCCTCATCATCACGGTCGCGATCCTGACGCTCAACATCGTGGCGCGTCTGATCGCTTCCGTCGGCTCTTCAACCACCAGATAAAGATGGATGCCATGTCGCTCCAATCCGCCGAAAAGACGCCCTCCGTTCACATCGAGATGACGCGCGCCGCCGGAGGCCCCTCCACGGAGGCGGCCAACCGCGTCGAGAAGGTCAGCATTCGGAATCTCAATTTCTACTACAACAAGTTCGAAGCGCTGAAGAACATCAACCTACCGGTCTACGACCGTTGCGTGACGGCCTTCATCGGCCCGTCAGGCTGCGGCAAATCGACCCTTCTGCGCATCCTGAACCGGATCTACGATCTCTATCCAGGCCAGCGCGCCGAGGGCGAGGTTCTGCTGGACGGGCAGAACATCCTGTCGCCCAAGGTGGACCTCAATCTTCTGCGGGCACGGGTGGGCATGGTGTTCCAGAAACCCACGCCCTTTGCCATGTCGATCTACGACAACATCGCCTTCGGCATCCGCCTCTACGAGCGCCTGGGCCATGCCGACATGGACGAGCGGGTGGAATCCGCGCTGACGCGCCGCGTTGTGGGGAGAGATCAAGGACAAGCTGAAGCAGAGCGGCCTGAGCCTTTCCGGCGGCCAGCAGCAGCGCCTGTGCATCGCGCGCGGCGTGGCGGTCAAGCCCGACGTGCTGCTGCTCGACGAGCCGGCCTCCGCTCTCGACCCGATTTCCACCGCCAAGATCGAAGAACTGATCGACGAGTTGAAGTCGGACTATTGCATCGCCATCGTCACCCACAACATGCAGCAGGCCGCCCGCGCCTCCGATTTCACGGCCTTCATGTACTTGGGTGAGCTGGTCGAGTTCGGCCCGACCCAGACCATCTTCACCACGCCGACGAACAAGAAGACCGGGGATTACATCATGGGCCGTTTCGGCTGAACCGAGCCCGACGCGCCGCACGCACACGGACAGGATCCGACAAATGAGCCAAACCCATATCGTCAAGAAGTACGACGAAGACCTGAAGCAGCTGAACGACCTGCTGGCCCGCATGGGCGGGTTGGCCGAGGCCCAGTTGAAGAGCGCGGTCGATTCAGTCGTCCGCCGCGACAGCGACATGGCCGCGCGCACGATCGAGAGCGACAACGAGACCGACGATCTGGAAATGCAGATCGACGACCGCGTGGTCAACGTTTTGGCCCTGCGCCAGCCGGTGGCGGCGGATCTGCGCGAGGTCGTCTCGGCGCTGAAGGTCTCCAACGAATTGGAGCGCGTGGCCGACTACGCGACCAACGTGGCCAAGCGCGCGATCCGGTTGAACGAATATCCCGCCATCCAGTCGATCGCGGCCATCCCGCGCATGGCGGAAGTCGCCCAGCAGATGATCAAGGACGTGCTGGACGCCTATATCAACCGCGACGTGGACAAAGCCATGGACGTCTGGCACCGCGACGACGACCTGGATGCCCTTCACACCGCCCTGTTTCGCGAGCTTCTGACCTACATGATGGAAGACCCGCGCAACATCACGCCGTGCACGCACATGCTGTTCATCGCGAAGAACATCGAGCGCATCGGCGACCACGCCACGAACATCGCCGAGATGTGCCACTTCCTCGTCAACGGCGGTCCCTTTGTCGAATCGCGGCCCAAGGCCGCGGAGCGCGCCGCTAAAGCCAGTGGGAACGCCGCATGAAGCCTCGTGTTCTGATCGTTGAGGACGAGCCCGCGATTGTCACCTTGCTGCGTTACAACTTGGAGCGCGAGGGCTTCGACGTCTCCGAGGCCTCGGACGGCGAGGAGGCCATGGTTTCCGTGGCCGAGCAGCGGCCGGATCTGATCGTCCTCGACTGGATGTTGCCGCACCTCTCGGGCCTTGAGGTTTGCCGTCAGCTACGCCGCGCGCCCGAAACGCGCGCGACGCCCATTATCATGCTGACCGCCAAAAGCGAGGGGCAGGACCGCGTTCGGGGCCTGGAAAGCGGCGCCGACGATTATGTCACCAAGCCGTTCTCGCCGGCCGAGGTGGTCGCGCGGGTTCGCGCCGTCCTGCGCCGGACCAAGCCGGCCACGGTCGACGAGATTTTGTCCTACGCCGACGTGGTGATGGATCTGGCCAACCACCGCGTCGTGCGCAACAGCGAGCCCGTGCATCTGGGACCGACCGAGTTCCGCCTGCTGCGCCATTTCATGGAGAACCCCGGCCGCGTCTTCTCGCGCGACCAGCTCTTGGATGCCGCCTGGGACCGGGACGCCGAGGTCGAGCCGCGCACGGTCGACGTCCACATCCGGCGCCTGCGCAAGGCGTTGAATCATGCCGACCGCGCCGATCTGATCCGCACCGTGCGCGCCTTCGGCTACGCGCTCGACGCCGAGGCCGCCTAGCGCGCGACCGCTGTGCGCGCGGCCTCGAAGATCGCCGCCGCCTCCGCGCCAAAGCAAACGAGGCGTACCGCCGTGAAGTGCGCGTCGCCCTCGATCGCGTCCGCGACCGTGGAGAGCGCGATCTGGGCCGCACGCATCATGGGAAAGCCGTAGACGCCGGTCGAGATCGCGGGAAACGCGATCGTGCGGAGCCCGTGTTCGCGCGCGAGCGACAGCGCGTGGCGATGTCAGCTGGCAAGAAGCGCGTCTTCGTCCGCACCGCCACCCTCCCAAACAGGGCCCACGGCATGGATGACGTAATGGGCGGGTAAATCGAACCCAGGTGTGATGCGCGCCTCGCCCGTGGGGCAACCGCCGATGGCGCGGCATGCGTCCATGAGTTTAGGGCCGGCCTTGCGGTGGATGGCGCCGTCCACCCCGCCGCCGCCGCGCAGGCCCGAATTGGCGGCATTCACGACGGCATCGACCGCCTGGAGGGTGATGTCGCCCTCGACGACCGCGATCCGCGCCGGCACCGCGTCAGTCCGTCAGGGCCTTCTCGGCGGTCACATGCGTATAGCCCAAGTCGCGCGCGACCGCCGCATAGGTCACCTTGCCGCGCGAGACGTTGAGGCCGTTGCGCAGATGCGCGTTGGCCTGAAGCGCCGCCTTGTAGCCCTGGCTGGCCAAGGCGAGCGTGAAGGGTAGGGTCGCGTTGTTGAGCGCGAAGGTCGAGGTGCGCGGCACCGCACCCGGCATGTTGGTGACGCAGTAATGCACCACGCCATCCAAATTGAAGGTTGGCTCGGCATGAGTGGTCGGCCGGCTTGTCTCGAAGCAACCGCCTTGGTCGATCGAGATATCCACCAGCACCGATCCCCGGCGCATCTTGGACACCATTTCCTTCGACACGAGCTTGGGCGCGGCGGCGCCCGGCACCAGCACCGCGCCCACCACCAGGTCGGAATGGAGGACATGGGCCTCGATCGCGTCGACCGTGGCGTAAATCGTGTTCAATTTGGCGCCGAACAGCGTGTCCAACTCGTAGAGGCGGCGCAGCGACTTGTCGACGACGGTGACGCGCGCTTCCATGCCGATGGCCATGCGCACCGCGTTGGTGCCAGCGACGCCGCCACCGATCACAAGGACATCCGCGGCCGGCACGCCCGGCACGCCGCCCAACAGCACGCCACGGCCGCCTTGCGCCTTTTCCAAGCAATGGGCGCCGGCCTGGATCGACATGCGCCCGGCCACCTCGCTCATGGGCGCCAAAAGCGGCAGGCCGCCCAACGCATCGGTGACCGTCTCGTAGGCGATGGCGATGCAGCCCGATTCGACCAAGGCCTTGGTCAGCGCGGGCTCGGCCGCCAGATGCAGATAGGTGAACAGGATCTGGCCGTCGCGCAGCAGCTTGTATTCCTGCGCCTGCGGCTCCTTCACCTTCACGATCATGTCGGCCTTGGCGAATATTTCCGCCGCGTCGGAAACGATCTTGGCTCCAGCGGCCTGGTAGTCGGCGTCGGTGATGCCGATGCCCTCGCCCGCCTTGCTCTGGACCATCACCTCGTGGCCGTGATGCGCCAATTCGCGCACGCTGCCGGGCACCATTCCCACGCGGTATTCGTGATTTTTGATTTCCTTGGGAACGCCGACGCGCATGATCCACCTCGCCTGACAAACCGGATGGCGAAGGATGCGCCGCCCGAAGGCGCGCGGTCAACGTGGGGCGGGCGCGGTGTTCTGCCGCCGCAATAGGATCAGGGCCAGCACGATGGCGGGCACGCCCATCGCGGCCGTGTAGACGAAGAACATAGGAAAACCGATGGCTTCGACGATCCAACCCGAGGCGCCGGCCAAAAGCTTACCCGGCAACGCCATGAACGAGCTGAACAGCGCGTATTGGGTCGCGGTGTAGTTCACGTTGGTGAGGCCGGATAGATAGGCGATCAGCGCGGTGCCGGACAGGCCGCTGGCCAGGTTCTCGGCGCTGATGACAAGGACCAGGAGCGTCGTGTCCTTGCCATGCACCGCGAGGAGGCCGAACAGCAAGTTGGTCGCCGCCATGAGAAGTGTGCAGAGGACGAGCGGCCGCCCGACGCCGAAGCGCGCGATGATGGCACCGCCCGCGAGCGCACCCACGATGCTGAGCGCGATGCCGTAGCTTTTGCTGATGATCGCGATCTCGGTCTTGGAGAAGCCGAGTTGGAAATAGAAGGGCTGCGCCATCACCGCCCAGACGCGATCCGACATCCAATAGCAGCCGATGAAGGCCAGGATAAGGAGCGCGGACCAGCCGTTGCGTGCGAAGAAATCGACGAAAGGGTTGATGACCGCGTTGCCGAACCAGGCCAGCGCGGGCCCCAGCCCGCCGCGCCCAACCTTCTCCGAAAGCCGCGCCTCGCGCGCTTGCGTTTCGGGGTCGAGGCGCGGCTTGGGCTCGCGCACGCAAAAGGTCGTGACGACGCCGACCGCCATCAGACCGACCATGGCGAGATACCCGATGGTCCAGCCGTTCCCGCCGTCGACCGCGTCGACCAAGAGAAACACGCCCGCGCCCGCCGCGAACAGGGCGATGCGGTAGCCCAGCTGATAGGCGCCCGCGAGGGCGCCTTGCGTTTCTTGCGGCGCGATCTCGATGCGCCACGCGTCGATCGCGATGTCCTGGGTCGCACTCGCGAAGGCGACGATGGTGGCGCAAAGCGCCATGGTCCAGAGATCGGTGCGCGGATCGGTGAAGGCCATGCCCACGAGGCCGGCGGCGATGCACACTTGCGCAAGCAGCATCCAGGCGCGGCGGCGGCCGAGCAGCGCACCGAGGATGGGCAAGGGCATGCGGTCGACGAGCGGCGCCCAGACGAACTTGAAACCCCAAGCCAGGCCAGCGAAGGAGAACAGGCCGATCGTGTGCAGCGAAACACCCGTCTCGCTCAACCAGCGCGAGAGGGTGGCGAAGACCAGCGGAAAAGGCAGCCCGGCCGAGAAGCCGAGGAACAACATGCCAGCGACGCTGGGCTCACGGTAGGCGGCCAGCGCGCGGCGCCAGCCCCGGGGTTCGGCCGCGGCCTGGCTCAACCGAGCCGGCTCCGCACGAGCGCATCCAGCTTGGCCGCCGGACGGGCGCCCACATGAGAGATGATCTCGGCCGCCGCGATGGCGCCCACGCGGCCTGCGCGCGCCATGTCGTAGCCGTTGGTGAGGCCATAGAGGAAGCCGGCGGCATAGAGATCGCCCGCGCCGGTCGTGTCGACCACCTTGTCGACGCGCTCGGCCTTCACCTCATAGATGGCATCGCCCGAGACCACCACCGAGCCCTTCTCGCTGCGCGTCAGGATGGCCAGATCGCACTGGCCGCGCACGGCGCGCACGGCCGAATCGAAATCATCGCAGCGGTAGAGTGCTGTGATCTCGGCTTCGTTCGCGAAGAGGATGTCGACCGAGCCCACCAGGAGGTCGAGGAAGTCATCCCGATGCCGGTCGACGCAGAACGCGTCCGACAGGGTGAGCGCCACCTTGTGGCCGGCGTCGCGCGCCACGCGTGCGGCCTTGCGGAACGCATCTTTCGCCCGCGGCGGGTCGAACAGGTAACCCTCCAGATAGGTCACCTTGGCCTTCGCGACGACGTTGGCGTCGATGTCCTCGGGCCCCAGCTCATTCGAGATACCGAGGAAGGTGTTCATCGTGCGCTGGGCGTCGGGAGTGATCAGGATCAGGCAGCGCGCCGTGGGCGCGCCCTCCAGGGCCAACGGAACCTTGTAGGACACGCCGGCCGCGCGGATGTCGTGCTGGAAGACCTTGCCCAGCTCGTCATCGCGCACCTTGCCGACATAGGCCGCCTTGCCGCCGAGCGAGGCGATGCCCGCGACGGTGTTGGCGGCCGAACCGCCCGACATCTCGGTCCCCGGTCCCATCAGGGCATAGAGCGACAGGGCGCGTTCCGCGTCGATCAGGGTCATGGCCCCCTTGGCCAGGCCGTTCGTCGCCAGGAACGCGTCATCGCAGCGCGCGATCACGTCGACGATGGCGTTTCCGATGCCGACGACGTCATACGCACCCATGGGGAAAACCTCGAGAAGCCGCAGAGGCCGCGAGTATAGCGGGGCCGAGTCGTGGAACAAGGCGGGCGCGCTTTACGCGACGGGCGCGGCGCTGCATTCTCGCCCCATGTTGGGACTTTTCTTCCGCTCCTTCTCCGAGTTGCTCCAGCCGGAGGCGCGCAGCCTTCTGATCCGCAGCCTGCTGTGGAGCGTCGTGGTTCTGGTCGTCCTCTGCATCGGGATCTGGGTCTTCCTCGGCACCACGCGGCTGTTCGAGCAAAGCTGGCTGGAAGACACGGTCGATGTGGCCGGCGGTTTGGGCGCCGTCGTCCTGGCCTATCTTTTGTTTCCCGCCGTCATCGGTCTGGTCTCGAGCCTGTTCCTGGACGAGATCGCGGACAACGTGGAGGCCCGGCACTATCCCGACGCCAAGGGGACGCGCCAGGTTTCGGTGAAGGAGAATCTGGTCGTCGCCGCCCGTTTCACCGGCTTGCTCTTGCTGGTCAATCTGATCGCCCTGCCCGTGTATCTGGTTCTTTTGTTCTTTCCACCCGGCCTCATCGCCTTCTCGGCGTTGGTGAACGGCTATTTGATGGGGCGGGAGTATTTCGAGCTGGTGGCGCTGCGCCACATGGAGCCGGTCGCGGCGCGCATTGCCTTCCGCCGCAACCGCAACCGGCTGAGCGTCGCGGGTGCCGTGATCGCGGTCATGCTGGGCATTCCCCTGGTCAATCTTTTGGCGCCGATCGTGGCCACGGCCTTCATGGTCCACCTGTTCGCGGACATGCGCCGCCGGGGCGTCGCATGAGCCGAGTTGTAACAATCAAAACGGCGTTCGCCATGGCCGCGCTCCTGACGCTGCCGGCCTGCGGCATGGTGGGATCGAAGGACATGGATGTGGCGGCCCAGCCCGCCGGGACGCAATCGGCCGCAAGCCCTTCTGCGCCCAGTGCGCCGGCCCCCTCCTCCAAACCGCCTCCCGCCGCGGTCCAGCCCGCGCCGCAGGCGCCGACGGCATCCTTGCCCCAGCCGAGCCCCGACCAGTTGATGGGCCTGGATGCACAAGGCGTGACGCGCCTCTTGGGCCAGCCTGGCCTGAAGCGCATCGAAGGTCCGGCCCATGTCTGGCAATACGCCAACCGGCTCTGCGTCCTGGATGTCGTGATGTATGACGACGAGGCGAAGCGCGGGCTGCGCGTGAACTATGTCGAGCTGCGCGATCCCACGGGCGGCAGCGCCGTGCCGCGCAACTGCTTCCGCTCGTTCCTCAAGAACCCGCCCGATGGCGGGGCGTGAACGCGATCGAATCGCCGTCGATCGCCGGCGTCTTGTCCTTATAAGCGCACAATTCACGCACGACGCAGACCGGACAATCCGGCTTGCGCGCCTTGCACGTGTAGCGCCCGTGCAGGATCAGCCAGTGATGCGCGCCGTGCTTCCATGTGTCGGGCACGACCTTCATCAGCCGATCTTCCACCGCATGCGGCGTCTTGGCGCGCGCCAATCCCGTGCGGTTGGCGACGCGGAAGACATGGGTGTCGACGGCGATCGTGTTCTCGCCGAACGCCTCGTGCAGCACGACGCTGGCCGTCTTGCGCCCCACCCCCGGCAATGCCTCCAATGCCTCACGCTCACGCGGCACCTGGCTGCCGTGTTTCTCGACCAGGATTTTCGACAGCGCGACGACGTTCTTGGCCTTGGTGTTGAACAGGCCGATCGTCTTGATGAAATTCCGCACCTTCGTTTCGCCCAAGGCCGCCATCTTCTCCGGTGTATCGGCCAGGGCGAACAAGGGCGGCGTCGCCTTGTTGACCGAAACATCGGTGGCCTGGGCCGAGAGCACCACCGCGACCAGGAGCGTGAACGGGTTGGCGTATTCCAGTTCGGTGCGCGGCGCCGGAATCGCCGCGGACAGGCGGCGGAAGAACGCGTCGATGTCCTTTTCCTTCATGGCCCGATGGTAACCGCGCCCGGCCCCCTGTGCGAGGCCGCCCAGGCTTTACCCCCCTTTCGCGCGCCGCCTATGATGACGGCATGGCCACCCCGGCACTGGACGATCCGCCCCTTTTCAACGCGATGCTGACGCCCCATCAGAGCCTGTCTCCCAAGGGCTTCTGGTTCGTGATGGGCGGCGTCGCATTGATCAGCTTCACGGCCGGCATGGTCTTCTGGGCACAAGGTGCCTGGCCTGTGTGTGGGTTTTTCGGCCTCGACGTGGCGTTGGTCTATTTCGCCTTCCGCGCCAGCTACCGGAGTGGACATCTCTACGAGACCCTGCGCCTGACGCGCAGCGAACTGGCGATCCAGCGCGTCCTGCCCTCGGGCCAGACACGGAGCTGGAGCTTCCAGCCCTATTGGCTGCGCGTCCATATCGACGAGCCGCCCGTGCCGGGCAGCCAGCTCACCCTGACCTCTCACGGGCGCTCGCTCGTGATCGGCTCGTTCCTGTCGCCCGGCGAGCGCGTCGAGTTGGCCCGCGCCCTCCGCACCGCCCTGTCGCGCGCACGCGACTGGGCGCCCGGTTGACACGCGGCCGCCGGAACCCCGGTCCGCGCTGACATTATGGCTCTGCGCAATCTGGCCTTGCTCGTGGCGCTGGCCTTCCTGTGGGGGTCGTCGAACATCTTCATCAAGATGTCGGTCGAAACGATCCCGCCGATGACCGTATCGGCGTGTCGGATCATGACCGCCCTCTTGGCCTATGCGGCCTTCGCGCTGTGGCGCGGCGCCGCATGGCCGCGCAACGTCGCGGCTTGGCGCGCGCTCGCCGCTCTCGCGCTCCTGGGCTACATCCTGCCGCCATTCCTGATCGCCTATGGCCAGAAGCGCATCGACAGCGGCATCGCGTCGATCATCATCGGCTCGATTCCGATCCTGACCGCGCTTCTGTCCCATCTGGTGACGCAGGAAGAGCGCCTCGGTGGGCGCGCCATCACCGGCGTCACGCTGGGTTTCGTGGGCGTTGCGGTTCTGACCGGGCCCGGCGCGTTCGCGGGCATCGGCGGGCCCTTGGAAGGCTATCTGGCGGTCTTTGCCGGCGCCGTGTCCTACGCCATCCTCAACGTCGTTGCGCGCCACGTGCGCGATCTTTCGCCCTCGGTGATCGGGCCCACGGTCCTGTTCCTGTCGGCCATCGTCCTGGCGCCTGCCGCCGCGGTCGTCGATTTCCCCATCGCCGTCGAACCAAGCCTGGAATCGATCGTGGCCGTTCTCGCACTCGGCCTTTTGTCCACGGGCATCGGCTTGGGCGCGTATTTCCATCTGGTCGCGCGCACCGGCCCGACCTACGTGGCGATGGTCAATTACCTGACGCCGGTGGTGGGCGTGTTCCTAGCCGTGCTTGTCTTGGGCGACCGGCTACCGCTCACGGCGTTCGTCGCGCTGGCGCTGATCCTGGCCGGGATCGGCGTCACCACCACGGCCAAGACGAAGCCTAAGACTTGAGGCCCAGCACGTCGTCCATGCCGTAAAGGCCCGCGGGCTTTCCCTTCGCCCACAAGGCCGCGCGCACCGCGCCGCGCGCGTAAATCTCGCGGCCGGTGGCGCGATGGGTCAGCTCGATGCGCTCGGCCGCGCCTGCGAAGATCACCGTGTGGTCACCCACCACATCGCCGCCGCGTAAGGAGGCGAAGCCGATATCGCCCGCCTTGCGCGCGCCGGTATGCCCGTCGCGGCCGCGCGCGGACACTTTGTCCAGATCGACGCCACGCCCCTTGGCCGCCGCGCGGCCGAGCTTCAGCGCCGTGCCCGAGGGCGCGTCCACTTTGTGCTTGTGGTGCATCTCGACGACTTCGATGTCCCAGTCGATGCCGAGCGTGCGCGCAACGTGCTCGACCACCGCGGACAGAAGATTGATGCCCACGCCCATGTTGTCGCCCCAGACGATGGGCACGTGCTTGGCCGCGCGGTGGATCGCCGCCGTCTGTTCGGCGTCGATGCCGGTCGTGCCGATGACGTGGATGATGCGCGACTGGGCGGCCAGCGCCGCGTGCTGCACGGTGATGGCAGGTGCGGTGAAATCGAGCACGGCGTCGCAGGCCGCGAACATCGCGGCGGGATCCGAGCCGATGACGACGCCCGCGCGCGGCAAACCCGCCAGTTCGCCCGCGTCTTTGCCGATGCAGGGGTTGTTAAGAGCCTCGGTCGCCGCCGCCAGCACCGCGCCTTCGGTCTCGGCAATCTCGCGCACCAGCATGCGGCCCATGCGGCCCGATGCACCCGCGACGCCCAAACGCATTTTCGTGGAAGCCATTCCGTCCCCCTGTTTCAGCGCGCCGATTTAACCACAACGGGGCGCGGAAACGGGAGTCAGTCGCGCAGGTCGCTCCAAAGTTCCTTCATCTTCGCGAAGAAACCTTCGGATTCGGGGCTGGTGGCGCGGCCGGAATCCGACTTCTCGAATTCCTCCAGCAGTTCGCGCTGGCGCTTGGACAGGTTGACCGGCGTCTCGACCACGGCCTCGATGAACATGTCGCCGCGTCCGGTGGAATTCAGCGGATGCATGCCCTTGGCGCGCAGGCGGAACTGGTGGCCGGCCTGGGTACCCGCCGGAATCTGGACCCGCGCGCGAGCGCCGTCGATGGTCGGCACTTCGATCGAGCCGCCAAGTGCGGCCGTCGACATCCGCAACGGCACGCGGCAATGGATATCGGCGCTTTCTCGGGCGAAGAACCGGTGCGGCTTCACCGAGAGGAAGATATAGAGATCGCCGGGCGGCCCGCCGCGTAAACCCGCCTCGCCCTCGCCGCTCAGGCGGATGCGCGTGCCGTCCTCGACCCCGCGCGGGATCGCGACCGACAGCGTCTTTTCCTTGCGCACCCGGCCGGTGCCGTTGCATGGCGGGCAAGGCTTCTCGATCACGCGGCCCGCGCCGTGGCAGGTCGGGCAGGCGCGCTCGATGGTGAACATGCCTTGCGTCGCGCGCACACGCCCGCGCCCGCGGCAGGTGTTGCAGGCGACCGGCGCGGCACCACCGGCGGCGCCGCTGCCATGACACGAATCGCAAGCGACCGAGGTCGGCACGCGGACCTTGGCCTGCTTGCCTTGGAAGGCTTCCTCGAGGGAGATCGACAGATTGACACGCAAATCCGAGCCGCGCGTGTTGGGGCCGCGCCGTCCGCCGCCGCCGCCCATGGCCTCGCCGAACATCTCGTCGAAGATGTTCGCGAAGCCCGAGGCGAAATCGAATCCGAACCCGCCGCCGGCCCCGGCGCGCCCGCCGCCTTGCTCGAACGCGGCATGGCCGAAGCGGTCATAGGCCGCGCGCTTCTCTTCGTCGCGCAGCACGTCATAGGCTTCGTTGATTTCCTTGAACTTCTGTTCGGCCGCCTTGTCGCCCGGATTGCGATCCGGGTGATACTGCATGGCCAGCTTGCGGAACACCTTCTTCAGCGTTTCGCCGTCGGCGTCGCGGGCCGCGCCCAAAAGTTCGTAATAATCCTGCTTGGCCATCACTCCCGCCCCGGATGTGCCGCAGCCCGCCCGCCATTCCCATGGCAGGCGGGCTGTTGCTCAGTTCAATTCGGCCCCGATCAACCCTTCGCAGCCTTGCCCTTCTTGTCGTCGTCGACTTCCTCGAATTCGGCGTCGACAACCTTGGCTTCGGGCTCGCCTTCCTTGGCGCCACCGCCGGCCTCGGGGCCGGGCGCGGCACCGCCTTGGGCGGCGGCCTCTTGCTGCTGGGCCTTGTACATGGCCTCGCCCAGCTTCATCGAAGCCTGCGCCAGGGCCTGGCTCTTGGCCTGCATCGCGGCCGCGTCATCCTTGCCCATGGCTTCCTTGAGCTCGGCGATCGCAGTCTCGATGGCGATCTTCTCATCCGCGCCGACCTTGTCGCCATGCTCCGTCAGCGTCTTCTCGGTCGTGTAGACCAAGGTGTCGGCCTGGTTGCGAGCCTCGACCAGCTCGCGGCGCTTCTTATCTTCCGAGGCGTGCGACTCGGCTTCGCTCACCATCCGCTTGATGTCGTCCTCGGCAAGACCACCGGAGGCCTGGATGCGGATGGTCTGCTCCTTGCCCGTGGCCTTGTCCTTGGCCGCCACGTTGACGATGCCGTTGGCGTCGATGTCGAACGTGACCTCGATCTGGGGCATGCCGCGCGGCGCCGGCGGAAGGCCGAGCAGGTCGAACTGGCCCAGGATCTTGTTATCGGCCGCCATCTCGCGCTCGCCCTGGAAGACGCGGATGGTCACCGCGGTCTGTCCGTCCTCGGCGGTCGAGAAGACCTGACCCTTGCGGGTCGGGATCGTGGTGTTGCGGTCGATCAGGCGGGTGAACACGCCGCCCAGCGTCTCGATGCCGAGCGACAGCGGCGTCACGTCGAGCAGAAGGACGTCCTTCACCTCGCCCTTCAGCACGCCGGCCTGAATCGCGGCGCCGATGGCCACGACCTCGTCCGGGTTCACGCCGCGGTGCGGCTCGCGCCCGAAGAACTGCTTCACCAGTTCGATCACCTTGGGCATGCGCGTCATGCCGCCGACGAGAACGACCTCGTCGATCTCCGATGCCTTCAGCCCCGCGTCCTTCAACGCGGCGCGGCACGGCTCCATGGTGCGCTGAAGCAACTCGTCCACCAACGCTTCGAGCTTGGCCCGGGTCAGCTTGATGTTGAGGTGCTTGGGACCGCTCTGGTCGGCGGTGATGAAGGGAAGGTTGACCTCCGTCTGCATCGTGCTGGACAGCTCGATCTTGGCCTTCTCCGCAGCCTCTTTCAGGCGCTGCAGCGCAAGCTTGTCCTTGCGCAGGTCGATGGCCTGCTCCTTCTTAAACTCGTCGGCCAGGTAATCCATGATGCGGCGGTCGAAGTCCTCGCCGCCCAGATGCGTGTCACCGTTGGTCGACTTCACCTCGAAGACGCCGTCGCCGATCTCGAGCACCGAGACGTCGAAAGTGCCGCCGCCCAAGTCGTAGACCGCGATCTTGCCCGCGCCCTTGCGCTCGAGGCCGTAGGCCAAGGCGGCCGCGGTCGGCTCGTTGATGATGCGCAGCACTTCAAGGCCGGCGATGCGGCCGGCGTCCTTGGTGGCCTGGCGCTGGGAGTCGTTGAAGTAAGCCGGAACCGTGATGACGGCCTGTTTGACCTCTTCGCCGAGATACTTCTCGGCGGTCTCTTTCATCTTCTGAAGAATGAACGCGCTGATCTCGCTGGGCGAATACTTCTTGCCCTGCACCTCGACCCACGCGTCGCCGTTTTCGCCGGCCACGATCTTGTAGGGCATCAGCCCGAGGTCGCGCTGGACGTCCGGATCGTCGAAGCGGCGCCCGATCAGGCGCTTGATGGCGAACAGCGTGTGTTCGGGATTGGTCACCGCCTGACGCTTGGCGGCTTGGCCGACTAGCCGCTCGCCGCTGTCGGCGAAAGCGACCATCGACGGCGTGGTGCGGGCGCCCTCGGTGTTTTCGATCACCTTGGCGTCCTTGCCTTCCATGACGGCCACGCACGAGTTGGTCGTGCCGAGGTCGATACCGATCACTTTAGCCATTGTGTTTTCCCTCTGTCGGCAGGCTGTCTCAGGCCTCCGTGAAGCGCCCGTACAACCCCCAAATTCATCCTAAAAATCGCCGGATTCCGGCGTCCAGAAGCCTATATGGGCATGCCCGCCGCAGCCCGCAACAGGCGGGCCCCGTGAATCTGCCCAGGGCGGTCAGCCCGCAGCTTCAGGCGTCGGGGTCTCGGCTGTGGATGGCCCCTTGGCCACGCCCACGAGGGCGGGGCGCAAAAGCCGCTCGCCCATGGCATAGCCGGGCTGGATCACCTGGGCCACGGTGCCCGAGGGGTAGTCCGTGCCCGGCACTTCGAACATGGCCTGGTGCAGGTTGGGGTCGAACCGCTCACCCAAGGGCTCCAGGCGGCGAATGCCGTGCTTCTCGAACGCCGAGGCCAACTCCTTTTGGACCAACTCCACCCCGGTCCGCAGCGTCTCGGTCATGGCATCCCCGGCGCCGGCCGGCACGGCATCGAGCGCGCGGCCCAGATTGTCCGACACCGTCAGAAGGTCACGCGCCAAGCCCGCGGCGGCGTACTTCACCGCCTCGTCCCGCTCGCGCTGGAAACGGCGGCGCTGGTTCTCGCCCTCGGCGATCGCGCGCAAAAGCTGATCCTTGAGCGCCGCCACCTCGGCTCCGGGATCGGATAGGACGGGCGCGGGCTCTTCGCCCTGTGGCTCGAAGGGCCGTTCGTTGTCGTTCTGAGGCTTGGGTTCGTTCTCGGTCATTGTTTCATCCCATCGTGCGCCCGATCACCTTGGCCGTGTAATCCACGATTGGGATGATGCGGGCGTAGTTGATTCGCGCGGGGCCGATCACGCCGATGGCGCCCACCAAATGGCCGTTCCGGTTGTGATAGGGCGCGACGACAAGGGAACAGCCGGTCAGGTCGAACAGCGTATTGTCCGCGCCGATATAGATTTGCACGCCCTCGGCGCCGCTGACCGCGTCCAAGAGCCGCATGGCGGCTTCCTTCTTTTCCAGAAGCTCGAACAACGCGCGGATGCGGTCGAGATCGGCCACCGCCGTGATGTCGTCCAAGAGATTGGCCTGGCCGCGCACGATCAGCGAACGCTCTTGCGGCTCGCCGCCCCAACTGGCCACGCCGGCTTCGACGACCTGGCTGGTCAACTGATCCAATTCGGCGCGGTTGCCCTCCAGTTCCTTTTGAACCTGCTGGTGCGCCTCGGCCGTGGTACGGCCGGCGATGCGTGCGTTGAGATAGTTGGAGGCTTGGGTCAGCGCCGACGGCGGCAGGCCGATCGGCAGTTCGATGACGCGGTTCTCGACCAGTCCGTCCTCGGTCACCAGCACCACCAGCGCCCGGCCCGGGCCGATGGTGACGAATTCGATGTGCTTGAGCGCACGCTCGACCGTGGGCGCGGAGACCAGACCCACGCCGCGGGCCAAGCCTGAAAGGGCGCGCGAGGCTTCCAACAGCGCCTGGTCGACGCTGCGGCCCTTGGCGGCGCACTTGGCCTCGATGTTCTGGCGCTCATCCGGCGTAAGGGTGCCAATTTCGAGCAGCCCATTCACGAACAGGCGCAACCCCGCCTCGGTCGGCACGCGTCCGGCCGAGGTATGGGGCGCGTGCAGAAGACCCGCGTCCTCCAGGTCGGCCATGACGTTGCGGATCGACGCCGCGGACAAGTCGATGCCAGGCATGCGCGAAAGGGTGCGCGAGCCGACCGGTTCGCCGACCTCCACATAGGCATCGACGATCCGGCGAAAAATCTCGCGCGAACGCTCGTTCAGCTCCGTGATTGGCGAGGATCGTCCAACCGCGACCGGTTTCATCGTCATGTCCCTATGAATAGGGCAAATCTAGGTACGCCCCCACCAAGCGTCAACGTGGGGCGGCCATGCTGGACGCATCGGAGGCCAAGGGATAGCTTGGCCGCGAACGAATATTCTCAAACGAAATGGCGAAACCAGCGATGGCACAGGCATCCACCCTGGCGAAAGGCGCACGACCGTCCGGCCGCGCCGCCGGCGAACTGCGCCTGATCGCGCTGGAACCGGGCTTTACCAAGCATGCCGAGGGCTCATGCCTGGCGCGCTTTGGCGACACGCATGTTCTGTGCACGGCCAGCGTGGAAGAGAAGACCCCTCCCTTCCTGCGCAACACCGGACGGGGCTGGGTCACGGCCGAGTACGGCATGCTGCCGCGTTCGACCAACACCCGCACCGACCGCGAAGCCGTGAAGGGCCGCCAGAGCGGCCGGACCCAGGAGATTCAGCGGCTGATCGGCCGCTCCCTGCGCGCGGTCACGGACCTGACCGCCTTTGGCGAGCGCCAGGTACGGATTGACTGCGACGTGCTGCAAGCCGACGGCGGCACCCGCACGGCCGCCATCACCGGCTCCTTCGTGGCCCTGTCCTTGGCTTTCGCGAAGATGACCAAGGCTGGAATCATCACGCGAATCCCACTGAACGATCATGTCGCCGCGGTGTCCTGCGGCGTCGTCGCCGGCCAGGCCGGGCTCGACCTCGACTATGCCGAGGATTCCAACGCCGACACCGACGCCAACTTCGTCTTGACCGGCAAGGGCGGCCTAGTCGAGCTGCAAGCCAGCGCCGAGAAAGAGCCGTTCGACGAGGCGCTGTTCAACACGATGCTGACCCTGGCGCGCCAGGGCATCACCGAGCTGGTGGCCGCGCAGAAGCGCGCCATCGCGGGTTGAGCCGGCGCGCCATGGCGCGGCGCTTCGACGGCAAGCAACTCGTCATCGCGAGCCACAATCCGGGCAAGGTGCGCGAGATCGGCGAACTGCTGTCGCCCTTCCGCATCGAGGTTACATCCGCCGCGCAACACGGCGTGCCAGAGCCCGAGGAAACCGGTACGACGTTCCGGGCCAATGCCGAATTGAAGGCGCGCGCGGTTGCCGAGGCCACCGGCCTGCCGTCCTTGGCTGACGATTCCGGCCTGGCCGTCCACGCGCTGGATGGCGAACCCGGCATCTACTCCGCGCGCTGGGCCGGGCCCACGAAGGATTTCGCATCTGCAATGAAGAAGGTCGAGGACGCGCTGACATCCAAGCGCGCGCGGGACCGCGGCGCGCATTTCGTCTGCGCGCTGGCGCTGGCCTGGCCGGACTTGCATGTGGAGCATTTCGAGGGGCGCGTCGATGGCACCTTGGTCTGGCCACCGCGCGGAACCCAGGGATTTGGCTATGACCCGATGTTCCTGCCGGATGGATACGCACTCACCTTCGGCGAGATGGAGCCGGCGCGAAAACACGACATGGGTCATCGCGCGCGCGCCTTCGCCGATCTGGTCGTGACCTGCTTCCGTCCGTGAGCGCGCTGCTCGCCCTCTACGTCCACTGGCCGTTCTGCCGCGCGCGCTGTCCCTATTGCGACTTCAACGTCCACGTCCGCCCGACCGTGGATCATGCGCGATGGCGCGACGCGCTGTGCGCCGCGATCGACCACTATGCGCGCGAACTGCCGGACAGGGCGCTGGGCACCATCTTCTTCGGCGGCGGCACGCCGTCGTTGATGGCGACCGACACGGTGGCCGCCATCGTCGAACATGCACGAAAGGTTTGGCTGGGTGGAGACGAGATCGAAGTCAGCCTGGAAGCGAACCCCTCCGACATTGCGCACTTCGCCGATTTCGCCGGTGCGGGCGTCACGCGCCTGTCCCTGGGCATCCAGGCGCTGGACGACGCATCGCTGAAAACGCTTGGGCGCGATCACGGCCGCGCGGGCGCTATCGCCGCCATCGAGGCCGCGCACGCGCACTTCGGTAACGTGTCGTTCGATCTAATCTATGCGCGGCCGAAGCAGAGCGAAACCGCGTGGCGGCGCGAACTGGCCGACGCACTGGCGCTGGCGCGCGATCATCTGTCGCTCTACCAGCTCACCATTGAGCCGCATACGGGCTTCGCCACCGCCCTGCGGCAGGGCCTGCTCGATCTGCCCGAGGACGCGGCGCCGCTCTATGAAGCCGCGCGCGAATTGTGCGAGGCAACCGGTTTCGCGCATTACGAGATTTCAAACTTCGCGCGGCCGGGCTTCGAAAGCCGGCACAATCTCGTCTATTGGCGCTATGGCGATTACATCGGCATCGGACCTGGCGCGCATGGGCGATACCGCGTGGGCGATACGCGCGTGGCCACGGTCGAGCAGCGCGCGCCCGAGCGCTGGCTGGCCGCCGTCGAGGCCGATGGCCACGCCGTCGTGGAACACACATCGTTATCGGCCGACGAGCGGCTGACCGAATCGCTATTGATGGGATTGCGCCTGGCCGAGGGCGTTACACGTGAACGCTTCCGCACCGAGACGGGCGGCGATTTCGAATCGAAGTTGAGCGCCGCAAATCTGTCCGAGTTGATCGGCGCGAATCTATTGCTGCTCGACGGGAAAGGCCTGCGCGCGACAGAGGACGGCCGCCAGCGCCTGGACGCGGTGCTCGCGCGTCTCTTGGGCTGAGGTCTAATCGGGCAGAGGAAACATCTCGGCGGCTGGGCTGATGGAGGTCATGCCGCCGCGCTGGACCTCGAAGACGGCCAGCGCGCGTTCCACGAGCCCGTCCGAGCGAAAGCGGAAGATGCCGTCGAGACCCGAGAAGCCGTTTGGCGCCTCGATGCGGGCGACGGAAAAATCCGCGCCGCCCGCCGCGCGCCCCAACACCGCGGCCAGCGCCGCGCTGTCATACGCCATTGTCGCCAAGCGCGCGGGATCGCGCCCGTAGATTTCCTTGAAGCGCTTGTCGAAGGCGCCGCGGCCGGCCGTGGACGGGGCCGCGAACCAGGCGCCGATCAGCGCCGTCTCGGTGCGGATGTTGATCGCACCCTCCCACAGGCCGGTGCCGAGAAAATGCACCTGGGCCGGGTCGATGTCGTAATAGGGCAGAAGCGCCGCGACCTGCTGCAGCCGCTCGCCGCCCTCGGCGATCAGAAGCGCATCGAACGCGCCGGGGCCGGTGGCGCCCTGCGCCAATCCGCGCACGGTCGGCGCGGGGTCCTCGCCGGGGTTGTAGAAACGCTGTTGGGTCAACGTGAGGTTGCGCTTGATCGCGGCCTCGCGCAGGGCATCGACCACGGTGCGCCCATAGGGTGTCGCGGGCGCCAGCACAGCCAGGCGCTTCGAACCTTTCTCGGCGGCATAGGAGACCACGCGGTCGACCTGCTGGCCGGGCAGGAAGCCCATGACGAAGACGCCGTTGCCGGCCACGCTGCGGTCGGTTGAAAAGGACAGGACGCTGACGCCGAGCGGCCGTGCCTGGCTGGCCACGGGCTCGACGGAGGTCGAGAAGAGCGGCCCCAGGATCAGGGTCGCGCCGTCTTCCAGCGCCGAGGCCGCCGCGCGCTGGGCGCCTTCGGCCGTGCCCTCGTCGTCGCGCGGCAAGAGGACCAGCCGGTCGTCGGCCATGTCGGCCACGGCCATCAGTGCCGCGTCCAGCATGTCGCGGCCGAGCCGCGCGTGCGGGCCCGACAAGGGCAGCAAGAGGCCGACCCGCACCTGGCCCGTGCCGAGGTCGCGCGGAACCGGCGCGGCCATGGTTTCTTTTGCCGGCGCCATCTCGCTGTCGGGCAGAAGGTTCTTGCGGATTTCGAGCTGGGGCTGGCCGGGCGTTGCTTGCGGCGCCGCTTGCGCCTCCGCTACTGTCGGCGCCAACACACAGACAGACCACGCCAGCGCCGCCGCAACCGCGACACGGCACGCCCGCGACAGGCGAACGGTCGCAGATCGACCCAACGGATCACTCCCACGTGACGGATGAATTCGCGGAAAAGCCTAAAGGGGCGGCATCCGGAAGTAAATCCGGACGGCTGGCCGTGGTCGCGACGCCGATCGGCAATCTGGGCGACATCACGCTGCGCGCGCTGGAGGCGCTGAAGAACGCCGACGCGATCGCCTGCGAGGATACGCGCACCACCGCCAAGCTTCTGGCGCGTCACGGCATCCGCCGCCCGACCACCCCCTATCACGACCACAATGCGCAGAAGGCCCGGCCCGCCCTGCTGGCGCGCATGGCCAAGGGCGAGACGATCGCGCTGGTCTCGGATGCCGGCACGCCCTTGGTCGCCGATCCCGGCTACAAGCTCGTGACCGAAGCCATCGCTGCCGGCATCGGGGTCGATTTCCTGCCCGGCCCCTCGGCCCCCATCGCGGCCCTGGTGCTGTCGGGCCTGCCGACGGACCGGTTCCTGTTCGCGGGCTTCCTAGCGCCCAAGACGGCCGCGCGGCGCGAGACGCTGAAGGAATTCGTCTCTTTGCGCGCGAGCCTGATCTTTTTCGAATCGCCCCAGCGCCTGGCCGCCTCGCTGGCCGACATGGCGTCGGTCTTAGGCGACCGTCCGGCCGCAATCGCGCGCGAGCTCACCAAGCTTTACGAAGAAGTCCGGCGCGGCACGCTGGCCGAATTGGCCGCGCATTACGAACAGGCGGGCGCGCCCAAGGGCGAGATCGTCGTCGTCGTGGGCCCGCCCCTGGCGCAAGACGCGCCGAGCGAGGCGGACCTGGACGCGCTTCTGCGCACGGCCTTGAAGCGCGAGTCCTTGCGCGATGCCGTCGCCGCCGTGGCCGAGGCCACGGGCGAACCGCGCCGCGCGGTCTATGCAAGGGCGCTAACGCTCGATTCACCGAAACGTAAAAAATGAAGAGCGCGCGGCACCGGCGCGCCCAGAAGAACGGCCGCTGGGCCGAGCATGCCGTCGCCCACTACCTCCGCCTCAAGGGCTACCGCATCCTGGCGCGCGGCTACCGGCCGCCTGAGGGCGAGATCGACATCGTGGCGCGGCGGGGCCGCGTTCTGGTGCTGGTCGAGGTCAAGGCACGCCCCTCCGCCGAGGCGGCCGCCTATGCCATCACGCCGCGCCAGCGCCGCCGCATCGAGCGCGCGGCTCTGCGCTTCCTCAGCCAACACGCACGTCACGCCGGCTGCGACCTGCGTTTCGATGCGATCCTGGTTTCGCCCTGGCGTCTGCCGCGCCACCTCATCGATGCGTGGCGGCCGGAGGGCAATTCCGGCCATAATTGACGCGGATTTCACAGCGCGAGCACGCGCCATGGCGGCCGCCCGCCTTATCATCGTCCTCGTCTTCGCCGGCCTGATCGCCGGCTGCTCGCCCGTCGGCACCGCGGTCGGCGTGGCGGCCGCGGCCGGCACCACGGCGGCGCAGGAGCGGCCCGTCTCCAAGGCCGTCAGCGACGCCGCCATCCGCTCCGAGATCAACTACAAGTGGGGCAAGCACGATCTGGCGCTCTACCGCAAGGTCAGCCTGTCGGTGATCGAGGGGCGCGTGGTGCTGACCGGCTCGGTCATCAATCCGCAGACGCGCATCGACGCGGCGCGCCTGGCCTGGGAAGCCCACGGCGTGAAGGAGCTCATCAACGAAATCCAGGTCGAGAACTGGAGCGGGGTGAGCGACCGCGCCCGCGACGAGTGGATCCAGGCCAAGATCAAGGGAAGGCTGACGCTCGATTCGGGCGTGATGTCGATCAACTACTCCATCGACTGCGTGAACGGCACGGTCTATGTCATGGGCATCGCGCAGAGCCAGGACGAGCTGGACCGCGTGATCAACCACATTCGCGACACGGCCTATGTGCGCAGCGTGGTCTCCTATGTCCGCCTGAAGGACGACCCGGCGCGCAAGACATGAGCACCCGCGACGAAGCCTTGGAAGCGCTGGCCCGCGTGGCCGCGCAGGACGACGACGCCATCGACCTGGCCGAGACGGCGCTCGCGCTGGCGACACTCGACCGGCCGCGCGTCTCGCTCGACCGCTATCGCGACCATCTGGTCGAACTGGCCGCGAGCGTGCGCGGCGCCACACCCGACGATGCGACGCTCGACCAATGCATCGCCGCGCTGAACGCCGTTTTGTTCGAGCGCCATGGCTATCAGGGCGACACCCAGAACTACGACGATCTTCAGAACGCCAACCTGATGCGGGTGATCGACCGCAAGCGCGGCCTGCCGGTGGCGATCTCCATCCTTTATCTCCACGCCGGACGCGCCCAGGGCTGGGCCATGGCGGGCGTCAACTTCCCCGGCCATTTCCTCGTGCGGCTCGACCGCGGCGCGGGCCGCGCGATCCTCGATCCGTTCCACGGCGGGCGCACGCTCGGCACGGGCGAATTACGCGCCCTCCTCAAATCCGTGGCCGGGCAAGACGCGGAGCTGACGCCCGCCCACTACGCCCCACTCGGCAACCGCGACATCCTTTTGCGCCTGCAGAACAACATCAAGCTGCGCCAGATCCAGGCCGGACAGATCGAAGCCGCCGTGGCCACCCTCGAAGGGATGCTAGCCTTCGCCCCGGCCAAGGCCGAGCTGTGGCGCGAAAGCGGCCTATTGCACGCGCGGCTCGGCCAGGTGCGCGCGGCGTTGGACGCCCTCGAACGCTTCACCGCGCTCGAGACCGGCCATGACGAGCGCTTCCGCATCGCGACCCTGATGCAGGAATTGAAGGCCAAGCTGAATTGAGGCTTCCCGCCGGGTTTTGACGCCTTAGTTATGGGCCAGCGGCTTTCGTTTTTGCCGCCCCAGCCCTAGAGTCGCCCGCCGTTTCCCCGTTTTCGTGAGGCCCCGTGCCCCTCGCCGTCGCCATCCAGATGGACCCGATCGAGACGATCAATCTCGACACCGACAGCACCTTCATGATGGCGCTGGAGGCCCAGGCGCGCGGCCACACGCTGTACCACTACCTGGTCAACCAGATGAGCCTGAAGGACGGGCGCGTCACGGCGAAGGCGCGGCCGATCAAGCATTTGAAGCGTGAGCGCGGCAGCCACGCCGAGATGGGCGCGCCCGAGACGATCGACCTGTCGAAGATGGACGTGGTGCTGATGCGCCAGGACCCGCCCTTCGACATGGCCTACATCACGGCCACGCATATCCTGGAGCACATCCAGAAGAAGGTGTTGGTGGTGAACGATCCGGTTCATGTGCGCAACGCGCCGGAGAAACTGTTTGTCACCCATTTCCCGCAAGTCTTGCCGCCGACGCTCATCACCAGCGACCGCGCCGAGATCATGGCGTTCCGCGCCGAGCACAAGGACATCATCGTGAAGCCGCTGTTCGGCAACGGCGGCGCGGGCGTGTTCCATATTTCACCAGCCGACGAAAACCTGAACGCGCTGCTCGAGATGTTCACCGGCCTCTACCGCGAGCCGATCATCATCCAGCGCTATCTGCCCGAGGTGCGCCAGGGCGACAAGCGCATCATCCTGGTCGACGGCGAACCCGTGGGCGGCGTGGCCCGCGTGCCGCAAGCGGGCGAAGCGCGCGCCAATTTCCACGCCGGCGGCACCGCGCTGAAGACGACGCTGACCAAACGCGAGCGCGAGCTGTGCGCGGCCATCGGCCCCACGCTCAAGAAGCAGGGCCTGATCTTCGTCGGCATCGATGTGATCGGCGACTACATGACCGAGATCAACGTCACCTCGCCGACCGGCATCCAGGAGATCAACCGCCTGGACGGAATCCATATCGAAGCCATGATCTGGGACGCCATCGAACGCCGCTTGAAGGAGCGATGACCATGAACAAACCCACGCAGCCGGCGGCAGACGCCATCCACTATTACGATCCGCGCACGGGCCAGCATGGGCTGCCGCGCAACCCGTTCAAGAGCCTGGTCGTGCCGCGGCCGATCGGCTGGATCTCCAGCTGGTCCAAGAACGGCGTCGCCAATCTCGGCCCCTACAGCTTTTTCAACGCCGTCGCCGAGACGCCGCCCATGGTGGCGTTCTGCTCCTCGCGCCGGCCGAAGAGCGACGACTTCAAGGATTCGCAGCTGAACGCCGAGGAGACCGGCGAGTTCGTCGTCAATATCTGCACCGAGAATCTGAAAGAGCAGATGAACATCAGCTCGGCCCCTTATGGCGCCGATGTCGACGAGTTCGAGAAGGCTGGCCTGACCAAGGGCGAGTGCCGCAACGTGAAAGCCCCGCGCGTGGCCGAAGCCGCCGTGGCGCTGGAGTGCAAATACTATAAGACGATCGAACTGCCCTCCGTGCCGGGCGAGCACAGCCACGTGATGGTGCTGGGCTCGGTCGTCGGCATCCACATCAACAAGTCGATCCTGACCGACGGCATGGTCGACATGAAGAAGTTCCGCCCCATCGCGCGGCTCGGCTACTGGCAATACACCGTGGTCGACAACGCGTTCTGGATGGACCCGCCGGAAGCGACGTAGCTCACTTCTCGGTCCAGAGCGACCGCGGTCGCGTGTGGATGATCTCCGCGATACGGCGTTCCAGCCGCGCGCGGGATTCCTCGGGCGGCAATTCCTCTTCCCGCGCCAACTGACGGACGGCCAGCTTGCGGGCGCGCCGTTGGACGGTGGCTTCCAGGCTCTCGTCGGGCACCAGCGCGTAGACGAGTTTGCAGCCGAGCGCCTCGGCGGCCTTCTCCAGCGTCTTGAGCGTGACCGTACCGTCGGCTTCGCGTCGCTCCATCTCGAAGACGGAGGTGGGGGTGATGCCGAGGCGGGCGCCAAGCTGGGCGGCCGTCATACCCAGCGCGTCGCGGATCGCGCGCAGCCAGCCGGAATGCGGGCGGACCTCGGCCGAGCCTCTCGGTTGCAGCCGCCGATCCAGGTCGCGCCGCGCGGAAATGCGCATTTGCGCCGCGAACGAGACGGGTGGTCCCATTGGAGAAGTCATTTATAGGTTATAGACGATATTTTAAACTATTAATATAGGCTTTAGCCTTTAAACCAATTTTTAGCGCAGAGGGCGGCGCGACACCCTTCTCATCCTCTAGGCTTTGTTCCTTATTGGTTCTCCTTGCCGATCCCGCATAAGATCGCCGGTCTTCACCAACCGGGGGCTAACTTGGTCGCGCGGGTCACGACGGTTGCGTTCCAGGGCATCGAGGCGCGCGCGGTGGACGTGCAGGTCCAGATGTCCTCGGGCCTGCCGGCCTTCACCGTGGTGGGGTTGCCCGACAAGGCCGTGGGCGAATCGCGCGAGCGGGTGCGCGCGGCGCTGACCGCCCTGGGCCTGGCGCTGCCGCCCAAGCGTATCACCGTGAACCTGGCGCCGGCCGACCTGTTGAAGGAAGGCAGCCATTTCGATCTCCCCATCGCGATCGCGTTGCTGGTCACGCTCGGCGTGTTGCCGGAAGAAGAAATCGCGCAATACGCCGCGCTCGGCGAATTGTCCCTCGACGGACAGATCCGCGCCGTCGCCGGCGTGCTGCCCGCCGCCATCACGGCCGCGTCCCTCGGGCGCGGCTTGATCTGTCCGGCCGAGTGCGGCGGCGAGGCCGCGTGGGCCGGCGAGATCGACGTGTTGGCGACACCGTCGCTCCTCGCCCTCATCAATCATTTCAAGGGCACCCAGGTTTTGTCGCCGCCGCAGCGCGCATTGGCCGAGGACGGCGCACGCTATCCCGACCTGCGCGACATCAAGGGACAGGAGACAGCCAAGCGCGCGCTCGAGATCGCGGCAGCCGGCGGCCACAACATTCTGATGATCGGCCCGCCGGGCTCGGGCAAATCCATGCTGGCGCAACGCCTGCCTGGATTGCTGCCGCCGCTCGACGCCGGCGAAGCACTGGAAGTGAGCATGGTGCACAGCGTGGCGGGCCTGCTCGATGGCGGGCGCCTCACGCGCCGCCGCCCGTTCCGCGATCCGCATCATTCGGCCTCGCTGCCCGCGCTTGTCGGCGGTGGTGTGCGCGCGCGGCCAGGCGAGGTGAGCCTGGCCCATAACGGCGTCTTGTTCCTGGACGAGCTGCCGGAGTTCCAGCGCGCGACGCTCGAATCCCTGCGCCAGCCGATCGAAAGCGGCCGCGCCACCGTCGCGCGCGCCAACCACCACCTCACCTACCCCGCACGCTTCCAACTGGTGGCCGCGATGAACCCGTGCCGCTGCGGCCACCTGGCCGACGCTGCCTTCGCTTGCGGCCGTGCGCCCAAATGCGCGCAGGATTATCAGTCGCGCATCAGCGGCCCCATGTTCGACCGCATCGACCTGCATGTGGACGTGCCGGCGGTGAATCCCTCCGACTTGTCCCTACCGCCACCCGCCGAAGGCAGCGCAGAAGTGGCCGCGCGCGTGGCCCAAACGCGGGACATCCAACGCGCGCGTTACGCGAAGTACGACTCCGCAACGCCGATCCGCGCCAACGCGCAAGCCGACGGCGAATTACTGGAAGAAGTCGCTGGCCCCGACGCGGACGGCCGCAAGCTCCTGACCGATGCGGCCGAACGGTTCAAACTGTCCGCGCGCGGCTATCATCGCGTCCTGCGCGTGGCGCGCACCATCGCCGACCTGATGGGCGCGCCTTCCGTCGCGCGCGGCCACATCGCGGAAGCGCTGGCCTATCGCAAGATCGCGTTGGGGCGAGAGTAAGGCCGCGACCCTTGGCCTTTCTGGAACCAGATCGATGAAAGCGGTCTTCCCCATATGAAGCACGGCACAGGCCTTGATTTTGTTTGGGAGGCGTAGGCTGTGGATCGTGCAAGTGGAGAGGCAACATGACCGAGGCGTTGACGATCTGGACATTCGATTGGGTGCCCGAAGGCACGCCCGGTCCCCGCGGTTATGTTCGAGACTTGAGACTGCGCTGGGCATGCGAAGAAGCGGGCTTGGACTACAAAGTCCGGTCTGTTCCGTTCAAGAACCGCGGAGCGGAGCACTTCGCGCGTCAGCCTTTCGGCCAAGTGCCTTTCCTGGAAGACAGAGGCATCACCGTGTTCGAAAGCGGCGCTTGTCTTCTGCATCTCGCGCGAAAAAGTGAAAAGCTGATGCCCCACGATCCCGAGGGCGAGGCAGAGACGCTGGAATGGACGATTGCCGCGCTTAATTCCATCGAGATGGTCACGGTGCCTTGGTGGTTCATCGGCCTGTCCAATAACACGAACAACCCGCTCGAAAGCTGGATGCTGCAGCGCTTGAAACACCTGGAAGCTGTGTTGGCGCAGCGTGAGTGGCTTGCCGCCGGACAGTTTACCGTTGCCGATCTCCTGATGGCAGACGTGCTTCGGATCCCGAAGGTCAGGGCTGCCGGTGATTTTCCAGCAATACGATCTTACGTCGATCGAGTCTGCGCGCGCCCTGCTTTCAAACGAGCCTACGACGGCCAGATGGCGCATTTCGCTAAGGGCGATAAGCTCAGCCGGTAACCGGGTAGAATTCGGCGCGCAGAAAGAGTAGCCACCACTTCCGATGTCCCGCCTTGTCCTCGTTTCCCTCGGCACGTTGAACGGTACGGTCCTGGAGGCCGTGGCGCGCAGCGGCGTGTTCGACGAGATCCTGGTCGCAAGCCGCAACGCCGATTACGGGCGGCGCAAGGTGAACACGGCGCGCGTGGGCGCGGCCGTGGTGGGCAAGTTTCCCCGCATCGAATTCGTGCCCTTCGACCTGAACGGCGCCAACGCAGGCGAAGCGTTGAAGCGCATGGAGGCAGACGTGGTGGTGACCGCGCCGAGCCTTCTGCCCTGGTGGGCGGTCGACAAGCTGGGCGGCGAGAAGGGTGAGGTGGCGCGCACGGCGCCCTTCGCCACGTTCGTGGCCTGTCACGTGGCGCCCATGCTGGCCTTCCGCCGCGCGTGGGTGCAGGCGCGGCCCCACGCGGCGTGGATCAACCTGTCCTATCCCGACGGGGTGAACGCGGTGCTGACGCGCACGGGGGCCGGCCCCTTGTGCGGCATCGGCAACGTGGAGGAGGCCGTGCCCAAGGCGCGCTTCGCCGTGGCCGATGCGCTGGGCGCGCCGCCGGAAGAGGTCGAGGTGCGCCTGGTCGCGCCCCACGCGCTCGAATATTTCCTCTATGCCGCCGAAACGGCGAAGGAATTGCCGCCGTGCCTGGTGAAGGCGACGTGGCGCGGGCGCGACGTCTCGGCCGAAGCACGCGCCGGTCTCTTCACCCCCATGCCGATCCTCTACGACATGGATTTCAACCTGTTGACCCAGGCCTCGGCCGTGCGGTTTCTGACCACCTTCATGGCGAAGGAAAACTCGCTGGTTCATGTGCCGGGGCCGGACGGACGCGTCGGCGGCTATCCCATGCAGGCGGGCAACCGTCGCATCGCCCTCGACCTTCCGCCCGAATGGAGCGAAGCCGAGGCCATCGCCATGAACGAGAAGGCCCTGCATTGGGACGGCGTGGCCGGCATCACGAGCGACGGCATCATCCAGTTCACCGACAAGACCGCCACCGCCCTGCGCACGCTTCTCGGCCGCAGCGTCTATCAGCTTTCGCCGCACGAGGCGTCGTCGATGGCGAACGAATTGCTGGCCGCGGTGGGCGCGAAGAAGTCCTAGCGTTTATCCCGATATTAGGCAGCAAGCATACCAAGCAACCCCTCGGTATATGTGTGATCGGGCGATCGCGCCCTTATAGTCGTTCTTCTTGTTCAGAATTTGGTTGCTCCGGGAGCTCGGGAATTGCGCTTTGACCTCCCCTAGGATCAGGCCTGATAAGGCGTGACATGCGCCTCGCGGGCTTTATATGGCCATCACGCAATAACGCCGCCATGAGCCGCAGAAAACGAACGTGTCCTCGGTATTGGATGGCCCAATTTTCATTGGTTATAGCCGGGGTCGTGATCCTGAGCTTCTTCAAGGTTTCGTAAAGCCCAACAATCGCCGGAACACAACGTTCGTAATCAGGCCCGCGAAGAGATCGCAGACCAGTTTCGATCAGCGTGGCGAGATGTACGCAGTCAGCACCGACTTTCTGGTGCCCTTTCTCGGCTCGCCCATCGATTCGCCTAAGAATGGCGTCCAGCCAAACCCCCGCCACTAGCGCGAGAACGGCCGTTGAAATCATCAGCGCCGAGGTGCTGAGCGCGGCGCTCAGGAAAGGGCTTGGGCTTGTCGCACTTTCTTGTGCAGTTGGCTGAAGAAGATCGAGAAAAAGGACATCCCAACCTTGGGACTCCGCGACCTTCTCAACGTTGAGATAAAAGACTGGGAGGAAAAACAACCCTAGTGCCGATAGCCCCAGCCGCACGCTTGGCGATAGCTGCATGCCGGAAACCTTAACATAGCCTCCAGGGTCAGGTGCATTTGCTACCTCACTTCGCCTTCTCCGCCAGTCGCTTCAGTTCACTCGCCAGCAATTCGAACTCCGCGCGGCGCGCGGTGCCGCGGCGCCAGACCAGGCCCAGGTCGCGCGAGGCGCGCGCGCCGTCCAACGCGCGGGCGACCAGCTGGGTGCCGCGCAGGATGCCGGCGTCGATCGCGATCTGCGGCAACAGCGTGACTCCGAGGCCGTTATCCACCATCTGCACCAGCGTGTGGAGGCTGGTGGCCTCGACACCCGCGCTTTCGCGCCGGTCGGCGAGCGCGCAAGCATCCAGCGCATGGCCGCGCAGGCAATGCCCATCGCGCAGGAGCAACAGGGTTTCGTGCTGGAGCGAAGCGGGCGGCACGGGCGCCGATTTCGCTAGCGGATGATCCTTGGGGCAAACCAGGCTGAACGGATCGCGCGCGACCAACGCCGTCTCGGCCGAGGGGATGTCGTAGGGCAAGGCCAGGAGCAGCACGTCGAGCTTGCCGTCGTTCAATTGCTCGACCAGGCGCGCGGTCTGGTCCTCGACCAAAAGGAGCTGGAGCGCGGGGTATGCGCGCCGCAAGCCCGGCAGGACGCGCGGCAGGAAGAACGGGCTGATCGTGGGGATGACGCCAAAGCGCAGGGGCCCCGTGAGCGGCTTGCCCCGCGCGCGGGCCAGCTCGGCCAGAGCCTCGGCCTCGTCCAGCAAACGCCGCGCGAGCTCAACCACCTCGCGCCCCAAGGGCGTGAAGACCACCCGCCGTTGCGTGCGGTCGACCAGGGCCGCGCCGAGCGTCTGCTCCAACTCCTTGAGGCTGGCGCTGAGCGTCGATTGCGTGACATGGGCGGCCTTGGCCGCGCGGCCGAAGTGACCGTGTTCGGCCAAGGCGGCCAGGTGGCGAAGCTGCTTCAGGGTGGGAAGATTTGTTGCCATCGTTTTTCTCGATCAATAACTCCAATTTAATTCGTTGGAACGAACATACAAGGCCTCCTACATGATGTTCATTCTCATTCTTAACAACAAGTCGCCCCACCGGACGCCCCAGAGGAGAATTTCATGCTGACTATCGGAGACAAGCTTCCGTCCTTTGACCTGAAGACCGTGGTGTCCACCGACATCAAGACGGCCTTCACCCAGACGACGGACAAGAGCGCCAAGGGCAAGTGGACCGTCCTGTTCTTCTGGCCCAAGGACTTCACCTTCGTCTGCCCGACCGAGATCGTGGCCTTCGGCAAGCTGTCCAAGGAGTTCAAGGACCGCGACGCCGTCATCTACGGCATCTCGGCGGACACCGAGTTCGTCCACCTGGCCTGGCGCCAGAACCACGCCGACCTGAAGGATCTGTCGATCCCGATGTTGGCAGACACGAAGCGCGAGCTGTCGACCGCGCTCGGCGTGCTGCACAAGGACGAGGGCGTGCCGCTGCGCGCGACCTTCATCGCCGACCCGGAGGGGATCATCCGCTTCGTTTCGGTGAACGACCTGAGCGTCGGCCGCAACCCGCAGGAAGTCCTGCGCGTGCTGGACGCCTTGCAGACCGACGAGCTTTGCCCCTGCAACTGGCAGAAGGGCGAAGAGGTTCTGAAGGTCGCCTAACGCCAACGAATAACCCTCGGCGGATTCGTCCGCCGGGGCTTTGGCCCCAAGGAGTTTTGCCATGTCGCTCGCCGCGCTCGCCGATCGTCTGCCCGACTACGCCAAGGACCTGAAGCTCAACCTGAGCTCGCTGGCGTCCGAAGTGTCGCTGACCGAGCAGCAGCGCGCGGGTGCGTTCGTGGCCTCGGCCCTGGCCAGCCGCAACGCGGTGGTGAGCGAGGCCGTGTTGGCCGAGTTCGGCCCCAAACTGTCGCCCGAAGCGCTGACCGCCGCCAAGATTTCGGCCGCGATCATGGCCATGAACAACATCTATTACCGCTTCGTGCACCTGGCCTCCTCGCCCGACTACAAGACCATGCCGGCGAAGCTGCGCATGAACGCGGTGGTCAAGCCCGGCGTGGACAAGTTGGATTTCGAATTGTGGTCGCTGGCCGTCTCGGCCGTGAACGGCTGCGGCATGTGCATCGATTCGCACGAGAAGATTTTGCGCCAGGCCGGCGTCTCGGCCGAGGCCGTGCAGTCGGCCGCGCGCATCGCGGCCGTGGTGCATGCCGTGGCGGCGACGCTGGAAGGCGAAGCGGTGGCGGGCGCACAAGCCGCCTGACGCCGAATCGATTTTTGGAAATGAGAGCGGCCGATCCGGGAAACCGGGTCGGCCGTTTTCTTTAGTCCTTGGCGATCATCCGGCCGAGCTTCTTGCCGGCAAAGACATGGATGTGGAGGTGCGGGACCTCCTGACCCGAATCCAGCCCGCAGTTGGACAGGATGCGGTAGCCCGGCTCGACCGCGCCGATGTCGCGCGCGATCTTGCCGACCGCACGGAACAGGGCGGCGATCTCAGCATCCGACGCCTTCTCGGCGAAATCGTCCATCGAGACGTAAGCGCCCTTGGGGATCACCAGGATATGGGTGGGCGCTTGCGGTGCGATGTCATGGAAGGCCAGCGTATGCTGGTCCTCATGCACCTTCTTGCAGGGGATCTCGCCGCGCAGGATGCGCGCGAAGATGTTGTTGTTGTCGTATGCCATCGCCGCTCTCCCGCTATGCCTTCTTCCTGGACGGTTTAATCTTGGCGCCGCGCGCGCGTTTCTCGGCGATGCCGGAGATGCCTTCGCGCCGCGCCAGCTCGGCCCAGACTTGCGGCGGCGCGATGCCGGCATCCGCCCACAGCACAAGCAAGTGATAGAGCACGTCGGCGCTTTCGCGCACGAGGCCGTCCTTGTTTCCCGACACCGCGTCGATCACGGCCTCGGCGGATTCCTCGGCCAGCTTCTTCGCGATGTGCTTGGTGCCCTTGGACAGAAGCTTGGCCGTATAGGATTTTTCCGGATCGCCGCCGCGCCGCTTCTTGATCGTGGCGGAGAGCGCATCCAGCACCCGCGCGTCATGCTTCTTCGGCATCAGCGTGTCTCCCGCACGAGCAAGCCGGCCTCGGCCAGGTGCTTTTTCGCGTCCGCGATCGAGAAGGTGCCGAAGTGGAAGATCGAGGCCGCCAGCACGGCAGAGGCGTGGCCTTCGCGCGCGCCCTCGACCAGGTGATCGAGCGTGCCGACGCCGCCAGACGCGATCACCGGCACGCGCACGGCGTCGGCGATGGCGCGCGTCAGCGGGATGTCGAAGCCCTTCTTCGTGCCGTCGCGATCCATGGAGGTGACCAGCAATTCGCCCGCGCCCAACTCCGTCATGCGGCGCGCCCATGCCACCGCATCGATCCCGGTCGCGTTACGCCCGCCATGGGTGAAGATCTCGAAGCGGCCGGGCGAGACCTGCTTGGCGTCGATGGCGACGACGATGCATTGGGTGCCGAATTTCTCGGCCGCCTCGCCCACGAATTCCGGCCGCTTCACCGCCGCCGTGTTGATCGAAACCTTGTCGGCGCCCGCGAGCAACAGGCGGCGGATGTCTTCCAGCTCGCGCACGCCACCGCCGACGGTCAGCGGCATGAAGCAGCGTTCGGCCGTGGCGCGCACCACGTCCAGCAGGATGTCGCGGTTGTCGGAGCTGGCCGTGATGTCGAGGAAACACAATTCGTCGGCGCCTGCCGCGTCATAGATGCGCGCCTGCTCGACCGGATCGCCCGCGTCGACCAGGTTGACGAATTGGACGCCCTTCACGATGCGGCCGTCCTTCACGTCCAGGCAGGGGATGAGGCGGAGCTTGAGCATTTAGGCCGCCAGCGCCAGCGCGCGCTTCAAATCGACGCGGCCGTCATAGATAGCGCGGCCGACGATGACGCCCGCGATGCCGTCCTTCTCGTGCGCGCGCAGGGCGGTGATGTCGTCGATGGTCGAGACGCCGCCGGACGCGATCACCGGCACGGGCAGGCCCTTGGCCAGCGCGACCGTGGCTTCGATGTTGGGGCCGCCCAGCACGCCGTCGCGGTCGATGTCGGTATAGACGATGGCGGCGACGCCCGCGCCGGCCAGGGCGTCGGCCAGCTCGCGCGCCGTGGTTTCGGTCGCGCGCGTCCAGCCGTCGACGGCGACCTTGCCTTTACGCGCGTCGATGCCGACCACGATGCGGCCTGGGTGGGCGCGCGCGGCTTCGCGCACGAGTTCGGGGTTGGCGATGGCGGCCGTGCCCAGCACCACGCGGCGCACGCCGGCCTCGAGCCAGGCTTCGATGCGCGCGCGGTCGCGGATGCCGCCGCCCAGTTGCACGGGCATGGCGACGGCTTTGAGGATTGCGCTGACGGCGCTCGCGTTCTTGGGCAGGCCGGAGACGGCGCCGTCGAGATCGACGACATGGAGCCAGCGCGCGCCGGCCGCCTCGAACGTGCGCGCCTGCGCGGCCGGATCGTCGTTGTAGATGGTGGCGTCGTCCATCGCGCCCTGGCGCAGGCGGACGCAGCGCCCGTCCTTCAGGTCGATGGCGGGGAAGACGATCATGGCGGCTACTTCAGTTCCTTGTAGTAGTGGTGGCCGGTGATCATCTTGCCTTCGACCAGGGCGTATTTCGGGTTCTTGCCCCAGCGCGCGTAGTTCAGCGATTCGTAGAGTTTGATGGCGGCACTCTGGGTCTCGCGCACGTCGAGATTGAGCACCTTGAAGCCCTCGCGCCGCGCGTAGGATTCGACCGCGAGGGTCAGCTCGCGCGCCAGGCCGTGGCCGCGCGCCCAGGGCGCCACGAACGAATGCATCAGGTTGCAGGCGAAAGCCTGGGCCTCGTTGTTGGGCATGGGACGCACCAGTTGCGCCGAGCCGCAGACGACGCCGTCGAGCCGCGCCAGGAACAGCGTGCGCTCGGGCACCACCAGCACACCGCGGTAATAGGCTTCCAGCGCCTTGCGCGGCGGCGGGCGCACCCAGCCGAAGCCGCCGCCGTCGATGATGGCGCCCTCGGTCGCGTCGCACAGGTCGTAGAGATCCGGGCCCTTGAACTCCTTGGCCGGCTCGACCCCGATGCGGACACTTACTTCCGCCACGGTCAGGGACTCCAGCCGAGGAAATTCGCGATCAGGCGCAAGCCTGCGTCCTGGCTCTTCTCCGGGTGGAACTGCGTGCCGACCAGATTGTCGCGCCCGATCGCGGCCGTCAGCGCGCCGCCATACGCGGCGGTTGCCAGCACGTGATCCGTCTCGCGGCATTCGAACGCATAGCTGTGCACGAAATAGACGTGGGTGCCCGAGCCCAGTCCGTCCAGCACCGGATGCGCGGGCGGCGCTACAGCCAATTCGTTCCAGCCCATGTGGGGGATGCGCAAGGCTTCGTCGTCGGGCGCGATCTTCGTCACCTCGCCCGGAATCCAGCCCAGGCCCGGATGCGTGCCGTGCTCCAAGCCACGCTCGGCCATCAGCTGCATGCCGACGCAGATGCCGAGCAAGGGACGCTGCTGGCGGATGGCGACATGGTTCAGCGCCTCGACCATGCCGGGCACGCCCGAGAGACCGCGCATGCAATCGGCGAAGGCGCCCACGCCCGGCAGCACGACCCGGTCGGCCGCGCGCACGTCCGACGCCTCGGCCGTCACCAGGACGCGCTGGCCGGTGCCTTGCGCCGCGCGTTCGAACGCTTTCGCGGCGGACCTGAGGTTTCCGGAGCCGTAATCGACGATCGCGACTGTCATAGCACGCTCGCGCGCAAGTTCGTGTCGCGTTCGAGATAACGCAGGAGCGCGCCATCGAAATCTTGCGCGCTGACGACCGCAACCTCGCGGTAGCCGCGCGCCTTAAGCGAACGCCGCCGTGCGTCGTTGGCATGCGCGCCGATCAGCACAAACAGCCCCGCCGCGATCGCGGCCTGCATGCCCGGCGTCATGGGCACGCGTTGAACGAGAAAAGCGAACGCCGTGTTCGCCAGCGCCGTCACCAGCGCCCAGCTCCACATGCGGTGCGCCAGCGCCCAGAACGGCCCGAACAGAGCCGCGAACCAAGCGAAGCCTTCCTTGACCAATACGGGATCGTCGCCACGGGCGGTTGTGCCACCCGGCGGAGAGACCGTCTCGCGCCGATGGACCGTAAAGATCTTCATAGCGCGACCGTTAAAGGGATTTGCCGAGCGTGCCCTTGGTCGAAGGAACCTCGCCAACCTGGCGGGGGTCCAGCTCGACCGCCTGCCGCAGGGCCCGAGCAAGGCCCTTGTAGCAGGACTCGACGATATGGTGGTTGTTCTCGCCGTAGACATTCTCGACGTGCAAGGTCAGCCCGGCCATCTGGGCGAAGGCCTGGAACCACTCCTTGAACAGTTCGGTGTCCATCTCGCCCAATTTGGGGCGCGAGAAGCCGACCTTCCAGATCAGATACGGCCGGTTCGAGGCGTCGAGTGCCACGCGCGACAGGGTCTCGTCCATGGGAATCACGGCGTCGCCATAGCGGCGGATGCCGCGCCGGTCGCCCAACGCCTTGGACACGGCCTCACCGATCACGATGCCGGTGTCTTCGGTCGTGTGGTGATAGTCGATGTGGAGATCGCCCTTGGCCTCGAGCGTGATGTCGATGAGGCTGTGGCGGGCCAGCTGCTCCAGCATATGGTCGAGAAAGCCAATCCCGGTCGCGATACGGGATACGCCCGTCCCGTCCAGGTTCACGGTGGCGGTGATTTGCGTTTCGCGCGTCTTGCGCTCGACCGTTGCTTGTCGCATGGCCTCTCTCCACGGCGGAACCCGCCGGCCGCGGGGTTTTAACAGCCCGATGGAAACCGCGCCAGCCTGCGAAAAACCCACATCTAGGGATATCGGTAGACGCAACCGCCAGATGGCGGTTTTGCGGCGTTTATGGCCCAACGGTTGCGTATTGGGTCCTCGGGGGAGGGCCGAACCGGCCGCTCCAGGCGGTTGGGGGGGACACCAGACGCGTCATGAAACACCGACGTTTTGCGCCGGACGAAATTCTATGCCGGCTGGGCGATCCGCCTACGGCGGCCTTCGTCGTCATCGAGGGCGAAGTGGAGGTTACGAGCGGGGCGCGCGGGGATGACGGAAGCCGCCTCGGCCGGGGTGAGATCGTCGGCGAAGCCTGTCTTATTCTCGGCCAGCCCATGGCCGTGACCGTCCGCGCGGTCGTCGAAACCACCGTGGCCGTCATCTCGCGCGATGAGTTCCTGGACCGGGCGGCCAAGAAGCGCGCCACGCTGGATCCGGTCTTCCGCCAGCTTTTCCATTCCCTGCACGACGTGACGGGCATCATCTCCAAGGGCGTGCCGCGCGCCGTGATCGTGGCGGAGCGCCCGGTTCACAATATCCGCATCCTGCCCTCCAGCCGCGAGCTGCAGGACCAGATGGATGAAGCGGGCTATCCGATGCCCGAATTGCCCTTTCGCGTCGGCCGTCTCGTGCTCGACGGCGAGAATGCGCCGCCGACGGCCATCGAACTGACGCTGGACGACGTGCGGCCTTACAACCTGTCGCGCCAGCATTTCGCCATCGAGGGGTCCGAGACGGGACCTGTCGTGCGGGACATCTGGAGCCATCTGGGCACGCTCGTGAACGGCGTGCGCATCGGCCGCGCGGAAAACCGCCAGGCCGTGCCTTTGCGGCTGGGCGACAACCAGGTGGTGGCAGGCAAGTCGGGCTCGCCGTTCATCTTTCGGGTGCTGGTCGAAAAGGGCTGATCCCGCCCGGTTGACGGGGGCCATCCCAACGGCCATATCCAATCATCATGGAAAATTCCCCCGCCTGGCACGGCACGACCGTCCTGTCCGTGCGAAAAGACGGCAAGGTCGTGATCGCGGCCGACGGCCAAGTCAGCATGGGCAACACCATCATCAAGGCGAACGCCAAGAAGCTGCGTCGCCTGGCCGATGGGCGCGTGATCGCGGGCTTCGCGGGTGCCACGGCCGACGCCTTCACGCTGTTCGAACGCCTGGAAGGCAAGTTGGAAAAGCATCCGGGCCAGCTCATGCGCGCCTGTGTCGAGTTGGCTAAGGATTGGCGCACGGATCGCTATCTGCGCCGCCTGGAGGCCATGATGGCCGTGGCCGACAAAGGCGTCTCCCTGATCCTGAGCGGCACCGGCGACGTGCTGGAGCCCGAGGACGGGCTGATCGGCATCGGCTCAGGCGGGCCCTACGCCCTGGCCGCGGGCCGCGCGCTGATCGACCAGCCCGGCCTCGACGCCGAGGCCATCGCGCGCAAGGCGCTGGGCATCGCGGCCGACATCTGCGTCTTCACCAACCGCAACGTGACCCTGGAAAGCCTGTGACCAGCGCCTTCTCCCCGCGCGAGATCGTCTCCGAGCTCGACCGTTTCATCGTCGGCCAGGCCGACGCCAAGCGCGCCGTCGCGATCGCGCTGCGCAACCGCTGGCGCCGCCAGCAGCTTCCGGCCGACCTGCGCGAAGAAGTGCTGCCCAAGAACATCCTGATGATCGGGCCCACGGGCGTGGGCAAGACCGAGATCGCGCGCCGCTTGGCCAAGCTGGCGCAGGCCCCCTTCCTCAAGGTCGAGGCCACCAAGTTCACCGAGGTCGGCTATGTCGGCCGCGACGTCGAGCAGATCATCCGCGACCTAGTCGAGGTCTCGATCGGCATGACGCGCACACGGCTGCGCAAGGCGGTCGAGGCCAGGGCCGAAATGGCCGCCGAGGAGCGCGTGCTGGACGCCCTGGTGGGCCAAGGCGCTTCGCCCGAGACGCGGCAGAAATTCCGCAAGATGCTGCGCGAAGGCCAATTGAACGACAAGGAAATCGAGCTTCAGGTCAGCGAGAGCGGTGCGGGCGCGCTGCCGACCTTCGAGATTCCCGGCATGCCGGGCGCCCAGATGGGCATGCTCAACCTCAACGACATCTTCGGCAAGGCGCTGGGCGGCGGCCGCACCAAGCCCAAGCGTCTGACGATCGAGGAGTCCCACCCGCTGTTGATCGCGGAGGAAAGCGACAAGCTGTTGGACCAGGACAAGATCGTCGCGGAAGCCATCCGCATGGTCGAGGACAACGGCATCGTCTTCCTGGACGAGATCGACAAGATCGCCTCGCGCAGCGATCGTGTAGGTGCGGATGTCAGCCGCGAAGGCGTCCAGCGCGACCTGCTGCCGCTGATCGAGGGCACCACAGTCGCGACCAAGCACGGGCCGGTGAAGACCGACCATGTCCTATTCATCGCTTCGGGCGCGTTCCATTTGTCCAAGCCATCGGATCTCTTGCCGGAACTGCAAGGCCGCCTGCCCATCCGTGTGGAGTTGAAAGCCCTCGGCCGCGACGAGTTCTCGCGCATCTTGACCGAGCCCGAGAACAGCCTGATCAAACAGTACACGGCGCTCATGAAGACCGAGGATGTCACCCTCGATTTCACCGAGGACGCCATCGGGCGTATCGCGGGCCTGGCCGCCGAGATCAACGAAGGTATCGAGAATATCGGCGCGCGGCGGCTGCACACCGTGTTGGAGCGGCTAGTCGAGGAGATCAGCTTCAACGCGTCTGACCGGCCGGGTACGTCGGTCAAGATCGATGCCGCCTATGTGGACGATAAGGTCGGCAGCCTGGCGCGCGACACGGACCTGTCGCGGTTCATTCTCTAAAGATCATTTTCAGCTCTAGCGCTTCGCGTTCGGATTCCGCGATGTCCGCACTGGCGTCTTGAGTACGTCCATGAGCCGGTCCAGTTCGGCGTCCGACAGGCGCGCGATGTCCGTGGCTAGGCGGTTGGCCACCTCGGTCGCCTTGGCCGAGAGGCCGGAGGTATCCACCCGCGGGCGCGGATCGGACAAGGCGGCCAGGCGCACCAACTCCTCCGCGTCGTCCCAGATGATGCCGAGCGCCGCCGAGACCTGATGCACCAACCCCTTGCTGGGCTTGCCGCGCTTGCCGTTCTCGAGCGCCGAGAGATAGGCTGGCGTGACATGCAGCGCCTTGGCCAGATCCTTGAGTGTCATGTTTCGCGCCGCGCGGAGTTGGCGCAGCTTCTGTCCGAATGGCGTCACGGCATCCGCCTGCGGCGCAGCAGCACGTAGAGCGCGCCGTCGCCGCCATCCTTCGGCCGCGCGGCGCCGAAGGACAGGATACGCGCCCGATGCGGCGGCAAGTTGAGCCAGCGCGGCACCGCCGCGCGCAAAACGCCGCCGCCCCGCGTGCCCTTGCCCGTAATGACCAGGACGCAGCGCCAGCCGCGCCCCTCGGCCTTGTCCATGAACGCGGCCAGCGCATCGTGCGCTTCGGACTGGGTCATGCCGTGGAGGTCGATCCGCCCGTCGATCTCCATCTGGCCGCGATGGAGCCGTTCGGCGGTGCGCCGGTCGACGCCGGGAGACGTGCCGTGCGAAAGCTCGGACAGCACCGGCGCACGCACCACGGGCGACGCGGATGCGGCGGCGTGCGGCACGGGTTTAGGCTCGACGCGCGGCTTGGGCGCCGGCACCCGCGCGCGGCGGGCGCGCAGGGGTTTCGCATCGCGCGTAGCCCACTCCCACAACTCCGCCTCATCGGCGCGCGGGCGCTTGGCGCTCATCCCTCGACCAGGACGATGTGCAGGCGACGTGGCCCATGGGCGCCCATCTGGAGCTGCTGCTCGATATCCGCGCTGCGCGACGGGCCGGTGATGAAGTTGACCGTGCGCGGCATGGCGACGGCGCCGCCTTCACCGACGCGCGCCTCGCGCAGTCGGGCCCAAGCCTCTTCATAGGCGCCGACCACCTGGGATTCGCGCAAGACCACAATATGGGTCTCGGGCAGAAGATTGAGCGTCGTCGGCGTGTCTGGGCCCGACAGAAGCATCAACGTGCCGGTCTCGGCGATGGCGGAGAACGCCACCGTCACGCCCACCTCGTCGCTGGGCTCGGCGCGCCCGCGGCGGATGGCGAGCAACGGTTGCCGCTCCCAGCCTAGGGAGCCAAGCCAGGGATCGGGCGCCATGGCGACACGGCTCGGCAGGTTTTCGCTCTTGAGGAACTGGGCGATGGCCTCTGGCACATCCGACGGCAACGGCACGCGCGTCAACGTGGCCGAGGCCTCGCGCGCCATCGTCTCGAACAATTTGATCTTGGCGTCAGGCGCCAACTGGCCGCGCGCCGGAATCAGATTCATGCGATGCGCGGCAAGACGGGCATCGACCGTGTGTCCGGCATCAGCCGCGCGGCCTTTGCCGACCGCGCCGCGGATGCGGCTCAGCATGTCCTCGCGCGCGCTCATCGCCGCTCCGCCCACAGGCTTTGGAAGCTGCGGCCTTCGGGCGCTGGGAAATCGCGGCCCGCGGTCCAGGCTTTCGCCAGTGGAAGCGACCGGAAGCGCCCCGAACGACGGCCGAGCGCGCCCAACAACCGCGCCGTGAACGACGCGCCCAGACGATAGAGCGCGGGCCGGCGCGCGACGAAAGCCCACAGCGACACCGCCCAGCGCGAAGCCGGCGGCGACAATTTCCGTTCGTACTCCTCCTCGCGCAGGCGCCGCATCAGCTTCGGCAACGGAATCCGCATCGGACAGACGGCTTCGCATTTGCCGCAGAAGGTCGAGGCGTTGGGCAGGTCGCGCGCCTGTTCCAGTCCGACCAGCCACGGCGTGAGCACGGCCCCCATCGGCCCTGGATAGACCCAGCCATAGGCATGACCGCCGATCGCGCCATAGACCGGACAATGGTTGAGACAAGCGCCGCAACGGATGCAACGCAGCATCTCCTGAAACTCCGTGCCCAGCATCCGGCTGCGCCCGTTGTCGAGGATAACGACGTGGAAGGCGCCCGGCCCATCGGGATCCTCCGCGCGGCGTGGCCCGGTCGAGAAGGTCGTGTAGACCGAGAACTCTTGGCCAGTGGCGGAACGCGCGAGGAGGCGCAGGATCGTCGCCGCGTCCTCGAGCGTGGGCACAACCTTCTCGATGCTGCCTAGCACGATGTGCGCCTTGGGCAGGGTTTGGGTCAGGTCGCCGTTGCCTTCGTTGGTCACGATGACGGTCGAGCCCGTCTCGGCGATCAGGAAGTTCGCGCCCGTGATGCCAACGTCCGCGGCGACGAACTTCTCGCGCAGGATCTTGCGCGCCTCCGCGAGAAGTGTCGACGCCTCATCCAACACGCGCTCGTGCGGCAAATGCGTGTGCGCGGCGCGAAAGGCGTCGGCGACCTCTTCTTTATTGACGTGAATCGCGGGCGCGATGATGTGGCTGGGCGGCTCGTGGCGAAGCTGGATGATGTATTCGCCCAGATCCGTCTCGATCGGCTCGACGCCGTTGGCCTCGAGATAGTCGTTGAGGCCGATCTCCTCCGCGACCATGGATTTGCCCTTGGTCACCGTGCGCGCGTCGTGGGCGCGGCAGATTTCGAGGATCGTCGTGCGCGCCTCGGCAGCGTCGCGGCACCAATGCACCTGGCCGCCCGCGGCGATCACCCGCGCCTCGAACCGCTCCAAATAGAGATCGAGATGGGCGAGCGTGTGGTCCTTGATCGCCTTGGCTGCGTCACGCAGCGCCTCGAACTCAGGCAGCCGATCGGCCGCCTTGCGTCGCCGTTCGATGAAGCCGGTCTTGATGTGCCCCAGCGCCTTCTGAAGCTTGGCGTCGGCCAAGGCATCGGTCGCATTGCCTTTGAACGTGGCGCTGGTCGGCTGCATCGTCAGTCCGCCGCCTCGCCGATGGCGGGGCCATCGGCCATGTTCGCCAGCACCTCGGCGACATGGCGCACGCGCACGGAGGCGCCCTCGCGCGACAGCTTGCCCGCCATGTTGAGAAGACAACCCATGTCGCCCGCAAGCAGCGTATCGGCGCCCGTCGCCGCGACGGATTTTGCCTTGTCCGTCACCATGCGGTCAGAGATGGCCGGGTACTTCACGCAGAACGCGCCACCAAAGCCGCAGCACACTTCGGCGTCCACCAATTCCTTGATTTCAAGTCCGGCGATCGACGATAGAAGCCGCCGCGGCTGTGCCTTCACGCCCAGTTCGCGCAGGCCGGAGCAGGAATCATGATAGGTCACGCTGCCGTCGAAGCGCGCATCGACCGTGGACATTTTGCGCACGTCAACCAGGAACGAGATCAACTCGTGGGTGCGCGCGGACAGGGCCGCGGCACGCGCATGCATCGCCGGATCGTCTTCGAACAGCTCGGGATAATGAGTCTTGAGCATGCCGCCGCACGAGCCCGACGGCACAACGACGTAGTCATAGGTTTCGAAGGCTTCGATCACTTGGCGTGCGATGGCCGTCGCCGCCGGGCGGTCGCCCGCGTTGTAGCCCGGCTGGCCGCAACAAGTTTGGGCGCGCGGCACCTCGACCGTGCAACCCGCCGCCTCCAGCAGCTTCACGGCGGCGAAGCCCACGCTCGGCCGGAACAGGTCGACCAGGCAGGTGACGAACAGCGCGACGCTCGGCTTCTGCACCACCGGCCAACCCTATGATTTTTCGCGCCAATTCCGTCCAATCGGCGGCGTGCCTTGGGCCGCAACAATGCGCGAGCGCGCACCCGGCGGCAAGCGCGAATCAGGAACCCGGCGGGTTAACCACGAGCGGCAGGAAGAGGAAATACGTGCCCAGCTGGCGCATTTGCCCCGCATGCCGCTCGGCCTCGGCACCTGGCCCCCAAAATACGTCGCCCCGCAAGGGCCCCTTGATGGCGCTGCCCGTGTCCTGGGCCACGACCAGGCGGCGCAAAGGCTTGGCCTCGGCCCCGGGCCAGGTGGTGTCGAGCCACAGCGGCGCGCCCATGGGCATGAACGCGGGATCAATGGCCAGACTGCGGCCGGGGCTCAAGGCGACCCCGCCCGCGCCAATCGGCCCGCCGGTCTCCAGCACGCGAAAAAGATGTAGCGCGGATTCTCGCGCATCAGCGCGGGCGCCTGCTTTGGGTTCGCGCGCATCCAGTCGCGGATGCTCTGCAGGGAAACCTCTTCGGGCTTGTAGACGCCGAGCTCGATCAGAATCCGGCCGATGGGAACGTATTTGCGGCCGTTGTCGCCGGCATAGCCCACTTGCATTATTTGGCCGTCGGGCAGTTCGATCCGGCCCGAGCCCTGGACCTGGAGAAAGAACACATCGATGGCGTCCTCGGCCCACGCGAGCTCCAGCTTCTTGCCGGCCAAGGCGCCCGCTTCGATGGCGGCGCGGTCGAGATAGGGCCCGCCTTTGGGGTCCCAGTCGGGCGGACGGCGATAGATCGGAACGGTGTAGCGACCGCCTTGCGTCTTCGAGCCGCGCAGGCTTGGTTCGTAATAGCCGGTGAAAAGCCCTTCCTTGCCGTCCGCGGGCTGGACGCGATAGACGCGGAACTGCTGTTCGAAATAGCCGCGCGCATCATCGTCCTTCGCGATTTGCGCCGCCGCGCAGGCCGCGCGCCACTGGCCCGCGTTTCCGCCGACGCCGTTGGCGCCCACGGGACGGTCCGCCGGCTGGGTCGCGAGCTTGGCGCAAGAACGGCGCAGTGCGACCAGCGCATCGGATTGCTTGTCTGCCTGCCACCCCGGCAGGTCAGCGAAGGAAACGGCGGTGAGCGAAAAGCCCGGGAAAACGAGCGTTGGCGAAGGCGCGATGAGAGTTGCGGGTGGAGGCGCGGTCGGTTGGGCCACGACCTGCGGCGGCGGAGATGCCTTCTCGGCACAGGCCGCAAGCGCGATCAGCGCCGCGGCCACCGCCAAACGGCACAACATCTCAGTTCGGGCTGCGAGTCTCGACAAGTGCCCAGTTGGGATCAGGCGCGCGCGTATCGCGCGAGAAGGTCCAGATATCCGTTACGTCGGCCGTGTGAGCGGGATCGCCATCAACCGCTTCGCCGGCCTTGTCGTGGGTAACATTCACCTGTTCGGAGACGATCTTCACCGTGACGTGGGCGACTGTTCCACGCAGTTCGGCTTCATCGATGGTCAGGCTTTTGATGCCGACCAGCGTCGTCTGCAGCGTTTCGCCTTTCTTCACACGCGCGTCGATGGCGTCGGCGAAGTTGCGGTAGACCTCGTCGGACAGCAGCGAGCGAAGCTGGTCCTTATTCCCCGCGGCGAAGGCCGCAACGATCATCTCGAACGCGGCGCGCGCACCCTTGAGAAATTCATCCGGATCGAAGGAGCGGTCGGCCAATTGGATCTGGGTCAGCCCGGCCTGGGCCGCATCGCCCGCCGCCATCGGCGGCTCGCCATGGACAGGCCGGCGCGGCAGCTCGATGACCCGGTCGGACGCGGGTTGATCGGGCGCAGGACGGTCGCGCCGCAAGGGATCGGGCTGTTGCTTCTCCGTTCCGGTTCGGCGGCCCAACACGCTGCGCAAGCGCAGCACAAGGAAAACGGCCACCGCCGCGAAGAAGACGATGTCGAGAAACTGGATGCTGCCGCCGTCGCCCATGTTCTGATCGCCCGGTCTTGGCACGCTCGGCCCCGCCCGTCGGGCAGGCTGGACCGACCCCCATGCTTGGGATAAACCCAATCGCGGAACCGGCCCCGGCGCGTCACCCCGTTAGATAATGGCTGGTTTGAAAAAGAACAAGGCAAAGCGGCAGCCCACGGCACGATGATCCTGCTTCGCCACGCACAATCCCTTTTCAACGTCACCTTCTCGGTCACCCGCGTCGATCCGGGAATCGAGGACCCCGCCCTGACCGAATTGGGCCGGGACCAGGCACGCCAAGCCGCCGAGGCGCTGCGCGATCACCCGGTCAAGCGCATCATCACCAGCCCCTATACCCGCGCCCTCGAGACCACCGCGATCGTCAACGAAACACTGAATCTGCCGGTGACCGTGGAGTCGCTGGTTGGCGAGCGCGCCGGCTTCGTCTGCGACATCGGCACCGCGCGCGAGCATCTCGCGCCGCGCTGGCCGCAATTCGTCCTGGACCACCTACCCAGCCGCTGGTGGCCGGAGCAGGAAACCGAAGCCGACATCGTCGTGCGCTGCCGCCTGTTCCACGAACGCATGCGCGACGAACACGACTGGCCTCATGTCCTGGTGATTACGCATTGGGGTTTTATTCGTGGTTTAACCGGCCTGACGGTCGCCAACGCGGAGATCACGAAATTCGATCCCACGGGCGAACCGCACCCCGATCCGTTCGGCGGCGTCTGACGTCCCACGCGGTTGCCGCATCGTACACCCCGTGTTAGCCATCGCCCCGAACGCATCCGAGAAAGGCAGATTCAATGGCCGACACCCCGCAAGCCGCACCGGCGACCGCGCAGATGAGTTTTTCCGTGAAGGCGCAGTACGTAAAGGATCTCAGCTTCGAGATTCCACACGCGCCCGACATCTTCCGCCGCCTGACGCAATCGCCGGCCGTAACGGTCAACATCGATGTCAACGCGCGGCCTCTGCCCGGCAGTAACGAATACGAGGTCGTTCTGTCGATCAACGCGAAAGCGGAGCGAGAGGACGAGGCGATCTTCGTGGTCGAGCTGTCTTATGCCGCCGTGTTCGAGGCCATCAACATCCCGCAGGAGGCGCTGCAGCCCGCACTTCTCATCGAAGCTCCACGCCTGATCTTCCCCTTCGCGCGGGCCATCGTCGCCGACCTGACGCGCGAGAGCAGCCTGCCGCCGCTCCTGATCCAGCCCATCGATTTCGTACAGCTCTATCAGCAGAAACTGGGCGCGCAGACCGCGGGGCAGGCTTAAGCTTTAGGCCAGCCAGATCGGGTCCTTGATCTTGGCCAGAAGCGCCTGGTGCGCGGCTTGTTCCTCCGCCGTTGGCGCGTGGGGTCGCGGCGGGCGATGGGTGCGCGAGACGATCTCTTCCGCCTCGGCCACTAGCTCCGCGCCGGCGAGGCCCAGCGTGGCCTGACGGCCACCGACCAACTCCAGATAGACCTCGGCCAGAAGCTCGGCATCCAAAAGCGCGCCGTGCTTTGTGCGCTGGGAATTGTCGATGTTGAAGCGCTTACACAACGCATCCAGGCTGGCCGGCGCGCCGGGAAACTTGCGCCGAGCCATCTCGACCGTGTCGACGGCACGCGCAACGTCCAGAAGCTTGCGATTCACCCGCCTCAACTCGGCGTTCATGAACTTCAGGTCGAATGCCGCGTTGTGAATGATCAGGCGCGAATCGCCGATGAACGCCAGGAAATCGTCCACGACCTTCTCGAAAACCGGATGGGTGGCCAGGAATTCCGCGCTGAGTCCGTGAACCGCGAACGCGCCTTCCGGCACGTCCCGTTCGGGATTGAGATAGCACTGAAAGCTGCGCCCCGAAGGCAGATGGTTGATCAGCTCGAGACAGCCAATCTCAACCACGCGGTGGCCCGATTCGGGATCGAGGCCGGTGGTTTCTGTATCGAAGACAATTTCACGCATGAGCGGATTCTAACGGATGGCGCGGCGCGCGCGAAGCCATTTGGCCGCGCGGGGGCCGCTTAACAGACGGACGATGGACGCGAGCCCGTCGAACGTCGCGCGTTTGCCAAGACCGCTCGGCACCACGAAGTCCGCGCGGCGGCGTTTTTCCCGGTCGGGCGTCTGGCGCGCCCGGATCGCAGCCAACCGTTCGCGCGTCATGCCGGATCGGCGCAGCACGCGCGCCTCCTGTACGAAGTCAGGCGCGCTGATCACGATGCTAGCGTCGTAGCGCCGTTCTCCACCGGTCTCGAACAGAAGCGGAATGTCGAAGGCCAAAAGCCGCGCGCCGCGCGCGGCCATGCGGCGATTGAAGCGCTTTTCGGACCCGCGCACCAGCGGATGGACGATTCCTTCCAACCGTTTCAGCGCGGCCGGGTCGCCAAAGACGATTTTCCCGAGCTTCGTCCGGTCGACGGCGCCACCGACCACCACGCCCGGAAAGGCCTGGCCGACCGGCCTGACCGCGGCCCCTCCCTTTGCGAACAAGGCATGGACCGCCGCATCGGCGTCGTAGACGGACACGCCCAAGCGACGCAGTTGGGCCGCCGCCGTGGACTTGCCCATTCCGATCGAACCCGTGAGGGCGAGGCGGATGGGACGGCGCTTCATTTTTTGATATCCGCCGCCAATTCGTCCCACAAGGCGTGCGTCACTTCGGGCTCGACGCCGAACCAAGCATGGAAGCCCGGCCGTCCCTGGTGCAACAGCATGCCGAGCCCATCGACCGCCATGTGCCCGCGCCGGCGTGCGTCGGCCAGTAGCGGTGTTTCCAGCGGCACATAAACGATGTCGTTGACCACGGCGTCCTTGGGCAACGCGTCGAGGGCGAGATCGAGCGGCGGCTGGCCCACCATGCCGAGGCTCGAGGTGTTGACCAGAAGGGCCGCGCCGTCGAGCGCCTTGCCGCGTGCGTCCCAATCCAAGGCGCGGCAGTTGGGGCCAAGCTGTCCGGCCAGTGTTTCGGCCCGCGCGCGCGTGCGATTGAGGATGCGGATTTCCGGCACCCCCGCGTCGATCAGCGCGACGCCCACGGCGCGTGCGGCGCCGCCCGCGCCGATCATGACGGCGGCGGCGGCACCCGGCCGCCAGCCGGGTGCGCCAGCCTTGAGGTTTTCAAGAAAGCCAAAGGCGTCCGTGTTGGAGCCCACCAGCGTTCCATCCGCACGCACGACAATCGTATTCACCGCGCCGATCCGCCGCGCGACATCGTCGATCTCGGCCAAATGGGGGAGTGCGGTTTCCTTGTGCGGCAGGGTCAGGTTACAGCCGGCGAACCCCAATGCCGGCAGGGCAGCCAGGGCCTGACCGATCTTTTCGGGACGAACCGCCATGGGCACATAGGCCCCGTCGAGACCGTACCGGCGCAGCCAATGACCGTGCAGCATGGGCGAACGCGAATGGCCGACCGGCCAGCCCATTACGCCCGCGATCTTTCCTTTGCCCGAGAGTTTCATGGTTCGACCAGCTTATGTCCGCGCAGGAAATCAAGGAGCGGCAGGAGCGGCAGTCCAAGGATGGTGAAATAATCTCCTTCGATGCGCGAGAAAAGCTGCGCGCCCAGCCCCTCGAGTTGGTAGGCGCCGACCGACCGGCACGCGGCATCGCCGACGCGCGCAAGATATCCGTCCAGGAATGCATCGGTGAAGGGGCGCATATGCAGCGTCGCCACCTCGGTGCGATGCCACAGCCGCGCATCGCCGCGCGCAACCACCACGGAGGCCGTCAGCCGGTGCGCGCGGCCACGCAAGGCCTGAAGCTGCCGGCGCGCGGCGGCTACGTCCGGTGGCTTGTCGTACATGGCGCCATCGCAATCCAGCACCTGATCAGCCCCGATCACGAAGGCATCCGGATGGCGCAGCGAAACCTTGCGCGCCTTCAGCTCAGCCAGCGTTTCCGCGATGGCGGCCGGCGAGGCATTCTCGCCCTTGAGGCTGTCCTTGACCGCGTCCTCGTCCACGCCTGGCGCTTCGGCGGAAAAGACCACGCCTGCGACCGTGAGCATTGTCCGGCGCGATTGGCTGGTAGACGCCAGGATCAGATTGCTCATCCAACCCGCCGCTGGCGTTCATGGTGGAGCTGTATGATGGCGGCCGCCGTCTCCTCGATCGAGCGGCGCGTCACATCGATGACCGGCCAACCATGCTCGGCACACAAGCGGCGCGCGGCCTCGACTTCGGCTTTCACGGCATCGAAGTCGACATACTCCGTCTCGGCGTCGTGATCGATCATGCGCAGCCGGTTGCGCCGGATGGCGACCAGACGCTGCGGATCGTTGGTCAGGCCGACGATCAGGGGACGATCGGCCTTCAGAAGCTCTTCAGGTGTTGGGAAGCCTGGCACCAGCGGGATATTGGCGGCCTTGATCCCGCGATTGGCCAGATAGATGCAAGTCGGCGTTTTCGAAGTGCGCGACACGCCGACCAGAACCACATCGGCCTGATTCAAATCGTGGGTCGATTGACCGTCATCGTGGGTCAGAACGAAGTTCATGGCCTCGATGCGGTGGAAGTATTCGGAGTCGAGCGCGTGCTGGCGCCCCGGCCGGGCGCCGCCCTGCATGCCGAAATGCATAGCCAGCGTGCGGATCACGGGGTCCAGGACAGCGATACACGGAACGTCGAGGCGTTCGCAGGCCGCGCGCAGGCGCGTGCGCAGGTGATCGTTCAGGACGGTGAACATGACGATGCCGGGCTCGGCCTCGATCGCGCCCAACACCTTGTCGAGCTGGCGTTCGGTGCGCACCATCGACCAGAGATGCTCGATCGTCCGCACCTCCTCGAACTGAACCAGGGCGGCGCGCGCGACGTTGCCGACCGTCTCGCCGGTCGAGTCGGAAACCAAATGAAGATGGAAGGTTTTCATCCCGGCCCCCCTGTTGGCCGTTTCGCGATGTCGGGGATAAGTAACCGGTTATCCTCAGGCACCCGCAATCGCCCCCCGCTGGCCCGGATTCGCTCCGAAAGGAATCGGCCTCTGGACAAATACATAGCATGGTCCCGCAAGACGCGTATAAACTGGCTTGCGGGAAAGTTTTTCACGGAATTCGCGTTCCAAGGCGATGCTAGGTAAGGGTTTGCAGACAGGCTTTCTGGATTCGATACCGGTCATCCTGGTTTGAGTCCGATGTTTTAGCTGGCACTGCATTTTCTGTGGGCGAATCCAGGTGGCAGAATAATCACCGTTATCCCAGAGACAACTACTGCCACTACCTAAGAATCTTAAATACTCTTTAAGGAAGATGGTGAACGCAAAACCTTCCATACCGGGTCTGGATGAAACGCGCTTTGCGGCCGCATTGGCTGGCAAGCAAGTAGACCGGCCACCCTTTTGGTTCATGCGCCAGGCTGGGCGCTATCTGCCGGAGTACCGGGAGATCCGCGCCAAGGTTCCGGACTTTCTGGCGCTCTGCTACACGCCCGAATTGGCGGCGCGGGTGACGCTGCAGCCGATCGAGCGGTTCGGCATGGACGCGGCAATCTTGTTTTCTGACATCCTCGTGGTGCCGCATGGGCTTGGTGCCGGCGTGCGCTTCGTCGAGGGAGAAGGGCCGCAGCTTGACCCAGTGCGTGGAGCGAAGGATTTGTCGCGCCTGAAGCCCGAGGCCGTGGCCGCCGTCGTGGCGCCGGTTATGGAGACAGTGCGCCTGGTCCGGCAGCAGCTCGACCCTAAAATTGCGCTGATCGGCTTTGCAGGGGCGCCCTGGACTGTCGCGACGTACATGGTCGAAGGAGGGTCCAGCCGGGATTTTGCCGCGACCAAGGCATGGGCTTATGGCGATCCGCAGTCGTTCTCGCGGCTGATCGACATGCTCGTCGAGGCGACGATTTCCTATCTCGACCACCAGATCGCGGCCGGCGCGGGTGCAGTGCAGTTGTTCGATACCTGGGCAGGGGCGTTGAGCCCGGATCAGTTCGAACGGTGGGTGATCGATCCGGCACGCCGCATCGTGGATGGAGTCCGCAGGCGACATCCGAGTGTTCCTGTCATCGGATTTCCGCGCGGCGCAGGGTCCCTCTATCGGCGCTATGTGGAAAAAACGGGCGTGAACTGCGTGGGTATCGACACAGCGGTCGATCCTGCCTGGGCGGCTGAAACACTACAGCCGATGGGGACCGTACAAGGCAATCTTGATCCCATGGCGCTGGTCGCGGGCGGTGCGACCATGCGCGCGGAAGCCGAGCGGATTCTGATTGCGCTCGGCAAGGGTCCGTTCGTCTTCAATCTCGGCCATGGCATTGTGCCGCAGACAGCGCTTGCCCATGTGGCCGAGTTGTCAGCGCTGATCAAGAACTGGCGGGCCTGAGATGGTGCGGACGGCCGTTGTCCTCCTCAACCTCGGCGCGCCGGATAAACCGTCTGCCGTGCGGCCGTTCCTCAAGAACATGTTCAGTGATCCAGCGATCCTGTCGGTGCCGGGCCCGATGCGCTGGTTCCTGGCAAGGCTGATCTCGGGCCTGCGCGCCCGCAAGGCGATCCCGATCTATGAACAACTGGGCGGTGGCTCGCCCCTGTTGCCCAACACGGAAGCCCAGGCGGCTTCGCTCGAACGCGTGCTGGGGATGGATTCACGGGTCTTCGTCTCCATGCGCTATTGGCACCCCATGAGCGCCGCATGCGTGGCGGCTGTGAAACGCTATGCGCCGGATCGCATCGTTCTGTTGCCGCTCTATCCGCAGTTCTCCGGCACCACGACGGGATCGTCGTTCGCGGATTGGCGGCGGGCGGCGGCGCGGGCTGGCCTCTCTGCGCCTATCCACGCCATCTGCTGTTATCCGCGCCAGGACGGCTGGATCGGTGCCGTTGCTGATCTGATCCGCGCCGCACTGGCGCAAGTGGGACCGGCGGGCAAGCCGCGCATCCTCTTCTCCGCCCATGGCCTGCCCAAGAAGGTGATCGCCGGTGGCGACCCCTATCAGTGGCAGGTCGAGCGGACGGTCGACGCGGTGGTGGCTGCGTTGGGCGACGGGCTCGACTGGTCGATTTGCTACCAAAGCCGGGTTGGTCCGCTCGAATGGATCGGCCCTTCGACCGAGGACGAGATCGACCGCGCCGGCCGCGATGGCGTGCCCATCCTGGTGGTGCCCATCGCCTTCGTGTCCGAACACTCCGAGACCCTGGTCGAGCTGGACATCGAGTATCGGCATCGCGCCGAGCGCGCCGGCGTGCCGGGTTATATTCGCGTCCCGGCGGTCGCGACCCATGCCCGCTTCATCGCCGGGCTGGCGGATCTGGTGGGGGCGGCCGTAACGGCAAATCTGCCGCTCATATCCGCCGAAAACGCGCGGATATGCCCCGTAAACCGCACCGGATGCCCCTGTTCGGAGGCAAAACCGTCATGATCGAATGGCTGACCAGCGTCTATCCGTGGCTCAAGGCCCTGCACATCATCAGCGTCATCTCTTGGATGGCTGGGTTGCTCTATCTGCCGCGTCTGTTCGCCTATCACGCGGCGGCCACACCGGGTGGCGAAGCGTCCAAAACCTTCAAGACCATGGAGCGCCGCCTGCTGCGCGCCATCATGAATCCTGCCATGGGTGCGACCTATCTCTTCGGTATCCTACTAGCGGTGGTGCAGGGTCCGGCGCTTTGGCAAAGCGGCTGGTTCCACGCGAAGCTGCTCTTCGTGGTTGCCCTGACGGTCCTGCACCATCTGATGGCAGCGTGGCGGAAGGATTTCGCCGCCGACCGCAACCACCGCCCCGCCCGGTTTTACAAAATCATGAACGAGGTCCCGACGATTCTCATGATTGGGATTGTGATTTTTGTGGTCGTGCGCCCCTTCTAAGCTCAGAGGCCCTTGGCGCGCGACCTGGATTGGCCTATATTTCCTTTCGTTCCGAACCACCTACCCCTTCGCTTCGTTTAGGTCTTAGACCCGTCTGTGCGGTCCTCCCGCCTGGACATGCCGCAGCCACACTGGCCTAGGCGGAAGCGCTTCCCTCCCCATTATTCAAGCGGCGCCAAAAGGCGGAAATGCCATGAATCTCCAGTCCGCGAAGGACAAGGGACTCTACCTCCAGGACCTCAAGAAAAAGACGCCCGCCGAGCTATTGAGCTTCGCGGAAGAGCTGAAGATCGAAAACGCGAGCAACCTGCGCAAGCAGGACATGATGTTCGCGATCCTGAAGCAGCTTGCGGATAACGAGGTTCCCATCCACGGCGATGGCGTGCTCGAGACGCTGCAGGACGGCTTCGGCTTCCTGCGCTCGCCCGAAGCCAACTATCTGCCGGGCCCCGACGACATTTACGTCTCGCCCAGCCAGGTGCGCCGCTTCGGCCTTCGCACCGGCGACACGGTCGAGGGTCAGATCCGCTCGCCCAAGGACGGCGAGCGTTACTTCGCCCTTCTCAAGGTCAACCGGATCAACTTTGGCGACTCCGAAGAGGTCCGCCATCGCATCAACTTTGACAACCTGACGCCGCTCTATCCCGAGAAGCGTCTGAAGCTTGAGATCGAGAAGCCCACGGGCAAAGACCTGACCACGCGCGTGATCGACTTGATCGCGCCGTTGGGCAAGGGCCAGCGCGCACTCATCGTGGCACCCCCACGCACCGGCAAGACGGTGATGCTGCAGAACATCGCGCACGCTATCTCGGCCAACCACCCCGAGGTCTATCTGATCGTTCTTCTGATCGACGAGCGACCCGAGGAAGTCACCGACATGCAGCGTTCGGTGAAGGGCGAGGTCATCAGCTCGACCTTCGACGAGCCGGCGACACGTCACGTCCAGGTCACCGAGATGGTGCTGGAAAAGGCCAAGCGTCTGGTCGAGCACAAGCGCGACGTGGTGATCCTGCTGGACTCGATCACGCGCCTTGCGCGCGCCTACAACACCGTCGTGCCGTCTTCGGGCAAGGTGCTGACGGGTGGTGTGGACGCGAATGCGCTGCAGCGTCCGAAACGCTTCTTCGGCGCCGCGCGCAACATCGAAGAAGGTGGCTCGCTTTCCATCATCGCGACCGCGCTGATCGATACCGGCTCGCGCATGGACGAAGTGATCTTCGAAGAGTTCAAGGGCACTGGTAATTCGGAAATCATCCTGGACCGCAAGCTGTCCGACCGTCGCACCTGGCCCGCTATCGACATCACCCGCTCCGGCACCCGCAAGGAAGAGCTGCTGGTGGACAAGGGTATCCTGTCCAAGATGTGGGTCTTGCGCCGTATCCTGATGCCCATGGGCGTCACGGACGCGATGGAATTCCTGAACGACAAGTTGAAGCAGTCCAAGAACAACGCGGACTTCTTCGAAGCCATGAACACCTGACGCGATCCGTCAGAGTCACGAAAAAGGGCGGGGGAGCTGGAATGGCTCCGCCGCCCTTATCGTTTGTGGATCATGGAATGAAGACCGTGGAGCCCGTTGTCTTGCGCGCTTCCAGGTCGCGATGCGCCTGGGCGGCGTCTTTGAGCGGATAGGTCTGGTTGACCGCGATCTTCACCGCGCCAGAGGTGACCACATCGAACAGGGCCTTGGCGCTTTCCTCCAGATCGGCGCGCGTCGCGGTATAGGCTACGAGCGAAGGCCGAGTCAGATAGAGCGAGCCCTTGGCGCCCAAGATGGCCGGTGAGAACGAGGCCACGGGACCGGAGGCGTTGCCAAAACTGACCATAAGCCCGCGGGGACGCAGGCAGTCCAACGACCCTTCGAACGTGTCCTTGCCGATGGAATCGTAAACCACGGGCACGCCGGCGCCGCCGGTAATCTCTCTCACCTGCTTGGCGAAATCTTCGCGCGTGTAGACAATCGTGTGATCGCAGCCATGGGCCTTGGCCAACTTGGCCTTCTCGTCGGAGCCGACCGTGCCGATGACGGTTGCGCCGAGATGCTTGGCCCATTGGCAGAAGATCAGGCCAATCCCGCCGGCCGCGGCATGGATCACGACTGTGTCGCCGCGTTTGACCGGATAGGTGCGCCGGACCAAGTACTCGACCGTCATGCCTTGCAGCATCATGGCGGCGGCTTGCTGGTCCGTGATCGCGTCGGGCACGCGCACGACGCGCTCTGCCGCGATCAGGCGTGCCTCCGCATAGGCGCCGACAGGAGCCGAGGCATAAGCGACGCGGTCGCCGGGCTTGAGGCTGGTGACGCCCGGGCCGACGGCCTCCACGGTTCCCGCCCCTTCCATACCGATCACGCTTGGATAGGTCAGCGGGTAAAGACCGGTGCGGTGATAGACGTCGATGTAGTTAAGGCCGACCGCGCCGTGGCGCACGAGGATCTGGCCGGCGCCCGGCTTGTCGAGCGCGACCTCTTCCCAGGTCAGCGCTTCTGGCCCGCCGGCTTTGTGGATTCGGATCGCCTTTACCATCGTGCTTTCCCTTTCGTGGCGGACACGGTCACCGACGTCATCTCGGATGTGGGACCGGGCCGGACAAGCTAGGCCAGGTGTTTCCGGAAGAATTCCGCCGAACGCGTGTTGGCTAGATCGGCCGACGTTTTGTCGTAGTGCTTGCCGCCCGTGCGGGCGAAGGCATGTTCCTGACCCACGTAGGTATGGATGGTCATATGGGGATGGCCCTGCAGCGCGGTTTTGATCTGCGCCTGTGCGTCGGGCGGCACGAAGGAATCCTTCTCCGCGATGTGCAGCATGGTCGGTTTCTTGATGTTTTTGGCCTCGTCCAAATTGTTCTGAATGCCGACGCCGTAAAAACTGACGTCGCAGTCGGTGTCCGAGCGCGCGGCCATCAGATAGACCAGGCGGCCGCCCAGGCAGTAGCCGACAGTGCCGGCCTTGCCGGTGCAACCCTTGATCCCGCGCAGATGTGCGAGCGAGGCCTTGAGGTCGGAGATGCCCTTGGCCTCATCGAAGCCTTTGAAGAACTCGAAGGCGCGCGCCCATTCGCCATCCGTCTGGTCGGTCAACTGAACGCCGGGTTCCTGCCGCCAGAAAATGTCCGGGCACAGCGCGAAATAGCCTTGTGAGGCTAGGCCGTCGGAAATCTGCCGCATCACTTTGTTGACGCCAAAGATCTCCTGGATAACGAGAACGCCCGCGCCCTTGCCCGATTTGGGTTCCGCCAGATAGGCGGAAAAGCTGCCACCGTCCGCGGCCTTGATCGTGATGTCGGGCATGATTCGCTCCCTACGTTTGTATCGGCGGGGGCGAAGGGTAGCCCGCACCCATGACGATTGTCACGCCGCGCGAGCGCGTCAGAACGGCAACGACGGGCCGATGATTCCTTCCAGCTCGAGCAAGCGACGCTTCGTCTCGACGCCACCCGGTGCGCTGAAGCCGCCCATGCCGCCGCCGGCGGCGAGAATCCGATGGCAAGGAATGATGATGGGAATAGGATTGGCGCCGCAAGCACCGCCGACCGCGCGAGCGACCCCATTCACGCGCGCCGCGAGATCACCGTAGGTCAACGTGCGGCCATAGGGAATTCGGGTCAGCTCTGCCCAGACCGCGCGTTCGAAGTCACTGCCCTTGGGTGCCACGGGCAAGTCGAATGTCTGGAGGCGGCCCGCGAAATAATCCGTGAGCTGAGTGCGGGCGGCGTCGAGCAACGGCGAGGAATCATTCGCACCCTTTCCCCAGCGCAGGCGAACGATCGCGCCGCTTTCCTCGAATGCCGCGAGCAGACCGAGCGGCGAAGGAATCGTGACCGAGGACATCAACGCGCCTGCAGGTTCTCGCGCAATGCCGCCGCATCGGTGATCGGCAACGAACAGACCGGGCCACGGCAGACATAGGCGGCCGCGTGCCCATCGGCGCGGCCTTTGCCGAAGGCCGGATGGGCGACGGAAAACCCGTCCGTGTTCTCCACCACCTGCACCACCTTGTCCGGCAGCGAAACGTCGTGGATGGCACGCAACATCGTGCGGACGGACTCCTCGTCGCGCCGGCCGACCAGGATGATCTGTATTCCCTCGCTTAGGAAGGCATGGGCATTGAGGAGCGTCGACAGGCCAAAGACGTTTCGTTCCAGTTCGCCCGAGACGGCCTGAACCAGAGCCTCGGCGCGCGTGCGATAGGCGCCCTTCCCCGTCAGATAGAATAACCGCGCCAGAACACCGACCATGGTGCCGTTGCCAGAAGGCACGGCTTGGTCGTGGACTTGTTTGGTGCGCGTGATCACGTCCTTGGTGTCGTCGGCGGTGAAGAAATAGGCGCCACCTTTCGCGTCCACATAGTGACGCTCGATGGTGGCCATCCATGTTTCGGCCTGTGCGAGATAGCCGCCCTCACCCGTGGCTTCGAACAGCGCTAGGGCGGCGCGCGCCATGTTGGCATGATCATCGAGCGTGGCTGGGTGACGCGCATGGCCGCCGCTCCAGCTGTGACGCAGCCGATCTCCCTCGCCCATCCGCGTTTGGATGAACATGAACGCCGCACGCGCAGCGTCGAGCCACTCTGGTTGATCGAAGATGGCGCTCGCGTTGGCGAGTGCCGCGATCATCAAGCCGTTCCAGTCGGCCAAAATCTTGTCGTCGAGGCCTGGCCGTATGCGCGGGGCGCGTGCGTCGAACAAGATCGCACGCGCAGTCGCTAACTGCGTCTCATACGCTTCGTCGCCCAACGCTGGTTTCAGGCGGCGGTTGAGGATGGTGTAGCCTTCCCAATTGCCGCGCGGCGTTACGTCGTATGCCGCCTTGAATTCCGTGGCGGCCGCACCGAGCAAGCGGTCGATTTCCGCTTCCGTCCAAACGTAGAACTTTCCCTCCTCGCCTTCGCTATCGGCATCGAGCGAGCTGAAGATGCCGCCTTCTGAATGCCGCATCTCGCGCAGAACCCATCCTACGGTCTCGGCCACGCGCGTGCGGTAGAGCGGATCGCGTGTCTCCTGCCAGACCACCGTCAGTAGGTCGATCAGAAGCGCGTTGTCGTAGAGCATTTTCTCGAAGTGCGGCACGAGCCACTCGGCATCGACGGCATAGCGTGCGAAGCCGCCGCCTAGATGGTCATAGATGCCGCCCTGCGACATGCGATCGAGAGTCAAGGTGACGGCATGTTTGAGCTTTTGGTCACCGGTTTTCAGATAGGCCCGCCAGAGCAACTCGAATGCCGGTGATTGCGGGAATTTGGGTGCGCCGCCGAAACCGCCCTGCTCTTTGTCGACGGCCTCGACCAGATGTTTCGCGACTTCGACGGGCGCGTTCGGCACAAGAGCGCCGCCAGGCGCCGGCTGCGATAGTTTTTCGAGCGCACCCTTGAGCGCGAGAACGCTTTGCCGCACCGCTTCCGGCTTCGCGCGATAAGACTCGAAGACACGGCGCAGCACATCGGGAAACCCCGCACGGCCATAGCGCGGCTCAGGCGGAAAATATGTGCCGCCCCAAAACGGCTCACCCTTCGGCGTGAGAAACATGGTGAGTGGCCAGCCGCCATGCTCGCCGAGAAATGAGAGCGCGGCCTGATAGATGACATCGAGATCAGGACGCTCTTCGCGGTCGACCTTGATGTTGACGAACAGCTCGTTCATCAGCGCCGCGGTTTTCTCGTCCTCGAAGCTTTCATGGGCCATGACGTGGCACCAGTGGCAGGCCGCGTATCCAACCGAGAGGAGGATGGGTTTGTTCGCCTCCGCCGCTTCGGCCAGCGCGGCTTCGCTCCAGGGCCGCCAATGGACGGGGTTATCCTGGTGCTGGCGCAGATAGGGGCTGGTCTCGTGACGGAGGAGGTTTTCTGTCATGCGGCGTCCGTTCGTGCGGCCGGGTACGGACGTGGTCCTGCACACCGACGGTGGATGAGGTGTCAAACGACGGAGGCGCCGTTGCGGCCTCGGTGGGCTTGGCCTAGTTTGGCGCTCGAATCCCCGCAAACATAGGCGCGAATCGGGAGATCGGCCATGAAGGTCCGCATCGATATCGATTGCTCCCCGGAAGAGGCGCGCGCCTTCCTCGGCCTGCCTGACGTGAAGCCGATGCAGGACGCGATGATGGCGAAGATGAAGGACGAGATGCTGCGCCATCTGTCCGCGATGGATCCGGAGACCATGTTCAAGACATGGTTCCCGACCGGGACCAAAGGGCTTGAGGAATTGCAGCAGCGGTTCTGGACGGAATTCTCGAAAGGCTTTGGGAGCGGCAAGACGTGAGCGAAGAGAACAATACGGATGACCCGGCGCCCTATTATCGCCGGCATGTTTTCATGTGCACCAATCACCGCCCCGACGGCGATCCCCGTGGCTGCTGCGCGGCCAAGGACGCCGAGAAGCTGCGTAGTTATCTGAAGAACCAAGCCAAGAAGTTCGGTCTGGACGACATGCGCATCAATGGCGCGGGTTGCCTCGACCGGTGCGAGCTGGGACCGGCCATGGTGATCTATCCGGAAGGCGTCTGGTACACCTACAAGGACAGGGCCGACCTGGACGAAATCCTGACGGTTCACCTGAAGGACGGCAAACGCGTCACGCGCTTGCAGCTTCGTCCGGGCGACGACCCGCCGAAGGCGAAATAGATATCTAAATCATAGTGTTGCGCGATAGCGACACGATCTTTGCGCTCTCCAGCGGCGCCGGCAAGGCTGGCATCGCGGTGATCCGCGTCTCGGGTCCTGGCGCCGCCAAGGCCCTTCAACTCCTGACGGGAAAGCCCCTGCCGCCCGAACGTCGCGCGGCCCTGTGCGCCCTCTCCGATGCCCAGGGCGAGCTGATCGACCGCGCCTTGGTCCTCTGGTTTCCCGGCCCGCGCAGCGAAACCGGCGAAGACGTCGCGGAGTTCCATGTCCATGGCGGCCGCGCGGTGGTCGCAGCCGTCTTCGAGGCGCTGAGCCGGCAGGATCGCACCCGTCTGGCGGAGGCGGGTGAGTTTGCCCGCCGCGCCTTCCAGAACGGCAAGCTCGATCTGACTGCGGTCGAGGGTCTGGCCGATCTGGTGGATGCCGAGACCGCGGTTCAGCGCCGCCTGGCGCTTCGGCAGATGGATGGCGCGCTCGCGCATCTCTACGAGGGTTGGCGCGCCCGCCTGTTGCGCGCCTCGGCCCTGATCGAAGCCCATATCGACTTTTCCGAGGATGGGGTGGGTGATTCGGTCATCGCCGAATCCCTGTCCCAACTGTCCCAACTCGCGCAAGATTTGCGGACCCATTTGACGGAAGGGCGCCGCGGAGAGGCCGTCCGGGACGGCATCGAAGTCGTAATCCTGGGCGCGCCGAACGTGGGGAAATCGAGCCTTATCAATGCTCTGTCCCGGCGTGATACAGCCATCGTCACGCCTATCCCGGGCACAACGCGTGATGTCATCGAGGTCCGGCTGGATCTGGACGGCTGGCCGGTCCTGCTGGCGGATACGGCGGGCCTGCGTGAGTCGGATGATCCGATTGAAAAAGAGGGAATTCGCCGGGCCCAGGCTCGGGCGGTGCGTGCCATGCTCAAGCTGGTCGTTTTCGATGCGACGGCCCTGCCCGCTCTCGACCCAGCCTCCCGGCGCTTGTTGGATGACCGCAGCTTGGCCCTTTTCAACAAGACCGATCTGTCCGGAAACGCACCGTTGGAGGTCGATGGGGCGCCGGCCCTCTCCGTCTCAGCTCTATGTGAGATCGGCTTGAGCGAGGTCCGATCTTGGCTTTCGACACGGCTGGCTGGATGCGTCGGCGCGCTGGACGCCCCTGTCTTTACGCGCGAGCGGCACCGTCAGGCGTTGGAGGGCTGCCTCCAGGCCGTCGAGGCCTGCGCTGCTGGTGAGTCCCCAGAACTTTTAGCCGAGAATTGCCGCCACGCTGCCTTCGCATTGGGCCGAATCACGGGATCCATCGGGGTCGAGGATCTGTTGGACGTGATTTTCAAGGACTTTTGTATCGGCAAATAATGTTTCACGTGAAACATTAGCCTTTCCTCATGTTTCACGTGAAACATTGCGTCCAGTTGCTTTACAGATTCCAGCCCCTGCCGTAAATTTAAGCCATGCGAAATTACGACGTGATCGTTGTCGGCGGTGGACATGCCGGCTGCGAGGCAGCCGCCGCCTCTGCGCGGTTCGGCGCGCGCACCGCATTGATCACCCATGACGCTGAAAAGATTGGAGAAATGTCTTGTAATCCCGCGATTGGCGGGTTGGCGAAGGGGCAACTCGTCCGCGAGATTGACGCGCTAGATGGCCTGATGGGCCAAGCCATCGATCAGGCCGGCATCCAGTTCCGCATGTTGAACCAAAGCAAGGGCCTCGCCGTCCGAGGCCCCCGGGCGCAGGCGGATCGAAAGCTCTATAAAGCCGCGATTCAAACCTTGCTCGCTGGGCAACCCGGTCTAGAGGTCATCGAAGGTGCAGTAGAAGACTTGCTGGTCTCCGATGGCCGCGTTGTTGGCGTGGTTCTGGGCGATGGGCGGGAAATTGGCGCCCCCGGGGTCGTCTTGACCACCGGCACGTTCCTGAATGGGCTCATCCACATTGGATCGGAAAAAATTCCTTCCGGCCGTATGGACGAAGCCCCGAGCCGCGGCCTGTCCCTGACCCTTAACCGCCATGGCTTTCCGCTCGGCCGCCTTAAGACTGGCACCCCCGCCCGCCTGGACGGTCGCACCATCGCCTGGAGCGGGTTGGTCGAGCAACCTGGGGATCAACCGCCGCGGCCGTTCTCCTTCCTGACTGACAGTATCAAGATACCGCAGATTTCTTGTTATATCACGGAGACGACGAAAGCCACCCATGCGTTGATTCGGGCTAATTTGGGCGATTCCCCCCTATTTTCGGGCCAAATCGAGGGAAAAGGACCCCGTTACTGCCCTTCCATCGAAGACAAGGTGGTGCGCTTTCCGGACCGGCAAAATCATCAAATCTTCCTTGAACCTGAAGGGCTTGACGATCATACGGTCTATCCGAATGGGATCTCCACGTCGCTGCCGGCGCGGGTCCAATACGAGTTGATTCGCACCATTCCAGGCCTTGAATCGGCCGCTATGCTGCGCCCGGGCTACGCCATCGAGTATGATTTCGTGGATCCCCGCGCCCTTCAGCCCAGCCTGGAAACCCGCCTTCTGCCCGGGCTCTATCTAGCGGGTCAGATCAATGGCACCACCGGCTATGAAGAAGCCGGGGCGCAGGGCTTGATTGCTGGATTGAATGCGGCCCGTGCCGCCGGTCAGGCCGCGCCCGTGATCTTCGACCGCGCCGACGGCTATTTGGGCGTGATGGTCGATGACTTGGTAACCCATGGCACTGCCGAACCCTACCGGATGTTCACCTCAAGGGCGGAATACCGTCTCCATTTGCGATCGGACAATGCGGATCGCCGTCTGACTCCCAAGGGCATTCAGGCTGGCTGCGTGGACGCCCGCCGACGCGCGTCATGGGCCGCCAAGGAAGATGCTCTGATCCGTGGTTTTGCGTTGGCGGAATCCCTGACGGCAACTCCGAACGAGTTGGCCCGTCAGGGCATCATGGTTAACCAGGACGGACAGCGACGTTCGCTAAAAGACCTGCTGGGTTATCCGGACATGGCGCGCTCGCGCGTGGCAGCGATATGGCCTCAGCTCGCCGGCCTCCAAGAAGACGTGGTCGAGCAGATTCAAATCGAGGCGTCCTACGCTGGATATCTGAAGCGTCAGGAGGAAGACATCATCGCCTTCCGGAAAGACGAGTCACTCCATCTGCCCGGCGATCTGGACTATGCCAAGGTGGGCTCCTTGTCTGCCGAAGTTCGGGAAAAGCTGACGGAAGTTAAGCCCGCCACGCTGGGCCAGGCATCTCGTATCTCTGGCCTGACCCCGGCTGCGCTGGTTGCGCTCATGCGGCATGTAAAAAGGGACGGCGCCGGCCAGGCTCCTCTGGGCACTTGAATATCGATGATTTTCAAAAGGCTACGGGCGTTTCACGTGAAACTCGGGATCGGCTCTCGCATTATGCGGAACTTCTCCTCCGTTGGAACCACGCCATCAACCTGGTTGCCAACGGCAGCCTCAAGGATTTGTGGAAGCGCCACTTCCTGGATTCGGCCCAATTACTCCCCCTCATTCCGACAGAAGGCCCGGACGACGTGGTTGATTTTGGTTCGGGCGCCGGCTTTCCAGGGCTGGTGTTAGCCATCATGGGCGCTGGCCAAGTTCACTTGATCGAACGGGACGAACGCAAATGCGCCTTCTTACGAGAAGTCGCCCATAAGACGGCGGCGCCCATCACGGTTCACAACATGGACCTTAATAAGGTGACGCCCTGGCCGGTCAAAGCCGTGACAGCGCGCGCCTTTGCCCCTCTCTCCAACCTCCTGCCCTTTGCCGCGCCGTTCATCGACCAGGGCGCGTTAGGGCTTTTTCTCAAAGGCAAGACGCTCGACGATGAATTGACCCAGTCATCGAAAGAGTGGAGAATCCTGGCTGATCGCGTTCCGAGCGCAAGCGATCCGGCGGGCTGCATCCTTCGGGTACGGAAGCTAGGACATGATCATTCAAAATCAGACTGAGTCCTCTATGGTGGTGGAGCCGATCAAGGCGCCGACCCGAATTCTCGCAATCGCCAACCAGAAAGGCGGCGTGGGAAAGACCACCACGGCGGTCAATCTGGGTACGGCCCTGGCCGCTGTGGGTGAGAAGGTTCTCCTGATCGATCTCGATCCGCAGGGAAACGCCAGCACGGGTCTAGGCATTGATCGGCGCGATCGCGGGGTCGGGACCTATCACGTCGTGATCGAAGGCGTGGACGCGAAAAGCGCGATCCTTCCGACAACCATCCCGAATCTCAGCGTGATTTCATCGTCGGTCGATCTGTCAGGCGCCGAATTGGAACTCGTGGGGCTCCCTAATCGCGAACACCGGTTGCGGGAGGCCATTCGCCAGATTTCCGATTCCTACAGCTATATCCTGATCGACTGTCCGCCTGCGTTGGGTCTTCTAACGCTCAACGCCTTTTCGGCAGCCGACGCTGTTCTGGTCCCGCTGCAATGTGAATTCTATGCGCTTGAAGGCTTAAGCCATTTGGTGCGGACCATCGAGCGCGTCAAACGCGCGTTCAACCCGCGGCTAGAGATACAAGGGCTCGTGTTGACCATGTTCGATAAACGCAACAGCTTGTGTGATCTGGTCGCAAGCGATGTGCGGCAACATTTCGGAGACAAGGTCTATCAGACCGTCATTCCGCGCAATGTGCGTGTCTCTGAAGCGCCCTCCCACGGTAAGCCCGTGCTGCTCTACGACTTCAAATGCGCCGGGTCCCAGGCTTACATCCATTTGGCCAGCGAGGTCATTCGCCGCGAACAGGCGCTGCGCGCATGAACACCGACGACAAGCGCCGGCACTTGGGTCGAGGCCTTTCGGCTCTCCTGGGTGACGATGGGATAGAGACCGCCTCGTCGGACGCATCCCGCCCGCCCCGTTTCGTCGCCCTCGACCTATTGCGTCCCGGCCGGTTCCAACCACGCCGCCGCTTCGTCCAGGAAGAGATGGATTCGCTCGAAGCATCGATCCGCGAAAAGGGCGTCATCCAACCGATCCTCGTCCGTAAAACGAGCGATCAGGCTTACGAAATCATCGCCGGAGAACGCCGCTGGCGGGCGGCCCAGCGCGCAGGCCTGCACGAGCTGCCGGTCGTCGTCCGCGAATTGAACGACCGCGAAGCGCTGGAAATTGCCCTGGTCGAAAACGTCCAACGCGCCGATCTCTCGCCCATCGAGGAGGCGCTCGGCTATCAACGTCTAATGACCGAGTTCGATCATACGCAGGAGCAGCTGTCGAAAGTGGTCGGCAAAAGCCGCAGCCACGTTGCCAACCTGCTCCGTCTTCTCGACCTTCCGCCTGGCGTCAAAACGCTGCTTGATGGTGGCAAGATCTCAGCGGGTCATGCGCGCGCGCTTCTAGGCGTCGAAAACGCCGAAACGCTGGCGCGCCAGATCGTGGCGCGGAATCTCAATGTCCGTCAGACCGAGCGACTGACCCAGCTCGGAAAAAAGCGGAATGCGAGAAAGCAGACCTTGTCCGCCAAGGACACGGACACGCTGGCGCTCGAACGTGAATTGTCGGCGTTGCTTGGCCTCAAGGTAACACTGAAGCCGTCCGGCAAAGCGGGCGACCTGTCCATCCGCTACGAAAGCCTCGAGCAGCTCGATGATGTCGTTCAGCGCCTGAGCGCGAAGCCCGCCTAGTTTCGCCGGGCCGCGCGCCCGGCGGCCTGGGCGATCTCCATCAACGCACGATTGCAAATCGCTTCGGCCGGTAAGCCCGTGGTCTTGCAGCGCAGCTCCGCTTCCATCAACCGCGAGAATGCACGCAACAAAGCGTCTCGTTTCCATCGGCGAACTTGACCGGAAAATGCCGCGAGCCGCTTGAAAAATATGGGTGGGCGCAGCGAGCCAACGGCTTGCTCCGCCGACCCGCCATTGTAAATTTGCGACACGACGACCATCAGCCGCTCGACATGGCGCATGGCGGCCCGGACCATCACCACCGGCATCAAATTGTCGGCATAGGCGCGCGCCAACGCGGTGTCGAGCGCGGCCTGGTCACCGCCGAATGCAGCAAAGCACACATCATCGATCGAGGCTTCGTTCGCGTCGCCGACCACGGCCTCGACGTCGGCCTCCTCGACCACCGCACCCGGGCCAACATAAGAAACGAGCTTGGCCAATTCGGCGCGGCTCAACATCCGATCGGCACCGAGACGTTCCAGCAGCATGGCGCGCGCGCCCGGCGAAACGCGAATTTTCTCCGCCTCCAAACTGGCACGAATTACGCCGTCCAGGGCTTCGCCGTCATCGGTGTAACACGGAACGGCGGCCGCATTCCCCGCGCCTTCGAACAGGCGGCGCAGAGCGGAACGCTTGGGTAAGTCGCCCGCCTCGACGACGACAAGCGCCTCCATATCGCCGTTATCCAAGAGACGGGTGCATGCTTCAGCACAATCATCGCGCCCGTCGCGCACGCGAACGACGCGCCGCCCGCCACCGAACGGCATGGCCGAAGCCTCGTCGCGCAAGCGTGCGGGATCGTCCTTGAGATTCGCACCGACGAGTTCGGACAGGCGGAATGGATCGTCCTTGCCGCCCATTCCGAACTGAACCAGCGACGTCGCGCGCTCGCGCACCAAGCCGAGATCCGGACCATAGACCAGGACGGCCAGCATTTTCGGGTCTGGCTTGCGAGCGAAAGCGTCGGCGCGTTGGGCGGAAATCTTCATTGCGGATGCATCCGCACGCCTACTTCCCGGAGTTCAACTTGTTGAAGTAGGCGGCCAACTGCAACTTCATGTCTTCGGCGACGACGCGCACGCCGCGCCGTCTTGCATCCTGCTCGGCGCTGACGGTGGCAAAGCCCGAGGTCGTGATGTTGTAGCTCATGGTGACGCGGCTGACGCCGGTGAAGAGCGGCGCGCCATCCTGCAGTTTCGCGAGCGTGAAGGTGGAAATAATCTCGAGGCTCGCGCGCGAGGTGGTTTCGTCCTTTGCGATCGCGACCTGATTCAAGCTTTCGTTCAGCTTGACCTGAAGCCCGTACTTTTGTTCGACGGCCGAAGCGCCCTTTGGCGTCAGCTCGACCTGCAGGTCGTTGCGAAGTTGCTGGCCCGTGCGGTCGGCAATGATATTGATACGCGTCGCCGCCAAATCGTCGGGCGCCGCCTTGCCGTCCTTCTTACCGTAAAGCGGTTGGAAACCGCAGGCGGCAGTCAGAAGCAAAGCGCCGATGACGATGGCTCTAGACCACCACATTGATGATCCGGTTCGGCACAACGATGACCTGCCGCACGTTGCGTTCGGCGACCAGCTTGTTGACCGCGGGCAAGGCCAGCGCAGCGGCCCGCGCATCTTCCTCGCCCGTGTCCCGTGCCAACTCGATCGTGCCGCGCAATTTTCCATTCACCTGTACCGCGATCTTCACGTTGTCGTCGACCACCAGCAAGGGGTCGGCCTTGGGCCACGCCGTCTCCGACAACAACGTCTCATGGCCCAGGACGTGCCACATCTCCTCAGCGATGTGCGGCATCATCGGCCCGATCAGCTGGGTGAGCGCTTCCAGGCTTTCGCGCAATGCCCAGGGCGCGCCGGCCGACTTGAGATCGAGGTCGAATAAGACGTTGCTCAGCTCGCGCACGCGCGCGACCGCGCGGTTGAAGCGGAACTTCTCCAGATCTTCCGTCACCGCCGCGATCGTCTTGTGGGTCGCGCGTCGTGCGGCCATGGCCGCGTCCGACAAGGTTTCCGGCACTTTCGCGCCTGATGGCGGCAATGGCTGCGCGGGCTCGGTGACCAGGCGGTAAAGCCGGCCGAGATAGCGCCAGGCGCCCTCGACGCCGGCTTCGCTCCATTCCAGATCGCGCTCGGGCGGGCTGTCGGACAGCATGAACAGCCGCGCCGTGTCCGCGCCGAATGTGTCGATGATCGCGCTGGGCGCCACCACGTTCTTCTTTGACTTGCTCATTACCTCGCGGCGGCCGACCGTCACGTGCTTGCCCGTGGCGGTCTCGATGACCGCGCCATCCGCGCGTTTCTCGATCTCTTCAGGATAGAGCCACTTGCCGTCCTCGCTCCGGTAGGATTCGTGGCAGACCATGCCCTGGGTGAACAGGCCGGCGAATGGCTCATCCAGATTGAGATGTCCTGTCACCTGCATCGCCCGGGTGAAGAAGCGCGAATAGAGAAGGTGCAAAATGGCGTGCTCGACGCCGCCAATATACTGGTCAACTGGCAGCCAGTAATCGACCGCGCCGCGCTCAACCGGCACCGCCGCGCGCGGTGAACAAAAGCGGGCGAAATACCAGGACGAATCGACGAAGGTGTCGAATGTGTCCGTCTCGCGCCGGGCGGCTTTGCCGCAAGTGGGACAAGCGACATGCTTCCAGGTCGGATGGTGATCCAGCGGGTTGCCCGGCTTGTCGAAGGTCACGTCGTCGGGCAGCAGGACGGGCAGATCCTTGGTCGGCACGGGAATCGTGCCGCAGGAGTCGCAATGAATGACCGGGATCGGGCAGCCCCAATAGCGCTGGCGCGAAACGCCCCAGTCGCGCAGGCGGTAGACGGTGGCGCCGCGGCCGTGCTTCTCCGCCTCGAAGCGCTTGATGGCTGCGCTTATGGCGTTGTCCACGTCGAGACCGTCGAGGAACTCGGAGTTGTAGATCTTGCCCGGGCCGACATAGGCCTCGGTACCAATCTCGAAAGTCTTCGAATCGCCGTCGGGCGGTAGCACGACCGGGATGACGGGCAGCTCGTACTTGCGCGCGAAGTCCAGATCGCGCTGGTCATGGCCGGGGCAGCCGAAGATGGCGCCCGTGCCGTACTCCATCAGCACGAAATTGGCGACATAGACCGGTAGCTCCACTGACGGACGGAAGGGATGCCGCACGCGCAGGCCGGTGTCGTAGCCCTTCTTCTCCTGCTGCTCCAGAGTGGCTTCGCTGGTGCCCGAACGGTTGCACTCCGCCACGAAGTCGCGAAGCTTCGCATCGTTGCGCGCCAATTCCTCGGTCAGCGAATGGTTGGGCGACAGCGCCATGAACGAAGCGCCATAGATGGTGTCGGGCCGCGTGCTGAAAACCTCAAGCCGGCCGTCGCGCCCGACAAAGTCGAACTGCATATAGGCGCCCTGGCTCTTGCCGATCCAATTCTCCTGCATGAGCCGGACCTTGTCGGGCCAGCGATCGAGGCGGCCGAGGGACTTCAGCAGATCGTCGGTGAAAGCCGTGATCTTGAAGAACCACTGCGACAGCTTGCGCTTTTCAACGGGTGCGCCCGAGCGCCAGCCGCGCCCATCGATGACCTGCTCGTTGGCCAGCACTGTATGGTCGACGGGATCCCAGTTGACGAAAGATTCCTTGCGATAGGCCAGACCGGCCTGAAGGAAGTCGAGGAACAGTCTCTGCTGGTGCGCGTAATAGCCTGGATGGCAGGTCGCGATTTCGCGGCTCCAGTCGAGCGACAGGCCCATGCGCTTCAGTTCGCCGCGCATGGTGGCGATATTGTCGTAGGTCCATTTTGCGGGATGGACTTTCTGCTCGCGGGCGGCGTTTTCGGCTGGTAGACCGAACGCGTCCCAGCCCATGGGGTGCAGGACGTTGAAACCCCGCGCGCGCTTATAGCGGGCGACCACGTCGCCAAGCGTGTAGTTCCGTACATGCCCCATGTGGATTCGGCCCGAGGGGTATGGGAACATTTCAAGAACATAATACTTTGGCCGGCTGCTATCGGCCTTTACGGCGAAGGTGCCGCGCTGCTCCCACAGGCGCTGCCATTTTTCCTCGGTCTCAGCGAAATTGTACCGCGCCATTCGAACTCGTCTCTCAGGGATAGGTCGGGCATTGGAGCAGACTTAACCGCCCCGGCCCGGACTTATTGGGGTACTTCGGCGCGCAACTGGCGTCCGCGGGCCAAAATCGTGTCTTCCAGGCTGCGTGCGGTATTGGGCTCCACCGTGGCATCGACCCAGGCGCCTTGCGGGTTCTTGGTCTGGCGGAACACCACCGCGCGCAAGGCATCTGGCCGCAACTGGCGGCTGGTCACGAACACGTTGACCTTGAAGCGCTCGTTCGGCGTCTCGGGTGGGGCATACCAGTCGGTGATCAGGACGCCGCCGGTGGAATCGGCCGAAGCCAAAGGCATAAAGGAGACGGTTTCCAGCGCCGCGCGCCACAGAAACGTGTTGACCGCGGGCGCCACGCCGCCACCCTGCAGGGGCGTACCGAAATGCGTGTAGCCGTCGGCGCCTTGGGTGCCCTGCTGCTGCGGAGGGGTTTTGCTGCAAGCGGCGAGCGCGGCCAATAGGATGGCGGCGGCAAGGGCGGAGAGGACCGGACGGGTTTGCGAGATCAGAGGCAACTCCTTGAACTCCTTAGCAAGTTTCCATACCCCCACGGCGACCCGAAAACCGGCGCGATCATAGTGCAAGCCTATCGCGCAGAACAACTGGATGACGCTGTGTCTCGGTTACCTTGCCTTCATGCTCCGGATATGGGATTGCCGGGAACGTTCCCGACCGGCCCCCGCAGTCAGCGATGTCCTCCATGACCGACGGCGATTCCGTCCGACCTTTCCATGTCGCCATTGTGGGCCATGTCGATCACGGCAAATCCACGCTGGTCGGCCGGCTTTTGCACGAAACCGGCGCTTTGCCCGAGGGCAAGCTGGCCGAAGTCGAGGCCGTCTGCCGCCGGCGAAACATGCCGTTCGAATGGGCCTTCGTCACCGACGCGCTTCAGCCCGAGCGTGACCAGGGCATCACCATCGACGTCAGCTATATCCGTTTCCGCACACCGCGCCGCGGCTATGTGCTGGTGGACGCGCCGGGTCACCGCGAATTCCTCAAGAACATGATCACCGGCGCGGCCGCGTGCGATGGCGCGGTGCTCGTGGTCGACGCGGCCGAAGGCGTGCGCGAGCAGACGCGGCGCCATGGTTATCTCTTGGCGCTCATGGGTGTGGCGCAGGTCGCTGTGGCGGTGACCAAGATGGATATGATCGGCTGCGACCAGGCGCGATTCGATAGTATCGCGCGCGAAGTGCGTTCCTATCTCGCCGATATCGGCGTCGCGGCCGACACCGTAACCCCCGTGTCGGCGCGCGACGGCGACAATGTCGGCGCGCGATCCGCGCGCATGCCCTGGTATGGGGGCCCGACCGTGCTGGAGGCGCTCGATAGCTTCGAGGCGCGCGCGCCGTTAGACGACATGCCGTTGCGCCTCCCGGTCCAGGACGTCTATCGCTTCGACCAGCGCCGCATCATCGCCGGCCGCGTCGAGACCGGGCGGCTCAAGGTCGGCGATATGCTTCTGTTCTCGCCGTCGAACCTGAGCGCACGCGTCAAGACGATCGAATCCTGGAACCGCGACGGCGTGCCCGTGGAAGGGCGCGCGGGCGAATCGGTCGGCTTCACACTGGAAGACCAGATTTTCGTCGAGCGCGGTGAGATCGCCAGCCACCTTGACCGTGCGCCGGTCGAAACCAACGTTTTCCGCGCCCGCCTGTTCTGGCTGGGCAAAGAGCCGCTTGCGCGTGGCCGCACCTACACGCTGAAACTCTGCACGCGCCAGATTCCGGTGGAGGTGCAGTCGATCGACAAGGTCATCGACACCACGAATCTCTCGGCCAGCGCCGCCGACCAGGTCGAGCGCAACGCAGTAGCGGAAGTCGTCTTGCGCACGCGCGCCATGCTCGCGCTCGATTCCTTCGCCGACAATCCGCGCACCGGCCGCTTTGTGCTGGTCGATGGCTACGATGTCGTGGGTGGCGGCATCATCAGCATGGAAGGCTATCCCAACCAGCGCCAGCAGATCACGGTGCGCTCGACCAACGTCTCGGTCGTGGCGCACGGCGTGACCGAGGCCATGCGCACGCGCCAGAACCGCCATTCCGGCGGCGTCCTCTGGCTCACGGGCCTTTCGGGCGCGGGCAAATCGACGCTCGCGATCGAGCTCGAGATGCGCCTGTTCAAGGAAGGCTACCTGGTCTACGTGCTGGATGGCGACAACGTCCGGCGTGGTCTCAACGCCAATCTCGGCTTCTCGCCCGAGGACCGGTCGGAGAACATCCGTCGGGTGGGCGAGGTCGCGGCCCTGTTCGCGGAAGCTGGCTTCATCTGCATCACGGCCTTCATCTCGCCCTATCGCAGCGACCGCGACCGCGCGCGCACGGCGGGCAGCAGCAAGTTCCACGAGATCTATGTGAAGGCCGATCTGTCGGTCTGCGAAGGCCGCGACCCCAAGGGTCTCTACAAACGCGCCCGGCGCGGCGAGATCGCGGACTTCACGGGAATCTCGGCGCCCTACGAAGAACCTGACGGACCCGAGCTCGTGCTGGATACCAGCGCCGCGAGCGTGGACGATTCACTCAAGACGCTTTTGGATTACGTCAAACGCAATTTCCGCGTGCGGGACTGATACGCAGGCCATGCCTATGACCGACGTGCCGACGCAGGACGATGTGGCGGTCAATCTGGCCGACGTGAAGGCGCGCATGGCGGCGGTGGCCAAGAGCGCCGGGCGCGTGCCGGCGGACGTGGCGCTGGTGGCCGTCTCGAAGACCCATCCGGCGGAACGTGTGCGCATCGTCCTGGCCGCGGGGCAGCGTGTGTTCGGCGAGAACCGGGTCCAGGAGGCCATGGCGAAATTCCCGGCGCTCAAGGACCAGCATCCAGACCTTCGCCTCCATTTGATCGGGCCGTTGCAGAGCAACAAGGTGAAAGAGGCCATCGCGCTGTTCGACGCCATCGAAAGCGTGGACCGTCCAAAGCTGGCTGCTTCACTTGCCGAACAGATGGCGAAGAGTGGCCGGCGGCCCGACTGCTACATTCAGGTCAACACCGGCGCCGAGCCGCAGAAGGCTGGCATCCTTCCAGCCGAGGCTGACGCGTTCATCCGCGCCTGTCGCGAGACGCACGGGCTGCCACTCAAGGGCCTTATGTGCATTCCGCCGGTGGAAGAGGCGGCCTCGATCCATTTCGCGCTTCTGCGCGAGATCGCGCGCCGCAACGGCTTGTCCAAGCTCAGCATGGGCATGAGCGGCGATTTCGAGGAAGCCATCCGCTTCGGCGCCACGCTGGTGCGTGTCGGCTCGGCCATCTTCGGCGCCCGCCCGCGTCCGCAGGAGTGACGCTATGACGGTCTACCACGCGTTCGACCAAGCCGCGCTCGATGCGCAGTACAACTGCCGCGCCATGGTGCCGGAGCATCCGCGCCATATCGAAGGCTGGGCGCACGACAGCGAAGCGGTGCGAACAGCGCACCCGGACGCGCGGCTCGACCTCGCCTATGGGTCGGGCGAGCGGGAGAGGCTCGATTTCTTTCCGGCTCAGCCAGGTGCGCCCCTGCATCTTTTCATCCATGGCGGCTATTGGCGCGCGCTCGACAAGGCGAACTTCAGCTATCCGGCCGCGGCCTTCGCCTCCGCCGGCGTCGCCTATGCGGCCATCAACTATCCGTTGGCGCCGCGCGCGTCTGTCGATGTGATCGTCGCGAGCGTCCGCCGTGCTCTTGCGTGGCTGATCGGTCATGCCGGCGAGTTGGGCGTCGATCCGGCGGGCATCAGCCTCTCCGGCCATTCCGCGGGCGGGCATCTGACCGCCATGGCGTTGGCCGATCCGGCGCTGCCGCGCGGCGCGGTGAGAGGGGCCGTGCCCATCAGCGGCCTCTACGATCTGGAACCGATCCGCCTCAGCTACCTCAATGGCGAGCTCGGCCTCGATGCGGCCGCGGCGCGGCGCAATTCGCCGATCCACGCCGCGCCGTCGGTCCGCTGCCCGGTCCTCCTGGCCGTGGGCGGGCGCGAATCGCCCGAGTTTCACCGTCAACAGGCGTCGTTCGCCGACGCGTGGCGGGGGCAATGCGCGGGCATGGAGACGATGATCTCGGCCGGCGACGATCACTTCTCCATCGTCGGGCATCTGGGCGATCCGGGCAGCGCCCTTTTTCGTGCCGTCGCCCGTCTCGCGCGGGGCGAAGCGTCCGCATGACGGCGATCCTCCTAGTCGATGACGACGGCCCGTTCCGCCACACGCTCGCCGAGCAACTGCGCGACGAACAAGGCTTCGAGACGCAGGAAGCGGAGAATGCATCGGCGGCTCTGGCGGCGATCGACGGCGGGCATTTCGATCTCATCCTGCTCGACGTCGGCCTGCCGGACATGGACGGGCGGGATCTTTGCCGCGCCGTGCGCGCCAAGGGAATCGCCACGCCGGTCATCATGCTGACCGCGGCCGACGAGGATCTGGACGCGATCCGCGGCCTCGATTCGGGCGCCAACGACTATGTCGCCAAGCCGGTGCGGATGGGGCTTCTGTTGGCCCGCATCCGCGCGCAGCTTCGCGTCCATGCCGAAAGCGAGCGCGCCGAATACGTCATCGGGCCTTACCTGTTCCGTCCGGCGTCCAAGCATCTCCTGCACCAGGAGGCGAAGAAGAAGGTGCGCCTGACCGACAAGGAGGTCGGCATCCTGCGCCACCTCCAGCGCGCGGGCGGAAAATCTGTGGCGCGGGAAACGCTTCTGGCCAGCTGGAAACGCACATCTACCGCCTGCGGCAGAAGATCGAATCCGATCCCGGCAAGAGCGCGATCCTGGTGACCGACGAGGGCGGTTACCGCTTGGTGCCGTAGCCGGCGGGCACGCCGAGCGCGCGCAACTGGAACGCCAGTGGCACGGAGAACAGGAGTGCCGCCGCCGTCATGGCGGCGCAGACCGGCGCCGCGACGTCCCAGCTTCCCACTAGGTCGAGCGCCGTCGCCAGCACCAATGGCCCGCCCAGCACGCCTAGGTTGCGTCCCGTCATCAAGATGCCGAACGCATGGGGACGCAGAGCCGGCTGATGCGCGATCCGCGTCGGCATGGCGAACAGACATGTGGGCGTGACGCCGGCGCCGCTGCCCCACAGGACCAGCAGAAGGCCGCCCAGAACCGGGCTGGTCACATACGGCAGCACGAGCCACACGGCGACCTGCAACGCGAGCGTGACGATCAGCAGCGTCATGATCGAAATGCCCGCCCGCATGATGAAGCCGGTCATGAACACGAAGATCAGCAGCGTGACCACGGGCACGAGATAGCCGAGCACGGCGTCGTCTGGCGTGAGGCCGTGGACCTCGACCAGATATTCGGGCAGCCAGGTCATGAAGGCGAAATACTGCATGCCCCAGGCCGTGAAGGTGAGGGAAGCCAGGATCATGGCGATGAGCTGGCCCCGGCTCAGCCGTTGCGGACCCTCCGACGCCGCCGTGCGTGCGATGGGCCGCTCGCCGAGCCTGCGGTTGCGCGAGAGGCTGGAGGTCCAGATCAGAAGCCCGGCAGTGAAGGCGATGCCGCCCCACCACAAGGGTTGCCACAACCCGGCCTGGAGCGAGACATGGGCCATGAGGCCAGCGATGATTTGGCCGTTGGGAATCCACGCGGCCGCCAGGGCGACGGCCAGCGGCAAGTGCCGTTCGCTGGCGCTGGCCGTGGCGTGAATCGGCCCAACGAGCGCCAGGATCGCGAAGGCGGCACCCTCCAAGCCCCGGCCCGCCAGCATGATGCCGCCGCTTTGCGGTGCGGCCAGCCCCAGTGCGTTGCCCGCCAGCATCAACGCGAAGCCAAACAGAAGCACGGGCGCCATGCCGCGCCGCGCCAGCGCGCGTCCAGCCCAGATCGAAAAGAAGAAGCCGATCACCGCGTAGATCGACATGAAGCCGCCCGCCACGACGCGGTCGTAGTGGTATTGGTCAAGCATCAGGGGTAGAACGGGCGGCAGCTTGAACTGCTGATAGGCGGCCAAGGTGCCAAGCAGCGTCCCGAAGGCCACCCCCGTCCAGTCGGTTTTACGAAGGGTCATGGACGCCTGGACCTTGACCCAGGGCGCTTATGCTTGCAATGCCGTTCAGTATTACCGGTGCGGAACACCTGTGACGGCCATCACTTTCTCCTTCGCCCGCAACCGCCATAAGGTTATTTAGGGGCCACGCGTGTTGGGCGCCCAGGAGGGCGATGTGACCACGGCAGCGGATTTCAGCGTGAAGTTTTGGGGTGTGCGGGGAACTGTCTCCACGCCGGTGGCCAGCCATCTGCGCTATGGCGGCAATACGACGTGCCTCGAGGTCCGCTGCGGCGAGCGGCTTCTCATCCTCGACGGCGGCACCGGCATCCGTTCGCTCGGCAACGAGTTGGCCGCCAAGGGCGGCGTGGTCGATGCAGATATCTTCTTCACCCACACGCATGTCGACCATATCGCGGGCCTGCCGTTCTTCCGGCCCATGTACGATCCGAAAAGCCAGTTGCGGCTGTGGGCTGGTCATCTGGCGCCGGAATTGAGCCTCAACGACATTCTGTGCCGCATGATGTCGGCGCCGCTATTCCCGGTTCCGTTCGAGATCTTGGCCGCGGCGAACACCACGATCGATTTTCGCGCGGGCGAAAGCTTCGAACCTTCACCCGGCGTTCGCCTGCGCACCGCGCCGCTCAACCACCCGAATCGGGCCACCGGCTACCGCATCGAATTCGGCGGCAAGTCGATCTGCTTCGTCACCGACACGGAACACGTTCCGGGAAAACCGGATCGCACCATCCTCGACCTCATCGCCGGAACCGACATCTTCATCTACGACTGCACGTATACGGATGAGGAATATAAAGGCCGTGTCGGCTGGGGGCACTCGACCTGGCAGGAGGGCATCCGGTTGGCCGATATGGCGCATGCCAAGACGCTGGTCATTTTCCACCACGACCCCGATCACGACGATGCTTTCATGGACCGCGTGGCGTCGGATGCCGACAAGGCGAGGCCCGGCACGCTCGTGGCGCGCGAAGGCCTGGTCTTGCACCCCTGACACGCATGGCGGGGGGGCATTGGCGCGGCCCGGTGCGGCGGGCGGCTCTCGGCTTGGCGACGGCGCTGGGGCTTCGCCCGCGCGGATTCTTTGTACCCTATCGCCACGCGGACGCCGTGGCCCCATCGTCCTATCCGGCCATCGCAAAACTATTCGCGGCCTGGGAGGCGGATTTCGCGGCCATTCTCGACCGGATCGACGGCTTCGAACGGGAATTGCAGGCAATCTCCGCCGATGCGCCCGCACCCGCGCCGCGCTGGAACCAGGATTGGTTTCCCCGGCTCGATGCAGCGGCGGCCTACGCGATCGTGCGCACGCGGCGGCCGCGCCTGATCGTCGAGGTCGGCAGCGGCCACTCCACCCGCTTTCTGCTGCGCGCCGCCGAGGACGGGGGTCTCGACACGCGCATCGTCGCGATCGATCCGTCACCCCGTGCACCGTTCGCGTCCGCGCGTATCGAGCACGTCGCGAGTCCGCTGGAGCGCGCGGATCCTGGAATCTTCGAGCGGCTGGACGCGGGCGACATTCTCTTCATCGATTCCAGCCATGTTCTGATGCCCGGCACCGACGTGGATATCCTGCTGAACCACGTGCTGCCTGGCTTGCCGTCCGGCGTCGCCGTGCATATCCACGACATTTTCCTGCCCGATCCCTATCCGGAAAGCTGGCGCTGGCGCGGCTATAACGAGCAGACGGCGCTGGCCGCGTTCATGCCTGGTGGCGGCTATGTTCCGATCTTTTCAAGCCGGTATGCCACGACGCGCATGGACGCGCGTCTCTCGCGCGGCGCGGCCGCGCGGCTGCCCTTGCCGCAAGGCGCCTACGAAACGAGTCTCTGGCTCGAAAAGCGCTGACGCGTCTATTTGTAAGGATCGGCCGCGTCGCGCAGCCCGTCGCCCAGGAAGTTGAAGGCCAGGACCACGACGATGACGGGAACCACCGGCAGCATCAGCCAGGGGTAGAGCGCGACCACGTTGATGTTCTGCGCTTCGTTCAGGAGAACGCCCCAGCTTGTGATGGGTGGCCGCAAGCCAAGACCCAGGAACGACAGGGCCGTTTCGCCCAGGATCATGCTCGGGATGGAAAGCGTGGCCGAGGCGATCAAGTGGCTCATGAAGCTGGGCATCAGATGCCGTCCGATGATGCGCTTCGGCGATGCGCCCATCAGTTGGGCGGCGGTGCAGAAATCTTCTTCGCGCAAGGCCAATAGCTTCGAGCGGACTGCGCGGGCCAAGCCGGTCCAATCGAGCAGGCCGAGGATCATCGTGATGCCGAAATAGATGACCAGCGGGCTCCACGTCACGGGTAATGCCGCCGATAAGGCCATCCATAGAGGCAGATGCGGGAACGAGCGGAACACCTCGATGATGCGCTGGGTGATGTTGTCGATCCAGCCGCCGTAATAGCCGGCCAGGCCGCCGATGACGATGCCGAGCGTAAAGCTGACCGTGATGCCGATCAGGCCGATCGTCAGCGAGATGCGCGCGCCATAGAGGATGCGCGACAGCATGTCTCGGCCCAACCGGTCCGTGCCCAGAACGAAGAGTTGTCCGCCCTTGGGGGGGCAGACCAAGTGAAACCGGCCTGGAATCATGCCCCAGAATTCGTAGGCGTCGCCCATGCAGAAGAAGCGTAGCGGCAGGACCTTCGAGCGGTCGTCGGCGTACTCCCATTTGAGGACGTCCATGTTCAAATTCGTCTTGAGGCCATACACAAAGGGGCCGACGAACGAGCCGTCATGGAACAGGTGCACGGCCTGGGGCGGCACGAACAGGTAGTCGGTGTGGCGCGTGTGCTGGTTGTAGGGCGCCAGGACTTCGCTCACCAGAATGGAGGCGTAGAAGATCAGCAGGATGATGCCGGAAATGACGGCGATGCGGTGGCGTTTGAACTTCCACCACATCAACTTCCACTGGGACGCCAGGTAATAGCGTTCCTGCTCGGGTGTCAGGATGTCGACCCCATAGGGGTCGAACGCGCCCTTGGCGACGTAGTGACGGGCCTCGTCGGGCATCGGGCGGTCCGTCATTTCACCGCGCTCCCCTCGAGCCGGATGCGGGGGTCGAGCACGGCAAGAAGAAGGTCGGAAACCAAAACGCCGAGCACGGTCAACAGCGCCATGAACATCAGGAACGAGCCGGCCAGGTACATGTCCTGGCTGCGCAGCGCATCGAGCAGCATGGGCCCCGTGGTCGGCAGTGACAGAACGACCGACACGATGGCTGCGCCCGAGATGATTTCGGGCAGCAGACTTCCGATATCCGCGATGAAGGGATTGAGTGACATCCGCAGCGGGTATTTGACCAGAAGCTTGAAGGGCGGCAGGCCCTTGGCGCGGCCGGTGACCACGTATTGCTTCTGCAATTCGTCCAGAAGGTTTGCCCGCAGGCGGCGGATCATGCCCGCGGTGCCGGACGTGCCGATCACGATCACTGGGATCCAAAGATGGGCCAGGATCGACATCATCTTTTCCATCGTCCAGGGCTGATCGATGAAGCGTTCGTCCATCAATCCGCCGATCGAGGTGCCGAACCAGACATTGGCCAGATAGAGAAGGACGAGGGCCAATAGGAAGTTCGGTGTCGCCAGGCCGAGGAATCCGATGAAGGTCAGCGAATGGTCCGCCGCGCTGTACTGGTGCGTCGCGGAATAGACGCCGATCGGGAAGGCCACGATCCAGGTGAAGATGATGGTCGCGAAGGAGACCAGGGCGGTCAGCCACAGCCGGTCGCCGACCACGGCGTTGACGGGCAGGTTGAACTCGAAGGAATAGCCCAAATCGCCCTGCAGCAGGCCGAAGACCCACTTCGCGTACTGCACCATAAATGGCTGGTCCAGCCCGTACTGCTCGCGCAGGAACGCCACCTTGTCGAAATCGACCCCTTCGCCGCGCGCCTGCAGCTCCGCCACATAGCTTTCCAGATAGTCGCCGGGCGGAAGCTGGATGATGACGAAGACGATGAAGCTGATCGCCAGCAGCGTCGGGATCATGACCAGGAAGCGGTGGACGATATAGCGCAGCATCGGGAACCTATTTCATGGCCTGCGTGCGAATCGGTTTCGATTCGCCGAGCCAGAACGTGTCGGGCTTGTAGATGCCGAAATGGGCGCCGGGCTCCCACGCGAAGACACCCTTCACGGGCACGTTACGCAGCCGGTTGGTTGCGACGACCGGCTGAAGCGCGCCCGCGACCACGCCAATGGTGAAAACCTCGTTCGCATGGATTTGGAGCATTTGGGTCCAGGCATCCAGCTTCTCGGCCTCGTTCGAGGCTGTCCGCCATTGCTGGTTGAGCTCCAGAAGGCGCTTCGCGGATTCCATGTCCGGCGCCTCGCCAGCCTTGCTGCGCGTCTCGAAATACTGGCCCCACTTCGGCCATTGGAGCTGTTGCTGGTTGGTGGGAGCCAGTTCCTCCGGGCTCAAATCCTGGGTCGGCAGGCCGTTATCGAGGCCGGTCCAGACCGACATCATCGTGTCGCCGGAGAAGACGCGGTTACGGAACACTTCGCGCTGCGACGTCTTGATCAGAAGCCGGATGCCGGCCTTCTGCCAGGTGTCGCGGACCAGCTCCAGGATGTCGGCCTGCTCCGAACTTTCGCCGGCGGTTTCCACCACCAGCTCGAGCGGCCGGCCATCGGGCATCAGGCGCACGCCGCGCGCGTTGCGCTTGGTCATTCCCAATTCGTCGAGCAGCGCGTTGGCCCGGTCCAGGTCGAAACCGCTCCAGGCCTTCTGGTATTCCGGCTTGTAGAGCGGACTTTCCGGCAGGACCGTATTCGCCGATTCGATGGCCAGGCCGTAGTAAATGACTTGGTTCACTTCATGCCGGTCGATCGCGAGCGAAAGCGCATGTCGAAAGCGCGCGTCGCGGAACAGGGCGCGCCAGCCGGGATCGTTGACGTTGAGGTTGGGATACAGCGTGAACTGCGAACCGACCGCCGTGCGCCACAGCAGCACGCTCTGGTCGACACGCTTCTCGCTTTCCTTAAGGAACGTGTAGTTGTCGAAGCGGATATAGCGCGCTTGCAGGTCCGATTCGCCCGCGCCCGTCTTCGCCGGAATGATCTTTCCATCCGCGACATTCATGATCACTTCGTCGATATAGGGCAGTTGCCGTCCCTGCGGATCGACGCGGTGATAGTACGGATTGCGCGTGAACACGAATCGCTGCGACGGCGGCGTGGTCTTGAGGATCCAGGGGTCCAGCGTGGGCAGCTCCGGATTGTCGTTGCGGTATTGGTTGTCCTGCCGGTTGTGCAGCGCGGCCCAGTTCTGAAGCCCTTGTTCCTTGGCACGGCGCGCCAGGAGCGAGGGGTCGGAATAGACGGCGTGGAACTGCCTCAGATATTTGTCAGGACGATAGATATAGAGCGGCGTCGTGCCGGCCAGCGCGGGCAGGAAGAACGGATTGGGCTTCGGCCAGGAATAGCGGACGGTGGTTTCGTTGATGACCTGGAACTTCGGCAACTCGCCGTCCGCCAGTAATTGGCTCGGAGGTCCAAACGGCGACAGCTCCTTGTTGAGTGCCACGTCTTCCCAGTAATAGCGAAAGTCCTCGGCTGTGAACGGCTCGCCGTCCGACCATTTATGGCCCTTGCGCAGGTGAAGCGTGAAGATGCGCCCGTCCTGCACCTCGTAGGATTCCAGAAGGTCCGGCTCCAGCGTGTATTCGGGCGTCCAGACGACCAGGCGTGTATAGCCGTAGACGACCATCTGGCGCGTGTCCTTCGACGACGCCATCAGCATGCGCAAGGCACCGCCATAGGTGCCGGGCTGTGCGCCGCCCTCGAACGTCACCACGCGCGGGGTTTCCGGCAGCCGTTTGGCAACCGGCGGCAGCTTGCCTTCCTTGACCAGCTTGGAGAGCGACGGAACTTCCTCGGGGGGCGGCAGCTTGGTTTGCGCGCCGGCCGGGATGGCGGTCAGCAGGGCGAGCGCGAAGCCGAGGAACGCCAGACGCTTCACGAAGCCAGCTCCCGCACGTCGGCGCGCGCATCCGCGCGGACGCAGTGCCCGCCACCCAAATCGATCAGCGCGGGCTGCGCCTGATCGTCGATCGTGAACGGCCGCGGCCAAGCCGAGGGGTCGGACGCGCGGCCTTCCATCAGGAGCGAAAGGTCGAGGCGCCGGTTGAGGTCGGGATAGGGCACGGCGGCGACCAAGGCCTTCGTGTACGGATGCACCGGATTGCTGAACAGCAGCTCGCGCGGCGCTAATTCGACCAGGCGGCCCTTGCACATCACGGCGATGCGCGCCGCCACGTAGTCCACCACGGCCAGATTGTGGGAGATGAACAGATAGGTCAGGCCCAACTCGGACTGAAGGTCCTTCAAGAGATTGAGGATCTGCGCCTGGATCGAGACGTCGAGCGCCGAGACCGGTTCATCGCAGATAACAATGTCGGGACGCAGCGCCAGCGCGCGTGCGATGCCGATGCGCTGGCGCTGTCCGCCGGAAAAGCTGTGCGGATAGCGGTTCAGATGCCGGACGTCGAGGCCGACCAGGCGCAGCAGTTCCTTCACCATCTCGGCGCGATAGGCCGAATCGCCGACTTTATGGATGACCAGCGGCTCGCTGATGATGTCGAACACCGTCATGCGCGGATTAAGCGAGCTGAACGGGTCCTGGAAAATGAGCTGCAACTTCTTGCGAAAATCGATCAGTTCGCGGCCTTCGAGCGCCAGCACGTCGACCGGCTTCTTGCCGTCGTGGTACGTGACCGTGCCCGTGTCGGGCTTCAGCGCGCGCATGATGATCTTGGACAGGGTCGTCTTGCCGCAGCCACTTTCGCCGACCAGGCCCAGGCATTCGCCGCGCGCGATGTCGAAGCTGACATCGTCCACCGCCAGGATGCGGCTGATGGCTTGACCGCCGGTCAGGCCGCCGCGGATCTGAAAGCTTTTGCAGATATGGCCGACCTTGAGGATGGGCTCGGGGCTGGTCGCGGGCGGCGCCTCCTTCTTCTTCAGAAGGTGGCCCATCTCGCCCTTGATCTCGCGCAACGGCACCAGGCGTTCGTCGCGCTTCATGTCGAAATGCGGAACGGCGCGGAACAGGCCTTTCAGATACGGGTGACGCGGGTCGCGGAACAGCTCCTTGGCCGAGCCGGATTCCATCACCTCGCCGCGGAACATCACGACCACGTCCTCGGCCACGTTGGCCACCACGCCCAGGTCGTGGGTGATGATCAGGACAGCCATGCCCAGCTCGCGCTGCAGGTCGCCCAAGAGCTTCAGGATTTGCGCCTGGATGGTGACGTCGAGCGCCGTCGTAGGCTCGTCGGCGATCAGCAGTCCGGGACGGCAGATCAACGCCATGGCGATCATGGCGCGCTGGCGCAGCCCGCCGGACAACTCGAAGGCATAGTTGCGATAGGCGCGCTCGGGATCGGGAAAGCCGACCAGTCGCAGCATTTCGATGGTCAGGTCCTTGCCCGTGGCCTTGTCCACGTCGCGGTGAAGATGGAGCGCCTCGCTGACCTGATCGCCCACGGTGTGGAGCGGCGACAGCGAGGTCATCGGCTCCTGGAAGATGATCGAGATACGTCCGCCGCGAATCCGCCGCATGGGCTGACCGTCGGGGTCGAGCCCGGCGATGTCGACGACGGCGCCGTTGGCGGCGGGGTCCGAGAACAGAATGCGCCCGCCGGCAACCCGTCCCACCTTGGGCAGGATACCCATGATGGCTTGGGCGATGACGGACTTGCCCGAACCCGATTCGCCCACCAGGGCCAAGGTCGAGCCCTGCTTGATGTTGAACGACACACCCTTCACGGCGTTGATCACGCCGCCATGGACGTGGAAATCGATCTTCAAGTCTTCGACGCGCAGAAGATCCTCGGTCACGCGGCGTCTCCGGCGGGGATGTGGATGCCCAGACCGGACAGATTGGCTTTCGTGCTGTCGGAGAGCGCCACGTTGTTGGCGCGCGCGGCCTCGGCCGCGCGAACGACGATGTCCTTGAACCCGTCCAGGGTCGAATCGAGCCGTAGGCTTCGGTGGCCGTCCCCCAGGCTCAATTCCATCCACCCCTCCGACCGGTCGCGCTTGAGCGAGAAAAACCGCAAGCCGACCTTGCGAATATCGCGCCACGCGATCGTCCGTGGCGCGAGCCCGGGCAAGCTCCCCTTGCGTCCGCCCAGAGGGTCGGAGCTTAGCCCGTGTTCCGTGACATGAACCAGCATCATGCCGCGCAGAATCGTGCGCAGGCCGAAGGCCAGGAACAAAAGAGCCAGCACGCCCAGAATGACCAAGGCCACAGTGCTGTCGCCCAACAGCAGCATCGGACCCGCGGTCAGGAGCAGGCCCATGGCCGCACGGCGCAGATCGGCGCGCACGCTGTGTTTGTCGTAACGATGGACGTTCATGCGCTCTTTTCCGTCGGTCGCGCGCGCCGGGGCGTCACCGGGCGGGGGCGGAACAAATCCGCCGGCCGGCGCCAGCGGGCCGCGCTGTGGGCTTCGATCAGTGCGACAAGCCGCTCGAGAAACGCCCAGCAAGCACCGTCATGGACCAGATGGTGGCTCAAAATGCCCGTCGGCTCGTCCGCGTCGATCTGTCTGGCTCGGCGACGCGCCAAGAAATCCACCGCGCGGCCCAGCACGGCATTTTCGCCCAGAAAGCCGCGGCTGCCGTGCCAATCGACGATGTCCACGTGGGTGTTCACCTGGGCCAGGTTGGGAATGGGCTCCGGCCGGCTGCGCGCGCCATAGGTAGACAGGCCACGATAGCCGATTTCCGGCAGCAGAGGAACAAGGCCGGGCGCGAGGCGATTCCAAGGCGGCACCAGGACGGGCAGGGCGCGCGGGCCGAAGACGGCTTCCAAACGTGCCCAGCCGGTGGCCAGATCGCCCAGCGTGTGGACCAAGGGCCGCTGGGGTCCCAGTTCGATCTTGGCGTCGGATGGATTGGCGTAGTTCTGGTGCGAATAGCCGTGCTGAAGAACGGCTATATTCCCATACTTATCAATAGTTTGAACGAGAGCATCGAGCAGCTTGGCGGGCACCACGGCCAAGCCGATAGGGGCGCCCCGGGCGGTCGCCGCCAGCCGGTCGAGGGCAGGCGAGGGCTGATGGGCGTCGTCGTCGCGCCACCAGAAATCGGCCGTCTTTCCAGCCTGACCCCAAAGATCGAGTTCGCGCGTCAGCGCGTCCCAAGCGTTGGTCATGCCACCGGCGCTTTCCCGGCGAGCCAGCCGGCCAGCAGCCGGGCGCTTTCCCGCGCACCATCCCGCTTCAGCGCAATCTCCACGACCGGCGCGGCGAGGGCGCGGTCGATCGCCGCGGCGAGGGTGGATGGTGTCAGCGCATTCTCCGCGACCAGCTCGGCGCGTCCGCGTGCGCGCAACAGATCCGCGCGCAAGGGCTGTTCGGTCTGTCCGTTTCCGGCGAAGGGGGCCAGCACGGCGGGGATGCGGGCGGCGAGAATCTCCATCACCGTATTATATCCGGCCTGCGAGACCGAGAGGCGGCCATTGGCCAAGAGGCGGCGAAAATCCGTGCGTGCGCGCTCGACGATGACGCCTTGCGGTGCCGTTGCCTGCAGACGCGCGAAATCACCCCCCGGCAATTCGCCTCCAGCGAGAAGACGCCAAACTTTATCCTTCGCCGTCGTCAAAGGACGCGCGGCGATGGCGGTGGCCAGCAACGCCGCACCCACCGCGCCTCCGCCCGAGGAGACGATCACCTCGTCCCAGCCGGGATCGCCCACGGCGCCGCGGGCCTCGGCGGGCTCGGCGATATAGCCGGTGTAGGCGATCTTGGCCGCCAGCGTGGCGTCGAGTGGAAAGCTCGCGTCGAGGGCGACGAAAGCCGGATCGCCATGGACCAGCACATGATCGAAGCGCCGCGCGATGGCGGCCATCTGATCCGAAACCATGCCGGACTTCGCCTGCAGGATGTCGCGCACGGAGGAGACGATGAAAGGCTGTGGACGCGCGGCCAAAGCGGTATCGAGAAGCGGCGTCAGCTCGAATGCCATCTGCCGCCGCCCGAATGGATAGGTTTCCGTCACCAGCGCGTCGGGTTTGAATTTTGCGAACGCCGTCAGCAGTGCATCGCGCCGCGCCACGCGCCATGCATCGTCCACGTCCGCGCCACGATCGTCGATCAGGCCGGAAAAATTTTCGTCGCGCGCGGCGGCGGATGGAAGCTGCAGGAGCGATGCATGGCCGAAATCCAGATCGGCGATGGGCCGCCCGCCGGAGACCAGGAGCGTGTCCATGCCCGATGTTTCACAGGCGCGTGCGAGCGCCGCGGCGCGGCGCAGATGGCCGCTGCCGAGCAGGTGCTGGACATAGATCAGGACGCGCTGGGTCACGGCGCGAGCGGGATGTTGAGGCGCGCGGGGCGGATGGCCCCGTCAACATCGAGCGCGAATTCATGCGCGCATGACCAGTCGAGATCGGCCGGCGGCTTGCCGGTCAGGTCCCAGCCGGTCGCCAGCGCCAGCGCGGCGCGGATGACGCCCTTGTGGCTGACGGCGACCGTATCCTGGCCGGTGCGTGCGCGCTCGGCAAAGAACGAAGCGATGCGCGCGCAGACATCGCGCGGGCTCTCTCCGCCAACGGCGCGGAAATCGAGGCCTTTGGCCTCGTTCTCCACCATGGCGTCGCCATAGCGCGCGCGCAGATTCTCCAGCGTCTCGCCCTCCCATTCGCCCCAATGCATCTCGGCGATGCGCGGCTCCAGCGCGGGCGCGCGTCCTGCCAGGATCTCGGCCGTCTCCCGCGCACGCGCAAGCGGGCTTGCGATCCAATGGTGGGCAAGGAATTCCGCCGGCGCGCGCCAACTCTTCACCCGCGCGCGCCCGGCTTCGGACAAGGGAATGTCGGTATGCCCCTGGACGCGGCCGATCTCGTTCCACTCGGTCGGTCCGTGGCGGATGAGGACGAGCGCGGTCATGCCGCGCCTCGCGTGACACGCGCGAGGATGGCGCCGAGTGCGCGCGCGGCGCCGTCGATGCTGTGATCTGCCATCACGCGCCGCATCGCATTCGCGCCCATATGGCGGCGAAGATTTTCGTCGTCGAGCATCCGCGCGACCGCGCGCGCGAATTCCGCCGTGTCGCCGGGCGCGGTCAACACGCCGGTCTCGCCATCATGGACGATGCCGGGCACGCCGCCCTCCGCGCCGGCGACCACGGGGCAATCGCTGGCCTGCGCCTCCAGAAATGCCATGCCAAAAGCCTCGCGCACGGCAGGCCAAACATAAAGGTCAGCGGCGGCGTAGAAACCCGGCAGCGCCGCCTCGTCGAGACGCCCGGCGAAACGCACGCGATCGTGGCCCAAGGTGGACAGAACAGCCTCGACCTCTGGACGCGCGGGCCCATCGCCCGCGACCACGAGCTGCCAAGGCCGATCGTTCACGCGCCGCAGCGCGTCTGCCAGCAACTTATAAGAGCGCAGCTTGTCGCCCGGGCGCATCATGGCGACAGTGGCCAGCCAGGGCCGCGCGGGGTCCAATCCATGATCGCGCGCAAGCGCCGCGCGATGGCCCGCACGGGCGGCCTGCGCAGCGGCGAACGGCGCTGGATCGAGGAATGGTGCCAGGCGATGCAACCGTGAATCGTCGGTGACCCACGGGCGCAAGCCGCCTTCGTCGGCTTCGTTGAGCGAGATGATCGCATCGGCGCGGGCAACGGCCTTGATCGCGGCCTCGTGCCCCATACGCCATGATCCGTTGGCCTGCTTGTTGGCGACGGAGGCTTCGGCGATCACGTAGGGGATGTTCAGCGCATCGGCCACAGCTGGTCCCAACCAATCAGGCGCCTTGTGATAGAGGTGATAGGTGAACCAAGCCTGAGGCCGCGCCTCGGGCGGGGCCGCGCGGTAGCGGCGCACCAGCCGCGTGGCCATGCGCGCGCCGATCTCGCGAATGCGCGCTTGGCGCGCTGCGTCGCCTGCGCCGTTCCAAGTGCGTAAACGGGACGCCAATTCCACGCTGTGCCCGCCGCGCGTTAGCGCCGCCATCAGCAGCCGCGCCACCAGCCGGTCGCCCGAGGGCACTGGATGATCGGGCGGCTTCAGCGGCGCGTGGAAGGCGATGCGCATGACATACCGAATTTCGCGGCCAGCACGTCGATGCCGACGGCGTGGGAGAATTTCTCGATGACGCGCGCCTGTCCCGCCGCGCCCAGGCGCGCGCGCGCGTCCGGGTCGGCCAACAGGGTTTCGATCGCGCGGGCGAGAGCGGACGGATCGTGCGGCGGCACCAGCACGCCGGTCTCGCGATCCAGGATCAGCTCCGGAATCCCCGACACGTCGGTCGAGATGCAGGCCACGCCTTGGCTTTGCGCTTCCATCAAGACGTTGGGCAGTCCGTCGCGGTCGCCGTCGCCGGCCACGCGCGAAGGCAGCACGAACAGATCGGCTTCGCGGTAGAGCCGCAGCACCTCGTCCTGCGGCAGGGCGCCGCGCCATTCGATGTGCGCTGCGATGCCGCTCTGCGTCGCCTGGCGCTTGAGCGCGGGCAACAGCGGGCCGCCACCGACATGGATAAAGCGCCAGCCGAGCGCAGGCGGCAGGGCGGCCAGCGCCGCCAGAAGATCGTCGAAGCCTTTCTTCTCCACCGCGCGCCCAACCGACAGGATCATGGGTGTCGCCGTCGCGCGCGGCGTCGTGGCGGATGCAAAGCGCGCGAGGTCGAGGCCGTGATAGACCAGCTCGACCTTCTCGTGCGACGGCGCCAGCGCGGCCAGATGGGCGCGGCCCGCGTCGGTGCAGGTCACCAGCCACGCCATGGCGGCCAGCTTCTCGCGCTTCTCCCACTCCGGCGTGGTCCAAATGTCCTTGGCGTGGGCCGAGCAGGTCCAGGGCAGGCCCGTCAGGATCGCGGCATAGCGCGCGACCGAAGCGGGCGTGTGCAGGAAATGGGCATGCAGCGCGCCGATCTCCTGGGGCAGCTCGTGGGCCAGCACCAACGCCTGGCCGAAGCGGCGGATGCGGTTGGGCGTCGGATCGCGGCGCAGATCGGCGAGAAATATCTTTCGCGCGGCGCGGTAGCCCGGCCGCCGCCGCATCGCCCGCCACGCGCGCCAGACGCGCAGCGGCGCATCGTGCAGATACTCGGGCAGATAGGAAACCGGCGCCGTGATCTCGAGGTGGACCGGATGGACCGCGCGGTCGGTCGGATGACGCATGGAGAAGATGCGGATGTCGAGGCCGCGCTGCTCGAGCGCGCGGATCTCTTGCGCGATGAAGGTCTCGGACAGGCGGGGATAGCCCTTGAGAATGAACGCAACCGGCGCGGCCATGATTCCCGCGCGGCCTCAAAGACCTTGTTGCAACGCCACCACCCGCGGTTGCGGAGCGGCCGCGATGCAGCGGCCGGCCAACCGGTTCACGCTCGTGAGTCCATCGAGAAGTCCCGGCACGACGACGTCGGATGGCCGCGCCTGTTGCGGCAAGTGACGCAGCGCGGTTGCCATGCGCCACGGATCGCGCACACCGTCGTCGACCAGCATCTTGATCAGGCCCAAATCCTGCGCGCGCGCGGTGCGGATCATCTGCTCGCGTCTCGGCAGGGTGCGCGGCACGATCAGGGCGGGTTTGTCGAAGGACAGGATCTCGCAGAACGTGTTGTAGCCGCCCATGGCCACGATGCCCGCGGAGCGGGCCAAGAGGTCCTCGATATGGGCGTCGAAGGTGATGGCGCGCACGCGCGGCAGCACGTCCACGCGGGCTTGGAACACGGCCTTCTGCTCTGGCTGCATGAAGGGGCCGAAGACCACGAGCGCCGGCAGGGGCAGCTTCTTATCGACCTCGTAGGCCGACAAAACCCAATCGATCAGCTCGCCGCCATCGCCGCCACCGCCCGGCGTGACCAATAGGAACGGTTCGTTGATCAGCGAGTTGTTCAGCGACGCGGGCCGGTCGGCCATGGGGTCGCGGCCCAGATAGCCGGTGTAGGTGACCTTGCGGTAGACCGACCAGGGCAGCTCGATGCCTTCCAGCGGATCGCAGATTTGCGGCAGGCCATAGACCCAGATCTCGTCGTACAGGTCGCGCAGAGCGGGCATCACGCCCTTGCGTTCCCATTCAGGCGCAAGGAGCGAGGGCTCGTCCATCACGTCGCGCAGGCCGAGCACCAGCGGCGTTCCGCGATCCTTCAGCATCTCCAGCGTCTCGCGCACCTCGCCGCGCAGACCGAGCGGCTCCTTGTCGACGAGGAACAGGTCCGGCTCGAAGATCTCCGCGGTGTGCCGGATGATCGAAGCGCGCAGCGCCAGCGTCTCCTGCACGTCCAGATGCAGGCTCAGCGAGGTGTATTCGCCGTTGCGCAGCTTGATGACGCCCGGCACGCGCACGAAGTCGACGCGGGTGCGGAAGTCGAAGCTGCCGATGATGGGCGAGCCCGACAGGATCAGGACCGACATGTCGCGATTGGCGCGCACAAGCGAATGCGCGATGGCCCGGCAGCGGCGCAGATGGCCGAGGCCGAAGCTGTCGTGGCTATAAATCAGGACGCGGGCGCCGCTCGTACCGCGAGTCATCGGAACTCCCCCAGAGTCTCTGTATCCCCCACAGGATCGCGGAACTATGGCATAGGCCTTTGGGTGTTGTCTTTGTTCGTACCGGCCCTTAGCGTAAGCTCGGACACGTTGGGAAAATATGACATTTCCCCGTGGAACGCGCGATAAAAGCCGGAGCGACGGGGGCGCTGGTCACATGCCGAAAAGTCTATACGGCTTCATCCTTCGCCACTCCAAGCGCGAGCAGATCGTTCTTTTGATCCTCGCCGCCGTTTCCTATCCGTTCCTGTATTATTCCTACGACCTGCCCAAGCTGATCATCAATCACCTGAAAGACGTGGCCGTTCATGTGAAGGACGGCTCGCTGGGCAGCTATCCGGCCCACATCGTCCAGGGCCTCCCGCTGAACGCGCACCACTATCTGTTCATGTTGTGCGCGATCTTCCTGGTGCTCACGCTGATCAACGGCGGCTTCAAGTTCTACATCAATGTCTACAAGGGGCGGATGGGCGAGCGCATGCTGCGCCGCCTGCGCTACGAGCTTTACGTGCGCATCCTTCGCTTCCCTCTGCCGCACTTCAAAAGAATGTCTTCGGGCGAAACGATCCCGATGATCACATCCGAAGTGGAGCCCATGGGCGGCTTCATCGGCGACGCCTTCGTCCAGCCGATCTACCAGGGCGGCCTCCTGATCGTGCCGCTGATCTTCATTCTGGTGCAGGACCCGATCCTGGGCGCCGCGGCCTTGGCCTTCTATCCGGTGCAGATCTACGTCATCCCGCGCATCCAGAAGCGCGTGAACCAGTTGGCCAAGCGTCGCGTGCAGACGGTGCGCAGCCTGGCCGACCGTATCGGCGAGACCATTGCCGGTATCCAGGACGTCCATGCCAACGATACTTCGGCGCGCGAACGCGCCGATTTCTCGCACCGGCTCGGCACGATCTACAAGATCCGCTACGACATCTATCAGCTCAAGTTCCTGGCAAAGTTCCTCAACAATTCGATCAACCAGCTGACACCGTTTTTATTCTATGCGATCGGCGGTTATCTGGTGTTCGAGGGCAAGGTGGATATCGGCGCGCTGGTGGCCGTCATCGCCGCGCAGAAGGATCTGGCGGGTCCGTGGAAGGAACTGCTCGACTACTACCAGCAGAAGGAAGACATCCGCATCAAGTACGAGCAGGTGGTCGGCCAGTTCCAGCCGCCGGACCTGGTCGATGTCAAAATGCTGGACGACGACCCGCCGGAAGGCGTGCGGCTTAAGGGCGATTACGCGCTGTCCAGCGTGACGCTGACCGAAGGCGGCGCGGTTAAATTCCTCGACGGCGTCAACTTCACCGTGCCGCTGACCGAGAAGATCGCGGTGGTGGGCGATGGCACCAGCGGTAAGGACGAACTACCGCTCGTGCTCGCGCGGCTTCTGACGCCGACAGCCGGCAGCATCATGGTGGGTGGGCAGAATCTGGTGCCGCTGCCCGAATCCGTCACCGGCCGCCGCATCGCCTACGTCACACACGCCGCGCACATGCTGGGCACCAGCGTGCGCGACAATCTCTATTACAGCCTGAAACACCGGCCGCTGCGCGAGCCGGATCTGGACGAGGCCGGCAAGCGCGAACGCGAGCGGGTGAAATATTGGGCCATCCAATCCGGCAACTCGCCCCACGACATCCTGGCCGATTGGATCGATTATGACGCCGCGGGGGTCGCGGGGCCGGACGAGTTGGAGCAGAAGGCGCTCAAGCTCCTCGATCTCGTCGGCATGGACGACGACATCTATCACATGGGATTGCGCGGCCGGATCGATCCGGCCCGGCGTGCGGATTTGGCCGAGGCCATCCTCAAGGCGCGCGCGGCATTGAAGGAGCGCTTGGAGTCCGACCCGTCGCTCGCCGCGCTGGTCGAACCGTTCGATGCCGCCAAGTACAACGAGAATGCCTCGCTCGCGGAAAACCTGCTGTTCGGCACGCCCACGGGCGGCGCCTTCGCCGATGACGCCCTGGCCACCAACAAATACGTGCTCCAGATTCTCGACAAGGCGGGGCTGACCAACGACCTGATCGTCATGGGCCGCAAGGTGGCGGAGACGATGGTCGAGTTGTTCTCGGGCCTGCCACCCGGGCACCAGTTCTTCGAGCAGTTCAGCTTCATCAGCTCGGACGATCTGCCGGAGTTCCAGGCGTTGGTCACGCGCACCGAGGGCATGCAGCCGGCCGCCATGTCGGCCGAGGATCGCGCGCGGCTCCTGACCCTGCCCTTCAAGTTGATCAACGCACGGCACCGCTTGGGCTTGATCGACGCGGCGTTCGAGACGCGCATTCTGGAAGCGCGCAAACTGTTCGCGGCCGAGCTTCCGGAAAACCTGCGCGGTTCGATCGAGTTCTTCGACGCGAACACCTATAACGCCGCGTCCACGCTGCAGGACAACATCCTGTTCGGTAAACTGGCTTACGGGCAGGCCGAGGGTCAGGCGCGCATCGGCGAATTGGTGTCCGACGTGCTGACCACGCTCGACCTGCGGCCGAAGGTGATGCAGGCCGGTTTAGACTTCCAGGTCGGCGTCGGCGGCTCGCGCCTGTCGAGCAGTCAGCGGCAAAAATTGGGCATTGCGCGCTGCCTGATGAAGAACCCGGATATCATGATCGTGAACCAGGCGACGGCGTCGCTCGATGGCCAGTCTCAGTCGCGAATTCTTAACGGATTGATGGAAACATTCCGCGGCGGCGGGCTGATCTGGGCGCTCCACCGCGCAAGCCTGGCGCGCTCCTTCGATCGCGTGCTCGTGATGCAGGGCGGACGCGTCATCGAACAAGGGCATTACGACGAGTTGGACAAACCCGGCACCGCGTTCCACGCGATGCTGAAGGACGAATAGCGGAGTACGGAGGAAAGCATGAGCATCAACGAGGAAGTCGACGCGCTCCGGCGTATCCCCTTGTTCTCCAATCTGGAGCCGTCCAAGCTGAAGCTTCTAGCCTTCACCAGCGAGCGGCTAACCTATGCCAAAGGCCAGGCCATCTTCCGCCAGGGCGACATGGGCGACGCCGCCTATATCGTTCTGGAAGGTCAGGCCGACGTCGTGATCGGCACGGCCGACAATCAGCGCAAGGTGGCCACCATCGGCAAGCACAGCATCATCGGCGAGATCGCCGTGTTGTGCGACGTGCCGCGTACGGCAACGGTGGTGGCCGTCGACAAATTGGTGGCGCTCAAGATCTCCAAGGATCTGTTCCTTCGCATGGTGAAGGAATTCCCGCAGATGGCGGTGGAGATCATGCGCGAGTTGGCACGCCGTCTCGACCGGACCAACCAGCAGCTCGCGGCCCTGTCCAAGCAGTCGTGAGCCGCCTCGACAGTTTCATCCGGCGGTTGGAGGCACAGCGTGCCTGCATCGACCGCGCGGTCGAACTGGCGGCTTCGCTTCCGGGCCCGGTGATCGAAGTCGGCCTCGGTAACGGGCGTACTTACGATCATCTGCGCGATCGCGGGAAAGGGCGCGAGATTTTCGCCTTCGACCGGCACGTCGCCGCTCATCCGGCCTGCGTTCCCGATGTGGCGCATCTTCTGCTCGGCGATTTTCGCGCGACCTTGACCCAGATTGCATCGTCGCTGTGCGGCAAGGTCGCGATCTGCCATGCCGATATCGGCAGCGGCGACGAAGTTGCAAGCCAAGCGTTGGGTGCCGAGATCGCGCCCTTGATCGATGCACTGATGGCGCCGGGTGGAATCGTGGTGGGTGACCAGGTGATGCGCGCGGCGCGGTGGGAAGAGCTGCCGTTACCGCCGGGCGTCGAGGCGGGGCGTTATTTTATCCGACGCGTGCGCGCCTGACCGTCACTTGATCTCGACCACCACCGGCACGTGGTCGGAGGCGTCGTCCCAGCCGCGCGCGTCGCGCAGAATCTTCGCGCTCTTCAGCGAGGCCTTCATGGCCGGCGTGACCCAGACATGGTCCAGACGTCGGCCGCGGTCGGACGCGTTCCAGTCGCGGTTGCGATAGCTCCACCAGGAATAGAGCTTCTGCTCCGGCGGAATGAAGTGGCGCACGGCGTCGACCCAGTCATGCGCCTTGATCGCGCGCGTTAGATGCTCGACCTCGACCGGAGTGTGGCTGACCACGTCGAGAAGCTGCTTGTGCGACCACACGTCGGTTTCCAGCGGCGCCACGTTCAGATCGCCGACGAGGATGGCTTTCGCCTTCGGTGCGCGGCGCGCCGTCCACCACGTCTCCAGCTCGGCCAGGAAGTCGAGCTTGTGGGCGAACTTATCGTTCAGCTTGATATCGGGAATGTCGCCGCCAGCGGGCACATAGCAGTTGTGGATTTCAATCCCGTCGATGATCGCCGAGGCATAGCGGCAATCCTCACGGTCGACGCAGCGGCGCGCCTCCATCTTCAGCATCGGCTTGCGCGACAGGATGGCCAGGCCATTATAGGCCTTCATCCCGTGGATGAACTGGTGGCGGTAGCCCAGCTTCTCGATCGCCTCGCGCGGGAAGTCGTCGTTCTGAACCTTGGTTTCCTGCAGGCAGATGACGTCGGGCTTGGCCTCCGCAGCCAAGCGCGCCAGCCCGTCCAGGCGGCGGCGGACGCTGTTGATGTTCCAGGTGGCGATGCGCAAGGCCATGGGGTGTTTCCTTGGTGCGGCGGCGCGCCGTTATAACCGCTGGCGCGGCCGGGCGCGATCTCTTTATCAAATTGATATTAAACGATATTTTTAGATTATGAGGCAAAAATGAGGGCGCCCGGTCGGGGGGAGACCGGGCGCCCGAAGCTTCCTTACGGAGCCCGAGGGGCGTCAGGGGAGCCGCCCTCGGGCGACCCGGTCTTTGCGACACGGGCCGCTCCATGCCCTATGACTTAAGAACCCGAAGGCATGCGAGAGGCGCGCTGAAGGCATGTCTGACATGCACATACTGCATGCCCCCGATTCAGGCGACGGCGCGGCGCCCCGGCTTGCGCCGTGCGGCGCGAGCGCGGCACGCATCGCCGAAGGCGGTGAAGAGCGCGCGCGACACCGCGTTCTCCCAGAAGCGCCATTCGGGATGCCACTGCACGCCGACCGCGAAGCCGCGCGCATCTTTCACCGTGACGGCCTCGACGATGCCGTCCGGCGCCGTCGCGTCCACGCGCAACCGGTCGGCCAGGCGGTCGATGCCTTGGGCGTGCAGCGAGTTCACATACAGCGAGGTCGTGCCGGACAGGCCGGCGAAGAATCCGCCGGGTGCGAGTGCCACGTCGTGGACAGGCGCATAACGTTGCGCGGTTTCAAGGTCCGGTCTCTCGCGGTGATCCAGCTTGCCAGGAATTTCCTGGATGCGCTGGTGCAGCGTACCGCCCAAGGCTGCATTCAATTCCTGGATGCCGCGGCAGATGCAGAGCAGCGGCACGCCCGTCTCGATCGCCGCGCGGATCAACGGCAGCGCGGTGGCGTCGCGATGCGGATCGTGATCGGTGCCCGGCACGCTTGGCGCGCCTTGGTAAAGATGCGGCTCGACGTTCGACGGGCTGCCGGTGAACAGCAGTCCGTCCATACGTTCCGACAGGTCGGCGGGGTCGTACCAACTGCCGAGCGAAGGCAGGATGACCGGAAGCGCCCCCGTGCCATGCGAGATCGCGACGACATACTTGTCGCCGGCCGCGTGAAACGGGTGCGGGCCGATGGTGCGCACGCAGGCCGAAATGCCGACCAGCGGCGCATCCGGATACGCGTTTGCCTGGCCGGGAGGAAGCGAAGTGCCCATGACGAATTCGCTATCACGCAAGCTTCACGCGGGGCAAGGCGTGCTTGCCGGTCGTGCCGCGGAGCCGTAACTGATGGGGATGGGCGCGTTGGCCGAACCGCTGCTGGCCTACAAGGGCATCGCCATCGCGGCGTGGTTCGCTTTTTTGTTTCTGGCGGAGCGGTTTGCGCCCGCGGCTCCGCGGCGGGAGGCGCCGTCCGGATCGCGATGGCGCTGGTGGGGCGACCCGCGCCGCCTCGCGCGCAACGGCATGTTCTGGGCCGTCAACGCCGCGCTGGGCCCCTTGATCGTCGTTCCGGTCGCGGTGTGGGCGTCCGCGCAGGGCCTGGCTTGGCGTCCCTGGTCAGGCTGGACGGGGTTCGCGCTCGACCTGCTGGTGCTCGACCTGTGGATCTATCTGTGGCATCGGGCGAACCATCGCGTGCCGTTCCTATGGCGCTTCCACGGCGTGCACCATCTGGACCGGTTTCTCGACACGACCACGGCGGGGCGTTTCCATGCTGGCGAGGTGGTGCTGTCGGCGCTGATCCGCACCGTGCCGATCGTTCTGTTGGGAATGACGCTGGAAGCGGTCGTGGCATTCGAGGCTTTGGTGCTCACGGCCTCGCTGTTCCATCACTCGAACGTCCGACTGCCCGCATCCGCCGAACGCGCGCTCTCATGGCTCGTGGTGACGCCCTCGATCCATTGGGTGCATCACCACGCCGTGCGGCGCGATACGGATTCGAACTACGCCACGGTCCTGTCGGTGTGGGATCACCTGTTCCGCTCGCGCAGCGCGACACGGCGGGCGTCCGGAATGGAAATCGGCATGGAGGGCGCGGCCGAAGAGTCGCTGCCGCGACTTCTCCTCCGTCCGTTCCGGCCGCTGCGTTAAACGCCTACTGGCGCTCCTGCTTGTTCGGACCCTTGTCGACGTATTGGAACGTCGCGGGCGGGAAGTTGACGCCGAACTTCGTGTCCTGCAGGGCAACCTCGGTGGTCTGGCCCAAGGAATCGATCACGGTCCATTTCTGCAGGACCATGGGCTTGTCGCTGAAGGTCAGGATCAGGGCGCCCGAACCCAGGTCGCGCTTGTCGGAAACGGTCATGCGGATCACGCCGGGGCCGCGGTCCAGCGACAGGACATGCACGTCCTTGCCGAACTGGATGTTCTCCTTCAGCAGGAAACCGGCGGGCGTGGAATTGATCGGCACATAGGTGGCTTCGTGCAATTCGGTGTCCTCGTAGACGACCCAGATGCCCGTCACCACCACCAGCATGGGAACCGGCGGATCGTACTCCAGGCGCATCTTGCCGGGCCGTTGCATGGAGACGACCCCGCTGACCGACTTCCCGTTGGGGTCGGTCTGGATGAACTTGGCCTTCAGGGTGCGCACGCCGTTCAGATAGTCCTGCACACGCTGGATATCGGCGCGGTCGGCGTCCGTCAGGGGCTTGCCCTTGGGGGCCGCCGGGGCGGCCGAAGCGGCGGACGCGGCGAGCATGATAAAGGCGCCGCAAAGGGCGCCGAGAAGCTTGGTCATGGTAAGTAAATAGGGATTGAAGGCTCGTTTTGCCAGGGGGGTGGCCTCAGCGATAGGCCGTCCGGGACTCCCCGCCGCCGCCCAGAACCTCGCGCTTGCCGACATGGTTGGCGGCGCTGATAAAGCCCTCGGCCTCCATGCGGTCGACGATGCGCGCGGCGCGGTTGTAGCCGATCTGCAGATGGCGCTGGATGAAGCTGGTCGAGGCCTTGCGCTCTCGCGCGACCAGGGCCACGGCCTGATCGTAGAGATCGTCCCCGCCGTCGCCGTCGCCGCCGCCCTCGCCGCCAACGCTGGCCGAATCGTCCTCCGTGACCTCCTCCAGATACTCGGGCTCGCCCTGGCTCTTGAGGAAATTGACCACGCCCTCGACCTCCTGGTCGGAAACGAAGGGGCCGTGGATACGCGTGATGCGCCCACCGCCAGCCATGTAAAGCATGTCGCCCTGGCCCAAGAGCTGCTCGGCGCCCTGTTCGCTCAGGATGGTGCGGCTGTCGATCTTGGAGGTGACCTGAAAGCTGATGCGGGTCGGGAAGTTGGCCTTGATCGTGCCGGTGATGACGTCGACCGAGGGGCGCTGGGTCGCCATCATCAGATGGATGCCCGCGGCGCGCGCCATCTGGGCCAGGCGCTGCACGGCGGCTTCCAGATCCTTGCCGGCGACCAGCATCAGGTCGGCCATTTCGTCGACGACCACGACGATGAAGGGCAGGGCGCGCAGGTCCAGCGGCTGGTCCTCGAACACGGGCTTGCCGCTTTCACTGTCGAAACCTGTCTGCACCTTGCGCATCAGTACTTCGCCTTTGCGCCGCGCGTCGGACAGGCGCGTGTTGTAGTTGGCGATGTTGCGCACGCCCAACTGCGACATGGCGCGGTAGCGGTCTTCCATCTCGCGGACGGTCCATTTCAGCGCGACGACGGCCTTGCGCGGATCGGTGACGACGGGCGTGAGGAGGTGCGGGATGCCTTCGTAGACAGACAACTCCAGCATCTTGGGATCGATCAGGATCAGGCGGCACTGCTCCGGCGTCAGGCGATAGAGCAGCGACAGGATCATAGTATTGAGAGCGACTGACTTGCCCGAACCCGTGGTGCCCGCGATCAGGAGATGCGGCATCTTGGCCAGGTCGACGGCCATGGGCGTGCCGCCGATATCCTTGCCCAGCGCCAGCGGCAACCCGTCGATGCCTTCGAAGCTGTCCGAGCCCAACAGTTCGCGGAAATAGACGCGCGCGCGCTGGGCGTTGGGCAACTCGATACCGATCACGTTGCGGCCGGGAATGACCGCCACGCGCGCGGACACGGCGCTCATCGAGCGCGCGATGTCGTCGGCCAGGCTGATCACACGCGAGGATTTGGTGCCGGGCGCGGGCTCCAGCTCATAGAGGGTAACGACCGGGCCCGGCCACACTTTCAGGATCTCGCCCTTCACGCCGAAATCGGTCAGCACCGATTCCAACAGGCGCGCGTTCTGGGTCAGCGCGTCCTGATCGATCTTCTTGCCGGACGATGCTTCCGGCAGTTGAAGCAGATCGTGCGGCGGCAGCTTGCGATCATCGCCGTTGAAGACCATGGCCGTCTGCTTGGGTTTGGCCTTGGTCTTGCGCACCTTGGGCGCCCTGGGCTCGGACGCGGCTTCCGGCGTATCGTCCTCACCCTCGTCGTCATTGTCGAAGCTGGGCAGGGTACGCGTAACGGCAACCCCAGGACCATCGGCCGACGCGCGCTCTTCGGCGCGGCCGAGTGCGCCGCGCAGCTCGCTGGCCAAGGTCGCGAAGCTCGCGCCACGGCGGCGCAGCAGAGAAAGGGGGAAGCGCGCGAGCGCCAGGAGGCCTGCGACGATGCGTTGGCCGGCCCAGGCAAGCTGCATGCGGCCGAAGCAAAGCGGTTGCATTAGCGCCAGCACCGCCAGCGGCAACAGAACGATGGCCGCGACGGTGACCGGCGCGGGGATGCCGACCAGCGCGATCAGCGTGGCCAGCCGGTCGAGGATCAGGAGCCCGGCAAAACCGCCGAAGCTGCTGGCCAGCGGCCAGAATCCTGGCACCGGCAGGGCGGCTAGGACGGCGGCGGCCAATGCGATGCCGATGGGCAGAAGCGTGAAGCGAAGCCAGAGCGCCGGCGGTTCCTTGTGCAGGACGATACGTCCGCCCCAGATGGCAAAGCCCGCCACGATCAGGAGGCTCGCGATACCCAGCGTCTGGAGCAGAAGGTCGGCCAGATAAGCGCCCGGAAGGCCGAGCAGATTGTGCGTCGGCACCGCGGTCGCCTGATTCAGCGACGGATCGGTGGTGTGGAAGGAGACCAGCGCCAGCAGAAGCGCCAAAGCCCCCGCCAGCCACGCCGCGCCGCGCAATTCAACCAAGCGCCGGCGCAGGAACTGCTCGACATTCTTGCCGGCGCTGCGGCGGCCGGCCACTTTCACGGCTGTTGCCATTCAGGTGCCTCTCGGGTCCGAGACGGCTGCCTCCCGCCCCGGAGTGTAAGGGGCGCAGGAAACCGTCACGAGACCCATCCCCTGGGGCTCGATTCTTCTTTTAATATACAGGATCTGGGCCAATTGTTAATGCAGAACCGCAACAGGCCCTGCTAACACCTTGGCGGGGGCCGAGGCTGGCTCCGGGACGGCCTCTGTGGTTGGATCGGGGCGGATTTGGCCAATTTATAGGAATAGAGACCTGAAATCATGATCCAGGCGGACGTGCTGATCGTCGGCGGCGGGATGGCCGGCCAGACCCTGGCGGCGGCGTTGGGTGGCGCGGGTTTGGCGGTCGTCCTGGTCGACCGCGAACGGCCGGCCGAGACGCGCGCCCTCGCTTATGACGGCCGTACCTCCGCCGTCGCCTTCGGCGCCATGCGCGCGCTGGACGGCATCGGCCTGTGGTCGCGCTTGTCGGATGGCGCGGAGCCGATCCTCGAGATTCGCGTGTCGGATCGCGACTCGCCGCTCTTCCTTCACTATGACCATGCGGCGCTGGGGAACGATCCGCTCGGCTTCATCGTCGAGAACACGGCGATCCGCCGTGCGCTCGGCGATCATCTGGCGGCGCTGCCGACCGTGCAGATGATCGCACCCGCCTCGGTCGCGCAATTGGAACGCGGGCGCGGCCGCGCAACCGCGACGCTCGATGACGGGCGCACGATCACCGCACTACTGGCCGTCGCCGCCGACGGGCGCAACTCACCCATGCGCCGTGCGGCCGGCATCAATGTCGCCGAGTGGTCCTATCCGCAAACGGGCCTCGTCTGCACCATCGCGCATGAGAAGCCCCATCGCGGCGTGGCGCATGAGCGCTTCCTGCCCGCGGGGCCGCTGGCCGTGCTGCCGATGCGCGGCGACCGCTCGTCCATCGTGTGGACCGAGCGCGCCGATCTGGCGCCCGCTATGCTCGATCTCGACGATGCTGCTTTCGCGCGCGAGATCGAAAATCGCTTCGGTCCCCATCTCGGCGCGATGACGCTCGAAGGCGCGCGCTGGAGTTATCCGTTGGCCTTCACCTTGGCCGACCGCTACGTGATGCCACGCCTTGCACTATTGGGTGATGCGGCGCGCGCGATCCATCCGATCGCGGGTCAGGGTTTCAATCTGGGTCTGCGCGACGTGGCCGTGTTGGCCGAGGTGGTGGTCGACGCGGCGCGGCTCGGCCTCGATCCTGGCGATATGAGTGTGTTGGAGCGCTATGAGCGTTGGCGCCGCTTCGATGGGCTCGCGCTGGCGGCAACCACGGATTTGTTGAACCGTCTGTTCTCGACCGCTTTCCCGCCCGTGCAGATGATGCGCGACCTGGGCCTGGCCATGGTGAACGAGATTCCCCAGCTCAAGCGCTTCTTCATGCGCGACGCGATGGGCACGGCCGGCGACCTGCCGCGTCTCGTTCGGGGAGAGGCGCTCTAGTTATTTGTCGCGGCTAAGGCCGCGCGCGGACAACGCGGCCAGATAGGCGTTCCACATCTCGTCCTGCCGCTCGCCCATCTCGCGCAGATAGGTCCAGCTGAAAATACCGGTGTCGTGGCCGTCGTCGAAGCGGATGCGGATGGCGTAGTTGCCGACCGCATCGACGCCCGCGATGCCGACGTTGCGTTTTCCCGGCACCAGCGTCTTGCCGCCCGGCCCATGGCCCTGCACTTCGGCCGACGGGCTTTCGATGCGCAACAGTTCGGCGGGCAGGGCGAAGTTCTTGCCGTCGTCGAAATCGATCTCCAGCCGCTTCTCCGCGCTTTTCACGCGAATCTCGACCGGCCAGTGCTTGGTACCGAACTCGTCGCTCACGGCGCGTGTCTCAGCCGTCGAGCTTGCGCGCCTCGTCGACCAGCATGATCGGAATGCCGTCGCGGATGGGATAGGCCAGGCCGGCCTTCTCGCTGACCAGCTCCTGCTTCTCGCGGTCATAGCGCAACGGGCCCTTGGTCAGGGGGCAGACCAGGATCTCGAGCAGCTTGGGATCGACGGTGCTCATGCGGTTCTCCGTTGCGCGCAATCGTAGTCCGGGCGGATTCGTTCTGCGAGGCTTCAGTGCCGCACGGGCGGCACGTCCGCGCTGCCGGCCACGGTCATTTCCATCAGCATACCCAGCACGCGCACGCGCTCGCCGATGGTCGATGCTTCCAAGAGCGCCTGCTTTTCGCTGGGCGCGAATGGGCACATCATGGCCAGCGCCGAGACCAGCTTTTCGTCGGCGGTTTTCTCCACCGTGCTCCAGTCGGCGCTCAGGCCGCGCGCCTCGCAATAAGGGCGCAGCAGCGCCACCAGCCGCGCGCGGTCAACGCCGTTCGCGGGCGGCGCCAGGTCGGCTTCGTACGGCGCGTAGTCGGCGTCCACGCGGCGATAGCCGTCATGAAGCGGGAACTCGTCCTTGATGCGGAAGCGGCAGACGCCGACGAGGGTGTAGTGATAGCGCCCATCGTCGGTCTTGCGGCAATTGGTGATGCGGCCGGCACAGCCGACCGGATAGACCGCCGGTTGCGCGCCCTTGGCCTTGGGATCGACCGGCTGAACCATGCCGACGATGTTCCCGCCGGCCAGCGCGTCGCGCGTCATGGCGCGGTAGCGCGGCTCGAAGACATGAAGCGGCAATTCCGTGCGCGGCAACAACAGCACGCCGCCCAGCGGAAAGATCGGCAAGGTCGCGGGCAGCGTGTCCAGCGAGATGACCTGGTCTTGGGTGAAGTCCTGTTCCGTCACGACAGCAAATCCAGTCGCTTGGGTTACGAGAACAAGATCGAGGACAGGCGCCGCCGTCCCGCGACGGTCAGCGGATGGGTCGGACCCAGCGCCTCGAAGATCTGCACCAGTTGCTTGCGCGCGCCCTGCTCGTTCCAATCGCGCTTGCGCCGCATGATCTCGAGCAATTCGTCGATGGCTTCCTCGGTCTGCTTCTGGGCATAGAGCGCCATCGCGTTGTCGAAGCGCGCTTGGTGGTCGTTCGGGTCTTTCTGCAGGCGCGCCAGCAATTCGCCCTGCTGGCCCGCGACCTCTTTGGACTTCTCGGCCAGTTCGATGGCGGCGCGCGCGGCCGACGCGTCGGGATCGTTGGCGGCTTCCTTGGGCAAGCTTTCCAAAATCTTTTTGCCCTGCTCCAGATCGCCCGAGGCGATGCGGCAGCGCGCCATGCCGATGATGGCCTTTACGTTGGTCGCGTCGTGCTGAAGGACCTGGCCATAGATGGCGGCGGCCGTGCCGGCGTCGCCGGCATCCAGGGCGGCCTTGGCTTGCTCCAGCGCCTCGTCGATCGGATCGGGACCAACCTCGGCACCGCCGAGCAGCCGCTCGACGAAGCTGCGGATCTGGCTCTCGGACTGGGCGCCCGTGAACCCATCCACCGGCTGGCCATTCTTGAAGCCGTAGACGACCGGGATCGACTGGATGCGCATCTGCTGCGCCAGTTCCTGGTTCTCGTCGACGTTGATCTTGACCATCCGCACGGCGCCGTTGGCCGCGTTGACGACCTTTTCCAACAGGGGCCCGAGCTGCTTGCAGGGGCCGCACCAGGGCGCCCAAAAATCGACGATGACAGGCGTCGTGCGCGACAACTCGATGACGTCCGCCATGAAGCCGGCTGTGTCGCTGTCCTTGATCCAGCCGCCCGCGCCCGCCGGCTTACCGCCGATGATCGTTTCCATGCTACCCGCTCTTTGAGGATGTTCCGGAATTCACTGACATAATTGGCCCTGGGCGGGGCCGGTTGCAACCCCCGCTCAGGCGGCGGGCGCCGCCGGATCGTAGTCCAGGTCCAGGTCGATCACCTCGGGCGCATGGCCGCAGGATTGGATGAAGGCGATCAGATCCTGGGGCGACACCGAAGTGGTCTGGTCGTTGACCAAGGGGTGGTAGTTGAGCGGGTCGTGCGCCAGCATCCCCTTGTCCAACATCACATGGACGCGGGTCTGCGCGTCGTTGATCAGGCCGAAGGGCGTCACGGCGCCCGGCCGCAGCCCCAGCACCTCGTAGAGAAGGTCGGGGCTGGCGAAGGACAGGTTGCCCACGCCCAACCGCTTCTTGAGCTGCTTCAGATCGACCGCGCGATCCTCGGACGCCACCAGCAGGTGCAGCGCGCCGCGCTTGTCCTTGAGGAACAGGCTCTTGCAATGGCCGCCGGGCAGCTGCCCGCGCAACTCTTTGGAATCCGCGACCGTGAACAGCGGCGGATGGGCGTGGTTCGTGTAACGGATGCCCAGTTCGTCGAAGCGCCGGAACAGGGTCTCGGGTGTATGCGTCATGGCGGCGGAGCATAGCGGCCGCGCCGCGCGGGGCAAGCGGGTGACACGGATCACAGCACGCAATGGTCCCTAACGTAAAATTAACGGTGGCTGGACCTGCCGCGTGCCCGGCTGCGGGCGTACAGTCCGGCGTGGTCATGCGCCGGCCCGTCAAAAGGGGGGAGACGGTCGAATGCGTTCACCAATCCGCCGCGTCTTTCGCGGTCTGCCTCTGGCGCTGTTGTTCGTGTCCCCTCCCGCATGGGCGCAGCAATCGGCGGCCTTGCCGCAAGCACCCGTTTCCGCCGCGGCGCCCGCGCCGCCGCGCAGCGTGCGCGACGTTCTGGCGCTTCTGGAAAAAAGCAAACCGTCCCAGGCCAAAGTCGACGCTGACAAGGCGACGGCCGAACAGGCCGTTCCCGACACATTGACGGGGTCGGAGAAGATCACGGCGCTGCATCAGCGCGGCATGGCCGCCTATCGCCTCGGGCGCGTCAAACAGGCGCGCGAGGATCTGTCGGAAGCGGTGAAGCTGTCCGAGACGGAAACGTTCACCGGCAAGGCCGGTCTGTACCAGGATCTCTCGATCGCCGAGCAGGCGGGCGGAAATATGCGCCGCGCCATCGAGCTGCGCACCCTGGCCGTCAACACGACCCAATATGCCGGGCAGAAAGTTTCGCTTCAGGCCGCACTGGCGTTGCTGTTGGCCGGCGCCGGCGATCTGGAGGGTGCCGAACAGGCGCTCGCCGGGGCCGAGGCGGGACTGGCCGAACTGGGCCGCGGCGGCGGCCGAGCAGGCGCGGGAGGAGGGCGTCCTGCCGGCGGCGGGCCGCAATTCCATGCGTTCTACCGGGGCATCATCGATCGCGCGCGGGGCAACGTGCTGTCCATGCGCGGGAAGGTCGGGCAGGCCGATACGGCTTATGCGGCCTCGGTCGCGTCCCTCGATCCCTTGATCGACGCCGACCTCAAGGATCCAAACGGCCGCCCGACCCGGGTGCGCGCCACGCGCGACGCCGCGCTCTCGGACCGCGCCATGAACATGATTCGCCTCGACCGGCCGATCGAGGCCGAGATCATGGTGCGCCAGGCGTTGACCAGCCGCTTGTCCGAGCAGGGCACCTATTCGGCGGAAACCGCCAACACGCTTCAGCGCCTGGGCATGATCCTCGCCGAGGAAGGGCGCACCGACGATGCCGTGCTGATCGCCAAGGCCGTGCTCGAGATCATGGACAAGATCGGCGCCAGCGGCGCATCCATGACGGGCGCGCAGGCCCAGGCCACCTTGGCGCGCGCGTTCATGGTCAAAGGCAAGTGGAAGGACGCGCAGGCCGGCTTCACCGCCGTGCAGGCGCGCTTCGCCGATGACAAGGAATTGTGGAACCGCCGCTTCGGCGCCGACCCCGATGTGGCGTTGACCGCGATCAAAAGCGGCAACGTGCCGGAAGGCCGCGCGCTGGCCGAGCGCGCCGTCGCGCGCGCGACGCAGCGCCTGGGCCCGCGCCATTACGGCACGGCGGAAGCGCTGGGGATCCAGGCCATGGGCGCCTCGGCGGCTGGAGAGCCCAAAGTGGCCATGGAATTGTTCGCGCGCGCGGTGCCGACACTCCTCCAGCGTTCGCGCCAAAGCCAGGACGAGAGCACGGGCCGCGCCATGCGCGATCTGCGCCGCCAAGCCATTCTCCAGGCCTATATCGACACACTGATGACGATCTCGGGCACGCCGCTCGAGCAGGACGCGAAGCTGAACGCAAACGAGGAAGCATTCCGCGTCGCCGACATCGTGCGCGGCCAATCGGTGCAGACGGCGCTGGCGCAATCGGCCGCGCGTGCGACGATCGCCGACCCCGGCCTGGCTGACCTCGCGCGCCGCGAACAGGATGTGCAGAAGGAAGTCGCGGGCCTCAACGGCATCTTGAGCAATCTTCTGGCCACGGGCGAAGGCGACGCCAATCCGGGCGCCGTGCAGGCCCTGCGCGCCCAGATCGATGCCTTGCGCGACGAGCGCGGTAAGCTCGCGGCCGAGATCGAGAAGCGTTTTCCCGACTATGCCGAGCTGATCAATCCCAAGCCCGTCGGCATCGCGCAGATCCGCGCCGCGCTGAAACCGGGCGAAGCGCTGGTCGCGTTCTATGTGGGCGATCAGAAAAGCCATGTCTGGGCGATTCCGCAGGCCGGCGAAATCGCCACCGCGACGGTTCCGGTCGGCGCCGACAAACTGGGCGAACAGGTGGCGCGGCTTCGCTCCGCGCTCGATCCCAGCGCCACGACGGTCGAGGATATTCCCGCCTTCGACGTGGCGGTCGCCTACGAAATCTATCGCGCGTTCCTGGCGCCGGTGGAGAAGGGGTGGCAAAGCGCCAAGAGCCTGATCGTCGTGGCCGACGGCGCCTTGTCGTTCCTGCCCCTTTCGATCCTGCCGACCAAGCCGCCGCCCGCCCTCAAGGACAGCGCGGTGGTGTTCTCGTCCTACCGTTCGGTGCCGTGGCTCGCACGCACGCATGCCGTGACATCCGTGCCGTCGGTGGCTTCGCTCAAGGCGTTGCGCGCCTCGCCCGCGCGCGCGGCCAAGGAACCCTTCGTCGGTTTCGGCGATCCCTATTTCAACGCCGAGCAGGCCGCACAAGGAGCCAAGGACGGCGGCGAGACGCTGCTGGCCATGCGCGGCGGTAAGATCCCGTTGGTGCGCCGCAACGCGAGCGTGGCCGAGGCCGATTCGACGCGGCTTTCCAACCTGCCGCGCCTGGCTGACACGCGCGCGGAGCTTCTCAACATCGCACGCGCGCTCAAGGCCGATCCGCAGAAAGACGTGTTCCTGGGCAAGGACGCCAACACCGAGCGGGTGAAGACCATGCCGCTCAAGGATTACCGCGTGCTGGCGTTCGCCACGCACGGTCTCGTGCCGGGCGAGTTGGATGGGCTAGCGGAACCCGCGCTCGCCATGAGCGCGCCCGACGTGGCCGGCGTGCAAGGCGACGGGCTGCTCAAGCTCGACGACATCCTGGGCCTTAAGCTCGATGCGGATTGGGTCGTGCTGTCGGCGTGCAACACGGCGGCGGGCGATGGCGCGGGGGCCGAGGCCGTGTCGGGTCTGGGCCGTGCGTTCTTCTATGCCGGCACGCGGGCAATCCTGGCAACAAGCTGGCCGGTACATTCGGCGTCGGCGGCCAAGCTCACCTCGGAGCTGTTCCGGCGTCAGGCCGGCGAAGGCCAGCCCGCGCGCGCCGAAGCGCTGCGCCAAGCCATGGTCGCGATCATCGACGGCAAGGGTTACGAGGATCAGGGCTCAGGCAAGGAAGTCTTCGCCTACGCGCACCCGTTGTTCTGGGCGCCCTATTCCCTCTACGGCGACGGCGGCTGACGCCGCCGCGCGCGCAAATCCGCGATCTGATCCAGGAAGATCGCGCCGATCACCACGGCTGCGCCTACCCACTGCGGAGCGCTCATCGTTTCGCCCAACAGAAGAATGCCGAACAGGATGACCCAGACGGGTGAGCCGTAGTCGATCAGGCTCGCGCGCAACGGCCCGATGCGGGCGATGCCACCGAACAGGCACAGGGTCGCGCTCGTGAAAAGAATCGCGCTGATCGACAACATGGTCCAGCCGGTGATGCTTTGGGGCCAGGTCAGCTTCTGTCCCGCCGCCGCCACGGCGGCCATGGCCAACGCCGCGATACCCATCACTTGGTAGGACAGCACCATGCTGTCCTGTCCCGCCATGCTGCGGCCGCTCCATACCAGGATGACGGCAAAGAAGGCGGCACCGATCACGGTGCAGACGATGCCGCGCCAGTCGAGGACGGCGGCATCCACGCCCATGACGAAGGCCAGGCCCGCGGTTGCGACCAGCATGGCGGCGATGCGCCGTGCGGGCGGCCGCTTGCGTTCCAAGGCCGCCACGATGGCCGAGATCATGAACGGATAGGTGTAGTAGATCAGGATGGTGACCCCGACCGGGATCAGCTCGATGGCGGTGGCCAGCGTCAAAAGCTGACCCACCATCAGAAGTCCGATCGCCAGGCGGGTGGGCCACTGCCCCCTGGGCATCCCCACCCGCCGTCCCATCAGAGCGAGCAGAGTCACAATAGCCAGGGCGAGGAATCCGGTGCGGACGAGGCTCACGGTGAAGGGGTCCGTTCCCTCGTCATAAGCCAGCCGCGCCGTGATCAGGTTGAGGGCAAAGCTGACCGACCCGGCCAGGGCCATCAGAATGCCGGCGACGAGACGCTGGGGAGAGGGGGTGGACATGGCGGATTTGCAGGGATAACCGCAGGGGGACGCGAGCCTGCCTTGCCGAGCGGCCCCCTTGCAATGACGGGGTTCTGCCGTAAGATGCGCGCCGCCCAACCGGCCGGGCTTGATCCGGCCACAAAGACCCGCGGGAGTAGCTCAGGGGTAGAGCATCACGTTGCCAACGTGAGGGTCGAGGGTTCGAATCCCTTCTCCCGCTCCAGTCTTCCGCCCACTATATCGAAGCGATATTCGCGTTGCGCGCGGGGCAAATGGGTCTTGCCGCCGGGACGGGGCGCAAACGATAGTGGCGGCGGCATGGTATTACGCGGCGACTCATGAAGTTCCAGGACAAGGCGGCACAGGCATTCCCGATCTTCGTCCTCGACCGCATTTACGAAGAACCAGCGAATTTCTGTTATGGCCTGGCGAAACTGTGCCGGGAGCGCTGCACCGTCGGCATCCCTTCGGACGGCGAACCGGCGGGCGGAGGGCTTCGTTCGGACGACGGATTCCTGGATCAGGAAGCGGCCGCGCCGCTCCGCACCATGATCGCCGAAGCGGTCGCTATCTATCATAAGAACGCCGCGCCGCGAATCTATGACGCGCCATCCGCCGTGCGTGGCTTCGCGCTGAAGGGCCGTGCCTATATCCAGCGTGGGCAGCAAAGCTTTCGCTCGGCGTTCGATTCTTCCTCTCTCTATGCGGGGACGTTTTCTGTCGCCGTGCCCAGTCACATCGTTCAGAACGAAGCCGAAGGTGGCCACGTGATGTTGGAGAATCCGTTGCCGCAGGATGTGCGACGCCGCGCGGGCATGGTCCTTAAGCCAAGCTTTCAGATCCGCGCCGAGCAGGGGCTTCTGCTCGTTTTTCCGGCGTTCCTCTCCATGGACGTGTCGCGCTTCAGCGGTGGTGCTGAGCGAATTGCGGTCGTTTTCGAAGCGAGCCCGCAAACCTGATGTGGGTTCTCGGTATCTGCAGCTCCCATAACGGCGCGGTCGCGCTTCTGCGCGACGGCCGCGTCCAGGTCGCCATCCAGGCCGAGCGCCTGAGCCGCCGTAAACGGGAGATGACCCCCGTCCTCAAGCCCAATGCCGTTGTCCAGGACTGCATCCGCTATTGCCTGGATTATTGCGGGATCGGTATCAGCGATCTCGACGCCGTCGCCACCTCCACGCCGTGGAAAGAGGTGGGGTTGGATTTGGATGTTCTCTTCGAAGGCATGGGCGCGGGCAACACGGCACGCATTCGGAGCGTGACGGTGCCGCACCATCTATCGCATGCCGAATATGCGATCCATTACGCCGACACCGACAACGCGCTCGTCCTTGTCATCGATGGAAGCGGCACCTCCGAAAACACCCGATCCGCCCTGACCATCAAGGAAGAGGAGGACCGCCCGCTCAAGTTTGTCCAGCCGGACCAGAAGGAGACGATCTCCGCTTATACGTATGACGGCGTGGCGCTGCGATTGATCTACCGCAGTGCGTTTTCCAAGACGCCGGGCGTGGGCGCGGACAATCATCAGCAAAGCATCGGCCGCCTGTGGGAATGGGCGTCGATGTACACGTTCGGCGACGATAGCGAAGCCGGTAAGGTGATGGGCTTGGCGGGGTTCGGCGATGCGAAGGTCCACCGCGATTTGCGCATCATGTCGTTGGATGGCGAAGGTCGCCTCGATCTGCGTTTCGACAAACTCTATGAGAATTTCCGCACACCGTGGGACCGTCGCGGCGACGTCATGGACAACCGCCACTACGCCGACTTAGCGGCTCACGTCCAGGATTGCACCAACAACGTGCTGCTCGATCTATGCACGCTTTTGCATGCTCGCTCGGGCATGCGCGACATGTGCTATGCGGGTGGCGTCGCCCTCAACGGCTTGGCGAACGAACACGTCATCCGCGCGGGCGTGTTCGAACACGTGTTTCAGAACGGCTCGTGCGAAGACAATGGCACCGCCATCGGCGCGGTGTGCACGGCGGTGACAAAGTCTGCCACTGGAGCGGCGGCGATGTGCGGCTGCGGCGGAGTAAAATCCAGCCAGTGGTAAGGCAGTCCTTTGTCCTCGGGACGAAGGGAAGCCGAAGGGATGTATGTCGTGGAGGTTT
>JAPLOM010000024.1:0-52922 GCA_026400755.1 Alphaproteobacteria bacterium
GCCTTGGCCGCTCAGAACATCAACCTGCCGCAGCTTCGCAACGATCTCTTCTGCCGTGTGTCTCTTCCTCGCCATCGTCGTCCTCCTTCATGGCAAAAACATACCTCAGGGAGGACCACTTCAAAGGGGGCAGATCAGTCGTCCGCGCGGATGTGAACAGCATCATGTAGCAGCGGTGGATGTCCGGTCTCAGCGGATGACGTATGACGAGTTGCCGGTTCAGTTCTGGAAGGATGCGGTTCGCCATGGCCACGAGTTGCGCTTCGTTGGAGGGGAGCAGCGCAAGTCCCAGAAGATCGGCATCGACGAACGCATAGAAATCGCCGCCATAGGCGACGTCCACCATCACGTCTCCCAAACCTTGCACCGTGATCGCCGCGCTCTTGTGAAGGAGGAATGACTCGACATTGACGAAGCTCGCTTCGCCGACGGCACCGTCCCGCACGTCCACATCGCATGTGACCATTCCCGCGGGCGTCTCGAGACGGACGGTCGTCACGGGCTCGATGACGGGAACCATGCCCGTCGCGACGACGGTCGTTGCGACGCCGAGAACGGATGTCCCCGACATGGGGACATATTCATCCTGCTCCATGATGATGAGGGAGAAGTCGGCGTCGGTGGAGAACGGCGCCATGAGAAGCGCCGAGCACATCATGCCGTGCCCGCGGGGTTCGAAGTTGGGCATCCGCCGCAGGCCGTCGTCGTTGCGCCAAAGCCATTCCCGCCGCTCCAGGAGCGTTTTGCCCGGTGGAATCGGATAGCCGCCGACGATAACTCGCGTCGAATTGCCTTCCGTGTGCGAATCGATCGTCCGGACGGCGCGGCGGAAGGCGAAATGCATGAAGACCAATCCCCTGCTGCAGAGGCGGTATCAGCACGACCAGGAAGAACCGCGGCCGGCATGAGAGAGCCGGCCGCAGCTGGAATCGTCTACTTCGGATTGCTGCAGGCGGCCATGATCTTGTTGCCGTCCGGGTCGCGCACATAGGCGGCGTACGAGGTCTTCTTCTCGGGTGGGCGGAAGCCCGGAGGGCCTTCGCAAGTGCCGCCCGCGGCCAAGGCTGCCTGATGGAACTTGTCTACCGCCGCCGTATCCGACGCCGTGACGGTGACCTGGGTGCCGTTGCCCGCGGTGGCCGGCTGACCGTTGCGGGGCATGCAGATGAAAAAGTTGGCCTTTTCCGCCGGGCCATAGCCGGTGAATTTTTCGCCGGTGCTGACGCGCTTATAGCCGAGCGCGCCAAACGCGGCATCATAGAATGACGTGGCGCGCTTCATGTCGCGGACGCCGAAGACCACGTTGGTAAGCATGGATGCCTATCCTTGTGTAGCGGTTGCTGAACCATGGACAAAGTCTATTCCACGGCTGAGGCCCTGGCGACAGCACCTCGGCGCTTTGAAATCGCATGGAAATATGGGTGAATGGCGCCAAGGGGGCGGCGCGGCTGACGCGCCGGTGAAATACATATGTCTTGGTTCGAACATTTCCTGACTTCGGCGTCGAATTGGCAGGTCTTCGCCGTGCTGATCACGGTCATCGTGTCGACCGGCACGCTTCTCGCGGCGGTGGTCTACAACGTCATGCGCGTCACCGGCACCGAGTTGGACCAGCGCAGCCGCGACTATGCGCAGATCGTCTATCTGGGCCTTTTCGCCTTGGCCGCCTTGATGATGACTCTCTCCACACTCGAGGCACGCGCGTCGATTGGCAAGGTCAGCACGAAGGTCAAAGAGGAGGGGTTCACTCTCGTCCATCTCGACCGGCTGCTGATGCATTACGGCCCGGAGCGAACCTCGGAAGCGCGCCATACGCTGTCCGACTACGCCAAGGCGGTGATTGCCGAGGATTGGCCGTTGATGCGACAGGGTGCCCCGGACGGTTCGCCCCACGTCTATAGAATTGCTCGCGCGGCTCAATCGCGCCTTGGGCGAATTGCCTGAAAATCATCGCGGTCTGGTGGACCGCATGCTGGAAGATCTGAACGACCTCGAACAACAGCACGACGACCGGATCATCGCGGCATCGGACATGCGGCTGCCCACCCTTTTCTGGTGGCTGATCGGCGCACTTGTCGCAGCGGTGTGTGTCATGGCGGGGCTCATAATCGTGCGGCCGGTGGGTTTCATCTTTCTGGGTGTCAAACTGACGGCCATCGCGCTGATGATCTCTTTCCTTGCCGTTGTGGACGGCCCGTTCCGGGGCGAAACGGCGGTCTCGGCACAGCCCATTGTCTACGCCCTCGACTACCTTTCCGCTGCCAACGGCAAGTGACGGCGCGCTATTGACGCTGCGGCAGCGGCGGGGCACACAGCGTGCGCGTCTCCACCAAAGATTTCCGGCCGATATGAGCCTCCCGCCGTGGTCCCGGCTTGCCCACCCATTGCTTCGCGCGCCCGCCGACGGGCGTGGCGCGGGCGTGCCCACGGTTTCGGATCGCTACCGCGCGCTGGCTGACGCGGGCGCCATCGGCGCCGATCCCGCGCAAGAGGAAGTCGTGTCCCGCCTCGACGCGCTGGCGGCATCGCTTGCGGGCCGGAAGCCGGGAACCCTGGCGCGCCTGTTCGGCGCGCGCGAAACGGTGCCACGCGGGCTTTATATCTGGGGACCGGTCGGGCGCGGCAAGACGATGCTGATGGATCTGTTCTTCGACGACGTCTCTGTCGAGCGCAAGCGGCGCGTCCATTTCAACGAATTCATGGCCGACGTCCACGCGCGCGTTCACGCATTCAAGCAAAAGGCGGATGGCGACCCGATCGGGCCTGTCGCCCGCGACCTGGCGGCCGAGGCCACGCTTCTTTGCTTCGACGAGTTCATGGTGAATAACATCGCCGACGCCATGATCCTGGGCCGCCTGTTCTCGGCTCTGTTCAAGGACGGCGTTGTCGTGGTGGCGACTTCGAACGTCGAGCCGGACCGCCTGTATGCGGGCGGCATCAACCGCGAGTTGTTTCTGCCCTTCATCGACTTGTTCAAGGAACGGCTGGAGGTGGTGCGGCTCGAAGCGCGTACGGATTTCCGGCTGGAAAAGTTGGCTGGCGAGCCGGTCTATCTGGTGCCCGCGGGACCTGCCTCGCGGTCGGCGCTCGACCGCATCTTCACCAGCCTTTCCAGGAGCGCGCGCGGCGCGCCCGCCAAACTCATGGTGACCGGCCATCCCGTCGAAGTGCCCCAAGCGGCCGGCGGGGTGGCGCGCTTCGCTTTCGCCGATCTCTGTTCGAAGCCACTGGGCCCGTCGGATTACATGGCCGTCGCGCACCGCTATCACACGGTCATCATCGACGACATTCCGGTTATGAATCGCGAGCGGCGCGATGAGGCGCTGCGCTTCGTCGCGCTGATCGACACGCTTTACGACAGGCGGGTGAAGCTGGTTGCCTCGGCCGCCGCGCAGCCGACGGAGCTTTACCGCACCCGGCCCGACGGCGGCGACGCGCTGTTCGAGTTCGAACGCACGATTTCGCGCCTGATCGAGATGCGCTCAGAGGCCTATCTGGCCTTGCCGCATGGCGAAGCTGCGCCGGACGCCAGCGGATCATCATCCTAGGCGGGGGCGGGCCTTTCCCGCACCCCTTACCCCTGCGTATCCTTGGCTCCTGAGGGCCAAAGCGCGTCGTGTTTCCTTCGAGGCGTCGTCGCGCGGGCCGAACAGGGGAGGGTGCGAATGACGAAGATCGACCGATCGAAAGTGTCCGGCGCCACGCGCCGCACGATTCTGAAGGGCGCGGCCATGGGCGGCGCCTTGGCCGCCATGGGCCCGTTCGTCCATGGCGCCCGCGCGCAAGCCGCGAAGCGCGTGGTGTTCGCCACCTGGGGCGGCTCCTGGGAAAAGGCGATGCGCGAGGCGTGGTTCGACCCGTTCACCAAGAAGACGGGGATCGAGGTCGTGACCGTGAGCGGCAACACCTACGCCAAGATCCGTGCCATGGTCGAAGCTGGCAAGACCGAATGGGATGTGGTCGAGGTCAACCCGGACTTCCAGTGGATTGGAAAGAAGGAAAATTTGGTCGAGCCGCTCGACTTCAAGATCATCAATTCCGGCGACATCATGAAGATGCCCGGCCTGGTCACTGATGTGTCGGTGCCCCAGGTCATCTGGTCGAAGGTGATGTTCTACAACACCAAGGCCTTCTCGACGGATAACCACCCGAAGAACTGGGCCGAGGTGTGGGATGTGAAGAAGTATCCCGGCAAGCGCACCTTCGGACAGCGCACCAGCAGCGGGGCATTGGAAGCCGCGGCGCTGGCCGACGGTGTGCCGATGGACAAGCTGTTCCCGTTGGATGTCGACCGGGCGCTGAAGAGCCTGGCCAAGATCCGCGACAACATCCTCTGGTACGACACCAACGCCCAGGGCGAGCAGTTCATGACCGACGGTCAGGCCGTGCTGGGTCTGGTGCCGGATGGTCGTGCGTTGTCGGCCAAGAAGAACGGCGCACCTATCGACATCGAGTACAACCAGAGCCTGATGAGCTGGGCCAGCATGGTGATCCCGCGCGGCGCGCCCAACCGCGAAGGCGCCATGCAGCTTATGGCCTACTGCGTCTCGCCCGAGGGCCAGTACAACATGGGCATGGCCTATACCTATGGTCCCATCGTCCAGAAGGCTTACGAGAAGATCCCGAAGGACCGCGCCGCGACCCTGTCGGGCGGGCCCCAGCAGCAGGGCAAGTACGTCATGACGGACGAGCAATGGTGGGGCGAGAACAAGGACCAGGTGACGGAGAAGTTCAACCAGTGGCGGTTGGGCTGAGAACCGGCTGACCGGAAAGCCCGGGACGGGACGATGGCCGCAACGCGTGCCGCCGGTTTCGCGCGCGCGCGCGTGGAGCTGCTCGTCCTTCCCGGGCTTCTGATCATTGTCGCGCTTTTTCTCTACCCGCTGGTGTCCCTGGTCGGGATCAGCGTCTACGAGAAAGGCGATTGGACGCTGCGCCACTATCAGCGGCTGATCGACGTGCCCGCTTACGTCCGCGTTCTGCAGCGGACGCTGGTCATGGGGGCCGCGACGGCCTTTCTCTGCCTTCTGCTCGGCTATCCCTTGGCCTATCGCATCGCGACCACCAGCGGGCGGGTGCGCGCGGCCCTCATCGCCGGAATCCTGGTGCCGTTCTGGACCAGCCTCCTGGTCCGCACCTACGGCTGGATGGTGATGCTCAATCCACAGGGCATCCTCAACAAGGCACTGATCTCGGCGGGCGTGCTGGACAGTCCGCTGACGCTCATCAACAACACGACGGGCGTCCTGATCGGCATGACCCAGATCATGCTGCCTTACATGGTCCTGCCCATCGTCGCCGTGATGGTGCGGCTCGATCCCGCGCTGATGCGCGCGGCGCGCATTCTGGGGGCGGGGCCCGTGCGCGCCTTCCTGCGTGTCTATCTGCCGCTGACCCTGCCGGGGATCATGGCCGGGGTGCTGCTGGTCTTCACCATCAGCCTGGGTTTCTTCGTGATCCCCGCGTTGCTCGGCGGCACGAGCGACATCCTGCTGGCTCAGCTGGTCGAGGTGAACATCAATTCAACGCTCAACTGGGGCCTGGCGGCTGCGCTCTCGACGCTCCTCGTCGTCACCACGCTGATCCTCTACGCGATCGCGCACCGTTACTTTAGGGTCAGTGCGCTGTGGGGAGACATAAGGTGAAGCGCCAGCGCGATTGGAGCGAGGGGGCGCTCAACGTCTTCGTCGGGCTGGTGCTGGTGTTCCTGGCGCTGCCGACCTTGGCCGTCATCCCTATGTCGTTCAACTCGGCGGAGTTGCTGGTCTTTCCGCCGCCCGGCTACTCGACGCGTTGGTTCAAGACCTTCTTCCAGCGTCCGGAGTGGTACGGCGCGGCGATCAACAGTGCGATCATCGCAGTGTTGACGACGATCATCGCGACCGCGATCGGCACCGCCGCGTCCATGGCGCTGGCGCGCAGCCGCTTCCGCCTCAAGGGCGCCGTCGCGGTCGTCTTCCTGCTGCCTATGATGGTGCCGGCCATCGTGACCGGCGTGGCGCTCTACCGCTCCTACGCCGTCTGGGGCCTGGCGGGCACCATCCCGGGTCTGGTGCTGGCGCACACGATCGTCGCGCTGCCCTTCGTCGTCATCAACGTCTCGGCGGTCTTGAACCGCATGGACTGGCGCCTGGAGCAGGCCGCGCTCAGCCTCGGTGCCTCGCACCTGCAGGCGTTCCTGCGGGTGACCCTGCCGATCATCAAGCCCGGCGTGATGGCGGGTGCCTTGTTCGCCTTCCTGACTTCGTTCGACGAGGTGGTCGTGGCCCTGTTCATGACCGGCGTCGACACGGTCACCCTGCCGGTTCAGATGTGGGCCGGTATCCGCTTCGAGATCAATCCGGTGGTGGCGGCCGTGTCGGTGATGCTGGTCGGCCTGTCCGCCTTCGTCTTCACCGTCTATGCCCTGTTGAGGAGGTCCCAGCCATGAGCACGCCACTGCCCAAGGTCCTGATCGAGGAGGCCGAATTCGCCGGCCGGCGCGCGCGGGCCCAGGAGGCCGCCAAGGCGCGCGGGCTCGACGCGATCTTGGTTTGCTCGCGCGGCGGCGGGCCGGTCGACCGTTATGCCGATATCATGTACCTGGCGAACTTCTATACCTCGTTCCCTTACACGCCGGACTTGGCGCCGCACTGGACCGGACGCGCCCATAGTTTTCTTTTTCTGCCGGTGGGCGATCCGGGGCTTCTGATCGCTGACATTCCCTATCTTGATGGCGTCGCCATGCCGCGCGAGCGGATCGAGGTGACCGACAACGTGATCGAAAGCGTGATCGCCGCGCTCGGCCGCTTTGGCCTGTCGCGCGCACGGGTGGGTCTGGTCGGCGACGACGTGCTGCCCGTCGGCATGGCGCGCATGATCCAGGCCGCGCTGCCGGAGATGCGGCTGGAGCCGGCCGACGACGTGGTCGGCACCATGCGCATGGTCAAATCACCAGCCGAGATCCAGCGTCTGCGCGCCGCCGCCAAGATCGGCTCACGCATGATCGAGGCCATGATGAAGGCGGCGGAACCGGGCGCCAGCCACGGCGACGTCATGGCCGCGGGCCTGCAGGTCGTCGTGCCGGCCGGCGGCGCGCTCTACAACTCGTTCATGGCGTCGGGTACGGGCGGCGACAGCCCGACCTTGATCCGCTCGACCTTTCCCACCTGGCGCTCCGAAACGCCGCTCAAGAAGGGCATGTGGCTGCGCGTCGGCCTGTCGGGCGTGTTGGACGGTTACGTCTTCGACGTCTCGCGTTCCAAGGCCATCGGGCCAGCGACCAATCATCAGATCGACGCCTTCGAGACGGCGATCGCCACGGTGCAGGAAGGCATCAAGGCGACGCGCGTGGGCACCACGGCGGGAGCGGTGGCCGAGACGGGACTTCGGCGCCAGGAGGCCATGGGCTATCCGCTGGGCGGGGTCTTCTCGGGCTTGGGCCATGGGCTCGGCCTCGGTTGGGACAAGCCGTGGCTGGTCATGGGCGACAAGACGGAGCTTAAGCCCAACATGGTGCTCAACTACGAGCGCACGGTCAGCCGCGACGGTTATGTCGGCGATTTCGAAGAAACCATCCTTCTGACCCAAGAAGGCACCGAGCTTCTGACCGACGCGCAGCAGCGGTTCTGGTGAACGCGGACGCGCCGCGCGTCCTTTCCTATAATGTCCGGGTACATGCGCCGCGGAACTTGCGGCGCGGGGGCCATCCACGTTCGGAGACACGGACATGTTTCAGGAATTCAAGGCGTTCATCGCGCGCGGCAGCGTCGTCGACTTGGCCGTCGGCATCATCATTGGTGCGGCATTTACCGCGATCGTGAACTCGCTGGTGGCGGACATCATCATGCCGCCCATCGGGTTCATTCTGGGCGGCATCGACTTCTCGAGCTTCTATGTCGACCTCAGCGGCAAGGGCTATGAAAATCTGGATGCCGCGCGCACGGCCGGCGCGCCCGTCTTGGCCTACGGCATCTTCGTCAATGCGATCATAAAGTTCCTGATTGTGGCGTGGGCCGTGTTCATTCTGGTCAAGCAGGTGAATCGGTTTTACCGCAAGCCCGAGGAATCGCCCGCGCCCACGCCGCCGAACAATCAGGAAGTCCTCTTGGCCGAGATCCGCGACCTGCTGAAGCAGCGCGGCTGACGGATCAGCGTCGCTTCCGCTTTTTCGCGGCGGTCTTCGCGGATGCCACGGCTGTCGGTTTGTCGCGCGCGGAGGCCAGGCTGTCGACCTTGTCGATGCAGCGGCAGACGATGATCTCTTGCTTGCCGCCATCGGCCAGCGGGATCGTCTCATGGATGACGGCCGCGCATTCCGTGTGCTCGGTGTCCTCGCATGCGCCGACGCAGCAGAAATCGATGGGTTTCAAGACGCCCTGCACCATGCGCAGGCGGATCGCGACGCGACAGCCGCGCACGATGTTGGCACGCGAGGTCGGGTCGGGTTGCGGAATTGGAATGTCTTCCGGACAGGCGCAGAAGCGCAGGATTTGCCCGACATTTTCCGGATCGCCGCGATCGTGGGTACGGCACGGCTGGCCGTTACACGTCCCTTCGCATCGCAGCGACAGGCCGACGACGCGGCCCAGCTTGTTCACGCGACGGATCACCTTCGATAGGCACGGCATGGCGGCCTCCCCAGTTCGATGATGGAACGATCGTGTGACGCATTCACGCCGCGCGGTGCGGACGGCTCTCCCATGGCGCGTAGAGGTCGATGATGTTGTCGCCCGCGCGGCGGCAGCGCGGGTTGGCCAGCCACAGCCGCAGAAGATGGCGCTTCTTACCCGGCCCGTCGCGATAGGCCTTGCGGCCGTGCAGGATGTTGTAGTTGTTGATGAATTGCATGTCGCCCGCGCGAAGCCCCATGTGAAGCTGCATTTCGGGCTGGGCGATCACGGCGTCCAGATAATCGAGCGCTACGGTCTCGTGTGGCGCATAGGACAGGCCGATGCTGTCCATCCAGTCGACCGGATTGCGGTTGTAGCAACAGTGCACCAGGCCATCGTGGATGGCGAAGACGGGGATTCGTTCGGTATAAGGCGCCTCGCCGGCTGGCTGCTCGCCGCGGCGGTGGTGATGGAAACCGCGTAACAGCGTCTCCATCACGTCCGGCCGCTCGCCTAGGATCGCGTTGAAGACGGCGGTCACGCTGACGATCACGCTGTGTCCCCCCTCGGCCGCTTCGCCCAAGCAATAGAGGACGGCAAAATCCGAGCCGTCGGTGTGGAAGGCCAGCGCATGGGTGCCCATGTAGCCGCGGTGCTTGCTGTTCATCGGCAGGCCGCGGTCGACGATGTCTTCGATTTTCTTGCGCGCGACGGTCTGGTCGACGACGCGGCCCAGATGGCAGCCGACGACGGCGAAGAGCACCGCGTTGCCATCCCGGTCGAAGCGCTCGGCCGGCAAGCCGGACAAGACGCTGAAGCCGGTACCGCTCTCCAGGTCGTCGAAGACGCGGGTCAGCAGGGGTTGGCTCAGGGGCAGCGGCACATCCTCGGGCCGGATTTGCCAGAAGGGCGTGCCTATCGCGATCATGCGCCGCGCGGCCCCCTCGATCTCGGCCAGCATGGCGGGCGTCAACGCCCGAGCCCAACTGCGCGGCTTCGGAAAATCCTCAGCCGTCCAATCGTTGGCGTCGCGCACGGGTTGCGGCAGAACCATTGCGTGTTCCCTGGCCGTCGAAACCGTGAACTCAGGATAACACCGCCGCGTGCGCTTCGAAATGGCGGCCCGGCATGGCCGTTGGGGCCTTCGCATTGCGTCTGGAGCATCGGCCCTATAGACATGCACCGGGTGGCGCCAAAAGCCGCCCGCCGCGCCGGCTGCCGTCACAAGGCGGCAACATGATCCGGCGATCTTCGCGGCCATGTGCCGCGCGGCGGACGGAATGAGGGGAAAAATGCAACGCCACGCGTTTAACGCAGACCAAAAAACAATGGAGGGGAATATGTCCCGCAAGATTCATGCACGAGGCCTGGCATCGTTGGCCGGCGCTTTTGCCGTGACCGCGCTGCTCGCAGTTTCGGCCCTGCCCGCCCAGGCGGCCAAACCGACCACGACGCCCTTGGCCGCCGAGGCCGAGGAGGTCGATCTGGTGGCAACCGTCGTCTCGGTCGACGTTCCGTCGCGCATCGTCGTTCTGCAGAACGACGATGGCAAGCAGGCCAAAGTACAAGTGGGCGACAACGTCCAGCGGTTGGGCGAGATCAAGCCCGGCGACAAGATCAAGCTGCGTTACTACGAATCCGTCGCGATCGACCTGCGCCGCAATTCCAAGGCCAAGCCCGGCGCCGTCGCCGAGCAAGTGACCGAACGCGCCCCGGCCGGCCAGCTTCCCGCCGGCCTCGTTGCCCGTCAGGTGACGGTCACGGCCGAAATCACCGCCATCGACTTGAAGAAGAACACGGTGACGCTGAAGGGCCCGAATGGCGGATTGCACACGGTCACGGCGAAGAAGCCGGACACGCAAGCCGCATTGAAGAAGCTCAAGAAGGGCGACCTGATCGACATCACCTACACCGAGGCCATGGCGGCCGAGGTGATGAAGCCGTAACGGATTTTCATAGTCCGATAGCGAAGCGCCCCGGCGAAAGCCGGGGCGCTTTTCGTTTCAGCGAATGGCGGAAACGGAAATCGGTTGCAGCGCGATCCCAGCAGCCATTGGCGGCGGCGTGCCCGAACAGGATTTCCTGCGCATCCTGGGGCTCTATGGCAACGGCAAGTTGGATCTGGACGCGTTGATCGGGAAAACGATCCCGTTGGAAGGGATCAACGACGCGTTTCGGGAGTTGGATGCTGGTATCGACACAAGAACGGTCATAACATTTGCTTAACAGTTTCAGGATAACAGTCCTCTTGTGATGCGCTCAGGCGACCACCAAATGGAACCGATGTGATCGGAGGGAGAGTTTTGATGATCCGCACGTATGCCGTCCGCCTTGCATCCGTGGCCGCCGCCGCGTGCGTGGCAGCTTCTCTGGCCTTTGCCGCGCCGGTTCCGGGCGTGAAACCGGTCCAGCCGCAACCGGCGGCCGACAAGCTCGCGCCGGGCTTGGCCGTTAATTACACCTACATGATGTTTAGCGATGTCAGCGAAGTGCCCAAGGCGGGCAAGGGCAAGCCGGGCCCCGCGCTGGCCAACCTCGATCACCGCACCGACAGCGGCAACGTGCTGACGGCCACCAACTCCATGGGCGTGGGCGCGCAGATCAACGGTTTCATCAAACTCGATAAGCCGGGCACCTACACATTCGAACTTCTGTCGAACGACGGCGTGAAATGGACGCTCGGTGGCGTCATGGTGCACGAGAATCCTGGCATCCATGGGGACATGCCCTCGCCGCCTATCGAGGTGGCCGTGACCGAGCCTGGCTGGTACGCGTTCGCGATCGACTATTTCCAGCGCAAGGGCACGTCGGCCCTGCGTCTGAGTTGGAAGCCGCCGGGGGGCCAGGTCATGGTCGTGGTGCCGCCCGAGGCCTTTGCCTCGCTCAAGCCGTAAGCGAGTTCGGCGCGGGCGCTCAGCGTCCGCGCCGTTTCCCTAAATCCCGACGATCACCTGGCCGCCGTTCACGCTGATGACCTGGCCGGTCATGAAGTCGGATTCGCCCGAGCATAGGAAGCCGACCGTATAGGCCATCTCGACCGCTTCGGCGAAGCGGCCGGCTGGGACCGCCTTGGACTTCTCGCGGATATAATCCATGCCGCCCTTGCGCAAGGTCAGCTCGGTGATGACAGCACCCGGCGCCAGTGAATTCACCGTGATGCTCCAGGGCGCGAACTCCTTGGCCCAGGCCTTGGTCAGGCCGATCAAGGCGGCTTTGGCCGCGCAATAGGTCGCGCCATATTCGTGGCCGGTTTGCCCCCAGATCGACGAGACGTTGACGATCTTGCCGCGCTTGCGCGATTTCATGCCGGGCACCACGGCTTGGGTCGCGAAGAAGGCGCCCTTCACGTGCACGTCGAACATCCGCTGGAACCAATCGGGTGTCACCTCCTCGATGCCCGTCCGCTCCGCGCCGATGCCGGCGTTGTTGACCAGGACGTCGACCGGCCCCAGCGCCTTTTCGCCCGCGCGGATGGCCTCGGTCATCGCCGCCGTGTCGGCCACGTCGGCCACGATCACATGCGCCTTGCCGCCTTTATCGCGGATCAGCCTGCCGGTTTCTTCCGCGCCTTCCGGCATGATGTCGTGGACGATGACGGCCGCGCCGCGCTCGGCCAGAAGCTCCGCATGGCAGCGCCCCATGCCGCGGCCGGAGCCGGTGATGAGGGCGACGCGCCCCTGAAGCGAACGTGCGTTGTCGGCGGTCATGCGATCCATCCCCCTTGGTTCGTCTATGGGCGGCGCGGCAAAGGCGGCAGGCCCGGCCACTCGTCGCCCAGAAGCTCCAGCTCAGCATAATTGTCGAGATCGCGGCTGTGGAGCGCGCGGTCTTCGCGATAGAAGGTGCGTGCGATGGCCCGAGCCATCCGCTCGGCGCCCACTTCCACGCCCGGAATGTCGCTCGCCACCGGCCCGTGGCTCATGGTGGCCGCGTAGTTGAAGCAATGGATGTTCGCCAGCAACGATGCCTTGCCCGGATGTTTCTCGGTGAACTCGAAGGCAGGGCCGAGATAGGGGAAGCTGCCCAACTCCGCCAGCTTCTCTTCCGCAGGCGGCACGAAGCGGTCGCGCCACAGCGCGATCTCGTCCGCGAACGCGGCCAGTTCCGGTCGCAGATGCGGATCGACCGCGAAGCCCGTGCCCAGGATGACGAAGTCGACGCGATGTGTGCCCTTGGGCGTGGTCAGCTCGACCTCATTGCTGGTCATGCGCGACGATGTCACCGGGCTGCCCAGATGCAGCGTGTAGTTCGGCTGCGCGGTGACCTTGAGAACGGATTCGCGCGGGGCGGCCACGCGGTCACCCATCACTTGATAGAGGCTGTGCCAGCGCCATGAATCGTCTGCTTGGGCGAAGCCGTTCATGAAGCCGCCATAGACCACTTGCTTGAAGCGGTTGTAGCGCGGCAAGTCGTCGCGCCAGACGAACATGGCGATGGAGGCGGCGCCCGCATCCATCGCGGTGACCGCATTGTCGAAAGCGGATGCGCCCGAGCCGATCACCGCGACGCGCTTGCCCTTCAGCGCGTCGAAGTCGATGTCGTCCATGGTGTGGGCCATGTGGCTGCGCGGCAATCCGGCGAAGGCCGGCAGGATCGCGGGGCCGCCCAGTCCCTCACGTCCCGTGGCGAAGACCACTTTGCGGGCATAGGCGGTGTCGGGTTTGCCGCCGCGTTGGAGATCGAGGCGGATCAAGCCGTCTTCCGGCGTCAGTCGATCGACCGCGACGCCGTTCTGCACCGGCAGATTCATCACCTTGCGGTACCAGCGCAGATACTCCATCCACATCCGCGTCGGAATCTTGCCCAACGCCTGCCAGCCTTCGTCGCCATGCTGCGCTTCGTACCAGGCGCGGAAGGTCAGGCTGGGCAGACCCATCACCGGGCCGGTCAAATGCTTGGGCGAGCGCAAGGTCGCCATGCGGGCATAGTTGACCCACGGGCCTTCGCGCCCCTCGGGGCTGCGGTCGAACAACACGACGTTGCCGATCCCCTCGCGCATCAGCGCGAAGGAGGCCGCCATGCCGCAGGTGCCCGCGCCGACGAAGGCGACGTCGTAAACGTGGCGCGCCTTCAGGTGCGCGCGGGGCTTCACCCAATTGGCGGGCGGATAGTTGAGGCAAACCAGGTCGTGAGCGAGGCGCCGTTCCAGCGCCGCGAGGCCTTCTTGTTTCATGCTGTCCGTGAAATCGCTTCGGTGAAATTCGCGTTGATGAAGGGAGCGTTCAGAGATCGATCCCGCGCCGGGCAGAGGCGCGTTGCCATTTGGTCGTGTCATTGTCGTCGAAGATGATGGCCTCGTCGGCGGGGACACTGAACCAGCCCGCATGCGTCATTTCGCCCTCGAGTTGCCCCGCCGACCAGCCGGCGTAGCCGAAGGCTAGCAGCAAAAGGCGCGGGCCCTTGCCGTTGGCCACGTCGGCCATCACTTCGGGCCGTCCAGACACGGCGATGCGATCCGTGATCTGGATGGTGCCCTCGGTCTTATAGTCGGTCGAATGCAGCAGAAAACCCAATTCCGGTCCAACCGGCCCACCGGTGTGAACGATGATCTCGCCCTGCGCACCTTGCGGGTCCTGTCCGGTCGAACTCAGGGTGTCCTTCAAACTCATGATCCCCACGGGGCGGTTGACGACGATGCCCATGGCGCCCGTGCTGTCGTGCCGGAGCATGAAGATCACTGTCTCGGCGAAGCGCGGGTCGGGCATGCCGGGGGCGGCCACCAGCAATTGGCCGGCCAGGGAATTGGCGTCGTCTGCCACGGCCGGCGGCGCGCTCAGCACCGTGAGGAGCGCCAGGATTGCGGCGATGCGCGGGAAAATCGAGGGCAGCACGGCGCCGGTTTCCTTCGCTCCGATCCGTCGCCGCTACCTTATCGGCCGCCTCCCGCTGCGGCAAACGCGGGTCAGGGCAGTGCGGTGACGCCGCCGTCCACGATCAGCTCGATGCCCGTGATGAAGGAGGCGCGGTCGGAGAGGAGGAACAGGCAGGCATTGGCCTGGTCCGCGACCGTGCCCAGGCGGCCCAACGGAATGCGCTCGGCCACGCGGGCCTGGGCCTCGGGTTTGCCCTCCCAGCGCGCCTGCATGGGCGACATTGTCGGTCCGGGCAACAGTGCGTTCGAGCGGATGCCGTCCTTCGCATATTGAATGGCCATGGATTTGGACAGCGCGATCAGCCCGGCCTTGGACGCCTGGTAGGCATCCTGGGGCGCGGGGTCGCCGCGCAGGCATTGGATGGACGAGACATGCACCATGGCCCCGCCGCTAGCAGCCTTCATCAGCGGCACGGCGTGGCGGACGGTCAGCACCGCGGCGGTCAGGTTGATCGCCATGATCCGGTTCCAGTCCGCGACCGTCATCTCGACGGCCGACTTGTCGCGGTCGAACCACAGAACGGCGGCGGCATTGACCAGATAGTCCAAACGGCCCGTGGCGGCGTGGGTGCGCGCGAAGGCATCGGCCACGAAGGCCTCATCGCTGACGTCGCCTTGCAGGTAGAGGGCTTTGCTGCCCAGCGTCTTGGCTGGCGGCTTCAGGTCGACCAGCGCCACATGCGCGCCTTCAGCCAAGAGCGCTTCCGCGATGGCCAGTCCCATGCCGCCGCCCGCGCCGGTCACCAGCGCGCTTTTTCCCGCGAAACCCATTGCCGTCCTCCGTCGTTTCGTCCGTCCGTTATAGCGAAGGCGCAAAAGAAAGACCCGCCGGCTTCCGCCGGCGGGTCCGTGGGCTAGAACCGAAGTGGCCTTACGACTTCTTCGGATAGATCTTCACCGGGTTCGTGCCCAGCTTGAACGGCTCGTTGGCGTTCACGAACTTGAACACCGTGAAGTTGTAGACGCCGCAGTCGCCGTTGGCGTCGCAGTTCTTCGGGCCCGTCAGGCCTTGCAGGCCCTTGGTCGCGAAGATGGCATCGCGCCGCGCCTTCTTGCCGATATAGCTGTTGCCGTCTTTGTCCGTCTTGATGACCTTCTTGATCGCTTCCACGGCCAACAGCGCGGCGTCATAGCCGAAATGGTGGAAGCCGCCGACCGGGTCCTCGCCGTACTTGGCCTTGTACTTCGTCAGGAAGTCCGGATAGCCCTTGCCCAGCAAGTCGGGCGAGGTGTCGCCGACCGTCAGGTTGACCTTGGTGGAGGCGTCGCCCGCGAGCTTCAGGAAGTCGGGCACCAAGGCGCCTTCGGCCGAGACCAGCGTGGCCTTCTCAAGCCCTGTCACCGAGCCGGCTTGGCGCGTCACGTTCGCCGCGGCGGCTACGAAGATCGGGTAGAAGATGACGTCCGGCTTCTACGTCGCCACCTTGGTCAGCATCGGCTTCATGTCGGTGTCGTTCGGCGAGATCGCTTCCGCCGGCGTCACCTGGCCGCCCAACTGCTTGAGGTGGTCGAGGAAGACCTGGACATAGCCTTGGGCATAGGGGCTGCCGTCATGGATGCCGACAGCCTTCTTGGCACTCAACACTTTGTAAGCCCAGTCAGCGGCGGTGGAGCCCGCCCAATTGTCGTTCCACACCACGCGGACGAAGCCGTTATAGCTGGGGTCGCGCTTGGCGTCGGTCAGGTTGGGCGCGGTCGGCGAAACGCCGATCATCGAGATGCCGGCCTTCCACAGGATGGGCGCCGCGGGCTTGGCCTCGCTGGAGCAGGTCGGGCCGACGACCACGACGATCTTCTGGTTGGCCGCCAGCTTGGTGGCCGCGGTCTGGCCGCCTTCCGCGTTGCACGCGCTGTCCTCGGGCACCAGCTTGATCGGATGGCTGCCGATCTTTGCGCCCACGTCCTGGATCAGGATTTCCGCGCCGCGCTGTTCGTCGATGCCGAGCGAGGCGTCGGCGCCGGAGATGACGCCCATGAAGCCGATCTGCAGCGGCTCACCTTTGGCCAGTTTGATGACGCCCAGCTCGTCGGTGACGGGGCCCTTGGTTTCGGCCGCCAGGGCCGGCGCGGCGGACGCGGCCAGCACGGCGAATGCCGCGGCGGTCACCCGCAAGGTCATGCGTTTCATGTGTTCCTCCTCAGATACTCGTTAACGCCGCTGCCGGCCGCTTCGATGGGGCACGCCGTTCGTCGATCGCGGTACGAACCGTAAGCCTGCGGATCGCGCAGGCGCAATGTTCTCGCAGTTGCGAAACACCTGTCGCGGTTGCGATGCGCCTGTTAGAACGCCGCATCCGCCACGGATTCCGTGACATGAGCGAAACCGCCAAATCTTCGAGGCTTACAGGCATCGCGCTCTTCGTGGCGGCGGTCTGCCTGTTTCCGTTCATGGATGCGACGGCCAAGTACCTGAGTGCCGACTACCACACCGCCCAGATTGTCTGGGCGCGCTATACGTTCCATCTGATCGTGGTCGCGGCGTTGTTGCGCGGCAGCCTGGTCAAGTACATGCGCAGCAGGAACTTGCGGCTCCAGGGCCTGCGCACCGTCCTCATGATCGGCGCGACGTTCCTGTTCTTCACCGCGCTGCGTTTCATCCCGTTGGCGAACGCCATTGCCATCAATTTCCTGGCGCCCTTACTGGTGGTCACGTTCTCGGTGCCGCTTCTCAAGGAGAAGGTCGAGCCCATCCGCTGGCTTGCGGTCGCGATCGGCTTCGGCGCGGTCCTTTTGATCATCCGGCCGGGTGTGGAAGGGTTTCAGTGGGCCTCGCTTCTCGTGATCTGTTCGGCCTCTTGCTATGCGCTCTACCAGCTTGTGACGCGGCGGCTCTCGACGGTCGATCATCCGTACACGACGCTGTTCTATTCCGGCATCGGTGGTTTCGTGGTGTTCAGCCTGTGGGTGCCGTTCGAATGGCGCGATCCGACACCGGTGGCATGGGTGTTGATGGTGATGATGGGCCTGATCGGCGGCCTGTCGCACTATTTCCTGATCCGTGCCTTTGCCTATGCGCCCGCGTCGGTGCTGGCGCCGTTCAATTACGGCACCATCGTGGTCGGCACGGCCATCGGCTATGTCTGGTTCGGCAACTTTCCGGACCAGTGGGCCATCGCCGGCACTCTCATTCTGATCGTTTCGGGGCTGTCCCTGGTCTGGCGCGAGGCGCGAGCCGGCATGACAGCGCGCCGTGCCGCCACTAAGCTTGCCGCACAAACCGGAGAGGGAAGGGATTCACGATGACGACCAAGCCGCTCAACGAACAAGAATTGGCAGCCCTGCGCAAATTCGACACGCCCACCATCTGCAACATCCTGGAGTTGGTGGCGCCGGCCCGCCGCGGCATCGGCTACACCACACGCTATCTACACTGCGTGTTCCCCAGCCTGCCGCCGATCGTGGGCTATGCGCGGACCGCGACCGTGCGCGCGAAGGAGCCCAGCGCCGTGAAGGGCGAGGCCTACCGCAACCTGCGCTTCTCTTATTTCGACTATGTCGGCAACGGCCCGGGCCCGCGCGTCAGCGTGATCCAGGATTTGGACGACGGCCAGCCGGGCTATGGCTCGTTCTGGGGCGAGGTGAATTCGAACGTCCACAAAGCGCTGGGTTGCCTGGGCGTCGTCACCAACGGCAGCGTGCGCGACCTGGACATGATCGCCGAGAATTTCCAGCTCATCGCCGGCGTGATCGCGCCGTCCCATGCCTACATTCACCTGGTGAATTTCGACTGCGAGGTGAACGTGCACGGCATGGTGGTGAATTCGGGCGACCTGATCCACGCCGACCGCCACGGCGCCGTTGTGATTCCGCACGAGGTGGCGCGCGACATTCCGAAGGCGTCGGAGAAGCTGATCGCGCGCGAGGCCGTCATCATCGAGGCCGCGAAGAAGAAGGGCGTGACGGTCGAGGAGCTTAAGCGCGCCTATATCGAGGCCGACAAGATCGCCTAGCCCGTCATCAGAACGCCGCCGTTCACCTGAAGGATCGCGCCGGTCGTATGGCCGGCGCGGTCGTCCGCCAGATAGCGGATGGCGTGAACCACCTCGTCCATGGTGGCCAGGCGTTTGCCCGGAATGCTCGCGCGGATCTTGGCCAGCGTCCCCGGCGAGAACTTGGCCGTCATGCGCCCGTCGATCGGACCCGGCGCCACGGCGTTGCAATAGACGTCATGCTTGGCGCCCTCCAGCGCATAGGCCTTGGTCAGCGCGTGGACCCCGGCCTTGGACGCGCCATACGCCGGATGGACGCTGAGGCCGCCCAACTGGCCGGACAATGAACCGACATTGACGATACGCCCGCCCGCGCCGGCCATGACCGACAGCGCCGCGGCGCAACCATGGAACGTACCGGTCAGGTTGATCGCGATCACCGTGTTCCAGACATCGGGATCGGCCTCGATCACCCGCGCGGCTTCGAACAGCCCGGCCACGTTGACCCAGACCTTCAGCGCCGATTCGGCTGCGGCCTGTTTCGCCAAGGCGAAGACCTGCGCGCGCTCGGTAACGTCCAGCTTGGAGGCGATCAAGCCCGGCCGCGCGCGGATCGGCGCCACGTCGCCGCCATAGACCCGGTAACCGTCGGCCAGGAAGCTGTCCACGACGGCTCCGCCCAAATCGCCGGCCGCGCCGGTCACCACCACGCTGTTTGGTTTGTCCGCGGCCATGGCTATCTCCCTCGTTGTGTCCCGCAACAGCTAGCCGGGCGAGCGCGGGCGTGCAACTGCCCGTCGTTGTGCGGTTTCGATGCCTCGGGTAAAGTGAGCGCGCCTTGGAAGGGTTCGAGATGGCGAAGGGCGAGAGCATGCGGATCGGCGACGTCTCTCCTTCTATCTCCCTAACCAAGGGCTGAGGCCGCAAGGCCGCCCGTGCGCTTCCTCCACCGCAACCTCCATTTCATCCTGCCGCTGGCTGTCCTGGCCGCCGCTGTGTTCCTGCGCGCGGACGAACCCTGGCTGGTCGAGCAGGCGCGCTTGTCGGTCTTCGACAACTATCAGCGGCTGAAGCCGCGCGTCTACGATCCCGCCTCACCCGTACGCATCGTCGACATCGACGACGAATCCCTGGCGCGTCTGGGCCAGTGGCCCTGGCCACGTACTCTTCTGGCCGGGCTGGTCGATCGGTTGGGGGCAGCCGGTGTGGTCACGATCGCGTTCGACGCCGTCTTCGCCGAACCCGACCGTACCTCGCCGCAACGCCTGCTGGAGTTGTGGACCGACGCGGGCGCGGCGGACGCGGTGCGCGCACGCATCGCGAAACTGCCCGACAACGACCAGGTCTTTGCCGACGCGCTTGGGCGCGTGAATGCGGTGACGGGCTTCGTGCTGACGAATTCGGTGCACGGACGCGCTCCCGAGCTGAAGGCCGGCTTCGCCTTCGCGGGCGACGATCCCGAGCCGTTCGTGCTGGCCTATACAGGTGCCGTGGTCAATTTGCCCGCGATCGCAGCAGCCGCTGCGGGCAACGGCAGCATCACGGGTCTGCCCGACCGCGATGGGATCATCCGCCGCACGCCCTTGGTGTTCAGGCTGGACGAGAAAATCTATCCCTCGCTGGTCGTCGAGGCGTTGCGGGTGGCGCAAGATGCCAGCACCTACATCATCAAGTCCTCGGGCGCCTCGGGCGTTTACAGCTTTGGCGAGCGCACGGGCATCAGCCAGATCAAGGTCGGCAACTTCCCGATCCCGACCGATGCTTATGGCCGCGTCTGGATTCACTACGCGGGCACCCAGGCCGCGCGCTTTGTCCCGGCGTGGCGGGTTATGCAGCCCGACTTCGATGCCAGCGAGGTCGCGGGACGCATCATCTTCATCGGCACCACGGCGGCGGGCCTTAAGGATCTGCGCACCACGCCCTTGAATCCCACCGCGGCCGGGGTCGAGGTCTTTGCCGAACTTTTGGAGCAGATCCTCGCCAAGGATTTCCTGGAACGGCCGCACTTCGCGCTGGGACTCGAGCTGGTCTATCTCGTGGCGCTCGGGCTTTTGCTCATCGTTCTGGTGCCGCGCGTGGGCGCACGCTGGTGCGCGTTCGTGGCCACCGCGGCCATCGCGAGCGCTGTCTTCGGCTCCTGGCATGCTTACACACGGTGGCATTGGTTGCTGGACCCGGTCTTTCCCTCGATGGCCGTTCTGGCCGTCTATATCGTGCAGACCGGCATCATCTTCCTGCGCACCGAAACCGAGCGGCGCTGGGTCCGCAACGCTTTCGGACGCTACATCTCGCCCGCCGTGGTCAGCCGCCTGGCCGAGCATCCGGAGCGCCTGGCGCTGGGCGGAGAGATGCGCGAGATGACGGTGATGTTCAGCGACATCCGTGATTTCACCGCGCGCTCTGAACGGCTCGATGCGCAGGGCCTCACGCGGTTCATCAACCGCTATCTCACGCCCATGACGGAATGCGTGCTGACCAACCAGGGCACGGTCGACAAATATATCGGCGATTGCGTGATGGCGTTCTGGAACGCGCCGCTCGACGACGCCGACCATCGCCGCCATGCCTGCCGCACGGCGCTGGCCATGCGCGCGCGGCTGGCCGGCCTGAATGAATCCTGGGCGGCGGAAGCGCAGGCAGCAGGCGAAACCTTCGACCCCATGCGCATCGGCATCGGTCTCAACACGGGCCTCTGTTGCGTGGGCAATATGGGTTCGGACCAACGGTTCGACTATTCGGTCCTGGGCGATGACGTGAATTTGGCCTCGCGGTTAGAAGGGCAGTCCAAAGTCTATGGAGTCGACATCATCGCCAGTGAAGCCGCGCTGGCCGGCGTCGAGGGATTCGCTTCACTCGAAATCGACCTGATCCGGGTCAAGGGTAAGGCGCGCCCCGTGCGCATCTTCCATCTGGCAGGCGATCAGGCCCATGCGGCGTCCGATGCGTTCATGCGCCTGTCCGCCGCCCACGGCGACATGCTGCGCGCCTATTGCGCGCGGAATTGGGACGCCGCCGACGCGGCGCTTGCACGCTGCCGCGCCTCCGTTGCTCCGACGCTCGCGCCGCTCTATAATCTCTACGCACAGCGTATAGCCGTGTTCCGCGTGCAGCCGCCTGCTGCCGGGTGGGACGGCGTCCACGACGCAGCTGAGAAATAGTGGCCGGTATCCTGGCATGGCCTTGATACCCCCCTGTCGTTTGTTGGAGTTTAGGAGTGTAAAAGGCACGTCCGGTCTGGAGATCGGCGATGGATGGCCAGGGGACGCACAGCCGGGATGTGCAGATATGGGAGGACGTTGAGCCTTCGCCGCGTTGGGCAAAGGTGTGCTTTGCTGTTGTTCGCCGTCATCGCCCAATGGCAATGGTCGACTTTCGTGCACGCGCAGACCTCGGGGCCGCAAAACGAGCCTGGGCGCGTGGATTTCGACACCAAGACGAAAATCGAGGCCGAAAAGACGGCCGAGCAGGCGATCGATCGCGAGCAGATCGAAGGCAAGGACGTGACCTTCGAACAGATCCTGGCCGATCCCGACAATATTGAACTCAACTATCTCTACGCCGAGACGCAGATACGGAACGGCGACGTGATTAGCGCCAGCGCCACGCTTGAGCGCATCCTGTTGATCGACCCCAACCTTCCGCGGGTGCGGCTCCTCTACGCGATCGTCCAGTACCGGCTTGAAAATCTCGCCGAGGCTCAAAAGGAGCTGGAGTCCGTTCGAGAATTGGAGATGCCCGATTCCCTGCGCCTGGAGATCGATCAGTATCTTTACCAAATCCAGCAAAAGCGAAAGCGGCTTCGGATGAGCGCGTATGTCAGCCTCGGTGGCGGCTACGACACGAACCGCAACGGCTCGCCCAGTTCCGGGCAGGTCCTCATCCTTGATACGCCTTTCGACGTCAGTGGTTCGGCCGCCCAGGGTGATGACTGGAACGTACAGGGCGTGACGCGATTCGATGCCGTGTACGATCTCGGGTTTCAGGCGCGCCATGAGTTGTTCGGATCGCTGACTGGCTATGCCCAGCAGCAAAAGCAGCTTGGTCAGTATGATATCCGCTCGGGTTCGGTGGAGTTCGGCGGAAACTATGATTTGACGCCGACCACCATCACGCCAGTGGTCTATGACCGTCGCCTATCCCTCGCGCGTCAAAATTATTTGCACGTTACGGGCATGCGCCTGCGCGCGACCACGCAGGTCATGTCCGGAGTCGCGGGCTACGTGGAAGGCGTCGGCGAAGACCAGAAGTACCGCAATATCTCGACCGACCAATTCGGGCGGGAGCGGTCGGGGCCGCAGTGGGAGTTCGCCGTCGGCAGCGAGCTTGTCCTGAACCCCGAAATGCGCCTGAGCGTCGAGTACCGCTACCTGCTCAAGCAGGCCCGTGAGAAGTACAACGCTTATATCGAGAACGGATACTCGATCTCCCACACATGGCTTCTCGGCGGGGGGCAGTTTCTCCTCAGCACATTTTCCTATCAGCATGACGTATACGATGACCCCGATCTTCTCGTCAGCCCGACCACTGAGCGCGATCAGCTGTATCGCTTCCGGGTTACGTACGGCGTTCCGGTGAACGCGGTGATGGGAAGTGAGTCAACCACGATCGGCGCCGCCCTGTCGGGCGTCAACCTGACCGGAACGTTCGAGTATTTCCGAGAGGGCTCAAAGATCACGAACAACGCCTACACGAACAGGAAATATTCCCTGGCCTTCAGCAAACGTTGGGAGTTCTGAAATGCACGATCAACGATCGGGCGTTGCGAAGCGATTAGGCAGGTTCGGGGTCTTGCGGGCGGGATTGACGCTGACCGCTCTCTGCATTGGCATCTCTCAGGCTGCGCCCATGGAACTCGCGCAGACCCAGGTCGCGACAGCGGTCAAGGCGGGCATCGCAGCCGCTGTGCGCGGGTCGGCCCAGCAGATAAGCCGCGGCGCATCCGTCGGGCGTGCCGTACAGAGTGGAGACGCCGTCTTTCTTGGCGATGAAATCAAGACCGGGCCATCCGCGGGACTTCAAATCGTTCTCATGGACGAAACCGTTTTCACCATCGGCTCCAATGCTTCGCTGGCCATCGACCAGTTCGTTTACGATCCGTCGAGCGGCAAGGGCAAGGTTGCGGCCCGGATTGTGACCGGCGCTTTCCGGTTCGTTTCGGGGCGGGTCGCACGCAACGATCCGAAAGACATGACGATCGGGCTGCCCAGCGGCACGATCGGTATCCGTGGCACGAGCGTGGAAGGAGTGACGGACGGAGTTAGGACGTTGGTCGTGCTGCGCGGACCAGGACCGGACAACAATGCCGGAGAAAGGGAGGGGCGAATCGTTGTCGGCAACGCGATGGGGGAAGTGCTGATCGCGCGGTCCGGCTTCGCAACCACTTTCACGACCTTGACGCCGCCGACCGAACCCCAGCGCATCACGGCGGAACAACAATTGCAAATCCGCGGCGCTTTAAAGCCAAGCGTGGTCGCGCCGCCTGCATCCGGCGACAAACCCGCGTCCGGGTCCGGTCCGGCGCCGCAGGAGGCCAAAGCTCCTGCATCCGGCGACAAACCCGCGTCCGAGTCCGGTCCGGCGCCGCAGGAGGCCAAAGCTCCAAGCGGAAAAGGACAACCAGACGGTTCGAATCAGGGTGGGTCGAATCAGATTGGGCCCAAAGGAGAAGCTTTGCCTTCGGGCCTGAACGGCGTGGCCCAGCCGATCGGCCAAGGCCCTTCTTTGGTCCAGCAGTCGGGGCAGGCAAAGGCCGGTGCGCTCGGGACCTTGGCCAGTTTCGACAATGTCCAAACGATCATCAAGAGCGGCACTCAAGCCGTGGTCCAAGCGTTCCAGGACTCCGAGATTCAGATCGACAAATTCACAACGTTCGCCCAGCTAAACACCTTGACTGGGACCGCAGAGATGAGCTTGAAAAAGCTTTACCTCGATCCCATTAAGGGAAATGGCGGTGGCATGTACGACATTTCGCTGGCTGTCAATTTCAGTGCGCGGACGATCGACGTGAAAATGGAGGGCTACTATAAACTCGGTTTGGACACGGGCACGCTGGAGTCACCAGACATCTATAGCTATGCGAACAAGAAAGGTCCCGCAGAAGGTATCATCAATTATCTTTCTCACCAGGGCGCCAAGATCGAAGTGGCTTTGGTGGCGAAGAACTTTGGCGGGCGGATCGCGGATACGATCGCACACACTGTGACGGTTTCCGACAAGAAAGGAGACAACGTCATCCAGACACGTGGAGGCCAAGGCATCATGGGCCGTCCGTAAAGCTTCCACGTATACAGGCCGCGTTTACCCGCCCGCATCCGCGCGGGCGGGTTTTGATTCGTGTGTCTGCACGCGAAAAAAAGAGGCCGGACATTGTCCGGCCTCTAGCGGGGGAATGCGTCTTGGAGAGGAGGCTCTCGGGGGAGGTTCAGGCCCGCCGGTTGCCACGAACAGCCCGTGTCAGAATGCATGTTCGATAGACACACGATACGAAAGCACAGGGTTGCGCACAGTGACGGACATCACTGATCTAACTATATGAATTTATTGAAGAATTACTCGCCGCGGAAGTCTTCGACCATTTCCGCGAGCCGTTCCATGTCGTTGACGACCAGCGTGCTGCGCTCGCGCCGGATCAGACCCGAATGCTGCAATTCGCTCACCACGCGCGCCACGGTTTCGCGCGTGGTGCTGACGCGGCTGGCAATGTCGGAGTGGGTGGGGATCGGCCTGATCGAGGCGCGCTGGGAATCGTCGCCTGCGGCTTCGCGCGCCAGGCGCAGTAACTCGGCATAGACCCGGTTGTGGGCGCCCAATGTGCTGAGATCCATGATCCGTTCGGTCGAGGCGCGGACGATATGGGCCAGGCGCTTCAAAAGCACCGTCGCCACGCGCGGATGCTTGACCACCAGATCCATGAATGGGCCCGGCGCCAGCGAGGCCACCGTCGTGCTCTCGACCGCGACCACGCTCGCCGAGCGCGGCTCGCCGTCGATGGCACCCAGCTCGCCGAAATAGCCGCCCGCGTCGATGTCGTCGAAGCTGACTTCGCGGCCCGAGGCGGAGAAATTGACGATCCGCACGCGGCCGCGGACGACGAAGTAGATGTCGCGGGATTCCGTATGGCGATCGAAAATCTGCTCGTCGGGCGGATAGTCGCGCCAGGCACAGGCCTTCTCGACCGCGCGAATCTCCGCCGGCGTCAGCCCCTTGAAGAGCTGGATTCCGTCCAAGGTCGGCTTTTTGTCGGCCATGTCGCCCCCCGCACCGGCGGGCATGTTACCGGCGGGGGCTAAGGGCGGCGAGAGGCTTGCCGCCCTGTCCGGAAGAGCGGCTTACATACCCATTTTGGCCTAGGGACGGTGGGTAAGCTGGCTTGCCCCCATATTCTTCATGGGTTACATTGCACCGCGCAAAAATGTATTGCGCCGCAACAACAGATAAGGACGAATCGGAATGTCGCCAGACGCCTCGGGACACCGCCAGACGCCTCCCATGCAGCGTTACCACGGTTATTTCATCGAGGATCTCGCGGTCGGCCAGAGCGCGTTCTTCGGCAAGACCGTGACCGATGCCGACATCGTCCTGTTCTCCGGCGTGTCCGGCGACACGAACCCGCTTCACCTCAACAAGGACTTCGCGGCCACCACGCGCTTCGGCGGCCCGATCGTCCACGGCATGCTGACGGCCAGCCTGATCTCGACGGTGGTCGGTACGCGCCTGCCGGGTCCGGGCTGCGTCTATGTCAGCCAGGTGCTCAAGTTCCGCGCGCCCGTGCGCGTCGGCGACACGGTCCAGGTCCGCGCCACGGTGAAGGAAATCATCGCCGCCAAGGGCCGCGTCATCCTCGAGACGGTCTGCTCGGTCGGCGACACGGTCGTCCTGGAAGGCGAGGCCCACGTTCTTGTTGCCTCCCGCGCCCAGGCCGACGCGGCGGACTGATCTCTCTCCGAATCCCCCCAATCACGGCTTGCGCGCCGCCGCGCGGTCGCTAACCTTGGCCCAGAGCCACGGCGATGCGCATTTTCCGTCATTACACTGACCTGCCGGCCGACGCGCGCGCCACCGTGGCCGCGTTCGGAAATTTCGACGGCGTGCATCTGGGCCACCGCGCCGTGATCGAGGCGGCCAAGCGCCGCGCGGCCGAGTTGGACCGCCCGCTCGCCGTGTTGACCCTGGAGCCGCATCCGCGCGCGTATTTCCAGCCGGACAAGGCGCCCTTCCGCCTGACGCCGTTCCGCGCCAAGGCGCGCCTCTTGGAAGAGTTGGGCGTCGAACAGCTTTTCGTGCTGGCGTTCGACCGGTCGCTGGCCGCCCTGTCGGCGGAAGATTTCATCACCCGCGTCTTGGTCGAGGGCATGGACATCCGTCATGCCGTGGTCGGCTACGATTTCGCCTTCGGCCATAAGCGGCGAGGCGATGTGGAGTTGCTGGGCAGGGTCGGCGCGCACTTGGGTTTCGGCACCGAAAGCGTCGGGCCGATCATGGCCGAGGACGGCGTGGTCTATTCTTCGAGCCGCATCCGCGACCATCTCGTGAAGGGCGAGCCGCGCCAGGCCGCGGCCCTTCTCGGCCGCGAATGGGAGATTGAGGGGCACGTCGACACGGGGCGCAGGCTCGGCAACACGATCGGCTTCCCGACCGCGAACCTGGCCTTGGAGGAATATTTGCGCCCGGCTTACGGCGTCTATGCCGTGCGCTGCGGAGTGGAGGGGGGCGGTGCGACGCGCTGGTTCGATGGCGCGGCCAATTTCGGCAAGCGTCCAACCGTCGATGGCCACACCGAGCTTTTGGAGGCCCATCTGTTCGATTTTACGGGCGACCTCTATGGCCGTTCCTTGCGTGTGGCCTTTGTCGAGCGCCTGCGGGCCGAGAAGAAGTTTGACGGGCTCGACGCCTTGAAGGCACAAATTGCCGAAGATTGCCGTGCGGCCCGCGCCCTTTTGGCCGAGCGGCCTCGCGGGGCCGTTACGGATCGGGCTTGAGCATGACGAAAGACTATAAATCCACCATTTTCCTGCCGAAAACCGACTTCCCCATGAAGGCGGAACTGCCCAAGCGCGAGCCGGCCATGCTGGCGCGCTGGAAGCAGCAGGATTTGAACGGCCAGATCCGCAGCAGCTCGAAAGGCCGGCCCAAATTCGTCCTGCATGACGGCCCGCCCTATGCCAACGGCAACCTCCATATCGGCCATGCGCTGAACAAGATTCTCAAGGACGTGGTCAGCCGCTCCCAGCAGATGTTGGGAAAGGACAGCGTCTACGTGCCCGGCTGGGACTGCCACGGCCTGCCGATCGAATGGAAGATCGAGGAACGCTACCGCGCCGCCGGCAAGGACAAGGACGCCGTGCCGATCCTGGAATTCCGGCGCGAGTGCCGCGAGTTCGCCCAGCATTGGATTGGCGTGCAGTCCGAGGAGTTTCAGCGCCTGGGCGTGATGGGCGACTGGGCGAATCCCTATACGACTATGTCGTTCGACGCCGAGGCCCAGATTGCGCGCGAGATCTCGAAGTTCGCGGTGAACGGTGGGCTCTATCGTGGCGCGCGTCCCGTGCTCTGGTCTGTCGTCGAGAAGACGGCCCTGGCCGATGCCGAGGTCGAGTACCACGATCATGTCTCGACCACGATCTTCGTGCGCTTTCCGATCATTAAGTCGAAGTTCGATGATTTAGTGGGCGCCAGCGCCGTTATCTGGACGACCACGCCTTGGACCATTCCCGGTAATCGCGCCATCGCCTATGGCGAAGAGTTTGATTATCAGCTGCTGGACGTGCGCTCAGTAGCGGAGGGCTCTCTTATAGAACCGGGAGCTCGCCTGTTAGTTGCGCAAAGTCTCAGCGAGGAAGTGAAAAGCGCCCTCAAGATTGAGCAAGCTGTTTCTGTTTGGTCTCGCAAAGGCGCTGAGTTGGCTGGAACTGTGGCAAGTCATCCTTTCCGCGGGCAAGACAAAGTTTATGACTTTGATGTGCCGTTACTACCTGCCGCTCATGTCACGCTTGAAGCGGGCACAGGCTTAGTACACACCGCGCCAGGCCACGGTGTAGAGGACTTCGAAGTCGGTATCGCTTACGGGCTTGCTTTACCTGATACCGTGGATGAGGACGGCATCTTCCTCAAGAATGTTGGTATGGACTCTTTGATTGGGCGGCGCGTTCTTACTGCTGATGGCAAAGTTGGTGACGCCGATAGAGCGGTAGTGTCCGTCCTAAAAGATGTGGGAAAACTGGCCGCTCAAGGAAAACTGAACCACTCCTATCCTCATTCCTGGCGTTCCAAGGCGCCGCTCATCTTCCGCAACACCGCGCAATGGTTCATCTCGATGGAGACGAACGGCTTGCGCGCCAAGGCGCTCAAGGCCATCGAAGGCACGCGCTTCGTGCCGGCCACTGGCCGCAACCGCTTGCATTCCATGGTCGAGTCGCGGCCCGATTGGTGCATCTCGCGCCAGCGCGCCTGGGGCGTGCCTATCGCGGTTTTCGTCGACCGGCGCACGGGCAAGCTTCTGTGCGATCAGGCCGTGTTCGACCGCATCGCCGAGGCGTTCGAGAAGGAAGGTGGGGATTGCTGGTTCTCCTCCGAGCCCGCGCGCTTCCTCGGCCCCGACCATGACCCGGCCAATTTTGAGCAGGTGAAGGACATCGTCGAGGTCTGGTTCGAGGCCGGCTCGACACACAGCTTCGTGCTGGAAAAGCGCGCCGACCTGAAATGGCCGGCCTCGCTCTATCTCGAAGGCTCGGACCAGCATCGCGGTTGGTTCCAGGCAGCGCTCTTGGAAGCGTGCGGCACGCGCGACCGCGCGCCGTTCGAGGCCGTCCTGACCCACGGCTTCGTGCTGGACGAGCAAGGCCGCAAGATGTCGAAGTCGGACGGCAACGTGGTCGCGCCGCAAGAGGTGACCGACAAGAACGGCGCCGAAATCCTGCGCCTGTGGGTGGTGGCCAGCGACTATGGTGACGATCTGCGCATCGGGCCGGGCATCCTCAAGCACCAAATCGACCTGTACCGCCGCCTGCGCAACACGCTGCGCTATCTCTTGGGCAATCTGGCCAGCTTCTCGGAAGAGGAGCGCCTGCCGTACGCCGAGATGCCGGAGCTGGAGCGCTGGATCCTGCATCGCCTGGCGGAACTGGACGGCGTCGTGCGCCAGGCCATCCACGATTTCGATTTCAACGCGCTGTTCACTGCGCTGCATACGTTCTGCGCGGTCGACCTGTCGGCCTTCTATTTCGACGTGCGCAAGGATTCGCTCTATTGCGACCGGCCCGACGCGCTCGCGCGCCGTGCCGTGCGCACCATCCTGGACCAGCTGTTCTCGTGCCTCACGGCTTGGCTCGCGCCCGTCATGTGCTTCACTGCCGAGGAAGCCTGGCTCTCGCGCCATGGCGAGCAGGCGCCGAGCGTCCATCTGCGCCAGTTCCCGGAGATTCCGGCGGCGTGGCGCGACGACGCGTTAGCTGCGAAGTGGAAAAAAGTGCGCGCGCTGCGCCGTGTCGTCACCGGCGCCTTGGAGCTGGAGCGCGAGAACAAGCGCATCGGCTCGTCCCTGCAGGCCGCGACCACCGTTTATGCGACGGACGACTATGTCGAGGCCATGCGCGGCCTGGATCTGGCTGAGATCGCCATCACCTCCGGTGCGACTTTGGTGGCGGGCGCCGCACCTGCGGGCGCTTTCACGCTCGAGGACTTGGCCGGCGTGGGCGTGGTTCCGGCCCCGGCCGACGGCTCCAAGTGCCAGCGCTGCTGGCGCGTGCTGCCCGACGTGGGTTCGGTCGCGGGCCACGAGGATATTTGCGGTCGCTGCGCCGACGCGGTCGGCCCTTCGCAGGTGGCCGCCGAGTGAAGCCCGGCTCCATCGCCATGGTGCGATTTGGGCTTCTGATCGCGGTGTTCATCGTGGCGCTGGATCAGGCGTCGAAATGGTGGCTGCTCGAACTCATGGGCCGTGATCCGCGTGTGATCGAGGTCACGCCGTTTTTCAATTTGGTCTTGGGCCTGAACCGGGGCGTCAGCTTTGGCCTGTTCGATTCGGCCGAGATGGGGCCTTGGCCGTTCCTGCTTCTGGCCGCGGCGATCACCGTGGCGCTGCTGGTGTGGCTGGCCAAGGCCGGCCAGCGTTGGACGGCCACAGCACTCGGCCTGATCATCGGCGGGGCGGTCGGCAACGCCATCGACCGGGTCCGCTTCGGCGGCGTGGTCGATTTCCTGGATTTCCATGCCCTTGGCCGCCATTGGCCCGCTTTCAACGTGGCCGACAGCGCCATTTGCATCGGCGTGATCATGATCCTGATCGAGTCCTTGTTGGCACGGCGCCGCTAACCCATTTATTATGTATGCAATTCCCAACGGCAGAATGGGCGCACATGACGCGTAGAGTCGGACCGGTTCTTCTCGCGCTTTCGCTGGTGGCTTTCCTGGCCGCGTGCCAGTCGATCAAGGACGTCCAGGAAGCGATGGAGGGCAAGACCGGCGAGAACGAGATGCTCGGCGCCCAGCCCGCCAAGGGCCCGACCCTCAGCCTGCCGCCCGAATACAACCTGCGCCCGCCGGTTGCCGGCGCCGGCAATTCGGACCCCCGCGCCGCCGCGCAGACCGCGCGCCAGCGCACCTTCGCCGCCGCGGGCGTGCCCGCCGCTGCGGCCGGTTCGCCCACCCAGGCCAAGCAAAGCGCCGGCGAGCAAGCGTTCAGCAACAAGGTGCAAGCCAGTGCCGGTTCGCCTTCCACCGCTAACATCCGCCAGACGGTCGAATCGGAAACCTCGTCGACCGGCGATCGCGAGCGCATCCTGGTCGAGAAACTCTTGACGTGGCAGGACGGCTCGCAAGCCACCGCGCCCGCCAACAGCGACACGGTCACGCAGAAGGCCGTCACCGATATCTCGCCCGTCACGATCCAGCAGCGCCGCGGCCTGCTCGACGTGCTGTTCTAAACCGCGGCGTCCGCCGAAAACCTTCCCAGATTTTTCCCGGTCCGCTGGAGCCGCCGTGATCCGTCGCGCACGTATCGTCCTGGCTCTTCTCGCGTTGACCGTCACGGTTGTCGCCCAGGACGCGTCCGCGGCTGTCTTCAATCCCAAGACCTTCACGCTGGCCAACGGCATGCAGGTGGTGGTGATCGAGAACCACCGCATTCCCGCCGTCACCCATATGGTCTGGTACAAGGCCGGCGCGGCGGACGAACCGTGGGGCCAGTCCGGCGTCGCGCACTATCTCGAGCACCTGATGTTCAAGGGCACGCGCGATACGCCGCCAGGCGAATTCTCCCGCCTGGTCGCCATCAACGGCGGGCGCGAGAACGCCTTCACCACCCAAGACTACACGGCCTACCACCAGACCGTGGCACGCGACCGGCTTGAGCTGGTCATGCGGCTGGAGGCCGACCGCATGGCCAATCTCGTCATCGATCCCGAACAGGCCAAGACAGAACTGCAGGTTGTGCTGGAAGAGCGGCGCTCGCGCGTCGACAACGATCCCGGCGCTCAACTCGACGAGCAGATGCGCGCCGTCCTGTTTCTCCATCATCCTTACGGCATACCCGTGATCGGTTGGGAGCCGGAGATCAAGCGGCTGACGGCGGCGGAAGCGACGCAGTTCTACAAGACCCACTACGCGCCTAACAACGCCATCCTGGTCGTGGCCGGCGACATCACGGTCGACGAGCTGAAGCCGCTGGCCGAGAAGTACTACGGTGTGATTCCGCGTCGCGTTCTGGCGCCACGCTTGAGTGTGCTGGAGCCCACCCCGATCGCGCCCCGGCGCGTAACGCTGGAAAGCGAGCAGGTCCGCCGGCCCTCGCTGTTGCGCACCTATTTGGCGCCGAGCCATGGCGCCTCGCTGCGGCCCGAGGTCTACGCGCTGGAGGTGCTGAGCGAAGTGCTTGGCGGGGGCGCCACCAGCCGGCTGTACCGCTCGCTCGTGGTCGAACAGAAGCTCGCCGTCGGCGCGGGCGCCCATTACAGCGCGAATGGCATCGACTGGTCGCGTTTCGCCTTCTCGCTCTCGCCGCAGGAAAACGTCGATCTGGTGAAGCTCGAAGCTGGGCTCGACGCCGAGATCGCCAAGCTCCTGGCCGATGGCGTCACGCCCGAGGAGGTCGAGCGCGCCAAGGGGCGCCTGCAATCGCAAGCGATCTACGCGCGCGACAGCTTGGAGACCGGCGCGCGCGCCGTCGGCGCGGCGCTGTCGCTCGGCCGTACGATCGAGGACGTAGAAACTTGGCCAGAGCGCATCGGTGGGGTCAGGCCCCAGCAGGTCATGGCGGCGGCCAAACAGGTGCTGCGGCCCGAGCGTTCCGTCACTGGCACTCTGTTGCCGGCGAAGAGGTGAGGTGATGACCCTTCGCATTCTTTTGTCGCTGGCCGTTTGCGCCGTCATCGGGTTTGTCGCGCCCGCGGAAGCCGGCACGCGTATCGACCGCGTGCGCAGTCCGGGCGGGGTCGAGGCGTGGCTGGTCGAGGATCACAGCGTTCCGGTCGTCTCGCTGCGCGTGATCTTCCGCGGCGGCGCGGCGCTCGACCCGGCGGACAAGCTGGGCCTGGCAAACATGACGGCCTCTCTGCTGGATGAAGGCGCTGGTCCGCTCGATGCGCAGGCGTTCCAGCGCCAGATGGAGGATCTGTCGATCAGCCTGTCCTTCGGGGACGGGCTGGACACCTTCGGCGGCTCGCTCAAGACGCTGAGCGTCAACAAGGATACGGCCTTCGACCTGTTCCGGCTGGCCATGACCGAGCCGCGCTTCGACGCCGAGGCCGTGGAGCGAATCCGCAGCGGCATCCTGGCGCGCATCTGGCGCAGCGCGGCCGATCCCGATTATCTGGCGGGGCGGTTGTGGTGGAGCCGCGCGTTCCCCGAGCATCCTTACGGGCGGCCGTCGAACGGCACGCTCGAAACCGTCTCGCGCATCGACCAGGCCGATTTGAAGGGCTTCGTCGCCCGCCGCCTCGCGCGCGGCACGATGTATATCGGCGTGGTCGGCGACATCACGCCCGCCGAGCTGGCGCCGGTGCTGGATCGCGTCTTTGGCGCGTTGCCGACCCAGGCCGCGCCCTATGCGCTGCCCGCGGTCGAGCCGCGTGCGGCGGGTACCATCGCGGTGATTGAGCGGCCGGTGCCGCAAAGCGTCGTCCTGTTCGGCGAAAGTGGCATCAAGCGCAGCGATCCGGACTTCTATACCGCGTTCTTGATGAACCACATCCTGGGCGGCGGCTCGTTCAGCTCGCGCCTCTATCAGGAGGTGCGTGAGAAGAAGGGGCTGGCCTACTCGATCGGCACTTATTTGTATCCGCTCGATTGGTCGCCCCTGATCCTGGGCAGCGTGGCCACGCAGAACGCGCGGGTGGGTGAATCGATTGCCCTGATCCGTCAGGAGTGGGGTCGGATGGCATCGGGCGGCGTCACGGACGAGGAGCTGTCCGCGGCCAAAGACTATCTCACCGGCTCCTACGTCCTGCAGTTCGACAATAACGACAAGATCGCACGCCTTTTGGTCTCGATTCAGCTCGACGAGCTGGGCATCGACTACATCGACAAACGCAATTCCTATCTTCAGGCCGTGACGCGCGCCGACATCGCCCGCGTGGCCAAGCGTCTGTTGGACGCGAAATCCCTGTCGTTTTCCGTGGTCGGCCAGCCCGCCGGATTGCCATCGACAGCGGTTAAAATCCCCGGCATCGAATGACACTTTTCGACGCCGGATGCGTTAGCCTTCCAGTCGTTCGAAGGCCCTGAAAATGTCCATATTTCCCTACCGCCATGTGACCGATCATTGCTTTGCGCCCGCCATCGGCCCCATGGGCCTGACCGAAGCGGAATTCCGGCCGGTGCTGGCCGAGACGGCACCGGCGCTGGATCAGCTGCGCGCCTGGCATGGCGACGGCAACCATCCGTTTCTTAACCTGCCTGCGCGGCGCGATGACCTTCCGGTGATCGAGGCTGCCGCCGCCCACTTCCGCGAGGCATTCGATTCGGTCGTCGTCCTTGGCACGGGCGGCTCCAGTCTCGGCGGCATTACCCTGACCGCTTTGGCCCAGCCGGCTTACGGCACGCGCGGCGAGAATGCCCGCGTCCACTTTATGGAGAATGTGGACGGCACCAGTTTCGACGGGCTGTTCCGCGGCCTCGATTTGCGCCGCACCGGCTTCATCGTCATCTCCAAGTCGGGCCGCACGACCGAAACCTTGTCACAGTTCCTGATCTGCCTGGCCGCCATGCGGGAGGCCGTGGATCTGGATCGTTTGAGCCGCCATTTCCTGGCCGTTGTCGAGCCGGGTAACAATCCGCTTCGCCGCCTGGCGGAGCATCGCAAGATTCCGATCATCGACCACGACCCAAAATTGGGCGGCCGCTTCTCGGCCTTGTCGGTGACGGGACTTCTGCCCGCCATGATCGCCGAGCTGGATGCCGTGGCCGCGCGCGAAGGCGCTCTTGCGGTGCTGGATCAAACGCTGGCCGCGAAGAATCCGGCCGACAGCCATCCGGCCGTGGGCGCGGCCCTCAACATGGCATTCCACCGCCACCGCCAGGCCAGCAGCACGGTGGTCATGCCCTATAGCGACCAGTTGGCGCCTTTCGGCTTGTGGTTCCGGCAACTATGGGCGGAAAGCCTGGGCAAGGACGGCAAGGGCACCACACCCATCCGCGCGCTGGGCTCGGTCGACCAGCACAGCCAGCTCCAGCTCTATTTGGCTGGGCCTCCGGACAAGTTCTACACCTTCATCACCACCGACTGCGCCGGCACCGGCCAGGTGATCGCGCCCGATCTCGGCTTGGATGCCGAGTTGGATTGGCTGGTCGGCAGGACCATGGGCGACGTCATGTACACGCTGCAGCGTTCGACCTGGAAGACGCTGGTCCAGCGCGGCCGGCCCGTGCGCCAGTTCCGTCTGCCCGTGCTTGACGCAAGGGCGCTCGGTGCGATGATGATGCATTACATGCTCGAGACGGCGATCGCCGCCCACCTGTTTGGCGTCGACCCCTTCGACCAGCCCGCCGTTGAACGAGGCAAGGTGCTGGCCCGCCGCTATCTCCAGCGTATTCCGCCCCGGTGAGGCTTGGCCCCGCCGGCGCTCGCCGACGAGGGTTTCCTTGAACATCCGCCGCCTGCCAGACGCCATCGTCAATCGCATCGCCGCTGGCGAGGTGATCGAGCGTCCGGCTGCCGCCGTGAAGGAGCTGGTTGAGAACGCCATCGACGCGGGTGCGGAGCGCATCGAGATCACGCTCAAGGGCGGCGGCCGCAACCTGATCGCCGTCACCGATGACGGCATGGGCATGTCGCCGGAGGAGCTGTCGCTGGCGGTCGAGCGCCACGCGACCTCAAAGCTGCCCGACGACGATCTGATGCATATCCGCAGCCTGGGCTTCCGTGGCGAGGCGTTGCCCTCCATCGGCGCGGTCAGCCGTCTGCGCATCACCAGCCGCGCGCGTGGGGCGGGCGCCGCGTGGGAGATTTTGGTCGAGGGTGGCGACAAGACGGCACCCGCGCCGGCCTCCCACCCGCAAGGCACGCGCGTCGAGGTGCGCGACCTGTTCTATGCCACGCCCGCGCGCCTCAAGTTCCTCAAGGCCGAGCGGACCGAATCGATGCACGCGCTCGACGCGATCGAGCGGCTGGCCATGGCCCATCCGCGCATCGCCTTTTCCCTGTCGGACGACGGGCGACAGTCCTTGATGCTGGCGGCCTCGCTCGGCGATCTGTTCGCGGCGCGGCGCGGCCGCTTGTCCGCTGTGATGGGGCGCGACTTCGCCGACAATTCCCTGTCCATTGACGCCGAGCGCGAGGGGCTGCGCCTGACCGGACATGCCGGCCTGCCCACCCTCAACCGCGCGACCGCGCGGATGCAATTCCTGTTCGTCAACGGTCGTCCGGTGCGCGACCGGCTGCTGACCGGCGCCGTGCGCGCGGCTTACCAAGATGTGCTGGCGCGCGACCGGCATCCCATGGTGGCGCTGTTCCTCGATGTGCCGCCGGACGAGGTGGACGTGAACGTCCATCCGTCGAAGGCCGAGGTGCGTTTCCGCGACTCCTCGCTCGCGCGCGGCCTCATCGTCGGCGCGCTGAAGCACGCGCTGGCAGGCGCCGGCCACCGCGCCTCCACCACGGTCGGCGCGGCCACGCTCGATTCGATCCGCGCGGGCGGCGCGATGCCGATGGCTTCGCATGGCGGCGGGTATGGGTTGCCGCGCGGTTACGGCTCGGCGTCGCGTGGCTTGGCCGAGGCGGCGGCGGAATTCCAGGCGCCGGGCACGCTGCCTGGCGTGGCCCAAGCTACCGTTCGCGTGGTCGAGACGGAGCAGATTGACGCCGCGTCCTTTCCGCTGGGCGTCGCGCGCGCGCAGGTGCACGAGACCTATATCGTGGCGCAGACGGCGGATGGCATCGTCATCGTCGACCAGCACGCGGCGCACGAGCGTCTGACCCATGAACGCCTCAAGATTTCTCTTGGCGCGGGCGGCGTCGAGCGCCAGGGGCTCTTGATCCCCGAGGTCGTCGAACTGGACGAGCCGGCGGTGGAGCGGCTGGCGAACCGCGCGGCGGAGCTGGCGAAGCTGGGCCTGGTGCTGGAGAAGTTCGGCCCTGGCGCCGTCGTTGTGCGCGAGGTGCCCTCGCTGCTCGGTGAGACGAACGTGCAGGGCCTGGTGCGCGATCTGGCCGATGAGCTGGCCGAATTGGGTGAGGCGCTGACCTTGGCCGACCGGCTCGACGATGTCTGCGGCACCATGGCCTGTCACGGCAGCGTGCGCGCGGGGCGGCGGCTCAGCGGGGCCGAGATGGATGCACTGTTGCGCCAGATGGAGGCCACGCCGCTGTCGGGTCAATGCAGCCATGGCCGCCCGACCTATGTGGAACTCAAGCTTTCGGATATCGAGCGGCTGTTCGGCCGCCGCTAGGCAACAAGGGGAAATCGATGACGTCTCTGCAAGGACAGCGCGCCCTCATTACGGGCGGTCAGCGTGGCCTCGGCTGGGCCATCGCCGAAACCTACGCCAAGGCCGGCGCGCGGGTGATGATCCAGGATTTGGACGGCAAGGGCGCGGACGAGGCGGCGGCGGGTTTGCGCCGCGCCAACCACGACGCCCAGTCGGTCGGTGGCTCGGTTGCCTCGGCTCAGGACGTGACCGACATGTTCAAGCGCATGGACGAGGTCTGGGGCGGTATCGACATCCTGGTCAACAATGCGGGCGTCTCGCAGAACAAGCCCACCCTCGAGATGTCGGTCGAGGATTGGGACCGCACCATGGACGTCAATCTGCGCGGTGTCTTCCTGTGCGCGGTCGAGGCGGGCCGGCGGATGGTCAAGCAGAAGTCCGGCGTAATCATCAACATGTCGTCCATCTGGGGCATCGTCGCGGGCCCGACGCGCGTCGGCTATTGCGTCTCCAAGGCCGGCGTCGCCCAGATGACCAAGGCGCTGGCCGTCGAATGGGCGGCCCATGGCGTGCGCGTGAACGCGATCGCGCCCGGCTATACCGAGACCAAGATGCTGCGCGATGTGATCGACGCGGGCCGGGTGGACGAGCAGGCCATTTTGCGTCGCACGCCTATGGGTCGTTTGGCGGAGCCGCAGGAGATGGCGGACATGGCGCTATTCCTGGCCTCGCCCCAAGCCAAGTTTGTCACCGGCCAGATCATGGCGGTGGACGGCGGCTGGACGGCCTACGGCTACACCTGATCCGGCGTCACGCCGGATCGTGGCAGACGGCCAAGAGCTTGTTGCCGTCGAGATCGCGCACATAGGCGCCGTAGAAATGCGCGTGATAGTGCGGCCGTAGGCCTGGCTTGCCCTCGTCGGTACCGCCGTTCGCCATAGCCGCCGCATGGAAGCGGTCGACGGCGGCGCGGTCGGCCGCGCGGAAGCCGATCTGGGTGCCGTTGCCCGAAGTGGCGGGCTTTTGGTTGAACGGCAGGCAGATCCAGAACTGTGGATGTCCGGCCGGATTGCCCTTGGTCACATAGCCGACAAAGCGTTCGCCGGCGCGTAGCTGCTCCAGGCCCAGCGCGCCCAGCGCTGCGTCGTAGAATTTGGTCGAGCGGGCGATATCGGTCACGCCGACCACGGCTTCGTCGAGCAAGGATGGCATGAACTCCTCCTTATCGGTCATGTTTCGTCATAGCGCAGCAGGATAAGGCGCGCCGCGCCGTACTGCCGCTCGTCGAGCAGCGAGAAGGCAGGGGGTGCTGCGAGCGATTCTTTTTTCCCAATTTCGACCACGATGATGGCGCCAGCCTCGAGCCAGCCTCCTTTCGCCAGCGCCGCAAGCGCAGGTGCGGCCAGATTCTCGCCATAGGGCGGATCGAGGAACGCGAGATTCGCCGGCGTCTTTGCAGGCGGTGGGCTGAGAGCGTCGGCGCGTAGGATTGTCGTGCGCGCCTGTTCGCCCACCGTGGCGACATTCTTCTCCAGCACGGCCAGGGTGGCGCGGTCGCGCTCCACGAAGGTGGCGTGCGCGGCACCGCGCGACAGCGCCTCCAGCCCCATGGCGCCGGTACCGGCGAAAACGTCGAGGACACGCGCGTCGGTGAGGACGGGCTGGCCGTCGGTGCGCAACGGGCGGTGAGCCAGCACGTTGAACAGCGACTCGCGTGCGCGGTCGGACGTCGGACGCACGCTCGCGCCCTCGGGGGCGGCCAGGCGGCGGCCTCTATGCTTTCCCGCGACGATCCGCATGCCGGTCCGAAAGGATGTCGTGCCAGACTTGGCCGCCCAACTGCTCGCGCAACACGCGCGCGGGCATCTCGCGCGCCTCGCCGGGTTCCAGCTCGCCCAGCTGGAACGGGCCGTAGGCCACGCGGATCAAGCGGTTCACCTTGAGACCGAAATGTTCGCACACGCGGCGCACCTCGCGGTTCTTGCCCTCGGTCAGCGCCATGGCCAGCCAGCAGTTGCCGCCCTGCTGGCGCTCGATCGACGCTTGGATGGGGCCATAGTGCACGCCTTCCACCGTCACCCCGTCAGCCAACGAGGCAAGCTGCTGCGGCGTCGGCGTGCCGTGCGCGCGCACGCGATACCGCCGAACCCAGCCCGTGCTGGGCAGTTCCAGATAGCGCTTCAAGGCGCCGTGATTGGTCAGGAGAAGCAACCCTTCCGAGGTGATGTCGAGCCGGCCGACCGAAATCACGCGGGGCAATCCCGGCGGCAGTGAATCGAACACCGTCGGCCGCCCGCGCGGATCGCGCGCCGTGGTCACCAGGCCGCCGGGTTTGTAGTAACGCCACAGCCGCGGCTCCTCGCTGCGCGGCAACGGCATGCCGTCGACCAGCACCTTGGTTTCGGTCGTGACTAGGAAGGCCGGTGTGTCCAGCACGCGGCCATCGACCGTGACGCGGCCATCGGCGATCCAGCGTTCAGCGTCGCGCCGCGAGCACAAGCCCGCGCGCGCCATGACCTTGGCGATGCGCTCGCCGGGAACGGCGTCGTGGGAGGAAGGCTTCTTCATGAAAGTCCCTAACGTCGGTCGCGGCAGGCGGCGAGGAAGCCGGTGAAAATCCTGGTGTCGCCCGCGCTGATCTCGAACTCGGGGTGCCATTGCACGCCCAGGCAAAAGCGATACGCCGGCGCTTCGATACCTTCGATCACGCCGTCCTCAGCGGTCGCGTTGACGATGACGCCCTTGGGCTCATCCTTCGCGGCCTGATGGTGCGCGCTGTTGACCTGCATCGTTTCCACCTGGGTCAGGCGGCGCAGAAGCGTGTTGGGCGCGATGCGCACGCTGTGGCCCGGCTCGTTGCGCGGATTGGGCTGTTCATGGGCCAGGGCGTTGGCCACCGCGTCGGGAATATGCTGGTGCAATTTGCCGCCCAGGATGACGTGGAGAAGCTGTTGGCCGCCGCAAATGCCGAGGACCGGCATGTCGCGCTTGAGCGCGCCCTTGGTCAGGGCCAGTTCGAATGCCGTGCGCCGTTCCTTGGTTTTCACCGTGGCGTGGCGCGTGGCCGCGCCGAACAAGGCCGGATCGACGTCAAAGGCGCCGCCCGTGACGATCACCCCATCCAGCCGGTCCAGATAGGCCTCGGCCTGCTCGGGCTCGTGGGGCAGGGGCACGGGCAAGCCGCCCGCGTTCACCACGGCCTCGCAGTAATTCTGGCGCAGGGCATACCACGGGAACTTGGAGTAGCCGCCGGGCTGCTCGGAATCGAGCGTCACGCCGATAAGGGCTTGGGTCATGGACTCAATCTAGGCGCGCCGAGTCCCGGCGGCAACGGCGCGCTTGACCGCGCGGCGGGCCAAGCGGCACGGTCGGGCGATGGCGAAGACCGATTACATGGCGCTGGCTTTCGAGGAGGCCGAGGCCGCGGGCGCGCGGGGCGAGGTGCCGATCGGCGCGGTCGTGGTCGAGGCGGCGACGGGCCGCGTCCTGGCGCGCGCGGGCAACGAGGTCGAGGCCGCGAACGATCCCACGGCCCACGCCGAGCTTTTGGCCCTGCGCCGCGCGGGCGCCGCGCTCGGCGCGCCGCGCCTGGTCGATTGCGACCTCTACGTCACGCTGGAGCCGTGCCCCATGTGCGCTGCGGCCGTCTCCTTCGCGCGCATCCGCCGTCTCTATTATGGCGCCACGGACCCAAAGGGCGGCGGGGTCGAGAACGGCGCGCGCGTGTTCGAGCAGCCGACTTGCCATCACAAGCCTGAAATCTACGGCGGCATCCAGGAAAGCCGTGCGGCCGAGTTGCTGAAGAACTTCTTCCGCGCGCGGCGCTGAGCGTCAGGCCAGGGGCGGAGCGGCCAGCGCCCGTTGAATCTGGGCGACGGTGGCGTTGGCGCCCGTGATGGCCAGGACGATGCGCTTGCCGCGCAGTTCCTCGCGGTGGGTCCAGGCGGCGGCCAGGCACGCGACACCCGACGGCTCGGCCAGCATGTGGGCGGATTCCAAGAGCGCGCGTTGTGCCGACAGGATCGTGGCATCGTCCACCAGCCACGCATCGGCCAGGTATTTCCATAGCACCGACAAGCTGAACGCGACCGTCTCGCGCTGGGCCAGGGCGTCGGCCACCGTCTCCCGTGGTGGGATCACGAGCGCGCGCCGCTGGCGGAAGCTGTCGGCGATCACGGGTGAGGCGTCCGGCGCCACGCCGATCACCTTTGTTTTCGGCTGCAAGGCCTGCATCGTCACGGCCGTCGCGGCGGCAAGGTTGCCGCCGCCTACATTGACCAGGATCGCGTCCACGTCCGGCAGGCGCTGCGCGATCTCCAGCGCCATCGTCCCGGCGCCTTCCATCAGGTCCAGACTGACGCCGTCATTCACGAAGTAGAAGCCGTTGGCGCCGGCGTAGTCGATGGCCGCGGCACGGGCGTAATCGACGTCCGCACCCACGGCATGTACACGCGCGCCCATCATCTCGATCAGATGCCGCTTGCGCGGGCCCACCTGCGTCGAGACGAAGACGTGGGCCGGGCGGCCCAGCGTTCGCGCGACCCAGGCCACGGCCAACCCATGGTTGCCGCTGGACGAGGCCACGATGCCCTTGAGGGAATCGCTTGCGCGGGCTTGGAGCAGATCGTTAGCCGCGCCGCGCAGCTTGAACGAGAAGGTGGCCGTGGCGCCCTCGTTTTTGAGCCACAGATCGCAGCCCAAAAGTCGAGACAGAAGCTCCGCCCGCACCAGGGGCGTTTCGGGCACGAAGGAGCGGATGCGCGCGAAGGCGGCTTCGACGCCGCGAAGGGTCGGCAGCGTCTCGCCCGCTGCCACTACTTGGCGCCGTCGAGCGCGACCAACGGCTCCATCGACAAGGCCTTCTGCAGAAGTTCGGTGGTCAGGTTGGCACCCGACAGGATCAGGGCCACGGTCTTGCCCTTGATGGCGCTGCGCCGCGCGAAGGCCGCGCACAGGGCGGCGGCGCCCGCGGGCTCGACCAGCACGTGGGCGCATTCGGCGATCGCGCGCACGGCGCGCAGCAGTTCGTCGTCGGTCGACAGAAGCATCTCGTCGGTCGTCTTCATCATCACGTCGAACGCCAGTTGCGGCGCCACGCGCTGGGTCAGGCCGTCGGCGATGGAATCGCAGGGGCGCTCCAAGCGCGTCTTCGCCTGAAAGCTGTCGTGCATGGTCGGCGCGCCCTTGGCCTGGATGCCGATCACGCGGGCCTTGGGGTGCACGGCCTTGACCGCCGTGGCCACGCCGCCGATCAGGTTGGCGCCGCCCACGGGGACGAAGACCATGTCCAGCTTGTCGAGGCTGCGCGCGATCTCGAGGCCGACGGTGCCCGCGCCCTCCATGACGTCCAGATCGTCGCCGTCGTCGATGAAGAAGACGCCGTTGTCCTTGCCGAACTGGCGCGAGGCGTCCTTGGCTTCGTCGATGTCGCGGCCGATCTTGTGCAAGCGCCCGCCGAAGGCCTCGATCATCGCGGCCTTCACGGGATTGGCCTTGGCCGGAAGGAAGATGTCGGACGGCACACCTAAGAGACGCGCGGCATAGGCCGCGCCTTGGCCGTGGTTGCCGGTGGACGAGGTCGTGGCGCCCTTGAGGCCGCCCTTTGCCTTGGCATGGATCAGCGCATTCAGCGCGCCGCGCAGCTTGAAGCTGGCGATGGGCGTGGTGGTTTCGTTCTTGAGCCAGACATTGGCGTCGAGCGCGCGCGAAAAGATCTCCGAGCGCACGAACGGCGTCTCCGGAATATGCGGGCGGATGTTGGCGAGTGCCGTTTCGATGCCTTGGAGCGTCGGATGCGTCATGGCTGCACTATTCCTTCTCGTTGCGGCGGGCTAGTGCCCGCCAGGCGATGTCGCGCCTGCAAAATCCTTCCGGCCAGTCGATGGCATCGACCGCTGCATAGGCATGCTTCTGCGCCTCGGCCACCGTGGCGCCGCGCGCGGTCACGCCCAGGACACGTCCGCCCTGAGCCAGAATCTTCCCGTCCTTCTCGACGGTGCCGGCGTGAAACACCTTCACCCCCGGCATGGCGTCGGCCTTATCGAGGCCTTTGATCTCGGTGCCGGTCTTATAGTCGCCGGGATAGCCCTTGGCGGCCATGACGACGCAGACCGACGGCTCGTCGTGCCAGCGCAGATCGAAGGTTTTGAGCACGCCGTCGCGCGAGGCAATGAGGGCGGGCAGCAGGTCGGACTTGAGCCGCATCAAAAGCGCCTGGCATTCGGGATCGCCGAAGCGCACGTTGAACTCCAGGACCAGCGGACCTTTCTTCGTCACCATCAGGCCCGCGTACAGGATGCCCTTGAACGGACGCCCTTCGGCGGCCAGGCCGCGCACGGTGGGACGGATGACGCGCTCCATCACCTCGTCGACCAACGCTTGGGTCACGACCGGTGCGGGTGAATAGGCGCCCATGCCGCCGGTGTTCGGGCCGGTGTCGCCTTCGCCCACGGCCTTGTGGTCTTGGGCCGAGGCCAAGGGCAGAGCGGTTTCGCCGTCGACGAGCGCCAGGAAACTAGCCTCCTCGCCGATCAGGCAATCCTCGACCACCAGTTCCGCGCCCGCGCCGCCGAAGCGCCGCGCGACCATCATGTCGTCGACCGCTTCCAGCGCCTCAGTCACGGATTGGGCCACCACGACGCCCTTGCCCGCGGCCAGCCCGTCCGCCTTGACCACGATGGGGGCGCCGCGTTCCTGGATATAGGCTTTCGCCGCCGCCGCGTCGGTGAAGCGGCGATACTCCGCCGTGGGCACGCCGTACTTGCGGCAGATGTCCTTCATGAAGCCCTTGGAGCCTTCCAGCTCGGCGGCACCCGCGCTGGGGCCAAAGGCCTTGATGCCGGCGGCCTCCAGCCGGTCGACCAAGCCCGCGACCAAGGGCGCCTCCGGGCCGACCACGACGAAATCGATCTTTTCCCGTTGGGCGAAGCCGATCAGCCCGTCGATGTCGTCGGCCTTGATCGGCACGCAGGTGGCCTCGCGCGCGATGCCGGCGTTGCCGGGTGCGCAATAGAGCGCATCGCACAGGGTGGATGCGCCGATGGCCCACACCAGGGCATGTTCGCGGCCGCCCGAGCCGACGACGAGGATTCGCATTGTCCGATTTACCGTCCTGAAGCCGTGCGCCGCATGTTGGTCTGGTCGCCGCGCGGCGGTATCATAGGCACGTGCCCCATGAGTGACAATTCGAGCATCTCCGCGCGCGCCGCCGCGCGCTCCCCCAGCCACAACCTGCCCGAGGTCACGGTCAGCGAGTTGAGCGGCGCGTTGAAGCGCGCGCTGGAGGAGAACTTCGGCCGCGTGCGGGTGCGCGGCGAGCTGTCGGGCGTGAAGCTGCACAGCTCCGGCCATCTCTACTTCTCGCTCAAGGACGAAGGCGCCCTATTGGGCGGCGTCTGCTGGCGCGGCACGGTCGCGCGGCTGGGGCTCAAGCCCGCCGACGGCATGGAGGTGGTCGTCACCGGCCGCATCACGGCCTATGTCGGCCGCTCGCAGTACCAGATCGTGGCCGACGCCATGGAGCTGGCCGGGCAGGGCGCGCTCCTGAAGCTTTTGGAGGAGCGGCGCCAGAAGCTTCTGGCCGAGGGTCTGTTCGCGCCCGAGCGGAAGAAGAAGCTCCCCTTTCTGCCCGAGGTGATCGGCGTCATCACCTCGCCGACCGGCGCCGTCATCCGCGACATCCTGCACCGGCTGAACGAACGCTTTCCGCGCCGGGTGCTGATCTGGCCGGTGGCCGTGCAGGGCGAGGCGGCGGCCGAACAGGTGGCCAAGGCCATCGCGGGCTTCAACGCGCTGGAGCCGGGCGGCGCGGTGCCACGGCCGGACGTGCTGATCGTCGCGCGGGGCGGCGGAAGCCTGGAGGACCTTTGGGCCTTCAATGAGGAGGTGGTGGTGCGCGCGGTCGCGGCCAGCGTGATCCCGCTGATCTCGGCCGTCGGCCACGAGACCGATACGACCTTGATCGACTTCGCCTCCGACCTGCGCGCGCCGACACCGACCGCGGCGGCCGAACTGGCTGTTCCCGTGCGGAGCGAATTGGTCGCGCGCACGCTGGATGTGGAGCGCCGATTGGCCAGCCGCATGCTGCGCCTGGTCGCCGAACGGCGGACGGAACTGGATGGCTTGCGCCGGGGCCTGGGCGATCCGCGCCGCGTGATCGAGGGCCCGGCCCAGCGCGTCGATCACGCGTCGGAAAGCCTGCGCCGCTGCATGACGGCCATGATGGAGCGGCAGGCCGCGCGCGTGGCCCAGGCCGGCGCCGCGCTGCCCCACCCGCGCCATGTCATCGCGCTGAAGCGCCGCGCGTTCGAAGGCGCCATCGGCCGGCTGCGGCCCAAGCTGTTCGCCGACGAGATCCGCCAGCACCGGAAGGATCTGAAGTCCTTCGCGGATGCGCTGGCCGCCTTCGCGCGCCGCGCGCGGGACGATGCGGCCGCGCGGCTGGCTTCGGTCGGCGCGCTGCTGGAAAGTCTGTCCTACGAGCGCGTGCTGGAGCGCGGCTTCGCGTTGGTGCACGACGGCGGGGGCCATCCGGTGACATCGGCCGCCATGGCCAAGCCGGGCATGGAGGTTGGCATCCGCTTCCGCGACGGCGAGGCCGGTGCCGTGATCGCGGGCGCGCCCGCCGCCAAACCGGCCAATCCCGCGAAGCCGTCCGGCAAGAAGGAACCACCGCAGGGAAGTCTGCTTTGATTCTTCTCGTCCGGGCCGTGCTCGCTTTGCTGTTGTTGTCTGGCGCCGCGCGGGCGGCCGAGCCGACCTTTCAAGGCCCGTTCACCCAGGGCGGATTGGTGCAGGGCCGCGCAGCCCCCGGCAGCACGGTCACCATGGATGGCGAGCGGGTGCCCGTCGCCGAAGACGGGTTGTTCCTGCTGGGCTTTGGACGCGACGCGCCGCCGCGTGTCGATGTCGCCATCGTCGAGAAAACCGGCACGATCTGGCACCGCACGTTCAACGTCAAACCGCGCCGCTACGACGTGCAGCGGGTCAACGGCTTGCCCGAACAGACGGTGACGCCCGATCCGGAAGGGCTGAAGCGCATTGCCGCCGACCGCGAGCAGATCGTGGCCGTGCGCAATCAGGAAACCCTGGTGCCGTTCTTTCTCTCGGGCTTCCAGTGGCCGGCCATCGGGCCCATCTCGGGCGTGTTCGGCAGCCAGCGCATCTTGAACGGCCAGGCCCGCGCGCCGCACAACGGCGTCGATGTGGCGGCGCCGGTCGGCACGCCGATCGTTGCGGCTGCCGACGGCATGGTGGTTCTCGCTGAGCCGGACATGATCCTGACCGGCAAGACCGTGTTGATCGACCATGGGCTGGGCCTCACGACCAACTATCTGCACATGAGCGAGCTGGACGTGAAGCCGGGCGACCGGGTGGCCAAGGGCCAGATGATCGGGCGCATCGGCGCCACCGGCCGCGTCAGCGGGCCGCATCTCCATTGGGGCGCCACGTTGCACCAGACGGCGATCGATCCGGCCCTTCTGGTCGGGCCGATGCCCTCACCCCAATAAGGGCTTCAGCACCGCTTCGATCGCGGTGGGATCGTCCCAGACCAGGCGCACGCGCACTGTCTCGACCATGCCACGCGCTTCGGCGGGAAAGCGCACCAGGTCTTTTTCCGTCGTCACGGGCAAGGCGCCGAAGGCGCTGGCCGATTCGCATAAGGCCATGATCTCGTCCGGCGTGTAGGGGTGGTGGTCGGCGAAGTCCTGGGTCAGCGCGATGTTGCAGCCGAGGCGGCGCAGCGTGTCGTAGAACTTGGCCGGCCGCGCGATGCCGGCGAAGGCCAGGACCGTGCGGCCTGCCAGGCGATGCGCGTTCTCGTCCGGCTCCAGCCGCGCGCGCAGGACGGGACGCTTGCCCTCCAGCTGAACCGCGACGCCGTGCCGGTCCTCGCCGATAAGGATCACGGCCTGTGCCCGCGCAAGGCCATCGGACAGGTGTTCGCGCAACGGCCCCGCCGGCATCAAGCGCCCGTTGCCGAAACCGTAGCCGCCGTCGATGACAATGAAAGAGATGTCCTTCGCCAGATTCGGGTTCTGAAATCCGTCATCCATGACGATGACTGTCGCACCCGCGGCTTCGGCGGCCCGCGCGCCGGCCACGCGATCGTGGGAAACCCAGGTCGGCGCTTCGGCGGCCAGCAGCAACGCCTCGTCGCCCACGTCGGCGGCGGTGTGCTTCGACGGATCGACTTGCACGGGGCCGGTCAATTCGCCGCCATAGCCGCGCGTCAGGAAATGGGGCGTACCACCTTGCGCCCTGAGCAGGGCGCTCAAAGCCAGCGCGGTCGGTGTCTTGCCCGCGCCGCCTGCCACGAGGTTGCCGACGCAGAGGACGGGGATGCCGACACGCGTTGGCTTCGCGCTGCCCTGTCGCAGTTTCGCGCCGAAACCCCAGATCGTGGCAGCCGGCGCGAGCAGCACCGGCAGGATGCCCGGCCGCGCCCAGAACTCAGGCGCGCGCACGCTGGCCACCCGGCGTGCCGAGCGAATCGAGCAGCGGCGCCATGTCGCCCAGCACGCGGTCGAGCACGCCGCGATGAGCATCGGCGACGCCGCGGGCGGCGGCGGCGCGGCGCGCGCGCACGGCTGGGTCAGCCAAAAGCGCCTCCACCTCGCGCGCCAGGCTCTCGGCGTCCGACACCTCGCGCGTGGCCTCGACGCGGTACATCTCGGAGACGATCTCCTGGAAGTTCCACATATGCGGCCCATGCACGATGGCGCAGTCCTGGCGCGCCGGCTCCAGCACGTTCTGCCCGCCATGAGCGATCAACGAGCCGCCGACGAAAACCACGGGCGCGACCCGGTAGAACAGGCCCAACTCGCCCATCGTGTCGGCCAGATAGATGGACGTCTGGGGCGCGAGGGTCTGATCCGCCGCGCGTCGCGCGATGATGATGCCGTCCGTGGCCAGTTCGCGGGCCAGCGCCGCGCCGCGCGCGGCATGGCGCGGCACGATGATGGTCAGAAGGTCGGGCCGCGTGCGCGCCAAAATCCGGTGCGCGGCGGCGATGATTGCTTCCTCGCCGGCATGGGTGCTCGCTGCGAGCCATACGGGCCGTGCGCCGATGGCGCTTCGGAGTGTGGCTAGCTCGCCGGGTGTGGCCGGCAGCGGATCGGCTGCGTATTTCAGGTTGCCCTGTGTCCGGACTTGGCGTGCGCCCAGGCGTGCGAAGCGCGTGGCCTCGACCGCGGATTGTGCGAAGCAGAGCGCGAAGCCGGCCAGGAGCGGCTGCACGAGCGAACGCGCGCGCTGCCAGCCGGCGAAGGACTTGGCGGACATGCGGCCGTTGAGAAGCACCATGGGAATTCCCCGGCGCTGGGTCTCGGCGATCATGTTCGGCCACAATTCCGATTCGACCCAGAGCGCCAGACCTGGCCGCCAATGGTCGAGGAAACGTGTCACCCACAACGGCCGGTCGACCGGCACATACTGATGGAAGGCGCCCGGCGGCAGCCGGTCGCGCAACAGGCGCGCCGAGGTCACCGTTCCGGTCGTGACCAGAAGGCGGATATGAGGCCGCTCGGTGCGCAGCCGCGCGATCAGGGTCAGGACGGATTGCGCTTCGCCCACGCTGGCCGCATGGAGCCAGATCAGAGGCCCGTCGGGCCGCGGCAGCTTGGCGTGGCCGAGCCGCTCGTGGAAACGCTCGCGGTCTTCCTTGCCGCGACGCTGGCGCTGCAGAAGATAGAGATAGACCAGCGGCGAGGCCGCGGCCATGAACTGGCGATAGAGCAGGCGGATCATGACCGCGCTCCCGTCGCCGTCGTTTCAGCCTCGGCGGGCGGCGGGGTTTCCAGACCGAACATGGCGTCGGCCCGGCCTGTCGCGTGATGGCGTTGAGCGAATGCTCGACCTCGAGACGCGTGCGCTCCAGCGCATCGGCGTCGGCGTCCGCCGGCACATGGATGGGATCGCCCCAGACAATGGCGCAGCGATTGAAGGGGCGCGGCAGGATGAAGCGGTCCCAGCTTCCCAGCATACGGCGGCTCTTGGCGCCGTATGTCACGGGCAGGATCGGCACTTTAGCGAGCTTGGCCGCCACCACGATGCCGGGCGAGGCGCGCATGCGCGGGCCACGCGGACCGTCGGGGGTGAAGCCGATGACGGTGCCGCCGGACAGCGCGCGCAGGATGGCGCGCAAGGCGGCCGTCCCACCCCGCGAGGTGGAACCGACCACGGTGCGTTGGCCGAAATGGGCGATCACTTGCGCGATCATGCGGCCATCGCGGTGAAGCGATATCAGCATGGCGAGCGGCATTTTGCTGCGCCAGCTGCAGGGTAAAAGCAGCATGCGTCCGTGCCAGAAACAGATGATGCAAGGCTTGTTCTCGGCCTTCAGCCTTGCGGCGTGTTCGCCGTTCACCACGGTCCAGCGGCTGGTCCAGTCGACCAGGCGGATATAGCCGGCGACGCAGCCGGCCAACGCCGCCTGCACCGATTTCTTGGCGAGGAGGGACTTTCCGAATCCCACGTGGTCAGGCGCGGGCGCGAGCGGTTGGAAGCTCGGCCACGGTCGCGTCCTCGGAGACCTGACGGGCATAGAGGCGCGCATAGACGCCGCCGCGGGCCAGAAGCTCGGCATGTGTGCCCGATTCGGCGATCTGGCCTTCATCCATGACGTAGATGATGTCGGCGTCGACGACGGTCGATAGGCGATGCGCCACGACCAGGGTCGTGCGCCCGCGCATCAATTCGCGCAGCGCGGCCTGGACCAAGGCCTCGGTGTTGGTGTCGAGCGCCGAGGTGGCCTCGTCCAGCAGCAGGATCGGGGCGTTCTTCAGCATGGCGCGGGCGATGGCGATGCGCTGGCGTTGGCCGCCGGACAGCTTCACACCCTGGCCGCCGACCGGCGTGTCGTAGCCTTCCGGCAGCGCCACGATGAAGTTGTGGGCGCCCGCGCGTGTCGCGGCCTCGACGATCTCGGCCTCCGATGCGTTGGCTTTGCCGTAGGCGATGTTGGCGCGCACCGTGTCGGCGAACAGGCTGGTCTCCTGACTCACCAGTCCGATATTGGCGCGCAGGGAGGCCATGGTGACGTCGCGCACGTCCGCGCCGTCGATCACCACGCGCCCCTCTTGGACGTCGTAGAAGCGCGGGATCAGGTTGAGGATGCTCGACTTGCCAGCGCCCGACGGGCCGACGAGGGCCACTGTCTTGCCCGCGGGCACCGCGAGCGTGACGTTGTTGAGCGCGCGCTTGCCGGGCACATAGCCGAAGATCACGTTGTCGAACGAGATAGCGCCCGCCGTGACCACGAGCGTGGCGGTGCCCGGCTTGTCGACAATCTTGGCTTCGGAATCGAGCATGGCGAAGATGCGCGCCGCGGCGGCCAGGCCTTCCTGCAGGTTCGAGTTCAGGTTGGCCAGCCGCTTCATCGGCTCGTAGGCCAGGATCAGCGCGGTGATGAACGAGAAGAACTGGCCCGGCGTGCGCCCGCCCGCGATGACCTGATAGCCGCCATAGAGCACGACCGAGACGACCGCGATGCCGCCCAGGAACTCCATGATCGGGTGCGTCAAGGCGCGCGTGCGCGTAGCCTTGTAGATCAGCTTGAAGATCCGGTTGATGGCCTTGGTCGCGCGCGCGGTCTCGTAATCCTCCATCCCGTACGCCTTGACGTGGCGCGCGCCCTGGAAGGCCTCGTCGAGCAGCGCGCCGAACTGGCCGATCTCGACCTGCGTGTTGGTCGAAACCTTGCGCATGCGCCGGCCGATCTTGACGATCGGCAGAATGGCGACCGGAAAAACGATGAAGGCGATGCAGGCCAGGACGGCGTCCTGATAGAACATCACGCCCAGCAGGAAGATCAGCGTCAGCGCATCCTTGCCGATGCCGGTGAAGGTGTCGGCCACGGCCAGGCGCAGCACCTGCACGTCGTTGATAAAGCGCGTCACCAGCGTGCCGGCGTGGTTGTCGTGGAAGAACACCAGATCGGCGCGCATCAGGTGCGCGAACATCTGAATCTGGAAATCCGCGATGATGCGGAAGCCGATCCAGTTCATCAGCACGCCCTGGCCGTAGGTGCCGAGACCCTTGGCCACGAACGAGACCAGGATCGCCGCGCCGACCAACAGCAGCATGGTGCGGTCCTGGCGGATGAAGATGTCGTCGAGCACGGCCTCCATGACCTTGGCCAGGCCCGCCGTGGCGGCTGCCGCGATGGCCATGCAGACGAAGGCGGCGAACAGCCGGCCCAAATGGCGGCTGATATGATCGCGCAGCATGCGCTTGGCCAGTGCATAGCTGTTCGCGTTCAGGGGCAGTTTCGCGGCTTTGGCCAAAGCTTCGGTCCCGATGTGACGATTCGGCGGGACCATATCACGGGGGGGGGGGCCCGGTCCAACCGGAAGGGCCGCCAGCGGCCGGGCAAAAGTCAGTCGAATCAGGAGTCTAGCTACCTATCGGCGGGTCGGATTCGGCCTCGGCCAAGGCGGGTACGGACGGGGCGGCGGCCACCTCGCGGTGGCGCTGGATGTGACGCCGTTCCCGCCAGGCACGCTCGGCGCGGGCACGCCCTCCGGGCGCGGCGCGCGGGCGAAGACGGGGCAAAGGACGGCACAGGCGAGAGATCGGGATGCGCGCGGTCATGAGGGATTGCTCGAGGCTCCTGTTCCGGGGTTGAAGGCGGAAGAATTCCCCGGAGGAGCCAGCGGCGTCACCCGCGTGCACCCCGCGACCGGGGATGGAGATTGGCCAGGAACTGCCGCGCGCAGGCCTCCCACGAATGGGCCAGTGCGTGGGCGCGGCAGACTTCGGGTGAGATGCGGCGCGCGCCTTCGACGGCGCGGCCCAGATCCTCATCCAGCACGCCGACGCCCGTGCCATCGATCACGTCGAGCGGGCCTGAGACCGGGAACGCAGCCACGGGCACGCCGCAGGCCAGCGCCTCCAGCATGACCAGACCAAATGTGTCCGTGCGGCTGGGGAAAACGAAGACGTCGGCGGCGGCATAGCTGCGCGCCAGTTCCGCGCCGAAGCGCGTGCCCGCGAAATGCACGTCGGGGTACTTCCGCTTCAGCGTGTCCAGCAGCGGCCCATCGCCGACGACATGCTTGGTGCCGGGCAGGGGCAGGGCGAGAAACGCTTCGATGTTCTTCTCGACCGCAACGCGCCCGACATACAGGTGGATCGGCCGCGCGCCATCGAGCGCGTCCTTGGGTCCCGGCCGGAACGTGTCGGTGTCGACGCCGCGCGACCAGGGCACCACGTTGGTGAAACCATGTTCGGTCAGTTCATGACGCAGGCTCGGCGCGGCGACCATCACCCCCTTTGCGGCCGAGTGGAAGCGCCGCATCAGCGCGAAGGTCCAGCCGCGCGGGATGCGGAACCGCGCGTGGACATAATCGGGAAAACGCGTGTGGTATGAGGTGGTGAAGGGCAAGTCGCGCTTGAGACAAAGGCTCCGCGCCACTTGTCCCAATGGTCCTTCGGTCGCGATATGAATTGCATCGGGATCGAAGGCGTCGAGGGTTTTCGCCAGACGAGCGCGCGGGAACAGCGCCAGGCGGATTTCGGGATAGGTCGGGCAGGGAATGGTGCGGAACTCGGACGGTGTCACCGCGCGCACCGTATGGCCGAGCTTTTCCAACTCCTGCGTCACGGTCTGCAGCGTGCGGACCACGCCGTTGACCTGGGGCGCCCAGGCGTCGGTGACCAGGAGGATGCGCA
>JAPLOM010000024.1:52938-65332 GCA_026400755.1 Alphaproteobacteria bacterium
GCGGCCACCGGCCAAGCCTCGCGCACCGGCATCGCGGCGGCGCGGGTGAGACGTTCGCGCGGCCAATCGACGATCTCGAAGCGTCCGTCATGATGCTCGACCAGGGCGGTGCAGCTTTCCACCCAGTCGCCGTCGTTGCAGTAGAGGATGCCGTCGATCATCCGCATCTCGGCGTGATGAATATGGCCGCAGATGACGCCGTCGGCGCCGCGCCGGCGCGCTTCGGTGGCTAGAGCCGTCTCGAAGCTCGAGATGTACTCGACCGCGTTCTTGACCTTGTGCTTTAGGTATTTCGATAGCGACCAGTAGGGGTAGCCCAGGCGCGCGCGGATACGGTTGACCCAGTTGTTGGCCCAGATCGCGATCTGATAGGCCGAGTCGCCGACCAGGGCCAGCCACTTGGCATAGCGCACGATGGCGTCGAACTGGTCGCCATGGATGACCAGGAATCGGCGCCCGTCGGCCGAGTCGTACATGTATTCGTTGACCACCAGCACGCCGGCCAGGTGTATGCCTTCATAGTCGCGTGCCATCTCATCGTGGTTGCCGGGGACATAGATCACCTTGGTCCCGGCGTGCGCCATGGCCAGCACGCGCTGGATGATGGCCGAGTGGGTGGGTTTCCAGTACCAGGACCGGATCAGTCGCCAGCCGTCGAAGATGTCGCCGACCAGGAAAAGCTGCTCCGGATCGCACTGATCCAGAAACTCGAGCAAAAGCTCGGCCTTGCAGCCGCGTGTCGCCAGGTGAACGTCCGAGATCCAAATCGTTCGGTGGGATCGCGGCCTTGTCATTTTGGTCATCGCAGTCCGCTCCACTGCAGTTTGCGAGGCTTCTTTAAAGTGAAACGCGCAACCCTTTTCGCAAGTTATTGTTACAATCCAATAAAAAACTCAGAAATATTTTTTGATTATTTGCGACGACGAAAAACCCGCGGGGATGCCGCGGGCTGGTTCGCCGAATAAGAGGGTGGATTAGGCGCCGGGCTTCGAGGGCGGCGGGGCCGTCGAGGGGTCGATTTCGGGCACGGGCTTGCCGGCACCCTTGCCGTCGCCGGGGATGATTCCTTCGTCCTGCCGGGGCCCGTCGCCCGCGCGATGAGGCCGGCCTTTCTGCTCGCTTTCGTAATCCCGATGCTCTTCCGGCTTGGCGGGTGGGTGGCCTTTCCCGTCGCCATCGAGAGGCGAATAGCGCCCGCCCTGAGCGTCCCGATTCCAGACAAGTTTCGGAAAAATCGTCGGAGGCGCTGCCATGGTCGGTCTCATGCAAAGGGGCATGAAAGGAAAACTCACGGAAGGCGGACAGGTTCCCGCTTGCGTCGCACGTCTGTCATGAAAGCGACATATGAATGCAGCGGGCCGAACCGGGAGCCGTTGTGGGCATGGACGATTCGAGAATGGAAGCGGGACCTGCCCGCCGCCTCCTGGTGATCCACAATCCGACCGCGGGCGGCTGGCGTCGCAAGCCGAGATTCGCCCGCGCGCTCGCGGAACTGGCGCGGCACGGTTGCCGCGTCGAGGTCCGTCGCACCGAGGCGCGGGGCGATGCCGAACGAATGGCGCGTGCCGCGCGCGCCGACGAATTCGACCTGGTCGTCGCGGCGGGCGGGGACGGCACCATCAACGAAGTGGTCAACGGCCTGATCCATTCGGGGCTGCCGCTTGGCGTCATACCGCTGGGCACGGCCAATGTCTTTGCCTCGGAGATCGGCCTTCCCAGCGACATCCAGGCCGCCGCTTCCTTCACGGCCCGCGCGCCCATCGTCCCCGTCTATGTGGGCCGTGCGAACGACCGCTGCTTCTCGCTTATGGCGGGCGTGGGATTCGATGCGCTGGTGGTGGCGGGCGTGGACGGAAGGCTCAAGCGGCTGTGCGGCAAATGCGCCTATGTCGCCGAGTCGTTTTTCCGCATGGCGGCATGGCGCGCGCGACCCTATGCCGTGACGGTGGATGGCAAACGCCACGAGACCGCATCGGTGATCATCGCCAAGGGCCGGTATTACGCCGGGCGCTATGTGGTCGCACCGTCCGCCCATCTGTCATCGCCGTCGTTCCAGGTGGTGCTGTTCCGCAAGGGCGGTCGGCTGGCGGTGATGCGTTATGGACTCGCCCTGCTTCTCAACGTCATTCCGCGTCTGCCGGACGTGGATATCGTCGAGGGACGAAGCATCGAGATCGAAGGACCGCCCGGCGAGCCGGTTCAGGGCGACGGCGACATCGTGGCGTCGCTGCCGCTGCGCGTTTCGATTGCCGACAGACTGTTGCGCGTCGCGGGCGCCCTTCAGGCGCCGGCCACGGTCATTCCGTCCACGCGCAAGGTGGGCGCATCGGTGCCGTAGCGGAAGACCAGGTCGTTGGCGGCGGTCAGGTTCAGGAACATGTCCTTCAGGTTGCCGGCCACCGTGATCTCGTTGACCGGATAGGTCAGCTTGCCGTCCTCGATCCAGAACCCCGCCGCGCCCCGGCTGTAGTCGCCCGNNNNTGCTGACGCCCATGCCGATCATTTCGGTGATGTAGAGGCCGCTCTTGATGTCGGCCATCAGCGCCTCGGGCGTTACCGTGCCCGCTTCGAGATAAAGGTTGGTGGTCGAAGGGCCCGGCGGGCCCGACGTGCCGCGCGCGGCATGACCCGTGCTGGTCAGGCCCAGCTGCCGGGCCGCGCGCGAATCGAGCAGCCACGTCTGCAGAACGCCCTTCTCGACCAGCGCGCGGCGCTTGTTGGCGACACCTTCGCCGTCGAACGGCTTGGATGCCAGGCCGCGCGTGCGGTGCGGGTCGTCGATGATGGTCAAATGCGGCGACGTCACGGCCTGGCCCATCTTGTCCTTGAGGAAGCTGGTGCCACGCGCGATGGCCGCGCCGTTAATCGCGCCGGCCAGATGGCGCACCAATCCGTTCGATACGCGCGGATCATAGATGACGGGCACGGCCGCGCTCTTCGCTTTGCGCGCGCCCAATCGCTTCACCGCGCGTTCGCCTGCGTGACGGCCGACCTTCTCGGGCGATTCCAGGTCGGCGGCATGGATGACGGTGCAGTAGTCGTAGTCGCGCTCCATGTTCAGGCCTTCGCCGGCTACGACGGCCACGCCCACGCTGTGCCGCGTGTTCTCGTAAGCACCCGCGAAGCCGTTGGAGGCGGCCAGCACGACATGGCCGCTGCTCCAGCCCGCTTCCGCGCCCTCGGAATTGGTCACGCCTTTCACGGCCATGGCGGCTTCTTCCGCGGCCTTGGCGTGGGCGATCAGGGTTTCGGGCGCGGGCTCGTCCGGGTCGGCCAGATCGAGCGCGGGAAAATTGCGCGCCAGCAGTGCCGGATCGGCCAAGCCGCAGAACGGATCTTCCGGCACGGCCTTGGCCATGGCGATGGCGCGCTCGACTAGGTCTGTCAGCGCCTTCGCGGATTGGTCACTCGAAGCCACGATGGCTTGGCGCTTGCCGATGAAGACGCGCAGGCCCAGATCGCGCCCCTCGGCGCGCTCCAACTTCTCCGTCTTGCCCAGCCGCTGGCTATGCGAGACGGAAATGCCCTCGGCATACAGTGCGTCGGCCGCATCGGCGCCCGCACGCTTGGCGCGCGCGATCAGATCGGTGAGAAGGTCGAGCGAGGCGTCTTTGGCGGCCATCATGGATTCCGGTGTTCGGGGGACGGGCACTATAGCCGCGCGGCGCGCCGCCGCGTCAATGCATGGATATCGTCGAAGCCGCGGTCGAGCGCGGCTTCGTCATCCGTCTACTTCCAGATGCTCTTCCCCGACCCTGGCAGGTCATAGCTGGCCCATTCGCGCGTGACCTTGTCGATCACGTCCTGCTCCATGCGCATCTTGCGGCCCCATTCGCGCTTGGTCTCGGGTGGCCATTTGTTGGTGGCGTCCAGGCCGATCTTGGAACCTAGGCCCGATTCGGGCGAAGCAAAGTCCAGATAGTCGATGGGCGTGTTCTCGACGACGGTGATATCGCGCGCCGGGTCCATGCGGGTGGACATGGCCCACATCACGTCTTTCCAGTCGCGCGCATCGATGTCGTCGTCCACCACAATGACCCATTTCGTGTACATGAACTGGCGCAGGTACGACCACACGCCCATCATCACGCGCTTGGCGTGGCCGGGATACGCCTTCTTCATCGAGACGACGGCGATGCGGTAGGAACAGCCCTCGGGCGGCAGCCAGAAATCGACGATCTCCGGAAACTGCTGGCGCAGCAGCGGGATGAACACCTCGTTCAACGCCATGCCCAGGATGGAGGGCTCGTCCGGCGGACGGCCCGTATAGGTCGAGAGATAGATCGGATCACGCCGCATGGTGATGGCGCTGATCTCGAACACGGGGAACTGTTCGACCGAGTTGTAATAGCCGGTGTGGTCGCCGTAGGGACCTTCGTCCTGGTAGTTGTCGAGCGAGACGTAACCCTCCAGCACGATCTCGGCCTCGGCCGGAACCTTGAGCGGAATGGTCTTGCAGTCGACCAGCTCCACCTTCGCGCCGCGCAGAAGCCCGGCGAACTGGTATTCCGAAACCGTGTCGGGAACGGGCGTCACGGCGGCCAGGATCGTGCCGGGGTCGGCGCCGATCACGGCCGCGGCGGGGAAGGGCTCGCGCTTCTCGCCCTTCCAGCGCGCATGATGCTGGGCGCCGCCGCGATGTTTCAGCCAGCGCATCAGCGTGGTGTTCCTGCCCGTCACCTGCATGCGGTAGATGCCGAGATTGTAATCGTCCTCTCGCCGCTTGCCGGGGCCGCGCGTGACGATCAAGGGCCAGGTGATGAGCGGCGCGGGCTCGCCCGGCCAGCAGGTCTGGATCGGCAGGCGCGCCAGGTCGATGTCGGCGCCCTGCAGCACGATTTCCTGGCACGGCGCCGTGCCGACCGTGCGCGGCTTCATTGCCATGACGGTCTTGAGCAGCGGCAGCATCTCCAGCGCCTCGCGCCAGCCGCCGGGTGGCTCGGGCTGGCGCAGGAAGGCCAGCGTCTCGCCCACCTCGCGCAACTGGTGCGGCTCGCGCCCCATGCCCCAGGCCACGCGCTCGACCGTGCCGAACAGATTGGCCAGAACCGGCATGTCGTAACGCCCGCCGTCGGGCTTCACGACATTCTCGAACAGGACCGCAGGTCCTCCCTCGGCCATGAGGCGGGTGTGGATTTCGGTGATCTCAAGGAACGGCGAAACCGGCGCCTTCACGCGCGAAAGCCGGCCCTTTTCCTCGAGCAGGCGCAGGAAGTCGCGGAGCGAGCGATAGGCCATGGCGCGGGTCGCGGCGTTGGTTGAGCGGCGCTAAAGACGCCCGAAAGCGCCCCTTGGGTCAAGGCGTGCTTGCCCCGCGCTGGAATTCGTCATCGAATTGCCCATATTTGGTGGGCATAAGCGGTGCGGCAGGGCAGGTGGACATGACGGCATACTGGGTCATCGGCGGCGAATACGAGGACACGCATTTCGCGCGCATCGTGGGCGGCGGCGCAGAGGAGCGGCTCGGGCCTTACCCCTCGTTCGAGCAGGCCAAGTCCGTCTGGCGGACCAAGTCCATTGCCTCGGTCGACAATTGCAACGTGCGCTTCCACATCGAGCGCGACGGCGGCACCGAGTTCTGGGTCGTCGGCGGCAGTTACAAGGACACGGGCTTCCACGCCACGGCGGACGGCAAGCCCGAGGAGCGGATCGGCCCCTTCACCAGTCTGGATACGGCCAAGGCCGCGTGGCGCGCCAAGGCCATGGCGACCGTGGACGACGCGTTGGCGCGCTACCGCATCGAATCGCACTAAGCGCTCAAGCGCCAGATGCGCCCTTCGCGCGTCTCGCGATCTTCCAATTCGCGTGTCGTCGGCACGGTGTAGCGCGCCACTTCGGTCAGGCCCGATTCCGGCAGATAGGCGCGGCCGGGATCGCCGAGCAGAACCAACGCGCCGCGCGCGACCAGGCCGCGCAGCCAGGGCAGCGCCGCGACCGCCAGCTTCCGCTCATAGAACATGTCGCCCGCCAGCACGACGTCCCAGCCGCCGTCGCGGCCGATGACGTCGCCTGTGATCACGGTGACGGCAAGATTGTTCAGCGCGGCATTGAGCCGGATGACGGAAACGGCCATCGCATCTAGCTCCGCCGCTTCCACCACGGCGCCAGCTTGCGCGGCGGCCAATGCGACGAGACCGGAACCCGCGCCGAAATCAAGCACGCGCTTGCCTGCCACGGTCTCCGGCCGGTCGAGCAGATGCCGCGCCAGCGCTTGTCCGCCGGCCCAGGCGAAGGCCCAGTAGGGCGGCTCGATCCCTTCGCGCTCCAGCCAGGCTTCGGTCGCCTGCCACAGCGGCGTGATTTCGGTCGCGAGATGCAGCGCGATCTCGGGCACCAAGGGCGGTGACGCCACCGCCGTCTGTGCGCGGATGAAGGAGTCCATGTCGGTGGGGGGCATGGGCCATCCTGGTCCATCGGGCTGGATGCGGAAAGGGCGCGGGGGCAGACTGTCCGGCAGGGACGAAGGGGGGACAGGATGGCGGACGAAAAATGGATCGACGTGGGCGCGGCGTCGGAGCTTGCCGCCGACGGCGTGCGCAAAGTCGAGGTGGGTTCGGTGCCGGTCGCGCTGTCCTGCGCGGGCGGCACGTTCGGCGCTGTATCCCATGTCTGTAACCATGCTGGCGGGCCGCTGGGCGAGGGCAGGCTCGATGGCGATTACGTCGTCTGCCCCTGGCACCAATGGAAATTTCACCGCCTGACCGGCGAGGGCGAGCCCGGTTTCGAGAGTGACCGCGTGCCCTCCCACGGCGTGAAGGTCGAAGGTGGCCGCGTGCTGGTGACGGCCCGGCCGGTGACGCCGCGTCACAAGAATCCCCATCCGCCCCATCCGCTGGAGCGTGCGATCAAACGCGAACCTGGCCCAATCCGCGTGCTGGGCATCGGCGCCTCCGCGATGGACGAAAAGAACCCGCGCTATTCGGGCTCGGATCATCTGCTGGAATCCGCCCTGGCCGGCGCACGCGGTCAGGGTGCGGAGACGCGCACGATCCGGCTCAGCGCGCTCCGCTTCCGGGCTTGCGAGGGTTACTACTCGAAGGCCGCGCGCGCCTGCACCTGGCCTTGCTCGATCACCCAGATGGATTCCGAAGATCAGATGGACCAGGTCTACGAGGGTCTGGTCCACTGGGCCGATGCGCTGATCCTGTCGACGCCGATCCGCTGGGGCCAAGCCAGCTCGCTCTATTTCCGCATGGTGGAGCGGCTGAACTGCGTGCAGAACCAGATCACCACCCACAAGCGGGTTCTGATCCGGAACAAGGTCGCCAGCTTCATCATCTTGGGCGGACAGGACAACGTGCAGGGCGTGGCGGGGCAGTTGCTGGCGTTCTTCGCCGAGCTGGGCTTCGCCTTTCCGCCCTTTCCCTACATCGCCCACACGCGCGGCTGGACGGCCGAGGACATGGAACGCAATGTCGATTTCGTGCGGCACAGCCAGGAGCTGCACGACGGTGCGCGGCATCTGGCTTTGCGCACGGTGGATTTCGCGGGCCGCCTGGTCGCCAGCGGCGAGACGGACGGCATGCCCCGCGCGGGCCGCAAAGCGCAGACGGTTGGGATCGTCTAGAGAAGCGGCTGGTGGCCGAAGGCGATGGCGCCCAATACGAGCCAGCCATAGATACGGTTCGACTTGAACTTGGATAGGCAGTCGGCCGGATCGTCGAACTTCGCGGTCGCGGCCTGCCAGATCAGATGCGCGGCGGCCAGCGCGTAGACGGCATAGTACTGCCAGCCGAAGCCCATGGCCTGACCGGCCAGCAGCATGAAGATGATCGTGCCGCCGTAGAACAGGAACAGAAATGGCCGTGTCTGATCGCCGAGCAGGAGGGCGGTCGACTTCACCCCGATCAGCGCGTCGTCCTCCTTGTCCTGGTGGGCGTAGATCGTGTCGTAGCCCAGCGTCCACAGGATGCCGGCGGCATAGAGGCAGAACGGTGCCCATGAGCCTAGGTCGCCGCGTACGGCGGCCCAGCCGAGCAAGGCACCCCAGTTGAAAGCCAGACCCAGCACGAGTTGCGGCCAGTGGGTGATGCGCTTCATCAGAGGATAGGCGAAGACGATCACGAGCGACGCCGCGCCCAGGATGACCGCGAACAGGTTGAACTGCAGAAGTACGGCGAGGCCGATGGCCAGCAGGAAGGCCAGAAACGCGCCGGCCTGCCACACGTTGACCGCGCCGCTGGCGATGGGGCGCGTGCGCGTGCGCGCGACGGCCGCGTCAAAGTCGCGGTCGGTGATGTCGTTCCACACGCAGCCCGCGCCGCGCATGACCAAGGCGCCCACCGCGAACCAGGCGAAGTAGCGCAGATCGGATGCGCCGGTCAGCGCCATGGCGATCGACCACAGGCCCGGGAAGAGGAGGAGCCATGTGCCGATCGGCCGGTCGAGCCGCATCAGGTGGGCATAGGGCACCAACGCGCGCGGCAGGCTGCGCTCGACCCAGGTGTTGCCCGTCATGTCGTTGGGATCGGGCGCCGTCGCGTTGGGGGTATCGGTCATGGTGTGCTAATTCTGCCCGAAGCGTTGACGCCTGACGAGCGGGAGAGAATGTGAGCGAAGGACAGGAGCGCACGCCGCCCCGACTTTTCGTCGACGCGCCCCTCGGCGCGGGCGACGAGGCGGTGCTGTCGGCCGAGCAAGGCCACTATCTGCGCAATGTTCTGCGTCGGGTCGAGGGCGATCCCGTCATCCTGTTCAACGGGCGCGACGGTGAATGGCGTGGACGCATTGCCGCGTTGGGCAAGTCGCGCGCGGCCGCCGCGGTCGAGACGCAGACGCGCAAGCAGGCGGCCGAGCCTGATCTGTGGCTCCTGTTCGCACCGATCAAGCGCGGGCCGGTCGACCTGGTGGCCGAGAAGGCGACCGAGCTGGGCGTCGCGGCGCTGGTGCCCGTGATCACCCGCCGCACCGTGGTTGGCGGCGTGAACACCGAGCGCCTACGCGCCATCGCCATGGAATCGGCGGAGCAGTGCCATCGCCTGAACGTTCCCGTGGTGCACGAGGCGCGCCCTTTGACCCAGGTCCTGGATGCCTGGCCGGCCGGGCGGCGACTTCTTCTATGCGACGAGACCGGGCAGGGACGTCCGATCACCCAGGTCTTGGCCGGCCTCGACCCCGCCGCGCGCGAAGCCCCCTGGGCGGTCCTGATCGGGCCCGAAGGAGGATTCGATCCGGCGGAGCTTGACGCGATAAAGAAACGAACCATTGTTACCCCCGTCACTCTCGGTCGAAGGCTCCTGCGTGCGGAGACGGCGGCAATGGCCGCCCTCGCTTGCTGGCAGGCCCAGGTCGGCGATTGGACCTAGCCGCTTCCGGCGGCGTTGGAACCGAGGGGACGAGGGGGGACGGCAAGACCCATGTCGGGACCGAGTACAGCGGGCGCACAGCCCGTCACCAGCAAGGCACAACTCGTCGATTACGTGGCCCAGGGCTCCAAGCCCAAATCCGCGTGGCGCATCGGCACCGAGCACGAGAAATTCGCCTTTGAGACGCGCACGTTGAAGCGCCTGCCCTATGACGGGCCTGCCGGCATCCGCGCCATGCTCGAAGCGTTGACCCGCTTTGGCTGGGAACCGGTCTCGGAAAAAGGCAACGTCATCGCGCTGGTCCAGGACGGCGCCTCGGTCACCTTGGAGCCGGGCGGTCAGGTTGAGCTGTCGGGCGCGCCGCTCGAGAACCTGTTCCAGACCTGCAACGAGGTGAACACCCATCTCGACCAAGTGAAGGCGATCGGCGCCGAACTGGGCATCGGCTTCATGGGATTGGGCTTCGATCCCAAATGGCCGCGCGCCGAGGTGCCGTGGATGCCCAAGGGGCGCTATCGCATCATGCGCGAGTACATGCCCAAGAAGGGCAAGCTCGGCCTCGACATGATGCTGCGCACCTGTACCGTGCAGGTGAATCTCGATTACTCGTCCGAAGCGGACATGGTGAAGAAGTTCCGCGCCAGCCTCGCCCTCCAGCCCATCGCCGTCGCGCTGTTCGCCAATTCGCCCTTCACCGAGGGCAAGCCCAACGGCTTCCAAAGCTTCCGCAGCCACGTCTGGACCGACACCGACCCCGACCGTTCGGGCATGCTCGATTTCGTCTTCGACGAAGGAATGAGCTTCGAGCGTTATGTCGACTACGTGCTGGGCGTGCCGATGTATTTCGTCTATCGCGACGGAAACTATATCGACGCCAGCGGCCAATCCTTCCGCGACTTCATGACGGGCAAGCTGCCCGCCTATCCGAATCAGATCCCGACCATGAGCGACTGGGCCGACCAGATGACGCTGCCCTTTCCCGAGGTGCGCCTGAAGCGCTTCCTCGAGATGCGCGGCGCGGATGGCGGCCCGTGGAGACGGCTTTGCGCGCTGCCCGCGCTGTGGACGGGGCTTCTCTACGATCAGGGTGCGCTGGATGCGTCGTGGGACCTGGTCAAGGGTTGGACGGCCGAGCAACGCACGCAGTTGCGCGCCGACGTGCCGCGCCAGGGTTTCGACGCGCGCGTGGGCACGATGACAGTGCGGGACATCGCGCGCGAGACGGTCAGGATCGCCCGCGACGGGCTCAAGGCTCGCAACGTGCGCAACTCGACCGGCGAGAACGAGAGCGTTTTCCTGAACGTGCTGGACGAGATCGTGACGTCGGGCAAGACGCCCGCGGACGAATTGCTGGCCGCCTACGAGACGACGTGGAACCGCTCGGTCGATCCGGCCTTCACCGAATACGCGTACTGAAACCCGTGGTCTTGTCGTCTTCGCCGCCGGAACGGTAGGCTCGGGATCGATGCTCTTCGTCGGCGGGATGAGGCGACGTTGGCCGAGCTTCCTAAGTCCGCGACCAGGGACGTGGCGCGCCGTTCGGGTTCGGACGAGGCCGGCTTACTCGTGCGTGCGCGGCGGTTGGAGCGAGAACTCGATCCCTACACGCCTGGCCTGACCCGTGAGGCGGCGGCGGTGCGGGCTGGCGTAGCACCTTCGGCCATCGTCAAGCTTTCCTCCAACGAGAATCCACTCGGGCCGTCGCCCAAGGCGTAAGCCGTCGTCGCGCGCATGCGCGGGGCACTCCATGAATACCCCAACGCCACGGCGGACGATCTGCGCGCCGCCATCGGACGCTTCCACGGCGTGGCGCCGGAACAGGTGGTGGTGGGCGCGGGCAGCTCGACCCTCATGCACGCCATCGTGGCGGCCTTCACGGAGCCTGGCGGCGAGGTGATCGCGCTCGACCCAAGCTTCACGGTCTATCGGGAAATCGCGTCCATCCACGCCCGCGTGCCGGTGATCGTGCCCTTGCGGAAGCAGGATTATCTGCTCGATTTGGATCGCCGCGCCGCCGCGCTCACGACCAAGACGCAGCTCGTTTTCCTCACGCGGCCCAACAATCCGACCAGCACTCTGATTCCGCTCGCCGATTTCGAGACTGCCGCGCAGTTGGCGGCCCGCAAGGGCGCGCTCGTGGTCTCCGACGAGGCGTATATCGAATTCGCCGACAGGTCGGACGTTTCGGCGGTGCCACTCGTGCGCGGCACGCCGCAGCAGCCCAACGTCATGGTTTCGCGCACCTTCTCGAAAGCCTTCGGCCTCGCCAATCTGCGCCTGGGGTATGCGATCGGCACGCGGGAGACGGCGCGGGGCCTCGCGCTCGCCAACGCGAAGTGGCCCACGGGCGCCGTGGCGCAAAAGGCCGGCATCGCCGCGATGGAGGATAGAGAGCATCTGGCCCGGTCGTTAAAGATCGTGCGGGAGGGACGGGCGTCCCTGGCCGCGTTCTTCAACGGCATGGGCCTTCCAGTGGCGCCCGATCCGCAAGGCAATTACATCATGGTGGACGTGGGACCGCTCGGCATGGACGCGGCTGTGTTCGCCGACAAGGTCTTCGAGACCGGCCGCGTTCTGATCCGCGGCGATTTCGACCTGCGCCACGTGCGCGTCAGCATCGGCACCGGGGAAGAGAATGCCCGCCTGATGGATGCCGTGCGGCGTGTCGCCGGACGGGTGGGCTGAGCGATGGCGGAGCGCACCGGTCTGGTCCTTGTCCCCGGCCTGTCGGACGACGGAGCGCTGTGGACGCATCAGATTCGCCATCTCGCCGACATCGCCGATGCCAAGGCCGTGGACATTTCGGGCCATGAAACGGTCGAAGCCATGGCGCAATCCGTGCTCGACGCCGCGCCACGCCGCTTTGCCTTGGCGGGCTTCTCGCTTGGCGGCTATGTGAGCCTGGCCATCCTGCGCACGGCACTCGAGCGCGTGATGAAGCTTGCGCTCATCGCCACCTCCGCGCGCGCGGACACGGACGCGCGCCGCACCGAGCGGAAACGGCAGATCAACACCATGGGCCAGCCCGGCGGTTTCGAGGAACATGCGCGGCGCGACCTGTCCGACGTCGTTCATCCGAGCCGTTTGGA
>JAPLOM010000028.1:0-14004 GCA_026400755.1 Alphaproteobacteria bacterium
CGCGGCGGCCGAGCGCGTGCGCTATCTGATGGCCCAGCGCAGCCAGCCGGCCTCGGGCCTGCGCCTGTCGGTCGACAGCAAGGGTTGCTCGGGCCTCTCCTACAAGCTGGAGTACGTCGACCAGAAGGCGCCCCACGACGAGACCGTCGAGGACAAGGGCGTTACCATCTTCATCGATCCCAAGGCGATCCTGTTCGTGCTGGGCACGGAGATGGACTACGCCGAGGACAAGTTCCATTCCGGGTTCGTCTTCAAGAACCCGATGGAAAAGGGTCGTTGTGGCTGCGGCGAGTCGTTCCACGTTTGATGCCGCCTGCGTTTGATATCGAAGGGCGCGCCGCGCGCCCGGTGTAGCCCATGCCCAAGATCATCATCATCGAACCCGACGGAAACCGGCGCGAGCTCGACGCGCCCGCGGGTAAATCGCTCATGCAGATCGGCCGCGACGCGGGCCTCGACATCGAAGGCGCCTGTGACGGCGCCATGGCGTGCTCCACCTGCCACGTCTATGTCGATCAGGCTTGGATGGCGAAATTGCCCAAGATGGGCGAGGACGAGTCCGACATGCTGGACCTGGCCTTCGGCGTCACCGACCGCTCGCGCCTGGGCTGTCAGATCGTGATGACCGAGGATCTGGACGGGTTGACCGTCGCCTTGCCCAAAAACACGCGCAACGCGCTGTTGGGGTGACGCGCCGTCAGGCGGCCTTGATCGTTGGAATGTCGCTTGTATCCACGTTCCGTTCTGCGTGCCACGTGTCGTAAGCCGCCTGCATCCGGACCCACACGCCGGCGCCATTGCCGAACAGCTTGCCCAGCTTGACGGCAACATCGGGCGAAACCGGCTTCCGTTCTCCGAGGATGTCGTAAAGATGCTGGCGCGAAATGCCGAGCATTGCCGCGATCTCGGTCTTCGTCCGCTTCGTCGCGGGAATGACGTCTTCTCTCAAAAGCTCGCCCGGGTGGGTGGGGCACCGGTTGAGATTGCGCTTGGCGGTATACTGAATCATGAGAGACTCCCTCAGTGGTATTGCTCGAAATCGACACGGTAAGCATCGCCGCCTTCGAACTCGAATGTGATGCACCATGGTCCGTTCACGTGGACCGAATAGCGGATCGGGTTGAAACCCTTCAGGCCATGGAAATCGAATCCCGGCAGGTTCATCTCTTCGGGCCGTGCCGCGGCATCCAGTTGGTCCAACCGGACCAGGATACGCCGGTGCATCCGGGCCTCGATCTTCGCGGAGCGGCCCTTTGACCAAAGGTCGGCCAAAGGCTTGCTCTTGAAGGCCTTGATCATGCCAGAATGTAAGCCAGAGGCTGACAATCGTCAACCGTTTGCTTACGATTTCACCGCCCGATCGTCCCCATGATCGGGTAATCGCGCTCGTCGGCGTAGCACTTTGCGTATCCCTGCTGCCAACCTTCCTTGTAGTCGGCGTTCGTCTCGAAGAGGGATTCGTTGCGGATCCAGGTCGTTTGGGTGGTTGGCGCGTCCGCGTCGAAGCGCCCGTCATAGCAGCCGGCCGTGTAACCGTTTTGATAATCGCGCGAACCCGGTGGGACGTGGGAGCAGCTTGCCAGAATCACCGCGGCTGCCAGCCAAACGCCGCCGCGCATGCGGCGCGTCGCGGTTACGTGCCGGTGTTGGACATCGAGGGGTGGTCCAGCCACTTGCGATAGCAGGCGACGTATCCCTGTTGCCAGCCTTCCTTGTAGTCGGGCTGTCCAACGATGCGGGCTTCGTCGCGCATCCATGTCGTTTGTCCCGTCTGCGCGCCCGGCGCATCGACGGCCGCGTCGTCGCAGCCAGAGTGATAGCCATCCTGGAAGTCGGGCGTACCCGCCGGGGGCTGATAACACCCCGCTATCGCAAGACTGATCGTGAGCCATAGGAATGAGCCGAGGCGTCTTAACCCCGGTTGTCCATCTCCGGATACTCGATCGAGTCGCTGTAGCACTTGGCGTAACCCTGCTGCCAGCCGTTCTTGTAGTCGGGCTTCGTGCGGTACAGCGTGTCGTCCCGCATGTATTGGACCTGGTCGGATGGCCCGCCCGCGTCGAACGTTCCATCGCTGCAGCCCGCCGTATAGCCTTCTTCGAATAGCGGCGAGCCGGGCGGCTGATGGGAGCATCCCATGATCAACAGTATCGCCGCGATGCAGGCCGCACGCGCCAGCATTTCGATTCCAATCCCTTGAGCCCGCCGCATCAATTCCCGCCCCCTTCTGAGGGGCGGGAGTGTCGGTGCCCCGTGTTACCGAATTGCGACGGCTCAGCGGTTGCCCAGGCGCGGCTGGTTTGCTTCGGACTGATAGCAGGCGGCGTAACCCTGCAGCCAGCCTTCGTGATAGTCCCGGTCGTTGTTGAACAGGGGCGTGTTCTTCACGAACACGTCCCCCATGCCGGGCCGGCCGGCATCGCCGTAACCGGAATCGCAGCCATCGGAATAGCCAGCTTGGAAGTTCGCCGAGCCGGGCGGAACGTCACCGGCGCCGGTGGTCTTGCACGATGCGGTCGCGGCCACGAGAATCAGGAGGCCGCACGCGGTGGCGGCCTGCCGGAGGCGGGTCTTGAGGGAGTTGGTCAAGTTATTTTGCCCCATGTTTGGAGGGTTGATACCCAGGTTTTAGCAATTGACGGGCCATGGAAGCCAGCCGCGTCATTTCGCGGCACCCATGGTCGGAAAGTTCATCTGCTCGTTGAAGCATTCGATTTCGCCTTGGACCCAGCCGCGATGATACTCCTCGTCCGAGGTGAAGCGCGCTTCGTTGCGATAGAACAACGCCTCGAATCCAGGCTTGGCGGCCACGCCCCAGCCGGACCAGCAGCCGTCGATATAGCCGCGTTGGAAAGCGTCCGAGCCGGGTGGCGGAATCGAGCCGACCGCCTCGCAGGCGGCTAGAAGCGCGATCAAAGACAAGGCAGCAACGAGCCGCGCCGTGCGACCTAGCCCATCTGGGGCGAACTCATCTGCTGTTGGTAGCAATCGTTCTGCCGTTCGATCCAGCCGCCTCGCACGCGGCCAGCACCAGAAGGCATATGAGTGCGGACCCGGCGCGTCTCATCATCCGGAACCCATGTCGCGGTTGCGCGTGGTGGCCTGGTTGACTGAATAACACTCGCCGTAACCACGGCCCCAGCCCGACTGATAGTCGGCGTTGGTCTTCATCGTCTCATCTTCGACTTGCTCATTGTAGCCGCGGACGCCCACGTTCGCCCAGGCCGAGCGGCAGCCGTCCTTTTAGCCCGCTTGGAAGGCGGGCGTACCGGGCGGCACGCTCATGCCCGTGCAGCCGGCAGTGAGTGCGGCCGCGAGGGCACATGCCGCCAGGCGGCGTGAAAATCTCATTGCTCGTCCCCCTTGGAAACCCGGGCTGGCCCAGGTGCGGCGCATCTTACGCGCTTTCCCGGTGCCGCCAACGCCCCGCTGGCTTGTCCTGGCGCGGCTTGCGTCTATAGTCCCCGCCATGAACGGCTTGGGCATCGACAAGACACCGGCCGCCACGCGGGTCGTGGTGGCCATGTCGGGCGGCGTGGACAGCGCCACCACGGCCGCGCTGCTCGTGGAACAGGGTTATGAGGTGGTCGGCATCACCTTGCAGCTCTACGACCATGGGCAGGCGGTTGGAAAGTCGCGCGCCTGCTGCGCGGGCCAGGATATCCATGACGCGCGGCGCGTGGCCGACGCGCTGGGCATTCCCCATTACGTGCTGGATTACGAGCGGCGCTTTCATGACGAGGTGATCGCGCCCTTCGCCGACGGCTATATCGCGGGCCAGACGCCGATTCCGTGCGTCTTGTGCAACCAGACGGTCAAGTTCCGCGATCTCCTGGCGGTGGCGCGCGACCTCAACGCCGATGCGCTGGCCACCGGTCATTATGTGCGCCGCGCGGACGGCTCCGAAGGGGCCGAACTGCATCGCGCCGCCGACGAGACCCGCGACCAAAGCTATTTCCTGTTCCGCACCACGCGCGAGCAGCTTGCGTTCCTGCGCTTTCCTTTGGGCGATCTATCCAAGGACGAGACGCGCGCACTGGCGCGGCGCTTCGCTTTGCCGGTGGCATCCAAGCCTGACAGCCAGGACATCTGCTTCGTGCCGGACGGCGACTATGCGCGGCTGGTGGCGAAGCTACGGCCGGGCGCCGCCGAACCCGGCGAGATCGTCGATCTTTCGGGCCGCGTGCTCGGCCGTCACGAGGGCATCATCCACTACACGATCGGCCAGCGGCGCGGGATTGGACTGGCCTCGTCCGAACCCTTGTTCGTGGTGCGGCTCGAGCCCACGCGCCGGCGGGTCGTGGTGGGGCCGCGCGCGGCGCTTGGCCGCGACCGCGTGCGCTTGGGCGAAATGAATTGGCTCGGCTCGCGGTCTGGGCCGCCCGGGGGCACGCGCGTTCGAGTGAAGCTGCGCGCCACGGCGCCGGCAGCGGATGCGACGCTTCATCCATTGCCCGGCGGCGATGTCGAGGTTGCGCTGGACGCGCCGCAGCAGGGTATCGCGCCCGGCCAGGCCTGCGTTTTCTACGACGGCGTGCGGGTGCTGGGCGGGGGCTGGATTTTGCGCGAGGAGGCGGCGCAGGCCGCCTGATGGCGCGCTCGGCGCCTATCGACTAGCATTCCCACGGCCCATTTGGCGGCCGGTCGGGCAGGGGGCTCGCGCAATGACTGACGATTCGGCGGCCATGTCGCTTCTCGTGCGGCGCATCTTTGCGCTGCTCATCATCCTGACCTTGGCGGGCGTCAGCCTGTGGCTGATCAAGCCGTTCCTGAGCGCCATGGTGTGGGGCGCGATCATCGCGATCTCGCTCTATCCGTTGCAGCGGAAACTCTCGTCCTGGCTGGGCGGTTGTCGCGTCATCCCGGCGATCCTGATCGCGTTGCTGATGGCCAGCGTTCTGTTGGTCCCCCTCGTGATGCTGATGATAACCCTGGGGGAGCAAGCATCCCATCTGCTGCAAAGCTCGCCCAAGGTCGATCAGCTCGTGCTGCCGACGCCACCCGCATGGTTGGGTGACATTCCGCTGATTGGCCGGCGCGCCGCCCAGATCTGGCAGGAAGCCGCTGCCGACGTGCCCGGCACGATCGAATCCGTCCGGCCAAAGCTGCGCGCGGCGCTTCTCTGGCTCTTGTCGGGTACGGTTTCCTCGACGCTGGTGGTGCTGGAGGCGCTGATCGCCATCGCGCTGGCGGCCACGTTCCTGATCACGGCTCTGCAACTGGACGCGTTCTTCGCCAAATTGCTCAAGACCCTGGGCGCGCCAGATGACATCCAGTCCCTGGTCGTCCGCACCGTGCGCGGCGTGGCGCAAGGCATCATCGGCACGGCCATCATCCAGGCCGCGGTCGCGTGGATCGGTTTCGAGATCGCGCCCGCGCCGTTTCCGGTTCTGCTGACGCTCCTGGTCTTTATCGGCTGCACGGCGCAAGTCGGCGCCCTGATCGTGGGCCTGCCCGTCGCGGGTTGGATTTATTATCAAGGCGAAACCGGCTGGGCGGTGTTCCTTTTGGGCTGGATCATCTTCGTCAACGTCATCGACAATTTCATCAAACCGCTCCTGATCGGCCGCGGCCTTCCGGTGCCTATCTGGATCGTCTTCATCGGCGTCATCGGCGGTTTGCTGGGCATGGGGCTGGTGGGGCTGTTTATCGGTCCGGTCGTGCTCTCGGTGTCCTATCTTCTGATGATTCGCTGGATCGGGCAGGCGGCCTAACATCAATCGCTTCGGAAATACGCATGTCCCTCGCCGCCGTTCCTCTCTCGATCATTTTCATCGTCAGTCTCGTGTTCATACTGGGTTCAGGCGAACTCGGTTATCGACTGGGCGTGCAAGCCGGCAAAAAAGGCCACGGCAACGTCTCGGTCATGGAAAGCGCTTCGTTGGGTCTTCTGGCCCTGATGATCGGCTTCACGTTCGCCATGTCGCTGGCGCGCTTCGAAGCGCGCCGCGATGCGATCTTGGAAGAGGCGAATACGATCGGCACCACGGCTCTGCGGGCGCGTCTCCTGCCTGCGCCGGCCAGCGCGGAGGCGCTCGATCTTCTGCGTGAATACGTGAAGATCAGGCTGGATCTCGCGCAGCGTGTCCCGACCCTGGCTGAGTTGCGCGCCGTGCTCGATCATTCCAATGACGTGCAGGAGAAACTGTGGCAACAGGCCCGCGCGCTTGCCGCGCGGGATACAGGCATGGTTCCGACCGGGCTCTACATCCAATCCCTGAACGATATGATCGACGCCCAGGAGAAGCGCGTCGCGGCCGCCATCAACCGCGTGCCGTTCTTTGTCCTGCTGGCCCTTTATGGGATCGCCGCCATCTCCAGCGGCTTCACGGGGTATGGCGGCGGACTTGCCCGCGAACGCTCGCGCCTGCCTCGTTATCTGATGGGGATCATGGTGGCCGGCGTGATCCTGCTGATTCAGGATCTCGACCGACCCAACAGCGGTTTCATCAAGGTCAGCCAGCGCCCTATGCTGGACGTCGCCAAGAGCCTAGAAGGTTACCGGGACTAGGCGCCACCCAGCGTTGACAGGGCGGAACCAGGGCCCTATATGCGGGGCGCTTTCCGCATAAGTTGTGGGATTCTGGCGGCGTAGCTCAGCTGGTAGAGCAGAGGAATCATAATCCTTTGGTCGGGGGTTCGAGTCCCTCCGCCGCTACCATTTTCAGGCCGATCCGACATCCGAGCGGGTTTCGATGGACGGCATTCCCAAGATCAAGATTCGCGGCCTGACGAAGAGTTTCGGTGGGCGCGCGGTGCTGGCCGGCGTCGATCTCGACGTGCCGGCCGGGCGTAGCTTGGTGCTGCTGGGGCCGTCGGGTTCGGGCAAGACCGTGCTGATGAAATGTATCTGCGGCCTGATTGTGCCGGATCGGGGCTCTATTCAGGTCGATGGGGTTGAGACGATCGGCCTGAGTTCGGACGAGCGCGACGCGCTGATGCGTAAGATGGGCGTCGTGTTCCAGAGCAACGCCCTGTTCGATTCGCTGCCGGCGTGGCGCAACGTGGCCTTCGGCCTGTTAAGCCGCAAGTCGGTGGGGCCGACGGAGGCCAAGCGCATCGCGATCGACAAGCTGGCCGCCGTGGAACTCAGCGCCGACGCGGCGGATCTTCTGCCTGCCTCGCTGTCGGGCGGCATGCAAAAACGTGTCGCGCTGGCGCGCGCCATCGCGACCGGGCCCGAGACCCTTTTGCTCGACGATCCAACCGCGGGCCTCGACCCCATTGTCGCGCGGATGATCGATCTTCTGATCTCGGATTCGATGCGCAGCCTCAAGGCGGGCGCGCTCATCATCACCCAGAACTTGGATACGGCCCGCCGCGTGGCGGACCATGTCGCGGTTCTGTCCGCGGGGCGCGTCGTCTGGGAAGGTGCGCCGGACGCGCCGTTCCCCGCCGACGATGCCGTCGTTCGCCGATACGTCGGCGGTTTGCGGGAGGCGACGGCCTAGGCGGCGTTCGCCGTCTTCCGTGCCGGATTCTCGGCGGACAGCGATCGGCCCAGCACCGCGTCGGACATCTTGTCGCCGATCATGATTGCCGTGCCGTTCATGTTGCCGGTCACGATCTTGGGGCAGATCGAGGCGTCGGCCACGCGCAAACCCTCGACGCCGTAAACCTTGCCGTCGCGGCCGACCACGTCGCCGCGGTCGGGGTCGGGCCCCATCCGGCAGGTGGAGCAGCCGTGGAAATCCGTCGTGGCCTCCGCCCGCGCGTAGGCGTCCAATTCCGCGTCGGTCTCGGCACCCGCGCCGCCATCGATCTGCGCGCCGCGATAAGGGTCGAAGGGCTTCTGGTTGAAAACCTCGCGCAGGACGCGCAACCCGTCGCGCAGCTCCCGCCGGTCGCGCTCGGTCGCCAGGTAATTGAAGACGACGCGCGGCTTGGCTCCGGGGTCGTTCGACGACAGGAACACGCGACCGCGGCTCTCGGGGCGCTGCACCGTGACCTTAGATTGGAAGCCGTGTGCGCGGGTCTGACGCGCGTCCTTGTAGGTGCCGCCGAAGGGCCCGAACTGGAACTGGATGTTGGCGTAATCGGTCTCGCCCGCGCTCAGGAAGGCGCCCGTCTCGAAATGCATGGAGGCGCCGACGCCGGTCTTGGTCAGAATCCACTGAGCGCCGAGCCAGGCGCGCGCGAGCGGATGCGTCCAACTGGCCAGCGTGATCGGCTGGGTGCAGGCATAGCGGACATAGACGCCGACATGCTCCTGCAGATCCTGGCCGACGCCCTTGAGATGGACCTTGGACGCGATGCCGTGGGCCTTGAGTTCGTCGGCATTACCGATGCCCGAGAGCATCAGGAGCTGGGGTGAGCCCAGCACGCCGGCCGACAGGATCACTTCGCGCGCGGCGCGAAGCGTGCGGACCTGTCCGTTCTGTTCAACCTCGACACCGACCGCGCGGTTGCCCTCGAAGAGGATGCGGCGCACCAGGTGACCGGTTTCGACATTAAGATTGGTCCGGCCGCGCGCGGGGTCGATATAGGCGCGTGCGGAGCTCCAGCGCACGCCGCGGTGGATCGTCCAATCGACGCGGTGGAAGCCTTCCTGCTTGGCGCCGTTCACGTCGCTGTTGATGCCATAGCCGATCAGCTCGCCCGAGCGCAGGAACGCCTCGTGCAGGACGTGTTTGCCGGGCGCGGAGTTGACATAGAGCGGCCCTTCGGCGCCGCGATAGGGGCTGGGCGCCTTGTCGCTGGTCTCAAGCCGTTTGTAGTAAGCCAGGCAATGGTTGTAGGACCATTCTTCGAAACCGGTTTGCGCCGCCCAGCCGTCGAAGTCGCGCGGATTGCCGCGCGTGAAAAGCATGCCGTTGATGGAGGAAGAGCCGCCCATCACCTTGCCGCGATGGTAGATTTCCGTGCGGCCGTTCAAATGGGGCTCAGGGTCGGTCTGGATTCGCCAGTTGAAGCGGGGATCATCCTTGATGATCGCCATGGCGATCGGCATGTCGATGATGATGGAGCGGTTCCAGGGGCCGGCTTCCAGCAGAAGGACGGACGAGCCGCGATCCTCGCTCAGGCGGCCGGCCATGGCGCAGCCGGCCGAGCCGGCGCCGACGATGATGTAATCGTATTCCTGGTTTTTCACGCCATCCTCCCTTGCCGCGCATCAGTCCCGCGGCAATGGCACGGAGGCAGCGTCGGGCTGTTTAGCACGGGTCCGCGTTGCTACCCAAGGGGCCGGCCTCAGGGCCGAAGTTCATAGCTGGCGAAGCTGGCTTTCTCGATCGCGGGCCAGTCTGGGCGGATGCCCAGGCCCGGCCCTTCCGGCGCGCGCACGCAGCCGTCCGGCCCCGTGCGGATGAAATCCTGGCTGGCCCATTCTAGATGTTCGACCGGCACGGCCTGCTCGAAATAGGTGGAGTTGGGGATCGACAGCATGACGTGCAGATTGGCCGCCTGGGTGAGTGGATAGCCCCAGCTCTGCAACTCCAGGTTCATGCCGTTGGCTTCGGCCAGCGCAGCGATGCACCGCGCACCCGAGATGCCGCCCGCGAAGGTCGTGTCCACCCGCAGATGGCTCCAGCAATCGAGCTTGATCATCTGCGCCAGCATCAAAGGATCGAGGATCTGGTTGCCCGAACATAGGATCGGCGTCGACAGGCGCCGCTTCAGCTCGCGGTAACCGTCGATATCGTGGTCGAACAAAGGCGCCTCGAACCAGCCGTATTGAGCTTCGTCCAGCGCCTGGCCGATGCGCAGCGCCTGCGCGCGGGTGTAGCCCATGTCTGGGTCGTAGAGGAAATCGTAGCCCTTGCCGCCATAGCGTTTGTCGAGCGCGGCGATGGCGGCCAGGTCGCGCGCCAGATCGCACCAGACGTGGAGCTTGAATGCTTTATAGCCCTCGGCGATGTGACCGGCCACGGCGTCCACATAGGCCTGCGCATCGTCGAGCCGGCGCAGGCTGGCATAGGACGGGATGCGCTCACGCGCGGCGCCCAGGAAACGATAGAGCGGTAGGCCGGCGGCCTTGGCGGCCAAGTCGTGCAACGCGATGTCGATCAGCGAGATCGCGCCGAGCGGCGTCGGGATGGTGATGGTCGCGGCCTCCAATTCCCGCCGGACCGCCTCACGGTCGAACGGCGAATGCCGGAACAGGACGGGCAGGGTGCAGCGCAACCCTTCGGCCACCGAGCCGTCGCGCGCGTTCGGCGTATAGGTGGTGGCGCCCGCCAGTCCCTCTAGCCCATCCGCGGTGGTGATGCGCAGGATCGTCTGCGTCACCACGGTACGGTGCCAGTCGCCGGTGGCGACCGCGGCATAGACGCGGATGCGGTCGATCTTCATAGACGCCTCCTTACGCGAAGCCGTGCCCCCGGCGTAACGCCCAGCGCAGCCAAGTGCCGGTAAACAGCGAAGTGACGATCGAGGCCAGCACCAGGGTGACGAAGAAGGCCTCGGTGATCAATCCAAAGCCCAGCGCGACCGAGGCCAACACGATGCCCGGGCCGCCGCGTGTGTTCATGGCGACGCCGTAGTCGATGCAGAGGGCCAAGGGGCGGCCGGCCAGCTTGAGACCGAGCGCGACCGAGCCGAACTTAAGCAGCGACGACGCCACGATGAACACGACGGTCAATTCCAAATCGAACTGATGCACCAGGTCCAGCTTCAATCCGACGATGGCGAAATAGATGGGCACGAAGAACCACAACGCCACGTCCGAGATACGTTGCTTCACCTCGGCGAAGCTGTCGTGGGGCAGGGAGCCGATGACGATGCCGGCGACGAGCGCGCCGAAGATCACGTTGATGTGAAGCAGACTCGCTGCGGTCGCCAGAGCGAAGCAAACCAGAAGCGCGTAGCCGACCAAGGCCGGTGTCTCGCGCGGAACAGGCAGCCGGCGGCCGATGCGCGCGAGCAGAGGAGGGCCGACGATGACGGACAGGCCGATGAAGACAAAGGTGGTTGCCACCACACCCATCAGCGTGCCGGTGTCGGCCGCCTTGCCGGAGCCGATGCCGGTCGCGATGGCCAGTGCCGTCCACAGGATCAAGTCCTGCAGCGTGGCCGCCATCAGCACCACCTTGGCGAAGCGCGTCGCCATCAGCTTCAGGTCGATGAAGATGCGCGAGATGACGGGGATGGAGGTGACCGCCGCCGCGATGGCAAGAAGAAGGTGAAAGGCCACAGGATCAGCACCGAGGCCGATCATGCGTTCCGTGGGAATCAGCGCCGTGAAGTACCAGCCGCCTAGCATCGGCAGCGCCAGGCTCGAGATCAGCAGGATGGCCACGATATGGCGGTCGTCGCGTGTCAGCTCGCGCTGGACGCGGAAACCGGCCACGAACATGAGGAGAATGAGCCCCATCCAGTAGAAGGCGGCCAGAAGCGCGCCTTGAGCCGGGAAGGCGCCGAACAGCCAAGCGCGCACCTCGGGCAGCACGATGCCCAGCACGCTCGGCCCCAGGATCAAGCCACCCACGATCTCGCCGATCACCGGCGGCATGGCCAGGCGCTCGAACAAGCGCCCGAACAGTAATGCGAAGGTTAGAAGGCTGACGAGCGACAGCAGAAGCCGCCCCAGTTCCGCGTCCGTCATCCGCAACTCCCCCGCGCGGCGATTCCGGCCTCATGTTCACAACGTGAACATGGTTGACCTTACGCCAATCTGTACCTGAGGCAAGCGCTATTTCCCGGCGAACCCAAGCGCCCGCTATGATGGCGCCAACACCGGAGGGCATCATGCGCATCGAGAACGTGCCGTTCTGCACCATGGACTGGAGCAAGGTTGAGCCTACGGTGCATCCCGGCGAGACGGGGCAGGCGCTGTGGCGCACGCTGGAGTTGGGCAACATCCGTGTCCGAATGGTCGAGTATTCACCCGGCTACAAGGCCGACCATTGGTGCGAGCGCGGCCATGTGCTGTTGGTGATGGAGGGCGAGCTGGTGACCGACCTGTCGGACGGCCGTTCCTTCACGATGACGCCGGGCGTCAGCTATCAGGTGGCTGACGGCGCAAACCTGCATCGCTCGCACACCAAGGGCGGCGCCAAGCTGTTCATCGTGGACTGAAGCGCGCGGGCGTTGCCGGCGCGAGTGTTTCGGCTTCCTCGCCCGCCGCGATCTGCCGCGCCATCAGACGTCCCATCAGCGGCGCGGCGGTCCAGCCGCCCGCGGTCGGTAGAACCACGAACAGCCCGTCGCGATCGGGCACCGCGCCGAAGATAGGCAGGCCATCGGGGGTCTGGGCTTCGAAATTCGCCCAGCTTCGCGCAAGACGCAGGTTCGCGAGGCCAGGCACGACATCGGTCGCCAAGCGCAGATTGTGACGCAGCATCAACGGGTCGATGCCGGGGCGTTCGGCGTCGAAATCGCCCGCGCCCGGCCAGCCGCCGCCGATCAGGCAGCTGCCGTTCTTCACCTGTTTGACCGTCAGGTTGCCCGCCACATGGGTGACGATGCGGTCCATGAAACGCGGCGCGGGTTCGGTCACGCTCAGCATGATCAGGCTGGGATGGACGGGTAGGTTGGCGCCGAACAGGGCGGCCACGCGGCCGGTCCATGGGCCTGACGCGATCACCACGTTGTTCGCGCGCAACGCGCTCGTGTTGGTTTCCAGTCGCCAACCTATGCTGTCGCGTGCCGCGCCGCGCAGTTCGATTCCGGTCAGGATCGCGGCGCCCGCTTCTTCCGCCGCCGCCGCCATGGCTGAGCCCGCGCGCAAGGGATCGGCATGGGCGTCCAGCGGGGAGCGGGTGGCGGCGATGATGCCGTCGCCGAGCCAGGGCGCTTCCGCGCGCAACGCGGCGGCATCGAGCCATTCACCGGCCAGGCCAAGCGCGCCGTGATTCTCGAAGTTCTTCCGCAACCGTTGGGCGTCTTCATTGGAGCGCGCGATGTGGAGGCCGCCTGGTTTGCCATAGCCGATCTCGACGCCCAACTCCTCCGCCACGCGCGCCCACTCGGCCAAAGCGTCGCGGAAAAAGGGCAACAGCGGCGGGCGCTTGTTCTGGATCGCCAGCGTTCCGGCATTCGCTGAGGAGGCCGCGCCCGCAGGCACACGGCGCTCGAGCAGGACGGTGCGTTGGCCCGATTGGGCGAGGCGCCACGCCGTGGCTAAGCCGGCCAGTCCGCCGCCCACGACGCAAATGTCGCAAGCGCTGGGCCATGCGCCGTCCGTGCCCATGGCGCGCCCCGGCCGAATGGCGCGTCAGGTCGCCGTGTCGCGCAGGCGCGTGACGTTGCTGGGAACGGTCTCGTGACCGTTGGTGCTGTTGCCGTTCGAGGCGGCGCTGGTCGGCAGAGGGACCACGGTGTCGGCCACGCTCGGCAATAATGCTGCGGCGGGCACCGGGCGCTCTTCCAGCCGGCGCACGAACTCGCCCAGGATGCGGCGGTACAGCTCGTCGCCCAGCACGGCGTCCTCATCGCCGATCTCGACGTTCGGATTGTCGTTCACTTCCATCACGTAGATGCCGTCCGGCGTCTGCTTCAAATCGACGCCATAGAACCCGTCGCCAATCAGGCCCGCGGCCTTGACCGCGAGATGGACGATTTCGGGCGGCGCCTTCTCGATGGCGAAGGTTTCGGCGCTGCCCTCGCGGTAGGTGCCGCTCGAATCGTGCTTCACGATCTGCCAGTGGCCGTCCGCCATTAAGTAATGGCACGCGAACAGCGCTTCGCCGCGCAGCACGCCGATACGCCAGTCGAACTGGGTGTAGATGTATTGCTGCGCCAGGATCAGGTCCGATTCCTTGAACAGCCGTGCGGCTTCGTCGAGCAGTTCGCTGCGTTTGTTGACCTTGACCACGCCACGCGAGAACGAGCCGTCGGGAATCTTGAGCACGATGGGATAGGCGATCTCCTGCTCCACGGCCTGCACGCGGCCCTTGTCCAGGATCACGGTCTTGGGCGTGGGCACGCGGTTCGCCTTCAGAAGCTCGGCCAGATAGACCTTGTTCGTGCAGCGCAGGATCGAGGTCGGATCGTCCAGCACCGGCATGCCTTCCTTCTCCGCCTTGCGGGCGAAGCGGAAGGTGTGGTTGTCGATCGTCGTCGTCT
>JAPLOM010000028.1:14037-16783 GCA_026400755.1 Alphaproteobacteria bacterium
GATGAACAGCGCGTCGAACTCGGCCAGCGTCGAATAGTCCTTCCGTTCGATCAGCTCGGCGTCGATGCCCATCGATTCGCCGACCTTGATGAACTTCTGCAAGGTCTTCTGGCCCGAGGGCGGCAACTTCTCGGTCGGGTTGTGCAGGATGGCCAGGCTATATTTGCTGGGCATCTTCGTGCGCGGGCTGCGCCAGGCCGCGCGGGTATAGGCGGCGAGCGCGCTTTGGAAATCGCGCATTTGCTCCGGCGTCAGATCGTCCATGGCGGCGGCGCGCACGGCGGCCACGCGCCAATTGTCTTCCGGCGAGACGGTCAGCTTGAGAATCGGGCAGCTGAAATCGTCAAAGGCGCGGCGCGCCAGGTCCTTGAAACGGTCGTCGGTCGAGCGCCCGAAGAACACGTAGAGCGTGAACGGCGTGGCCGGCAGGTCGGGCGATTTCTTGACCGCCTGCTGCAACAGGTCGTCCATCTCCGACAGGGCATAGCGGTAGATCGACGGATCGCGCAGCTCCAGGATCGTCTTGACCGAAGGAATCACCTTTTGCTTCCGCGCCTCGGCCAGGAGCGAGCAGTAATAGCCATAACCGAGATAGGAGTAGTCGCGCGACAGGTTGAGGATCTTCATCCGCCGTTGCTTCACCAGGTCGGGGCGGGCGATGAACTCGCGCGTCTCGAAGATCTGGCAGCCGGGTATCTCGAAGGGGAACAGCGCTTTTCGTTCGACGACGATGGCGTACATGGGGGGCTCTATCGCTTCCTTTTGCGGTTCGCGGGCGCGGACAGGACCAGCGCGGCCTGCAGCTTGGCCTTGCCGTAGCGCGTCATCCGCTCGAAGTCGCGGCGCGGCACGGCGATGTCCATGCTGTCGGCGGCGGTCATGCCGAGGCGCCGGCGGACATAGGGGTCGTGGAGGTAGATGTAACTGGCGTCGCATCCCGTCATCACGACCCAATGGGGCGTCTTCTGGCGGAAGAAGCGATAGCCGCTGACCAGCACGATGGGTACGGACCCGCGTTCGACCAAGTCGGTCAGCTCCTTGAGCTTGATCAGGCGGGTGTGGATTTCGACGCCTCGCTCGGCGAGCGCATCGCGGAAGTCGCGCTGGACCAGGCGCATCACCTCGCGCTTCTGCGGGCTGCGCACCGAGTCCAGGAACAGATCGTCGGGGATGTTGACGTAGACGCGCGCACCGAACCCGCGCTTGTGGGCGGCCAGCGCCAGACCGCACGGGTCGCAGCCGCCATGGCCCGAGGTCATGAAGATGAGCGTCGATTCGCGCCAGAGCGTCAGCTCTTCCCGCCGCGAGACGTCGCTGTCGGGCTTGATGGCCGCCATGGCCATGAGGAGGGCGGCGGGACCGCAGGTGAACTCCAGCGTCTGCTCGTAATAGGGCACGCGCCGCTTGGGCCGGTTGGGTGGCGCGACGGTCTTCTCCATGCGCATGGCATGGGCGCCGTCCTCGTAATAGCCCTTGATGCGGCCGAGCGGTGCGTAGCCCGCGTTCTGGTAAAGGCGGATGGCCGATTCGTTGTCGTCGCGCACCTCGAGGCGCAGCAGCGTGCGGCCACCCTCGCGCGCGGTCTTTTCGGTGGCGGCCAACAGCCGCCTGCCGGTGCCCCGTCCCTGGCCGGACGGATCGACGGCGAAGGAATAGAGCCGCGCATGGGCGGCGCCGGGCGGAAACAGCACCAAGGCATAAGCCAGGACGCGCTTGCTTTCCACGGCCACGACGCAGCGCGCCTTGGTTTGGGTCAGGAAGTGGCGCAGGCTCTTCGGCGACAGCCGGTCGCTCGTGAAGCTGCGTTTTTCGATATCCAGCAGATGGTCGACGTCCGACGGGCGCGCCGGCCGGATGACGGGCGGGCGGTGCTTCATGGCTGACGGATTGGCGCGGAGGCGGAGCAAGACATCGCGGGTGGCGGCTTCCTTAAAGGCGCGTGGAACGAAGGCACGAAAAGCCCGGCTTTTGTTCGCGCGATCCGGCGCTGCGGAGCGGCTCACGTCGAGACACGTGCTTCGTCCCGCGGGGGCAGAGCCCTCGCGGCGGCGAAACCTCGGTCTATCCGCCTGATCGCACGGACCGGCGACTGGGTCACGCGTGCCTCGATATTCCAGGCTGCCCGTCCCACCCCTTGGCCCATCTGCTGGAGCCGGTGGGGGAGGCGCCATTGCGGATGGTAGAGTGCCACATCGGCCCACCGGATCAAATGCCGGCGGCCGCCACGGTTGTTCCGTTCCGTGCGGGCCGCCATGATGGTTTCACATGGTTGATGCACTCCAGCAGATCAATATCCGCCACGAGGCCACCGAGGATCGGTTGCTTCTGCGCCTGCGCACCTCGGCGGACGGCGAGACCAGCCTCTATTTGACACGCCGATTCGTCGTGCGATTGTGGCCGGCCCTGTTGAAGACCCTGGGCGCCGATCCGGCCGTGGCGGCCCAGGCCGACCCCGCCGCGCGCAGCGCGATTATGGCCTTCCGCCACGAGCATGCGGTCTCGCGCAGCGATTTTTCCCGCCCCTACCAGGCGCCAGCGTCCAAGCCGGCCAAAGCGCCGCCGCCTGCGGCCGAGGAGACAGCTGCGGAGGAGCAGGGCGAGGCGCCGGAGGATATCGCCGCCAAGGAAGAGCCCACCGATCCCGACGCGCCCCTGCCGATCGAGGTGAAGGGCGAGCTAGTCGAGCTTTGCCACATCCAGACGCCGGGGCGGGAGCGGGTGGTGCTGATCTTCAAGACCGTGGCGA
>JAPLOM010000028.1:16833-22739 GCA_026400755.1 Alphaproteobacteria bacterium
CTGTCGATCGACATGCTGCACGGCTTCTGCAAGCTGCTGCAGCAAGCCGCGGACAAGGCGGAATGGGGCTTGGCGCTGACGCTTCCCGGTATCGGCGCGGCTGGCCCGAAGGCGGCCGCGCCCGTCACCGTGAACTGAGCGTCAATCGACGATCGCGTAGGCCTCGACCTCGATCTCCAGCCCTTCCATGCCCAGCGCCTCCAACGGGATGCCGGTGGTGGTCGGCCCCGGGTCCTTGAAGCTGGCCGAGCGGATCGACAGGTTCTTGTGCAGCTGGTCGTAGCTGGCGCCACCCTTATAGAAGGTGTTCACCTTCACGATGTCGTCCAGCTTGGCGCCATAGCTGGCCAAGATGTCGCGGATCAACTGCATGCAGACCCGCGTCTGCTTGACGATATCTCCCGGGTGGATGGTCTGCCCCACGCCTTTGGCCGAGACCTGGCCGCCTACGAAGATCACGTTGCCGCACTTTACGCCCTGCTGGAAATTCACCGGAATCGGCCAGTCCCAATGGGGGTCGGGCGGGCGCACCGCCAGGCGCGGCAGATGGGTGCCGTCGATGCCCAGCATGGCGCAGGCTTCCTGCCGCAGAGTTAGGCCCTCGGGGAACAGGCGCGGCACCGGCACGCCGGTGCCGCCCGGTCCAGGCCACTTGAAGGCGTTGCCGCGAATGCGCGCCGCACGCGACCAGTCCTCGGCCGTGCCATGGCCGACATAAAAGGTGTTGAGGCGGCAGACGTCGTCCAAGGTCGCGCCGAATCCGGCCAGCACCTTGCGGACATTCTCGATGTTGGCCTGCGCCTGTTCGACCGGCTTGCCCGGCGACAGCACCTTGCCGTCGGCATCGACCGGCATCTGGCCGCCGACCCAGATCATCTCGCCGCAGCGGACGCCATGGCTGAACGGCCAGTCCCAATGCCCCTTGGGGTTGGACGGCGTGCGCGGAATGCGCTCGCCGTTCTCCCCGCGCATGGCGATGACCTCGATCTCCACTCGCATGCCGGGATAGGCCAGGGTGGGAAGCGGCACGGGCATCATCGCGGGCGGCACGGCACCCTTGAAGTGGCGGCGCACCGCCATCAGCGCGTCGCGCTCGTTCACCTCGCCGTTGTTCACATAGAACATGACGATCTTGCAGACATCGTCCAGGTCGGCGCCCAACTGGCCCAGGACGGTCTGGATATGGCCCATGACCGCTCCGATCTGCGCATGCAGGTCGTCGGGGTGAAGCGTCTTGCCTTTGGGATCCAGATCGACCTGGCCGCCCACGAAGCAGAACTGGCCGTGGCGCAGCCCGTGCTTGTGGGTGACCTTGATGGGCCAGCTCCAATGGCCCTTCGGCCACACGTAGGTCCGCTCGGTCTTCGCCTTCGTCGCCATCGTGCTCTCCCCCATAGGCCGCGACCTACTTTCGCGGCGGCCTTCCGCGCCGTCAACCTGTGGCGAGCGCCAAACCCTCTGCTAGGATCGCGCCGAACACACGGAAAGGTTACGCCATGCCCCAAGCGCGCGTCCTCGAAGGCCGCAATGTCCTTTTAACCGGCGCCTCGGCCGGTCTCGGCCTGCATTTCGCCCACACGCTGGCGCAGGCCGGCGCCAAGCTAGCGCTCGGCGCGCGGCGGGTGGAGCGGTTGGATGAGTTGTCGGCCGAACTGCGCAAGGATGGCGCGCAGGTCGAGTCCGTCGCGCTCGACGTGACCGACGCCAAATCCGTGGTTGCCGCCATCGACAAGGCCGAAAAGGCGCTGGGACCGCTCGACGTGCTGGTCAACAACGCGGGCGTGGCCTCGCCCAAATGGATCGTCGACACGACCGAGGCCGACTACGACATGATCATGGACACCAACGCCAAGGGTGCGTGGCTGGTGGCGCAAGAGGTCGGCCGCCGCATGATCGCGCGCAAGAAGGGCGGCCAGATCGTCAACATCGCCTCCATGGGCGGGTTGGTTCCCTCGCGTCATCTGGGCGCCTACGGCATGTCCAAGGCGGCCGCTATCCATATGACCAAGGTAATGGCGCTGGAATGGGCGCGGCACGGCATCAACGTGAACGCGATCTGCCCCGGCTACGTCTCGACCGAGATGAACGGCGAGTTCTTCGCCTCCGAGGAAGGTAAGAAATTCGTCGCCACCTTCCTGCGCCGCCGCTTGATGGAGCCGCAGGATTTGGATGGGCCACTGCTCATGCTGGCCTCGGCCGCCTCGCGTGCCATGACGGGCAGCATCATCGCCTGCGACGACGGGCAGGGCTTCACGCTGTACTGAGGCGCTAGCGGCCGAAGGCTGTTTTGGTCTGGAACTGCAGATCCACCGCCACGGGCTGATCGTTCATCAACCCTTCGACGCGTGCCGCGCCGATGCAGGCGCTCCACATCCCCGTCGGCAGGTCGATCAGGCATTGGGACGGCAAGCGCAACTTCCACGGCATGCCGTCGTCGACCGACAGCTCCACGCCGCCGCCGCCGTCGACCACCAGTTGCTCGCGGCCTTGAACCGTCGTCTTGCCCGCGGCCTTGAAGGTCGAGTTGTTCCGTTTGACCGAGGCGGTCGGGAACAGCGGTTTCAGTTGCAGCAACAGGCTGTCGAGCCGCCAGACCTCTTGGCCCAGTCGCACCGGATTCTGCGGACGCATGGCGACCAGCAGCAGGCGGCTGAAATCCATCGACTTGTTCTTGGCGTCCGAGCCTGCCTGTTTGATCTCGCCGTTGGGTGCCAAGACAATCCGGTTGGTCGTGCTGCTCGTCTTGCCCTCGTCGCCGAAACGGAAGGTGCTCTGGCTGGTGCTTTCCCACAGCAGGTCCTTGCCCATGGGCTTGATGCTGCCGCGCTCGATGGCTTCGCCGCTGATCGGGAAGCTGATCTTCCCGATGGTCAGCGTGCCCTGATAGCGCGTCGTGCGCGCGAAGGCGTCGACCGGCTTTTGCAGGATGTTCAGGTCGTTGGCGAAGGGGCGGATCTGCGCCGCGGGTACGGGGCTCTCAAGGCTGATATCCACGGCGTGGGCGTTGCCGACGATGAAGACCGTCGCGGCGACGGCCACGAACGCAAACCGGGTCATTTTTTCCAACCGAGCGTCTCGATCAGATCGGACACGGCATGGGTCTGGATCAAGTTCATCCGATTGCCGCTTTTGGGATAGCCAACGGCGGTGACCAGGACCAGGTCGTCGGACGAGAGGCGACCACGATGCCACAGCGTTTCCAGGCAGATCACGATGTGGTCGGTGCTAGTGCGCGGGAACGGGATGTCGACATATTCGCCGATGACGCCGGGGAAGATGTTGAAGCTGCGGGCGGCCTGGGCGTCGTTGCTGACCGCGATGATGGGCTGGCGTACCTGGCGCGCGGCGACCGAGCGGGCGGCGAAGCCGCTGCGCGTCACGGCCACGATCTTGGTGATGGGCAGCGAACGGCAGATCAGCGCGATCGCATCTTCCATGGCGCGGGGCACGCTACGCCGTGCGACCGCATCCGCGTCGTCCAGGCGGGTCTGCAGATAGCTTTCGGTGGCCGTGGCCACCTGGCGCATCAGCTTCACGGCCGAGACGGGGTGTTTCCCCACGGCGGTTTCGCCCGAGAGCATCAGCGCCGAGGCGCCGTCGAGCACGGCGTTGGTGATGTCCGAGACCTCGGCCTTTGTCGGGAAGTCGTTCTCGATCATCGTGTGCAGCATCTCGGTCGCCACGATGACGGGTTTACCCGCCGCGCGCGCCGCGTCGATGATTCGCTTCTGGAACAGGGTGAGCGATTCCAGATTGGTTTCGACCGACAGGTCGCCGCGGTCGATCATGGCCGCGTCGGTCGCGGCCAGAATCTCTTCCATATGGTCCAGACCGCCCTGGTTCTCGACCTTGGAGACGATGCGCGGCCCGTCCTTGCCGGACAACTCGCGGATGGCTTCCACGTGCGCGGCTGATTCCACGAAGCTGATGCCGATGAAGTCCACGCCCGTCTCGCGTGCGAAGCCCACCATTTTATGATCGCGGTCGGTGACCAGCGCGGTGTTCAGCTTCACGAAGGGTACGTTGATGCCCTTGCGGCTGCGCAACGTGCCTGGCGTCTCGGCCCGGCAGAGGATGTCGCGGCCGCGCACTTCGATGACCTTAAAGCGCAGCGTGCCGTCATCGGCCAGGATCGTATTTCCGGCCTTCAGGTCCTCGTGCAGTCGGTCGTAGTTGACTGGCACCTTCTTGCTGCCGTCGTGATCGGGTTCGGTCGTCAGCGTGATCGTGTCGCCCGCGGCGAGGCTGGGTGCATGTTTCAGGCCCACGGTGCGGATCTTGCGGCCCGGGATGTCCAGGAGGATGGGCAGGTCCGGCAGGGTCTTGCGCAGCAGCGCGATGGTCGCCCGGTGCCAGTCCAAATCGCTGTGCGAGCCGTTCAGGCGCGCCACGCTCATGCCGGCCTTGGCCAGTGCGCGCAGCGCATCCGCGTTGTTGGTCGCGGGGCCGATGGTGGCGACGATCCTTACCCGGCTCATGGGTCATCCTCCGTGACGAACAGCGGCACACCCTTGAGGGCTCCGATCACTTCGGGCCGCATCAAATGCGGATCGGGTGCCTTGCCGCCCAGCAGCATGGCGCGCATGTCGGTGCCCGCGATCTCGGTGGCGGCTTCCGTGCCCGCATGTGGGCAGGTGTGTTCGGTCACGATGCCATCGCACTTCCGGCAATGATAGGGCCCGTGCAGGCGCAGGATCGTGATGCCCAGCTCGCCGTCGAAGCGGCGTGTCATCGCATGGGCCTCGTACTTGCCGTAGTAGCTGCCGACGCCCGCATGGTCGCGCCCGACGATGAAATGGGTGCAACCATAGTTGCGCCGGATGATCGCGTGGAACACGGCCTCACGCGGGCCGGCATAGCGCATGGCCGTGGACAGGATGCCGAGCAGCACCCGGTCCTTGGGATAGAAGCCGGTCACCAGCGCCCGATAGCCGGTCATCACAGCCTGGGGCGAGTAGTCGCCGGCCTTCTTGCGCCCCACCAGCGGTTGGATGAATAGGCCGTCGGCCTGTTCCAGCGCCGTGCGCTGGAGATATTCATGGGCGCGGTGCGGCACGTTGCGTGTCTGGAAGCCGACGATGGTGCGCCAGCCGCGTTCGGCGAAGATGCGGCGCGTCTCCTCGGGCGTCAGCTCGTCGGCCGAGATGTCGAGGATCGCGCGGCGGTGCAGTTTGATTGGGCCGCCGACGAACCAGTCGCCGCCCTGCAGCAGGTTACGCACGCCGGGATGCTTCGGGTCATCCGTGCCGAAGACGCGGCGCGCGGTATCGGCCTTGTCGCAGGTGAAGATGCTGCGCGGCTCGATCTCGCCCACCTCGACGCCGTCATAAGACAGCGCAATCCTGGGCCGTCCGCGCATGCGCTCGGCATCCTCGCGCGAAACATCCAGCACGACGGGCAGGGGAAAGACCGCGCCGTCCGGCAGACGCATGTCCGCGACCACGCCCTTGAATTGGTCTTCAGTCATGAACCCGCCCAGCGGCTGGAATGCGCCGAGCGACAGCTTCTCCAGCTCCAGATACTGGTCGCGCTTGAGCGCCAGATCGCTCATCGGGGCAGCGCCGCGGCCAGACGCGGCACCGCGCGCGCGACCCGCAATGCGGAGGCTTCCGGCGTCTCGCCCGCGCGCGCGTCGATCACCAGATCGGCGTGCTTGGGGGCATGCCAGGGAACGTCCAGCCCGACTAAGTTCTTCATCTCGCCGCGCGCGGCCTTGGCGTACAGGCCCTTTACGTCGCGCGTGCGAACCGTGTCGAGCGGCGCATCGATATAGACCTCGAAATAGTCGCGCAGGTTCGCCCGGTTCCAGGCCAGAAGGTCGGGATGGGCATAAAGCGCGGCCACCGCGACGACCATGTCTTGGCGCGATAGATAATCGGCCAGCGCCTGCAGACGCTTGATCTGCA
>JAPLOM010000028.1:22752-23701 GCA_026400755.1 Alphaproteobacteria bacterium
TCGCTGTAATCCTGCTCCTGGCCGACCATGGCGCGTACCACGTCGCCGTCCACCTGGACGAACTCGGGCAGGCGGGGCTTCACCAGCACCGCGATCGCATCGCTCAATGTCGTTTTGCCGGCGCCGGAAAGGCCGGTGATCCAGATAACCACGGCGTCAAAATACCGACGGTATGGCCGAGGGGCAAACGCTCAAACCTTGAGGCCCGCCTGTAGACCTTCCAGCACGGCCTCTTCCGCCGTGCGCGGCGAGGCGCAGTCGCCGACGAGATGCAGTTCGATGCCGGAGCCGGTCAGGGCGTCTTCGAGCGTATGGTCCGAATCGTGGCCGAGGGAGGTGACCAAGGTCTCGACCTCCGACACCTCAAAGGGTGCGTCGGTTGAGACATGTTCGAGATAGACCGTGTTGGAATCGACGCCCGCGAGGCGCGCCATGGGAATGATTTGGACGCCGAGGCCATGCAGGATGCCCAGCCAATGGTCGCGCACATAGGCTTGGATGTTTTGGCCCGCCATGTAGCCGTTGACGCATAGGCGCACCCGCCGACCGTCGCGCGCCAGCTTCTCGGCGATGCCGAGACCGATCCAGTCGCAGCGCCAGTCGGCCACGACGACCGAGCCGCCCACATTGGCCTCGCCGCGCAGCACCTGCCAGGCGTTAACCACATGCGCGTCCTCGGCGCCCAAGATCTCAGGCATGCGCGGGGTGGCGCCGGTCGCCAGGATCACAGCGTCCGGCTTCTGCGCTTTGACGAAATCCGCCGTGACGTCAGTATGGGTCACGATCTTGGCGCCTAGGCGCTTGGCCTCGTGCGTCAGGTTGGTGATGATTCCGCCAAACTCCGTCCGGCCGGGCAGAAGCTGAGCCAGCAGCACCTGGCCGCCCACCTGCTTGCCGCGCTCGTACAACGTCACATCGTGGCCGCGCTCGGCCGCGACGGCGGCGGCCT
>JAPLOM010000028.1:23778-41317 GCA_026400755.1 Alphaproteobacteria bacterium
GCTCGCGCCCCGATTCCGGATGTTGGATGCACGAAATCGGGTAGCCCAAGTGCATGTGGCCGATGCAGGCTTGGTTGCAAGCGATGCAGGCGCGGATGTCCTCGGCGCGGCCCTCGCGCGCCTTCATGGGCATCTTGGGGTCCGCGATCATCGCGCGCGTCATGCCGATGATGTCGGCCTGGCCTGAGGCCAGCACGTCCTCGGCGATCTGTGGCTGATTGATGCGGCCCGCGACCAGCACGGGCTTGGTGATTTTGGCGCGCACGGCTGCGGCGAAGGGCGCGACATAGCCGTTCTTGATCGCCATCGGCGGCACGATGTGGATGGCGGCGCCCAAGGTCGTCGAGGAGCCCGCGATGATGTTGTAGTAGTCGAAGCAATTCTTGGCATCGAGCGCCGCGCAGATGGCGACCACCTCGGGCAGTTTCATGCCCATGGGGTTCAGCTCGTCGCCCGAGATGCGGATGCCGATGGGGAAATCGTCGCCCACCGACGCGCGCACGGCCTGGGCGATCTCGACGACGAAGCGCAACCGGTTCTCGAAGCTGCCGCCGTAACGGTCGTGGCGCTGATTCGATTGCTCGTTGAGGAACTGGCCGATGCCGTAGCCTTGGCTGGCCAGCACTTCGCAGCCGTCCATGCCGGCCTCGCGATAGCGGCGCGCCCCGGCGCCGTAGAAGGAGACGAACTCGCGCACCATGCGCTTTGGCATCGCGCGCGGCATGGCGTGGAAGCGTTCGTTGGGGATCGCGGACGGCGCATGGGTGATGGGCTTCGTGCCGTCGAAGGCGATGCTCATCTCGCGGCCGGGATGGAACAGCTGGCCGAAGACCTTGGCGCCGTGGGGATGCACGGCATCGGTCACCAGGCGGAAGCCCTTGATGTCGGAATCGTTGGCGATCGACAGATGCCGGCCGGTCTCGTGGACGACCGCGCCTTCGGTCAGGATCAAACCCGCGCCGCCCTTGGCGCGCTCGGCGTGATAGGCCGCCAGCGCCTCGTTGGCCACGTTGGCCCAGGCCAAGCGCGTGTTATGGCCGGTGGAGGCGATCCGATTGCGGATCGTCACGCCCTTGAGCGTCAAGGGCGAGAACAGGCGTTCGAAGGGCATCGCTTACGTCCCGGTTATACGCGCGCGACTGTAGAGGCGGGCGGGGAAGCGATCAATTAGCGCGCAGGCCGAACGCCTTTGCAATCAGCTCGTAGGAGCGCATTCGCGCGGCGAAGTCGGCGCAGATGGTGACGATGGACAACTCGTCCGCGTTGTAGGTTTCGGCCAATTCCAACAGGCCCGCTTTCACTTGGTCGGGGTTGCCGACGATGGAGCGGCGGCCGCTGCGGCGAAGCAATTCCTCTTCCTGCTCGGTGTAGGGATAGGCCAGGGCCTCCTCGACGCTGGGATAGGGCTGCTCGCGCCCGGTGAAGAAATTGAGCAGCCATAACTTGCGGCTGGCGGCCAAAATTTTTGCCTCTTCCTCGGTGTCCGCGCACAGGACGAAGGTGGAGATGCTGGCCAAAGGTTTCGCCAAGCGGTGCGAGGGCTTGAAGCCTTCCTTATAGGCGCGCACCACGGCCTCACCACCCGAACCAGTGATGAACTGCGCGAAGGAAAAGGCGCAGCCGATATGGGCGGCGTAGGCCGCGCTATAGTCGCTGGAGCCGAGCAGCCACAGCTCCGGCTGGTTCGCGGGCTCGGGCACCACGCGGATGCGCGCGTAAGGATGATCCGCGGGCAAGCTGCCGTCGAGATAGCCCAGCAGCATGCCGAGCTTGGGCGCGAAATTGTCGGCACCCGCGGCCTCGGGTGAAAGCTGCAGCGCCGCCGCCGTGCGTTGGTCAGAACCCGGCGCGCGCCCCAGTCCCAGATCGATGCGGCCGGGATAGAGCGTCTCCAGCATGCGGAACGTCTCGGCCACCTTGAGTGGGCTGTAGTGGTTCAGCATCACGCCGCCGGAGCCCACGCGCATGTCCTTGGTTTCTGCCGCGATGCGCGTGATCAGGATCTCGGGCGCTGAACCAGCCAGGCCGTTGCTGGCGTGGTGTTCCGCGACCCAATAGCGGCGATAGCCCCAGCGGTCGCAGGCGCGCGCCAGTTCCAGCGATTCACGGATCGCGTCGCTGGTCGTGGCGCCGCGCCGGATGGGTGACTGGTCGAGAACGCCGAGTGGGATCGTGTTGGTCATGCGCCGGTCGGATCGACGTCGAGGCGCGCGACGATGCCCTCCAGCTTGGCCGAGGCCGCGGGATAGCGCGACATCACCAGGGGGTCGTGGCCAGGAATGATGTGGTTGGGCGAGGCCGCCAGTCGGCGCAGGGTGCGATAGCCCTCGAGCGTCTCGGTCATGTTGTGGACGATGGGGAAGGGGCGGCCGAGTTCCATGTTGTCGTACATGTGGCTCGCGTCGGACGCCAAGACAACCCAGCCGCGCTTGGTATGCACGCGCACCGACTGCATGCCCATCGTGTGGCCGCCGATCTTGTGCAGCGACAGGCCGGGTGCGAGTTCCCGGTCGCCGTCGTGGAACTCGACGCGGCCGGCATAGACCGCGCGCACCATCTGCACCACATCCTCGACCGAATAGGCGTGGCGAATGGATGCGTGGCACATGTGGCGGCCGGTGGCATACGCCACCTCGCCGTCCTGGACGTGGAAACGCGCCTTGGGGAAGCGGTCCATCCCGCCTGCGTGGTCGTAATGCAGATGGGTGATGATGACGTCCTCGACCGTCGTGGGATCGACGCCCAGCGAGACCAAACCCTCCTCGGGCTCGCGGAAGCGATGACGGCCGCGTCGCGCCGCCTCCTCGGCGCCGAAGCCGGTGTCGATCACGAAGGTTCGCCCCGCGCCGCGCACCAGCCACAGGAAATAATCGAGCGGCATGGGGCCTTCATGGGGGTCGCCGCCGACGAAATTGTCGCTGCGCTTGCGAGCAACCGTGCCGTAGCGGATGGCGAACACTTCGTATTGCGGCATATCAGCCATAGCGCTCTCGCTGCTTTGCGGCCCCGGTTGAAGGCGGCTACCTTACCGGCTTCAAAGTTTCCGCATAAGGCCGTTACGGGAGAGGGAAAGACCATGGCATCCGAGAAATTCGAGCGCGGCCTCAAGATCCGGACCGAGGTCCTGGGCAAGGACTATGTCGAGAAGGCGACCAAGAACGTCGACGACTTCAACCGCGAATTCCAGCAGATGGTCACGGAATATTGCTGGGGCGGCATCTGGGGCCGTGAAGGCATCATCTCGCACAAGCAGCGCAGCATGCTGAACCTGGCCATGCTGGCGGCGCTCAACCGTCCGCACGAGTTCGAGTTGCACATGCGCGGCGCGCTCAACAACAAGGTCACGCTGGACGAGATCCGCGAGGTGCTGATGCAGGTGGCCGTCTATTGCGGCATTCCGGCCGGTGTCGAGGCGTTCCGTATCGCGCGCAAGGTGATCGCGGAAGAGAAGGCCGCCGGAGCCAAGCTCTAATGGCCATGCTCGGTTTCGTCGGTCTGGGTGCGATGGGCAAGCCCATGGCCGCGCGACTGGCCCAGGCGGGATTGCCGCTGATCGTCCACGACAAGGCCGGCACGGCGGAGCGTGCGCCCGCCGGCGCCCGCGCCGCCGCTTCGGTCGCCGAGATCGTGGCGGAAGCTGAGACGCTGTTCCTCAGCCTGCCCGACGGCAAGGTGGTGGAGGCCGTTTCGCGCGAAATCGCCGCGGCCAAGCCGCGCAAGACGAGCTTGGTGGTGGACCTGTCGACCATCGGCCTCGAGGCCGCGCACAAGACCGCTGCGATCTTTTCTGCGGCGGGAATAGCCTATCTCGACGCGCCCGTTTCGGGTGGCGTGACGGGCGCATCCAAGGGCACGCTGGCCGTGATGGCGGCGGGCTCGAAGGCGGACTTCCCGCGCGTCGAGGCGCCGCTCAAGGCCATGGCCAAGAATCTGTTCCATGTCGGCGAGAAGCCGGGGCAGGGTCAGGCCATGAAGCTGCTCAACAACTTCCTCTCCGCGACCGCCATGGCGGCGACCAGCGAGGCCGTCATCTTCGGCGAATCGCAAGGCCTCGACATGGGGACGATCCTGTCGGTGCTGAATGTCTCGACCGGCCAGAACACGGCCAGCGGCGACAAGTTTCCGAACCGTATCCTGACGGGCACGTTCAATGCCGGCTTCACCGTGCGCCTGATGGCCAAGGATGTGGCGCTTTACCGCGCTGCGGTCGCGGACGTGGGCACCTCGGCCAAGATGGGCGAACCGGTCTCGAAGGCGATGATGTGATCGCCGCCCGTCCGTACAGTTTTCCCCATGAAGGCGAACTCGTGCCTGCGGCGACGGGCCTCGTCGTCGTGGACATGCAGCGATACTTTCTCTCCGAAGACGGCTTCGCGGCCGCGCACGGGTTCGATGCCTCGCTCGTCAAAGCCATCATTCCGAACATCGTTTCCCTGGTGGCCGCCGCGCGCGACGCGGGGCTTCCCGTGTTCTGGACGCGGCACGGCTATCGCCCTGATCTTTCCGACTGGACGCCGTTCGAGGCGTGGCGCCTCGCTCATTCCGGCGCGCCCGGCGGCGAACCCGATTTCACGAAGCGCCCAAGCGTGCGCGGCGAGCCCGGCTTCGAGATCATTCCGGCGCTGGCACCGCGGCAGGACGAGTTGATCGTCGACAAGTCCACGGCCGGCGCATTCTGCTCTACCGATTTCGACCGAAATCTCCGCGCGCGCGGCGTCAGTCGTCTGATCTTCACCGGTTGCACCACCGATGTATGCGTCCACACCACGCTGCGCGAAGCCTGCGACCGCAACTATCAATGCGCGCTGGTGGAGGACGCATGCGCCAGCGGCGACCCGCGCGCGCACGATGCGGCCATCTATCTGACGACCATCGAGAACGGTTTTTGGGGTGTGGTCACGCAGACCGCTTCCGTCCTGGACGGTCTGAGCCGTTTCTCGCTCCAGCGATAGGGCGAGGCCCGATCTCAGTCGTTGATCACGAGATCGAGCGAGCTTTTCGATAGGGGCTGCGCTCCCTTGTTCGTCACGACGTAGGACTGGCCGGGTGCGGTCGCTAGGCCCGTGCCTTCGTCGCACAGGACGCTGTGGATGAAGAAGGTGTTGCCCGCTTCGATCACCGTCGGGTTGTCCTTGTAGAACATCGGCCAGTCCATCCAGGTCGGCTGGAACACCGCGCCCATGCTGTAGCCCGTCGCGGTCTGGCGATGCTTGCGCATGCCATGCTTGTCGCAAACGCGCGCATAGGCCGCGAAGACGTCGCCGCAGGTGTTGCCGGGCTTGAGCGCCGCCGCGCTGGCGCGGTGCGCCTCGACGGCGATGTCGTGCATTTTCCTTTGACGCGGCTTGGCCTTGCCGATCACGAGCGTTCGCATCATGGCCGCGTGATAGCGCAGGTAGGAGCCCGCCCATTCGATGGTCATCTGGTCGTTCTTCTTGAGCGTCTGGCGGCCCGAGACATAGCGGCCGAGAAGCGCGCGGCGGCCGGCGCCGATGATCTGGTCGTTGCCCGGCCAATCGCCGCCGCCCCTGAAGATCTCGCTCTGCATCGCGGCCAGGATGTCGCCTTCATGTGCGCCCGCCATGGTCATCCGGTTGGCGCACACCAAGGCGCGGTCAGCCAGCGCCGCCGCCTTGCGGATATATCCGATCTCGGTCGGGCTCTTCACAAAGCGCAGCCGCGAGACCAGGTCCGATGCGTCTTCCGGCAGGCAGAAGTCGGTCAACGCCGCCGAAAGTTTGCGGTAGATGGCGCCCGTCAAGCCGTAGGCGTCGTACTCGACGCCGATGCGCGTTTCCTTCACGCGCCTGGATTCGAGAAGCCGCTTCAAGTCGAGCGAGGGGTTCGCGTCCGGCAGGTTGGTCCAGACGTGGATGTCCTTGTGGGCGAGGATGGAAATCTCGCGCGCGACGATCGCATCAGGCAGGCGTGTCAGCAGGAAGATCTTGCCGTCGGCCCCCAGATACATGGCCTGAAAGAAGCAATAACCGAACGTCTCGTAGCCGGTCAGGTAGTACATGCTCTCCTGTTTGAACATCAGGAGGCCGTGCAGGCCGCGCCGTTCCAGTTCCTGGATCGTCTTCTTCTGACGGCTCTTGAACTCGGCGTTCGTGAAGTGGGCCATTTTTTCATCCTCCCCCGTGTTCGTCCTGCAAGACTATGCGGCAGGCGCGGAGCCGCCTCGTTGCCGTGTTGTGCAACCAGTCATGCCGTTTTGCTATGGGTCTTTCGACGCTTGGGCGGCAAGCGCGGCTAGTGCGCCTCGGGCGACAGCTTTCCGTAGGCGCCGCGGAAATAAAGCAGCGGGCTTTTCGACGGGTCCGTGGCCATGTGCAGGACCTCGCCGACGAAGATGACATGGTCGCCGCCGTCGTAGCGCTCGCGGGTGTGGCATTCAAAGCTGGCCAGGGCGCCGAGCAGGATCGGGCAGCCCGTCTCCCATGTCGTGTAGCCGATATTGTTCCACTTGTCGGGATGCGGTCGCGCGAAGTTGCCCGAGAGCGCGCGTTGGTCGTCGGCCAGGACGTTGACCGCGAAATGCTGGCTTTCGAAGAAGGCGCCCAGGCTGTTCGCGCGCTTGTCCAGGCTGAACAGCACCAGCGGCGGTTCGAGCGAGACGGAATTGAAAGAGTTGGCCGTGAAGCCGAGTAGGGTGCCGTCCGTTCCGCAGCCTGTGACGACGGTGACGCCGGTCGCGAAACAACCCAGGGCGCTGCGCAGGCTGCGCTGGTCGACGGGCTTTAATTTCTCCACGCGAAACCTCTGAACGGCAATTGCAGCTAGGGGGTGGTCTTGCCGCCGCGCGGCGTCATGGTGATGTCCACGTTCGATCCGCCGAAGGTGGTGCGTGCGATCTGGATGGTAGCGACACGCTCGCCCTGCGAGAAGGTCAGGACGCTCGTCTCGCTGCGCACGGCGGACACCTCGCTCCAGCCGAAGCGGGGCATCTGGGATTGGAACGTGTCGAACACCGCCGGCGCGGATTGGCTGGTCGACAGCGACAGGCGGCCGATCCAGCGCTCCTGCGCGCCCAGGATCAGCGAACGGTCCATGTCCATCGTCGAGCCTTCGGGGATCGGGATGTCGTTGAACTGGCCGAACCCTGTCGGGGCGACCGTGCCGGACTTCTTGGCCTCGGGTGTGGTCGAGGACACGGCCGTCGAGCGGGTGCAGCCCGCGGCCAGCGCGGCCGCGATGATTACGACGGCGACAACGGCGATCCGTCGCGCCGTCAACCCCTCGTGATTTTTGTTCGGTGCCCACCCCATCGGTGGGGTGAACCGTCTCACGCCGTTGTTCTGGCGTCAATATTTCGCGTTCAAAGCGGCGATCCTGCGCGGGTGTTTTCCGCCGCGTCTTTGGTGTAAGGACATCGCCATGCGGCGGCACCGCCGCCCGTCTTCGACATCAAGCCATCGAAAGGGATTTGGATGTACGAGAAGCTTGCGCTCTTCATCAACGGCGAATGGACCAACGGCAGCGGGCGCGGCGGCGAGGACGTCATCAATCCCGCGACGGAAGCCGCGCTCGGCCGCCTGCCGCACGCGACCGTGAAGGATTTGGACCGCGCGCTCGAATCGGCCGCCAAGGGTTACGAGATCTGGCGCAAGACGCCGGCCTACGACCGCGCGCGCATCATCAAGAAGGCCGCCGACATCGTGCGCGCCAACGCCGAATCGATCGCGACCACGCTGACCACCGAGCAAGGCAAGGTCCTGGCCGAGGCGCGCATCGAGGTGAACGCCAGCGCAGACATCCTGGAGTGGTATGCCGAGGAAGGCCGCCGCGCCTATGGCCGCATCATTCCGGGCCGCATGCCGAACCAGCGCCAGATGGTGGTGAAGGAGCCGATCGGTGTCGCCGCCGCCTTCACGCCGTGGAACTTCCCAGCGTTGACGCCGGTTCGCAAGATCGGCGGCGCGTTGGCCGCCGGCTGTTCGCTCATCCTCAAGGCGTCGGAAGAGACGCCAGGCGCCTGCGTCGCCGTCGTGCGCGCGTTCCAAGAGGCAGGCCTGCCGCCGGGCGTCTTGAACCTGGTCTTCGGCGTGCCGGCCGAGGTGTCCGAGCACATCATCTCCTCGCCCATCGTGCGCAAGTTCTCGTTCACCGGCTCGATCCCGGTGGGCAAGCATCTGGCCCGCATCGCCGCGGACCATATGAAGCGCGCGACGATGGAATTGGGTGGTCACGGCCCGGTCATCGTGTTCGACGATGTCGACGCCGAGAAGGTCGCGGCCGTTGCGGCGGTCGCCAAGTTCCGCAACGCGGGGCAGGTTTGCATTTCGCCCACCCGCTTCTTCGTCCACGACAAGGTCTATGACCGCTTCGTCGAGAAGTTCGCCTCCATCGCCAAGGACATGAAGGTCGGCAACGGCCTCGACAAGGACACGCAGATGGGCCCCATGGCCAACGCACGCCGCGTTGAAGCCATGGAGAAGATGGTGGGCGATGCGGTCCAGCGCGGCGCGCGCGTGGCCGCGGGCGGCCAGCGCCTGGGCAACCAGGGCTACTTCTATGCCCCGACCATCCTGGCCGATGTGCCCGACGACGCGCGGGTGATGAACGACGAGCCGTTCGGCCCCGTGGCGCCTTGCGTGCGCTTCAAGGAGTTCGGCGAGGTCATCCACCAGGCCAACAAGCTGCCGTTCGGTTTGGCGGCCTATGCCTTCACCAATTCGACCGAGCGGGCGACCGCGGTGGCCGATGCGCTGGAAACGGGCATGGTGGGGGTCAACCATTTTGGCGTCTCCCTGCCCGAGACGCCGTTCGGCGGCGTGAAGGAGAGCGGCTATGGCCACGAGGGCGGCATCGAGGGCCTCGACGCCTATCTGGTGACCAAGTTCGTCTCCCAGCTTCCGACCGCGTAAAACTACACAGCGGGGATGGCGGCGAATTCGCTGCCATCCCCTTGCTGTCATTGGGTTTTCCGCCGGCACTGTCACAGAATGGTCATGCAATCCCAACAATTTAGGGTTGTGAACCACGCATAAGTCGGGTTACAAAATCCCATCAGTTCCACCGCCTCCTCGGGGAGAGGATGACGGCCTTTAGAAACGTATTTCTTACTGTCTGCGTCGCTGTTGCCTCGGTTTTCGCCGTTGCCGCAACCGCTGGCCCCAATCCGGGCGGCAAAAAGCCGGTTCCGATCTACAAGGTTGCCCAAAAGCCCTCGGCACCCGCGAAGCTCCAAAAGGCCTCGGCGAAGTCGTCTTCCAAGATGGCCCGCAACCCCGGCATCAATTGCGTCCAGTACGTGCGCTCGACGTCCGATGTCGAACTGTCCGGTGACGGTTGGATGTGGTGGGACCGTGCGGGCGACCGCTACGAGCGCGGCAACACGCCGCAGCCGGGCGCGATCATGGTGTTCAAGCGGACCAAGCAGATGGTCCACGGTCATATCGCGATCGTCTCCGAACTGGTCGACGAGCGCACGATCCGTATCAACCATTCCAACTGGGCGCCGCCCGGGGGCTTGCGCGGCCGCGTCGACACCGACGTAACGGTCCAGGACATCTCCGACAACAACGGCTGGAGCGCGGTGCGCGTCTGGTACGAAAAGGCGGACAATTTCGGCCGTCCGTATCCCATTTCCGGCTTCGTCTACTCGCCCAGTGGCGGCACGGCCCCCGCCCAGGAGCGGACGCTCGAGGTCAACACGACGCCGGTCAAGCTGGAGCGGAACGCTCCGTTGTAGCCCAACTATCAAGGCCAGCGCCGGCCGGACGAAGCGGCCTCGCTCGTCGATGGCAACCTCGCGACCCAGTTGGCGCAGCGGGTCGATTGGGCCGCGGATCGCCGCTCCAACTAACGGCCTCTTTCCGTTTCAACCCTGCCTCCCGCCCTGGGCATCGCCCCTGGGTGCGCCTTATCATGCATGGCGCGCGCCGCGATGCCGCGCCGATAGAGGGAGGGACAGGCGATGGACGACAAGGTGAAGACGCAGACCACCAAGGACGGTAGCGCCTACCCGGACCGGCGCGTCTGGAACATCGACGAGATCGAGTTCACGCCCTTCAACCGCTACGGCTCGGAAGTATCCAAGCTCTTCTGGGCGCCGCTCACCTTCGACCGCGCGACCGGCAAGGGCTGTTTCCTCATCCGCTTCCTGCCCGGCGGCACTTCGACACCGCATGAGCACCATGGCCACGAGGAGTTCTATGTGGCCGAGGGCAGCGTCATCGACCATGACGGCGTCGAGTACAAGGCGGGCCACTTCGTCTCGCTTAAGCCGGGTACCAAACATTTCTCCCATTCGCCCAACGGCGCGCTTCTGGTCGCGTGGCTGACCGACAACAACCGGGTGGTCGAGCCTGGCGAGAATCTGTCCTGGGGTAAGCCCTCGGGCTGGGCGCTCGACACGCCGCACGCCAAGGTCAAGCCGGGCATGAAGAAGGCGGGCTGATCGCTCTTCGCCGTTCATGACGTCATCGGGGAACGGGATGCACGACCTGCCGCGCGATATCGCGTCGATGAAGCTCTACTTCCAGGTGGGGCGGATTTTCAACGAATTGCGTGCGCGGGGAATCGCCGAGGATGCGCCGCTTCAATGCGGCGACCTGACTGCGTTCGATCAATACCACTATCTGGGCACGGACACGGTCGATGAGGCCGCGCGCCGTCTTGGTGTGTCGACGTCGAGCCACGTATTGGACGTAGGCGGTGGCATCGGCGGGCCCGCGCGCCATCTGGCCGCGACCACCGGCTGCCAAGTCACGGCGGTCGAATTGCAACCGGAATTGAACGCGACGGCGGCCAGCCTGACTACGCGATGCGGGTTGGGCGGGCGGGTGCGGCATCTGGAGGGCGACTTCCTGACCCACGACGTGGCCGCGTGGCGCTGTGATGGCATGGTGAGTTGGCTGGTTTTCCTGCACATCGCCGATCGTGCGGCGTTGCTAAAACAGATCCGGCACGCACTGAAGCCCGGCAGCACGGTCTTCATCGAGGATTTCCACAAGCGCGCCGAACTGACGCCCACGGAGTGGCGCGACATCCGCCAGCAGGTCTATTGCCAGGCCTTGCCCTCGCTCGAGGAATGGCGTGCCCAATTCCACGACGCGGGCTTTACCGGGATCGAGATCACGGACATGACCGAGACCTGGAAGCCCTTCGTCTCGGGCCGCATGAACAGCTTCCGTACCGACGAGGCGCGCAACGTGGCCGTCCACGGGCGGCTGGTGTTCGACGCGCTGGACGAGTTCTACGCCACGATGGACCGGCTGTTTGGCGGCGGCAACCTAGGCGGCATCCGCGTGGTCGCGACCAGCCCCTAGTTCAGCGGCGCTCGGCGCTGATCTCTTCCGTGCCGCGCCAGCCCTCGTCGGGCCCGTCGTCTATGCCATAGGTCGCGCGCACGATGAACAGCGGGCGACCCTTCACCTCGCTGAAGATGCGGCCGATATAGTCGCCCAGGATGCCGAGGGTGAGGAGTTGAATGCCGCCCAGGAACAGCACGATCATGATGATCGATTCGTAACCCGGCACGTCCACGCCGTGCAGCGCCGTGCGGATCAGGCGGAAGATGATATAGAGGAAGGCGAAGCCCGAGATCGTGGCGCCGACGATGGTCCACACCCGCAAGGGAAAGTTGGAAAAGGCCGTCAGCCCGTCCACGCCCAGGCGCAGAAGGCCGCCCAAGCCCCATTTCGTCTCGCCTTCGCGCCGCTCCTCCTCGCGGTAGGAGATGCCGCCCTGGCGGAAGCCGACCCAACTGTAAATGCCCTTCATGAAGCGGGTGCGCTCGGGCATGCGGTTGATCACCGCGACCACCCGGCGGTCCAACAGACGGAAATCGCCGGTCCCGTGCGGCACGGGAACTTCGGACAGGCGGTCGAACAAGGCATAGAAAATCCGGCGCAGAACGCGGGCCATCAGCCCCTGGTCCATGCGTTCCTCGCGTACGGCATAGACGACCTCGTAACCCCCGCGCCATTTCTCGATCATGTCCGCGATGCGCTCGGGCGGGTGTTGCAGGTCGGCATCGATAATCACCACGGCATCGCCCGTGGCGTGAGATAGGCCGGCGCTGAGCGCGCGCTCTTTGCCGAAATTGCGCGATAGGTCCACCACCTTGATGGCAGGATGGCGCGCGCGCGCGGCCAACAGGCGGTCGAGCGTGTCGTCCGAACTACCGTCGTTCACACAGACGACGTCCCAGGTTAGCCCCAGCCCGTTCAGCGCGGGCACCATGCGCGCGAAAAAAGACTGAACGTTGGCGCCCTCGTTGAAGAACGGCACCACGATGGTCAGGCGAGATGGCGATGTGGCGGACGCTGGCGTCATGCGCGCAAAATGAGCTCTCGGTTCGGTGTCAGGGGCCGCTCGGATTCCTGCTTAAAAGCACCGCTGGCGCGTGACGCGCCTGCCATGTCTTATATAAGCTAGGCGCCTGGAATTCGGAAGGATCGGGCCCAGGTGAGCGCGCAGGCGCCGTCCGCGCCGGCGGGCGGTATTCCCATCATTCTTTGTGCCGACGACTACGGCATAGCGCCGGGCGTCAGCCGCGCGATCCGCGACTTGATCGCGCGACGGGTCCTGACGGCGACTGGCTGTATGACCGCGGGGTCCTGGTGGCCGGAGGAAGGCGCTGCGTTGCGGCCCTTGGTTGGCTTGGCCGATTGCGGACTCCATATCACCCTCACGGACCAGCCGCCGCTGGGCATCATGCCGCGCACCGCGCCCGCGGGGCTTTTGCCGAAGCTGGGACGGCTGACGGCGGCGGCTTATACAGGACGCCTCGATCGCGGCGAGATTGCGGCCGAGATCGACCGCCAGATCGCCCGCTTCTCGGCCGTCATCGGCGCGCCGCCCGCGTTTCTGGATGGGCATCAGCATGTTCATCAATTGCCCGTGGTGCGCGATCTGGTGGTCGCGCGCGCGCGCGACATGGGCGCCTCTCTCCGCTACGCCACGGAGCCTTTGCCCGCCATCCTCCGGCGCGGCGTGGCCGTCGCGCGCGCGGCGGCCATCAGCTTGATGGGTGCGGGCTTGCGGCGGCGCGGGCTGGCGGCGGGCGTGCCCGGCAACAGCGTCTTCCGCGGCGTGCGGGATTTTTCGCCCCGGGAATCTTATCCGTTCCTCTTTCCCCACTACCTTGAACGGCCGTTCCCGGGCATGATGATCGCGTGCCACCCGGGGCTGGTCGACGACGCGCTGCGTGCGGTCGACCCGGTCACGGGGCCCCGCGAGGGGGAGTATCGGTATTTCATGGACGACGCGTTCGCGCGCGATCTCGCGGCGGCGGGTGTTCGTCTGATCCGAGGAAGCGAAGGCAGGTAGGGGTTATGGAACAGATCGCCATCACAATCGCCGCCATCATGGTCTTGCTGGCCATCGCGAGCATGCTGGTGCCCGTGGCCGACCGGCTGCGCGTGCCGCATGCCGTGCTGTTGGCGGCGCTGGGGATGGCGGTGGGCCTCGTCACCGTCGCTTTGGGTTCGGGTGAGGGCACGGACGCGGTCGATGGCGCGTTGCGATCCTACGACCGCTTCCACTTGGATGCCGAAGTCCTGCTTTACGTCTTTCTGCCCGCTCTTTTGTTTACGGCCGGCCTGACGGTCGAGGTCCGGCGCATGCTGGACGAAGTCTGGGCGGTGCTCTTGCTGGCGGTCGTGGCCGTGCTGGTCTGCGCGGGCCTCGTGGGCTTCGCCTTGCACGAGGTCTCGGGCATGGACCTCGCGACCTGCGTTCTGCTGGGGGCCGTGATCTCGACCACCGATTCTGCCGCGGTCATCGCCGTGTTCCGCGAACTGGACGCGCCGCGCCGCCTGACCATCCTGGTCAAGGGCGAAAGCCTCTTGAACGATGCCGCGGCCATCGCCGTGTTCGCCATCGTCGTCGGGATCCTGACCGGTCAACAAGAGGTCGGCGGCGGCTCCGCCACGTTCAAATTTCTGGAAGACTTCATCGGCGGCGCGATCCTGGGCTACCTGTTCGCGCGCGTGGCGTTCTGGTTGATCGGCCGCCTCGATGGTGAGTTGGGCGCCGAGATCACCATCACCATCGCCCTGGCCTACCTGTCGTTCATCCTGGGCGAGCGTTATCTCCACGTCTCGGGCGTGGTCGCGGTGGCGGTCGCCTCGTTGACCGTCGCGGCTTATGGGCCCGTGCGGCTGTCACCGGGCAACTGGCGGACGCTGACGGAGATCTGGCACCACCTGGAATTCTGGGCCGCGTCACTGATCTTCCTGCTGGCCGCGATCGCGGCGGGCCACGAGATGTCGCATCTGCACTGGAACGATCTGGGGCTGATCGGAGTCCTGATCGCGGGTGCGATCATCGCGCGCGCCATTGTGCTTTACGGGCTTTTGCCCGGCCTGGCCGCGGTCGGCCTCGTGCAGCCGGTGGATGCCCGCTACAAGGCGGTCATCCTATGGGGCGGCGTGCGTGGCGCGGTCACCATGGCCCTGGCGCTGGCCGTGGCGGAAAACCAAGCCTTGCCGGAGGAGACGCGCCGCTTCGTGGCCATCTTGGCGATCGGTTTCGTCTTGTTCACCCTGTTCGTCAGCGCGCCCACTTTGCGGCCGCTTCTGCGCCTTCTCGGGCTCGACAAGCTGGACCCTGTGGAGGCGGCGCTGCGTAACCGCGTCGTGACGATGTCCCACGCCAGCCTGCGCGAGCAGATCGCGGAGTTCGCCACGAGCAGCGGCATGGATGCCTCGGCGGCCAAGAAATTCGATCTGGCCAAGCCGGAGGAGGAAGAACAGGACGTCCAACTGTCTAAGGCGCAGCGGATGCAGGTGGGCCTGCTGACCCTGGCTTCGCGCGAGAAGAGTCTCTATCTCGAGCGCGCGATGGAGCGAGCGGCATCGCGCAGGCTGTTGGCCATCCTGGTCAGCGCCGCCGACCGCATGAACGACCAGATCAAGAGCGCGGGCGTCGACGGCTATAAGAAGGCCGCGAACGACCTGGTCGCCTTTCCGCGTTCGTTCCGCATCGCCCACTGGCTGCACCGGCGCTTCGGCTGGGACCAGTCGTTGAGCCAGCAACTGGCCGACCGGGTCGAGATGCTTTTGATGTCGCAGCTTGCCGTGCGCGAGTTGATGGCGTTCAACCGCGCCGACATGCGCTCCCTGCTGGGGCAAGGGACCAGCGACGGGTTGGTGGCCATCCTGGAATCGCGCGCGGAAAGCGTGCGCGACGCGCTGTCCGCCATCACGTTGCAGTATCCAACCTTTGCCGCGGCCCTGCGCGAGCAGTATCTCGCGCGCACGGTGCTGCGGCTGGAGGCGGCGGACTACGAGCGCATGTTCGAGGATGCCTTGATCAGCCGCGAGGTCTATCGCGACCTCCAGCACGAGCTTTCGCATCGCCGCGAGGCGTTGGAGCGGCGCCCGGTCCTGGATCTTGGTCTCAAGCTGCAGGCCATGATGCGCAGCTTGCCCATGTTCGCCGATCTGCCGGCCGACAGTGTCCAGAAGATCGGCCGGCTGCTGCGGCCCCGACTTGCGATTCCGGGCGAGCATGTCATCCGCAAGGGCGACAAGGGCGATGCCATGTACTTCATCGCCAACGGCGAGGTCGAGGTGCGGATTCCATCGGGTCCGATCCGGCTCACGGACGCGGATTTCTTCGGCGAACTGGCGCTCCTGCGTAACGCGCCGCGCAGCGCTGACGTGGTGGCCTCGGGCTTCTGTCAGCTTCTGGCGCTGGATCGCGGCGACTTCAACCGGTTCCTGCGCGCGAACCCGACGCTCAAGGAACAGATCGAGCGCGCCGCCGAGGCGCGCATGTCGAAGGCGCCGGCTTGAGGAGCGGCGACCGCTCCTAGTGGTTGGAGCGGCGCAGGATCTTGTCGGTCAGGCCGGTTTCGTAGTCGATGCCGGCCTTGGTCAGCAGTACGCCATGCTCGGTCGAGTTGCGCACCAGGCCCTTGCGGTCGAGCGCCAGCCAGACCGACTGGTTGTGCAGGCCCGAGGCGTCCTGGGCCATCACGACGGCGTCGCCGACATGGAAATGGTCGCCATGCGCGTGGGGCAGGTGGTTGATGGCGACCTCGTTCGTTTCCGCCACCGGCGTCGACAGGCCCGAGGTGCGGGCGATCTGCTGGAGCAGGGTCAGGGTCCTGAGCTGCAGCGAGTTGAGCTTCAGCGGATTGATCTTCGACGGCATGGCGTTCTCCCCTTGGCGCCGTGGGGCGCCTCTCGCCCCACCGGATAGCAAAGGGGGCGGGGCGGCACAAGACATGGCCGTTCAGGGCCGCGGATCGTTGGGCGCCAGGGCTTCGCGCAGATGCGGAACGGATTGCGGGCGTTCGCGCGGCAAGCACAGCATGTTCACCGCCCGCATCGACGCAAAGATGTCGCCCTTGGCATCCAGGAAATTCCGGCGCGAGAAGAGGGGCGGCGCATGCCAATAGGCGCGATAGTCGAGCGCCAAGATCTGTCCGATCAGTGCTGCCGAATGCTCCGCCATGGCGTTGCCGACATAGAGGGTCGGACGGTTGCGGCGGATCGTCTCCGTGGCCCCGACCAGCACCTCGCCCTAGGTCGCCAGCACATCGACCTTGATCAGGTGGCAGGCTGGCAGGTCCAGCGAGTCGATGGTTACAAGCGGCACCGGCTCGCCCGAGGTCCATTTTCCCAGGATCAGCGAGCCGAAATCGCCGTCGCGGCCATAGTCGATGCGCGGCACCAGCGTCTCGCCGTCCGCGGAGCCCGCCGCGGCCAGGTAGGCATGGATATTAGGCAGGCGGTTCAGGGCCGCGTTGCCGCACAGCATCTGGAACAGGACGCGCTGGGGCTCGATGGCGATGACGGACCCTGTCGTTCCCACCATGCGCGCGAGTGCGATCGTATGGCTGCCGACATGGGCGCCGACGTCCACCGCCACCTGGCCGGGCTGGATGGCCGCCCGGAAGACGCCCACCTCGTCTTCCATTTACTCGCCATAGACGTCCAGCGAGCGGCCCACGATCCGGTCGGTGCTGAAATACATCATGGGGCCGTGGCGGCAGCGCCGCAGCCGGACCGGCCCGGTCTCCAGTAGTACTTCTCCGGCCATCTTCTCCCCCGCGCCGGTTCTCCGCCGGCGTCATGCAGCCATTATGCCAGCCGGTCCCCCGGCCGGGCCATAGCGTCGGTCAGCGCAGGTAATCGTGCAGGACGCGTCCGTAGGGCAGGGTGGCGTCGGCGATGAAATGCCGTCCGCCGATCACCCGGCGAACCGGCAGGTCCGCCACCGGCGCATTGACGTGGGGAATCAGGTGCAGCCGGGCGGGCCCGGTCCAGGAGCCCTTCACCGTGATGTGGGTCATATTGTAGGCGACCAGCTGGGCGATGGCCGGCTTGCCGTCCACGTCCGGGATCAGCTTCAGATTCACTTGCGTCTTGGACAGCGAGGCCACGGTCTTCTTGGGATCGCGGGCGAAGACCTCGTGCTTGTAGGTCATGGTGCCCATGGCGACCGTCTGGCCGGCATAGACCAGCGTTCCGGTCAGCGTGTCTTTCACCACCTCGAGCGTGGGATGGGCGTGTTTCTTGGGGAAACCCCAGATCTCGCGGTCGGCCGCGATGGGCGGCTCGTCGTCCAGGTACATCTG
>JAPLOM010000054.1:0-62332 GCA_026400755.1 Alphaproteobacteria bacterium
CCTAGCGCGGCTCCGGCCGCTATCCAGGGCGGACAGCAGGCCGTGATGGCCAGCGTGCTGAGCCATGGCCGGACGCAAGAATCGTCAGCCGACCAGGCCGGTCTCAAATATCTCGACGAGGCCGGCATCTCGGCGCAGGGCCTCTATGACTTCTTCAAAATCCTGGAAGGCCAGGAGCTGTTGGCTGTCGGGCGCCAAGACCCTTACATGCGCACCCACCCTCTTACCCCGGAACGTATGGCCGCCGTGCAGGCGCACTTGGCCAGGTCGCCCTATACGAACAAGCCGCTGCCGCCGATCTACGCCGTGATGCACAACCGCATGAAGGCCAAGCTGGCCGGATTTATGGATCCGCCCGCGTCGGTGATGAAGAGATATCCCGAAACCGACAACAGCATCGACGCGCGCTATGCCCGCGCCATCGTTTATTACCGCTTGCCCGATTTGCAGAAAGCGTTGCCTCTGATCGACGGCCTTATCGCCGAAGAGCCCAAGAATCCATACTTCCACGAGCTCAAGGGCCAGATGCTGTTCGAGAACGGGCGCGCCCCCGAGGCCATCCAGCATTATCAGCAGGCTGTCGACACGCTGCCGGACAACGGGCTGTTGCGCACCGAGTTGGCGAAGGCCCAGATCGAATCCCAAGACCTGAGCCTGAATAAGGCCGCCATCGCGAACCTGGAAAAGGCGCGCGAGTACGACGACGACAATGCTCAGACCTATCGCCTTCTGGCCACGGCCTATGGCCGCGACGGTCAGGTCGGCATGGCGGCGCTGATCCAGGCGGATCTGGCGCTGGGCTATGGCCGCAATGGGGAAGCGCGCGTCCTGGCCGACCGGGCCATGCAGAACCTGCGGCGGGGCTCGCCCGCGTGGCAGCGCGCCAACGACATCAAACACGCCGCGGAAACCGAACAGCAGTAACGCGGCCGTCCCTTCCCGTTCATGGAGATCCGAATGCGCCGTCTGATGGCCCTTGCCCTGTTCGCCGCGACGTTGACCGCGGCAACCACGCCGGGCCATGCCCAGGACAAGCGCAGCTTCACGCCCCAGCAGCAGCAGGAAATCGAGCGCATCGTGCGCGATTACCTGAAGACCCATCCCGAGGTGATCATCGAGGCCGCGAAGGCGCTGGAAGCAAAAGACCAGGAGGCGCAGCAGCAGCGCGCCAAGGTCGCCATCGACGCCAACCGGGACAAGCTGGTCAACGACCCGGACTCGCCCGCCATGGGCAATCCCAAGGGCGATGTCACCGTGGTCGAGTTTTTCGACTACCAATGCCCCTACTGCAAGAAGATGACCGCGCCGCTGAACGATGCCATGGCCAAAGACGGCAAGCTGCGCGTCGTGTTCAAGGAATGGCCGGTCCTGGGCCCCGAGTCCCTGATCGCCGCGAAGGCATCGCTGGCCTCGCAGAAGCAGGGGAAATACAAGGAGTTCCACCACGCGCTGATGGACACCAAGGGTCGCCTGTCGGAAAGCATGATCATGTCGATCGCCGAAAAGAGCGGACTCGACATCAAGCGCTTGAAAAAGGACATGGACGCGCCGGATGTGCAGGAAGAGTTGAAGCAGAACCAGGCCTTGGCCGCGGCTCTTCAGCTCGAGGGCACGCCCGCCTTCGTGATCGGCTCGCAGATGGCGCCGGGCGCCATCAACGCCGACACGCTCCAGGCCATGATCGACGCGGCGCGTAAGAACTGATCCGCGTCAGGCCTCGGCGGCGGGCCGGGTCCACAACCGGACGAAGTAATCGTTGTCGATGGGATCGCCGGGCTTGAGGCCGTTGCCCTCATAGGTCGGCTGAATCTCCCGCCCCCGGTCCACATAGACCGAATCGTCACCGACCAAAACGAAGGACACCGCGCGGCGGGGCCGTGAGGCCTGGTTGCCCGGCGCGCCGTGCAACGTCATGCCGTGGAACGCCAGGCAGTCGCCGGGCTGCATGTCCCAGGCGGCGAGATCGAAGTTGCGTCGCGCACGCGTCAGGTCTGGCGGCGGCTCGAAGCCGTCGTCATTGCCGTAGCCGTCATACCAGCCGCCGTTGATGCGTTCCGGCCGGAACTTCTTGCCCCAACGGTGCGAGCCGGGAATCACCTGCAATGCGGTGTCCTTCGCGATCGAATCGAGCGGCAGCCAGACCACGCACATCTGATCGCCCTCCATGCAGTAGAAGGGCTGGTCGTGGTGCAGCGGCGTGCGGCGCGAGGTGCCCGACTCCTTCACCCACATGGCGTCGTGCAGAAGATTGACCCGCCCCGAGCGCATCAGGCGGCCAGCGATCTCGGCCACCGGCGAGCCGGCCATGAAGTCGGTGAAGGCCGGCACGCGCCGCGCCATTTGCAAATCGCTGAAGAAACCACCTGCCTCGCCGTCGACCGTGTGGTTCTGGAAATTCGGTCCCGGCCGCGTGCGCGCAAGGGCGACGGCGCCCTTCAGATGTTCGATCCACGAGGCGTCGAACATGCCCCGTAGGCACACGATGCCGTCGCGGACGTAGGCTTCGATATCCTGCTCGGTGACGGGATTCAGGGGCGTCCTGTTCATCGCCTCCCCTTCCGCTAGCGTTTGGGCCAGACCCGTGGAAACAGCTCTTCGTCGACCAGCCGCTCACCCTTGGCGAGTTTCAGCATGGGATCGTATTGCCGCTCCATCTCGCTGCGATAGCCCATCACCGTGTCGTCGCCGAGCCAGGTGGTCGAGACCGCGCGGCGGCGGCGCGAGGCCGAGGTGTTCCCGCGCGCGCCGTGGACCGCCATGCCGTTGAAGGCGATGCAGTCGCCGGGCTCGACATCCCACGACAGGATTTCGTAGCGGCCGCCCTCGGCGTCGAAATCGGGCGGGCGGACATGGCCTTGGTCCTGCTGGATCACGGCGGCGTCACCACGCGCAGCGCCGTATCGGCGCTCACGGGGTCCAGCGGGAACCACATGATGACCACCTTGCGCCCGTCGATCGGATAATAGACCTGGTCTTGGTGCCAGGCGCTGGGCCGCGCGGTCTTGGGTTCCTTCACGAACAAGCCGTCCATGAAGAAATGGACCTGGGCCGACTGCGTCAGCCGCGCCGCGATCTCGCCGCCCGGGGAGTGCATGGCGAACTCGCGGAAGGGCGCCAGCCGACGCCACAGGAAGTACTCGGTATAGAAGAAGCCGGCGTCGCCCGCGGCCGATTGGATGTAATGGTGCGGACCATAGTCATGGAGCGCCTGCTCGGCACCGTCGGCCAGTCGCGTTAGCCAGGAGGTGTCCACCACGCCCCGCAGGCAAACCCCGCCATCCGTCTCGTAGGCGGCAACCTCGGCTTCCGTGATGGGACGCAACGGGCTGCTATCCATGACCGTCTCCTGATCCACAACCGTACCCGTATACGCGCGTACCGCACGCGTTCGGCCCCAAAATCGTAGCATCCAGCTTCCGACCTAGCCAAACCCGGCGGAAGCCGGCATTGCACCCCTTCCCACATTGGGCTATCCCTGTCCCACCGGTCGCCGTTCCGGAGGATGGACTTTGGCGAAACTACCAACAGTCGTGGTCTTGAACGGCCCCAACCTCAACATGCTGGGGAAGCGGGAGCCGAACATCTACGGCCGCGACACGCTCGCGGACGTGGAAAAGGCCTGCCGCGCCCATGCCAAGACTCTGGGCTTGGCGCTCGATTTTCGCCAGTCCAACCACGAGGGTGAGCTGGTCGGCTGGATCCAGGAAGCCCGAGGCAAGGCGGCCGGCATCGTGATCAATGCCGCGGCGCTGACCCATACGTCGGTCGCCCTTCTGGACGCGCTCCAGGCCGCCGAGGTCCCGACCATCGAGGTGCATTTGTCGAACATCTACCGGCGCGAACCGTTCCGCCACCACTCCTATATCTCCCGGGCCGCCATGGGCGTGATCTGCGGGCTGGGCCCCAAGGGCTATCTGATGGCGCTCGACGCGCTGGCCGGCATGGTCAAGGCCAAGGGGAAGCGCTGATGGCCAAGAGCCAGATCGACAGCGCGGCCGTGCGCGAGTTGGCCGCGCTGCTGGAAGAAACCGGACTGACCGAGATCGAGTACGCGACCGGCGAATGGCGCGTGCGCGTCGCGCGGGCCGCCAACGGCGTCGTCCACGCGATGCCCGCCATCCTGCCCACGGCCTCCGCTTCCGGCGCGCCGGCCGCCGCTCCAGTCTCGGACGCCGCCCACCCCGGCGCCGTCGTCTCGCCCATGGTCGGCACCGTCTATATGTCGCGCGAGCCGGGCGCACCCGCCTTCGTCAAGCCGGGCGACACGGTCAAGGAAGGCGACACGCTTCTCCTCATCGAGGCCATGAAGACCTACAACGAAGTCCGGGCGCCGAAGGGCGGCCGGATCGCGCGCATCCTGGTCTCCGACGGGGACCCGGTCGAGTTCGGCGCGCCGCTTCTCGTCCTCGAATAGGCCGCCAGTGTTCGAAAAGGTCCTCATCGCGAACCGCGGAGAGGTCGCGCTTCGAATCCACCGCGCCTGCCGCGAAATGGGCATCGCCACGGTGGCCGTCCACTCGACGGCCGACGCCGACGCCATGCATGTGCGCCTGGCCGACGAAAGCATCTGCATCGGCCCGCCCTCGGCGCGCGAAAGCTATCTGAACATCCCCGCCATCATCTCCGCCGCGACCATCGCTGGGGTCGACGCCATCCACCCAGGCTACGGCTTCCTATCCGAGCGCGCGAACTTTGCCTCGATCGTGGAGGAGCACGGCTTCACCTTCATCGGCCCCTCGCCCGAGCACATCGCCATGATGGGCGACAAGCTGGCTGCCCGCGCGCGCATGATGGAATTGGGCGTGCCCGTGGTGCCTGGTTCGGACGGGCCGGTTTCCACCGAGGACGAGGCCGCCACGGTGGCCGATCGCATCGGCTATCCCGTGTTGATCAAGGCCGCCGGCGGCGGCGGCGGCAAGGGCATCCGCCGCGCGAACGATCGCGCCGAGGTGATGAGCCAGGTGAAGGTGGCCCAGGCCGAGGCGCGCGCGTCTTTCGGCACCGACACGGTCTATCTGGAGCGGTTTCTGACGCGACCGCGCCATATCGAGATCCAGATTTTGGCCGACGCGTACGGCAACGTCGTGCATCTGGGCGAACGCGACTGCTCGCTCCAACGCAACCGCCAGAAGGTTCTGGAAGAAGCACCCAGCCCGGCGCTGAACGCGGCCGAACGCGACGCGATCGGCACCATCGCCACCAACGCGATCCGCGAGATCGGCTACCGCAACGCGGGCACCATCGAGTTCCTTTACGAAGACGGAAAATTCTATTTCCTGGAGATGAACACCCGCCTACAGGTCGAGCACCCGGTCACCGAGATGATCACGGGCATCGACATCGTGCGCGAGCAGATCCGCATCGCGGCGGGCGCCAAGCTGGATTACGGACAGTCCGACATCGTGATTTCGGGTCACGCCATCGAATGCCGCCTGAACGCCGAGAACCCGGACACCTTCGTGCCCTCGCCCGGACGCGTCACCGAATATCATCCGTCCGGCGGCCTCGGCGTCCGCATCGATTCCGGCCTCTATGCCGGCTACGTCGTGCCGCCCTATTACGACAGCATGGTGGCCAAGCTGATCGTTCACGGCCGCACCCGCAACGAATGCCTCCTGCGCCTGCGCCGCGCGCTCGACGAATGCGTCATCGGCGGCATCGAAACCACCCTGCCGCTCCATCGCCGCTTGGCCAACGCGCCGGACTTCGTCAACGGCAGCTACGACATCCATTGGCTGGAGCGTTTCATGGCCGGCGGCGGGGGCACGCGCCGCCCCGGATGAACGCGGTCACGCCGGAGCTGGTGCTCCAGGCCTATGCGGTCGGCCTGTTTCCCATGGCGGAAACGCGGGACGACGATTCCCTCTACTGGATCGACCCGAAGGAGCGCGGCATCCTGCCTCTCGACGGCGTCCACGTGCCGAAGAGCCTCCGCAAGATTCTGCGCAAGGACATCTTCGAGGTGCGCGTGGATACCGATTTCGCCCAAGTGCTGGCGCAATGCCGCCGCCAGGCGGACAACCGGCCCGAATCCTGGATCAACGACCAGATCGCCGAGCTCTACAACGCCCTGCACGCGATAGGCCGGGCCCACAGCGTGGAATGCTGGCGGGACGGCGCGCTGGTCGGCGGACTCTATGGCGTCTCGTTGGGCGGCGCCTTCTTCGGTGAAAGCATGTTCACGCGCGTGCGAGACGCCAGCAAGGTCGCGCTGATCCACCTGTGCGCGCGGCTCAAGCACGGCGGCTACGCGCTGCTCGATTGCCAGTTCATCACCGAGCATCTGAAGCGCTTCGGCGCGGTGGAAATTCCGCGCGGCGAGTATCGCGAGCGGCTGGCCAAGGCGTTGAAGATCGAGGGCCGCTTCGACTACGGCTTCGACGCGGCCGACTTGGAGACGTTTTTACAGTCCAGCACCCAGACATCGTAGATCGAGTGCTCCAACGCCGAAAGCGCGGGCGTGGACGCGAACATCCAGCCGCTGAATACCACGGCCGGCGCATCGGGCTTTCGCAGGTCGCGGATTTCGAGGAATGCCGCCGCCTCGGGCGGGTCCTCCGGCGGACGCTTCTTACAGGCACGCACGACGATTTCGAGCGTGCCGAAACGCACGGGCTTGTCGCGCGGCGCGTCGATCGCGGAGATGCGGGCGTTGACCTTGTCGAGCCCCTGCAGCGTCGCGCCCGAGCCGTCGAGCCAGTCGGCATCCTGCGCCATCAGCGGTGACGCGAGGAAAACGGCGCCGAGCGCGGCCAGAAAAATGCGGCGCGAAGCCAACACGAGTGCCTGTAAGCCTATTGTTCAGTCAGAAGGAAGATGGCGCGGCCGAGGACCTGCTCCAGCACGACGACGTCGCGCGTCTTGTTGAGCTGCCCATTTGGCTCGAGCAGTTTCTGCGAGTGGCCCGGCTCGATGCGGACATATTTGCCGCCGAGCAAGCCATCGCTGGTGATCGAAACGAAGCTGTCCTCGGGCAGCTTGAGATTGTCGGCCACCGTCATCTTCACCACGACGGCGTAGGTCTGGGGATCGATGGCCAGATCCTCGACGCTGCCGATCTTGACGCCACCAATGCGGACGTCATTACCGGCCGCCAGCCCATCGACGCTGTTGAAGCGCGCGGAAAGCGGATAGCCCGACACGGGCTGGATATCCGAGCCCTTGTAAGCCGAGACGACGAAGACGACGGCCACGATCAGGACCACCGCCCCCAACACCGTCTCGATGACGCTTCTACCCTTCATCGCTCAAACTCCTCGGGGCGCACATACGCACCGTCACGGCTTCGGCTGGACAGATTCGGCCGGCGCAACCGGCGCGGCACCGGATTGCTTCCGTTCGGCCGCGCGCCGCTCCGCCATCTGCACGATCTGCTGCAGCAGGTTCTCGATGATGACCGAGTTCTGCACATACTGGAATGAATCGCCATCCTTCATCATCTCGGGCGAACCGCCGGGCGAAATCATGATGTACTTGCCGCCCAACAAACCCTGGCTCACGACGGCGACCGAACTGTCCTCGGGCAGCTTCACGCCATTGTCGATGCGGAAGGTCAGGACGGCCTGCATGTATTCAGGGTCGAGCCGCATCTTGGAAACCGTGCCGATCTTCACGCCCGACAACCAGATGGTCGCGTTCTCGGCGATGCCGTCCACGCTGGTGAAGCTGGCGTCGAGGGAATAGCCCTTGTTGACGCGCGAATCGACCGTATAGGAGAACGCAAACAAGCCGCCCAGCACCGCGAGCGTCAATGCGCCCGCCATGATCTCGCGCAGGCTTCGCCCGTTGAGCACTTCTGCGCCGTTCGACGTCACGTGGGCTGCCACGGCTCGTAATCGCCGGTGGCGGGCGAACGGCGGCCGCCGCGCAACTCGCTGCCGGGCGGACGATAGGCCTCGGCCGTGCCAGTCAAATTGGGCTCATGAGGCTTCTGCCACGGGCGCTTCGGCCGCGCGTGGATCGGCGCTTCGCCGATCGTATGGTGCAGCCAGGCATGCCATTCCGGCGGCACGCGCGAAGCCTCGGCCTCGCCGTCGTAGATCACCCAGCGCCGCTCGCGACGGCCGGCGCGCGCGCGCCGGTTTCGATAATAGCGGTTGCCGAATTCGTCGCGGCCCACGAAGGCGCCGTTCAACAGGGTGAACAGGTGGGTGCCGATGGACATGGCTTGGAGATCGTCCCTTTGGAGAACCCGCCGGACATAGCATTCGCCGGCGAGCGATAAGGCGCCGAACTATGCCACCGGCACCGGGAGGCGTCCAGACCCGGCTGGCCGCCTAAACCCTTGAAGAAACTCGCTCCCTATCCCCTTCCTGATAGGATGGCCCGCGCATTCGCCGCGTCCGGAGCCGCCCGCCGATGACCGCCGCCCGTGCCGTGTCCGCCCACACCCGCTTCTGGCTCGGCAGCGCCCTGGCGCTGGCCTCTTCTGTCACCTTCAGCCTGAATCTCGCCCTCGCGCGCCTGTCCTACGATTCGGGTGCCAACGCGCTGGCCGTGAATCTGGTGCGGACGATCTTTCTCTCGCTCTGCCTCTTCGTCTTCCTCAAGGCGACCGGACGCCCCGCCGCCTTGCCGCGCCGCGAACGCACGCTGTGCCTTCTGCTGGGGCTCGTGTGGGCCGTGCAGATGGTAGGGCTTCTGGTCGCCATCGCCTTCATCCCCGTCGGCCTTGCCGTCCTTACCTATTACACCTACCCGCTGATGATCGCGCTGATCGCCGCGGCACTGGGGCACGAGCGGCTGGGCGCTTTTTCTCTGGCCCTGATGGTGCTGGCCTTCGCGGGCATGATCGTCGCGCTTCAGGTGCCGGACGGCGTCTTGGATTGGCGGGGTGTCGTGCTCGCCCTGGTCTCGGCCCTATCCATGGCCAGCGTGATGATGCTGAGCGAACGTTTCATTCACGGGCGCGACAGCCGGGTCGTCACGCTGCACATCATGCTGGGCGTGCTGGGTGTCCTGATCCTGATGGTATTGGCGGGTGAGAAGCATTCCTGGCCGGCGGACCTCGCCGGATGGCTGACGGTCGCGGGTGCGGCCGTGTTCCTCGCCCTCGCGATCACAACCCTGTTCATGGCGATCGGCCTGATCGGGCCGCTGCGGACGAGCATGATCGACAACGGCTCGCCCGTCTGGTCGATCCTGTTCGCCGCGATCCTTCTGGGGGAAATGCTGTCCCCCCTTCAGCTAACCGGCGCCGCGATGGTCATCGCAGCGATCGTCGGCAACCAGGTGTTGCATCACCGGCAGGCTCGGGCGGCCCTCACGAAGCGTTAGGCCGGGATGACGTGCAGGTCGCGCGTTTTCTGGGTCAGCGGCTCGCTCTTCAGCGCGCGCACATAAGCCTCGTCGTCCATCATCGCTCCTTCGCTGAACGCGCTCACTCCGCGCGGTACAGAAGCTCGATCTGGATGCCGTTCGGATCGTGCACGAAAATCTGATGCAGATTCGTGGCGGGCACATGGCGTTCCTCGAAGACCACGCCGCGCGCACTCAGATACGCCCGCATCTCGGCAATCCCCTTGGCCTCGATGGCGATGTGGTCGAGCCGCCCTGTATCGGCGGGCTTGTCGTGATCGGCCGTGCCGATCAGGTGGACCAGTGGCGAATCGCCGGCATAAAGCCAAACTCCGGGAAACTTGAACGGCGGCCGGTAACCGCGCGTGAAGCCCAGCACATCGGTATAGAACACGGCGGTCTTTTCGACCGCATCGGGCGTCAAACGGAGCGAATAGTGGCTGAGGCCCACCAGAGCCATGCGCGCCTCCTTTACCCGTATACTGCCGGCCTCGCGGCGCGGACGGTTTCGATCATACAATTGGGCCACGCGACCGCGCAAAGAGCAGCCTCGGGGGAGGACACCGACATGCCGACCAAACGCAAGCCCGCTAAAAAGACGCCAGCCAAACGCACCGCCTTTGCCTGGGTGGACGAAAACCTGCCGCGTCTGTCGGCGTGGAACCAGACCATTTGGCATTACGCCGAATCGGCCTGGCGCGAATACCGCTCCGCCGCCTTCTACGTCGACCTGCTGCGCCGAGAGGGTTTCGAGGTGGAGGAAGGCAGCGCGGGCATGCCCACGGCCTTTGTCGCGACCTTCCGCAACGGGCGCGGGCCGACCTTGGCCAGCTACGCCGAGTACGACGCAATCCCCGGTTGTTCTCAGAAGGCCGCGCCCTACGAGGCGCCGCGCGAGGGCGCCAGCCGCTATGCGCCCGGCCACACCGACCCCCATTCGGCACTGGGCATCGGCGCGCTGGGCGGCGTGTTGGCCGCGAAGGAAGCCATGGTTCGCCATGGGCTCAAGGGCACGCTCAAACTGTTCGGCGAACCGGCGGAGAAAGTGTGCGGCTCGAAGGATATCCATGCCCTGCGCGGCTATTACGACGATCTGGACGCCGCCGTCAGCTTTCACCCCACCTATATCGCCGAGCTGAACAACACGGTCGTCTGGGAGACGCACGGCGGCTCGTACTGGAGCCGCGTCTACACCTTCGAATGCACCGAGGCGCACACGTGGAACAGCGTGGGCGCCGTGGGCAGCCCCACGCACACCCACGCCACCTTCATGGCGCGCGCGCCGGGCGCCGTGGACGCGGTGTGCCTGATGCACACGGCGACCAAGTATTTCCGCGAATCGATGGCGCCCTTCACCGGCAATTGGTGCCTGAACGAGGCCATCCTGGTCGCGGGCCAAGCCACCGCCGACAACCTGCCCGCCCATATCGGCCAGATCCAGTTCGCGGCGCGCGCGCCGTCGCTCGATATGCAGGAACGCATCTGGAGCGTGATCGAGCGCAACGCGCGCGAGGTGGCGAAGATGACCCACTGCAAGGTGACGGGCACCTGGGTCGCCAAAACGCGCCCTGCCCTGGCCAACCATGTCATGGCGGATTTGGTCTACGACAATTTGGTCCTGGCCGGACCGCCCGCGGTGGACGAGGAAGCGCGCGCGTTCGGCCGCGCGATCCAGAAGAACCTGGGCATCAAGCCCATGCGCGATCCGTTCCTGGCCGAGCTGACCGAGCTGTGCCCGCCACGCGAATCCGAAGCGCGCGTGCGCAAGCTGACGCCGGAATGGCAGACCCATTTCGGCGTCGACGACTATGTCGAATACACCTGGCACTGCCCGACCGCGCGCCTGTATATCGCGCGTCCGGTGATGCGCCCTGCCCATCCCGGCCAGATGTATCCGGAATGGACGTTCCACGCGCTGGGCGGCGTGCCGGCCTGCATCGATCCCATGATCCGCAGCGCCGCGCGCACGGTGGGCGCCAGCCTGATCGAACTGCTGGCCAAACCGAAAACTCTGGCACGCGCCAAGGCGGAGTTCCGCCAGCGCACGGGCGGCGGCATCGGCGGCAAGAAATGGCTCGCACCGCTCCTGCCCAAGAACACCAAGCCGCCGTCCTATTTCCGCTGGCCGGAATACGTGAACACGGCGCGCGGCGAGGATTGGTGGATTCCGGACCAGCCCGGCGGTCGGGCAGATTAGACGGCGGGCTTCGGCGCCTTGCGCCAACGCTGGAGCGCCAGCATGGCGCCGCCCGCGACCAGCCCCCAGAAGGCGCCGCTGATACCGAAGAACGGCAGGCCCGCCGCCGTCACGATGAAGGTCACGACGGCGGCCTCCCGCCCCTCCGCGGCGGAAACCGCCGCCATCAGGGCAGAGCCGAAGGCGCCCAGCAGCGCCAGGCCGGCAACCGCCTCGATGAGGATTGGCGGCGACGCGCTGATGAAGGCCGTAGCGGCACCCGCCAACAATCCGAAGACGATGTAGAGAAGCCCCGCGACGACGGCGGCCCAATAGCGCCGTTTGGAATCAGGATGCGCGTCTTCGCCCGCGCAAAGCGCGGCGGTGATGGCGGCCAGGTTCACGGCATGGCCGCCGAACGGCGCGGACAGAAGGCTGAACACGCCCGTGGTGCGGAACAGGGGACTCGGATCGGGCCGGTAGCCGTTCACGTTCAGCACCGCGATGCCGGGAATGTTCTGCGACGCCATCGTGACGATGAAAAGCGGCAAGGCGATGCCGATCACCGCCGCGAAGGAAAAGGACGGCGCGACCAGGACCGGATGCGGCCACAACGAGCCCATGGAAGAGGCCGAGATATCCGTGGTCGTCACGATGAGAACGGCGGCCACCAACACCGACGCTGGCACGGCGTAAAGCCGGTTGATTTTGCCGACCACGGCCCACGTGACGACGATAGCAAGGCCGAGCAGCGGCATCTGTCCGACCGCACGCACCGGCGCCACGCACAGCCCGAACAGCACCCCCGCCAGCATGGCGTTCGCGAGAGGCGCGGGAATGGCCGCGACCCAACGGCCAAGCGGCTTCCACAACCCGGCCAAGACGATCAGCAAACCGGTCACGAGAAAGGCGCCCACCGCGGCCGCGAAGCCGCCGTCGAGCGCGCCCGAGGTCGCCAGCAACGCCGCGCCGGGCGTGGACCAGGCCACGCTGATGGGCAGCCGCGTCCTAAGACTGAGCCAGATGGCGCAGACGCCCATGGAGATGGACAACGCCATCAGGCCCGAGGCGGCCTCGGCCTGGCTCGCGCCCACGGTCGTCAGACCCTGGATGATGACGGCGAAAGAACTCGCGAAGCCGACGAAGGCGGCCAGAAGTCCGGCCGCCAGCGCCTGCACCGAGAAAGATCCCTTCATGCGAGCTCCGCCCAATCGCGATCCGCCCGACACGGCGGGAGTTGGCCGGTTATGGAACCGGCACCCCCGCCACGGCGGCGGACTAAACCCTACTCGGCCGCGATCACCTTGATCTCGACCAGGCAGCGGTCGTCGAACAGCTCGGCCGAATGGACACAGGCGCGCACCGGCGGGTTCTTCGGATCGACCCACTTGTCCCACACGGCGTTCATCGCGGCAAAATCCTTGAAACTTTTGATCCAGATCACCGCCGACAGGAGCTTGGACTTGTTGGAGCCCGCCTTGGCCAGCATCTGATCGATATAGGCCAGCGTCTCCTGGGTCTGCACCGTGATATCCGCGTCCATGCTGTCGGCGGCGCTACCGGACAGATAGATCGTGCCGTTATGCACGACGACTTCGCTCATGCGCGCGCCAACGTCGATGCGCTTGATGGCCATTCCCCTGCTCCTTTGTTCGGTGTCTTGGCTGAAACGAGGCCGCACGCTAACGCCGCCGCACGGGCCGGGCAATCGCTTCCGTCTCGATCCGGTCGCGCCCGCCGCGCTTGGCGCGGTAGAGCAGCCTGTCCGCCCGGGCGAGCATGCGTTCAAGGCTTTCGCCTGGCCGGTGGAACGCGATGCCGAAGCTGAGTGTGATGTCATGGCCGCGCGCGCGGCCCGGCAGGCGTATCTGCGAAGCGGCCTGCCGCAGCCGTTCGGCCAACACCGCGCAGCCGGGTGCGGACGGGCCGGAAACAAAGATCGCGAATTCCTCTCCGCCCATGCGCACGGCCAAATCCGAACGGCGGATGCCGCGGCGGATCAACGCGCCGATACGCTTGAGGACGGTGTCCCCCGCCGTGTGGCCATAGGAGTCGTTGATCGCTTTGAACCGATCGATGTCGCAGACGATCAGGGCCACCGGATGGGTCGGATCGCGGTCGTGGAGCGCCAGCATGCGGCCAGCCACCTCCTTCATGTAGCGGCGGGTATGCAGGCCGGTGAGTGGATCGCGTCCCGCCTGGGCGCGAAGACGCCTGTTCTCGACTTCCAGTGTCTTGATGCGCGCCAAAAGCGCGCGCGCCGAGGCCGAAGGCATGGATCGCTCCCGATGGGAGCCGGATGCTAACCGCGCGCGGCGGAGCGGTCCACGAGGCCCTGGGAATCCACAACGCGGAAGCGCGTGTCGGCCAGAGCTTGGAAATCGACGAGTTGGGTGCGCTTGCCGTCGACCGGGTCTTTCGATGTCTCGATCTCGTCTTCGGTCTCGACCTCGGTGATGAAGGCGAAGTCGGCGAAGGGCGGCTTCAGCGGAAAACAGTCCAGCGCATGCCACGTGCCGCGCCACAGCATGAGACCGACAGTGCCGTCGATATGGAACGCGCGCAGGGAGGCCGGGTCGGGCGCCTTGGTCGGCTGGCCCAAGGGCGTCGGCGGCGCCACGACCATGACGGCCTGCGCCCCACCCATGGGCACGCGGCTCTCCGTCACCGCCAGATGACGCTCCAGCAAATGGAACTCCAGCGCCTGATGGTGATAGCGCATGACGCGCAGCTCGGCCTTCCCTTCGATGGCGAAGGTCATTTTCCAAGCGTCGAGCAAGGGCCGCGCCCAGCCCGGCGTCCCCGGCAACTCGCCCACGATCTGGCCGAACGGCGCGAACGCCTCGTGGGTCAGTGTCTCAAGCGGGATGTCGATCAGCTTGGCCATATAATCAAACCCTTCTGTTTGCTCATTACCTCAGCACGACCACTCGATTTCGATCATCCCATGGAAAAGGGGTCGGATTTTCCATCTGTTCCCCACGAACACGTTTAAGAGCGAAGCAGCTCTTTTCTATACGAGCTTTTTCGCACGCGTTTTGAAGAGCTTTTTCGGAAACATTGAGCGCCGCTGGACCGATTGTTCCCAATTCGATCGCGGCTGCGCTAACAACTTCTGAATCAGTAGATGACAGCAAACTCGCGAGTATTTCCCAACCAGGTTTTCCAAAATATTGAAGAAGACTTATCGAATTTGGACCCAAAAGCGCGGTGCGCGAAACCGAGGTAAGTGATCCGCGTGACTCTTCGGAAAGCTTCGACAAAATATGCTTGGAGAGCGGCGTATTCAGCGTATCGGCGGACGGCTCGCCGACTCCTCCACCCTTAAGTTGGGCCGTAATTTCAATAAAGAGTGGCTGCCACTTTGCACGCGCCAAAACGACGTCCACACAGCTACGAAGCGGCGCCCACTCCGGAGTATTACGGATATCCCACAAGAACTGAGACGTCGCAGTGTCAGGGGCAATTCCCGCTAGCGCGCTCAGGACTGATTTCCAATAACCCGGCGTCCCCTTCGTAAAATCTCCTGCTTTAACCCGCCGCTGTAGCCCCTCCCTCGCATGCTCACCCGCCGCAGCAACAGGCAACGCGGTCTGGATGGTGCTACTCGTATCAAGCATCTCAAAAAGTGCCTGTAGTGCTTCTGCCACCCGAGGAGAGGCGGCCAGCGCCACAGTTCCGTATAGATACTCGAATTTCGTCGGGCCATTCTTCCCGGAGGTCAGATACTCGTTGAGCCGTTGATGGACGAACTCGAATAATTCAGGCGTTGCGGGCATCGCCGCAGCGGCGGGATAAAAAAAGTTGCCATGCAAAACTTCGCGCTTCTTGCCTATATTGAGAATCTCCAAACCTATTTCCCGGCTTACGGGCCAAATATCTATTCTAGGGCTATCACAGGTGACAGCCGGTCTGACTTTTGCGCGTCGAGCAAGGAGTTGCATTGCTTCACGCTCCTCGCGATCGTTTCCTGACCGGAGGCCACGCAACAATTCGGCATCGCTGGGCGTCGCGGAGACCCCAGCACTGTCCGCCGCCATCGCGCTCTTGTTTGGCCCGTATCCCAGAGCAACCGTCAAAAGCCAAACGATGAAGAGAACAGAAGCAGGTCTGTGCCTCACGCCTTCTCCGCTTTCGCGTTGAACGCATCGATCAGGGCATCCCAGGCAGGCACCAGATCGCGCAAGCCGCGCCAGAAGGATTGGTTGCGGCGCACCTCGAACTCGAGCAGCGGGATGCCCTGCTGCTCGACCCAAGTGTAGTAGCCCAAATTGAAGATCCGGTCGCGGCCGCGCGAATCCAACTCGATCAGATGGTCGGTCGTCGCGGCGGCCAGGTCGCGGCCCCAGGTTTCCGCCGCCGCGGTCTCGTCGAATCGGCCGGCGAAATACTTGGCACGAGCCTTTTCACCTTCGCTGCCGTAAAGCGTCGCGTCGTCGGTCGCGACCGTCATGACGGCCTGGTCGGAGCCGAGACCCAAATGCTTGGCCACCTTGATCGCGGCCAACACGTTGCAGATGCCGGAGAGGCCGAGTCCGCCGAGCCCGTCCAGCACGTCGCGCGACACGCCATGGCGCGTGGCCAGATAGGCGCGGCCCACATCGGTGTTGAACAGGAGGTTCAGGCGGTCGCAGGACGCGTCCGACACGGCGGTCACGATATCGGTGTTCATCACGTTATGGATCAGCGGCACATGCTTGTCGCCAATGCCCTGGATGTTGTGCTCACCATAGCCGTTGTAAAGCAGCGTCGGGCATTCCAGCGCCTCGACCGCCACGATCTTCGTCCCGTGCTTTTCCTTCAGATAATCGCCCGCCGCGATGGTGCCGGCCGAACCGGTGGCCGAGACGTAAGCCGCCAGCGACAGGCCAGGGCGCGATGCGGCCTCCGCCTCGAAACCGTGCGACAAAGCGCGGCCGGTAACGGCGAAATGCGCCAGATAATTCCCGAACTCGCAGAATTGGTTGAGGATGACGTTGCCCTGCGCTTTCTCAAGCTCGCGGCAGGCGTCGTAGATTTCCTTCACGTTCGATTCGGAGCCCGGCGTGCGCACGATGTCGCCGGGTTCGGTGACCCAGCGCTCCAGCCAGCGGAAACGCTCCGCGCTCATCCCCTCGGGCAGCACGGCGACGCCGCGGCAGCCAAGGATGCGCGAAATGGCAATGCCGCCCCGGCAGTAATTGCCGGTCGACGGCCACACGGCGCGATGGCGCGCCGAATCGAACTGACCCGTGACCAGGCGCGGCACCAGGCAGCCGTAGGCCGCCAGCACCTTGTGCGCATGGATCATGGGGAAGCGCGCGCCCAACGCCACCAGGATCGGCGCATCGACGCCGGTCAGCGACTTGGGCAGCGCCAGGATGCCGGGCGACGCGGCGCGCCCCTTGCGGTCGGCCGCGTTGTACCAATGGACGCGAAACAGATTGAGCGGGTGGGCGGCATCGGGATCGATGCCGCCCACGGCCGACGCGGTCTCCCCCCGGATACGCGTCGGATCGGCTAGCTCGGCGAAGGTCGGCAAGCGAATGCCGGCCTTGCCGAAAGCGGCGGCTGTGCGGGCGGCGACCGTCTCGTCAACGACCGCCGTTTCCAGTCCCAGCCGCCCCATGGGTTACCGCCGCCGTGCGCGGCTGCGCGCGGTGCGGGGTTTCTTCTTGGCCGCCGCCTTAGCCGCGGAACGCCGCTTGGGCGCACCCTTGGCGCGGCGGCGTTCGATGGCCTCGGTCAGAAGACACAGCTCCTCGAACATCAGATTGTTGGCCAGCTGCGCCGTCTGGCCCATCGGATCGAGCGGCGGCGAGACCTCGTTGATGTCGGCACCGACCCAGTTGAGCCCGCTCATGCCGCGCAGGATCACCTGCGCGTCGCGAGTCATGAGGCCGCCCGGCTCCGGCGCGCCCGTACCCGGCGCGCAGGTCGGGTCCATGCCGTCGATGTCGATGGTCAGGTAAGACGGCTTGTTGGTGCCCAACACCTCACGGATCTTCGCGATCACCTTGGGCACGCCCATCTCGTAGAAGTCTTCGATGGTGATGATGGTGACGCCCTTGGCATAGGCCCAATCCAGATCGTCCGGGCTGTAGAGCGTGCCGCGGATGCCCAACATGACGTGACGTTTGGGATCGAGAACCGATTCCTCGATGGCGCGGCGGAAGCACGTGGCGTGGTTGTACTTGTGGTTCAGCAACATGTCGTGCGTGTCGGGATGGGAATCGAACTGCAGCATCCCGAGCGGCCCGTGCTTCTGGGCCACCGCGCGCATCAGCGGAAGGGCGATCGTGTGATCGCCGCCCGCGGCCAGCGTGACCGCGCCGGCCTTGATCGCATCGGCTGCGAACTTCTGGATGTCCTTCAGCGTGCCCATCAGGTCCAGCGGATTGACCGGCGTGTCGCCGATGTCCGCGATGCGGCACGAATCGAACGGCGCCATCTTGGTAACGAAGTGCACTTGGCGGATCAGGCGCGAGAACTCGCGCATCTGCGCGGGCCCATGGCGGGCGCCGGCGCGGTTGGAGGGGCCCCAGTCGAGCGGCACGCCGAACATGGCGATGTCGAGGCCGGCCGCCGAGGACCGGTATTGCGCGCGCATGAAGGTGGCGATCTGCGCGAAACGCGGAATGAATTTGGAATCGAGCGGCAGCAGCGTGGGGTCCCTTGGAGCCATGGCGTGGTGTGTCCCTGATGGTGAGGAAAAGCGTTCCCGAAAAAACTAGGCCGTACGGCCAAGCCAGCGGCCGATACCTTAGCGAAACACGGGGTTCGGCGCCAGAACCGGCGCAAGATCGCTTCCGCCCACCCGTACGGCAGTGTAGAAACGGCGCCGCGCGCCTGCCGCCCCCGGCGCGTCCTGCCGGGCCCCTTCTCAACCATGCCCTCCTCTGTCCCGTCCGCCGCCGCGCATCATCGCCCCTTCTTCGGCGAGGGTTGCATTCTCGCGGGTTCGCTCTGCTTCAGCCTGAGCATCGTTCTGGTCCCGACCATCTATGGCTCGGGCGGCAACCAGTTCGCCGTCCTGGTCCTGCGCAACCTGGCGCTGGCCGCGCTCATGGCCGTGATGATCTCCACCTCGGGCAGGCCAATCCTCCTGCCCCGGACCGAGCGGAACGGCAGCCTGATCGTCGGCGCCCTGTTCGCGGCCCAGTCCTATTGCTACTTCACGGCAATCCAGTTCATCCCGGTCGGCCTGGCGACATTGCTGAACTTTCTCTATCCGGTGCTGGTCGCGGTCGTCATGCATTGGGTGTCGGGTGAACGGCTGACCATCATCAAGGCAGGCGCGCTGGTCGCGGCCTTGGCCGGCCTCGCTCTCGCGCTCGGCGTCACGGCGGGCGAGCTGAATTGGCTCGGCGTCGCGCTCGGCTTCCTATCCGCTTGCGCATCCACCGGCATCGCGGTGGTCAGCGGGCGCGTCCTGGGCCAAGCGGACACCCAGCGCATGACGCTGCACATGGTGTTCGCCACGGGCGTGGTCCTGCTGGCCGCTTCACAGATCTTTGGAGTGGGATTGGCCTTCCCGACCAGCGGGGCGGGCTGGGCTGCCCTCGGCGCGGCGCCGGTGCTCTACATGGTCGCGGTGCTGGGTTATTTCCACGCGATCCGGTTGATCGGCCCTTCGCGCACCACGATGATCAGCAATGTGGAACCGGTCTGCACCCTGACCCTTGCCGCCCTGCTGCTGGGCGAGGTCTTTTCGCTCGCTCAAGTCGCGGGCGCGGTCCTGGTCATTGGCTCCATCCTGGCGACGCAGATCGCCACACGGAAGCGGGCATGACCGAACCACAGGCATCGCACGGAAAACAATGGGCGGCGCTAGCGACGCTGATCGCGGCGCTGATGGGCTATTCGCTCTGCGTCATCATGGCGCGCACGGTCTATGACCATGGCGGCAACGCGCTGACCGCGCTGATTTCACGCATGGGTCTATTCGCGATCGGCATGCTGATCTTTTTCCGCGTGCGGGGTGAATCGCCCATGCTGGCGCCCAGCGAGCGCTATGCCAGCCTGGGATTGGGTGTCGTCATCACGATCCAATCCTATGCGTACTACAGCTCGTTCGAGTTCATTCCGGTCAGCCTGGCCGCGCTGGTCTTCTACACCTACCCCACCCTGGTGGCGGTCGCCGTAAGGCTGATCTCTCGCACGAAGCTGACGCCGCTCATGCTGGGCGCGCTGGTGACCGCCTTCTTCGGCATCGCGCTGGTGCTGGAAGTATCGCTGGAGACGCTGAATCCCTGGGGCATCGCACGCGCCTTCGTGGCCTCGATCGGCATGGCGACGACCGCCATCGTCTCCAGCCGCATCCTGCGTCGCGCCGATTCACGCCGCATGGCGCTGCACACGGCGGCCGCGGCTTCGACGATCTACATCCTGGCAGCGGTTCTCATTGGCGCGGCCGCCTTCCCCGTCGACGTCGCGGGATGGGCCGCGCTCATGGCTCTGCCGGTCTTCTACGTGGTCGCCGTCATCGGCTGGTACTCGACCATCGCGGTGCTGGGCGCCTTGCGGGTCGCCTTCATCAGCAACTGCGAGCCCATCTTCACCGTCATCCTGGCCACCACGCTGTTGGGCGAGGTCTTGTCGCTGCAGCAGATGATCGGCGCCGCGCTGGTCATCGGCGCCATCTTCGCCGTGCAGATCTTCGGCCGGCGCCATGGCGCCTGAGCGCGACGAATCCCGCGCGCTGCTGGGCTTGGCCATCCTGGCCGTCTCGGTCCCCTGTTATGCGATGAGCGTGATCGTGGCCCGCTCGGTCTATGAGCATGGCGGCAACGCCTTGGCGTGCCTCGTGGTCCGCATGGGCTTTTTCGCCACCGCCCTGTTCATCTATTTCCGCGTCACCGGCCAATCGCCCTGGCTGCCGCGCCGCGAGAGCATCGCCAGCCTGGGGCTCGGCATCCTGAGCGCGGGGCAGAGCTTCGCCTACTACAAGGCGTTCGAGTACATCCCGGTCAGCCTGGCGGCGCTCCTGGTCTACACCTATCCGCCCATGGTCGCGGTCGCCACGCGGGTGATGTCGCGCGAGAAGCTGACGCCCGTGACGATCGGCGCGCTCGTTGCCGCGTTCCTAGGTATCGCGCTGGTGCTGCAGGTCTCCTTCGCGACGCTGCACCCGCTCGGCATCCTCTGCGGCATGATCGCCGCCGTCGGGATGGCCGTAACGACCCTGATCAGCAGCCGCATCCTGGTCCGCGCCGACAGCCGGCGCATGACGCTCCACATCGCGATCTCGGCCTCGGCCATCTATATCGGCGCGGCGCTGGCCACCGGCGGTACAACATGGCCCCACGGAATCGCGGGCTGGGCGCTGCTCGCGCTCTTGCCCCTCATCTACCTGGTGGCCGCTCTCGGCTGGTATACCTGCCTGCCCATGCTGGGGCCGATGAGGGCTTCGCTGATGAGCAATGCGGAGCCCGTCTTTACGGTGGCCTTCGCCGCGGTGCTGCTGGGCGAGTTCCTGTCGCCGGTGCAGATGGCCGGCGCCGCGCTGATCGTGGGCGCCATCTTCGCCATCCAGCTCTTCCGCCGCCGGCCCTCGACCACGCCGGGGGCCAACCGCTAGAGTTTCCGCCTATCGCCTGGGGAGGGACACGATGGTTAAGCCGATTTCGCGCATCTCGACCGAGATCGATTTCGAGAAGAACGGCAAGCAGGTCGGCCACCTGGCCGTGCCCAGTTCGACCAACGAATCGGCCTACGGCATCGTCCCCATCCCCCTCACCGTGATCAAGAACGGCAAGGGACCGACCGTGTTCTTCAGCGGCGGCGTGCACGGCGACGAATACGAAGGTCCGGTGGCGCTGATGAAGCTGGCGGCCAAGCTGACACCCGCCAAGATCCAGGGCCGCGTCATCATCCTGCCCGCCATGAACCTGCCGGCCGTGCTGGCCGGCCAGCGCTGCTCGCCCCTCGACGGGCTGAACATGAACCGCGTCTTCCCCGGCGAGCGCAACGGCTCCATCACGCTGCAGATCGCGCACTATGTCAGCAACGTGCTGTTGCCGCTGACCGACTACCAGTTCGACTTCCATTCCGGCGGCAAGACGCTGGAATACATCCCGACCATGATCATGAACGTGAGCAAGGATAAGAAGCGCGAGAAGCGCACCACCGAAGCGCTGAGGGCGTTCGGACTGCCCATCGGCCTGGTGGATGTGAAGTCCGACCATGGCGGTCTGTTCGAAATGGAGTGCGAAGAGCGCGGCATCCTTTCGACCAACGCCGAGTTGGGCGGCGCGGGACGCGTGGACGTGCAGACGCTAGCCTGGACCGAGACCGGCATGATGAACCTGCTCAAGTTCTTCGGGCTGATGGACGGCAAGATCGTGACACCCGAAAGCCAGGGCCGCCCCGCGCCGCGTATCATGGAAGTGAACGATCCGCGCTCGAACAGCTACGCACCCGACACGGGCCTCTACGAGCACTTCGTCGATCTAGGCGCGACCGTGAAGTCGGGCCAGACGATCGGCCAAGTTCACTTCCCCGGCAATTGGGAGAAGAAGCCCTGGCCCGTGAAGGCGCGCCGCGCCGGCCTGATGGTTCTGAAGCGCCCGCCGGGCCGCGTCGAACGCGGCGACGTGGTGGCGCAGATCGCGGCGGACTGGAAGGGCTAGCGAACTCGGCCGAAGCCGCCATCCACCACAATGTTCTGGGCGGTGACGTAGCCGTTCTCCGGCCCTGCCAGGAAGACGACCATGTTGGCGATGTCGGCGGCCGTGCCCAGGCGTTTGACCGGCACCGACTCGGCCATCGCCTTGCGCTGGGCCTCGGTGTAGTTCCTCTTCAGCACATCAGTGTCGATGAAGCCCGGCGCCACGCAATTGGCCAGGATGCCGTGCGCGCCCATCTCGGCGGCCAGGTTCGCGGTCAATCCATCGAGCGCGGCCTTGGCCGAGCCATAGTTGACCCGCGTCGGACGGCCCCAGATACCAGAGATGGCCGTGATGTTGACGATGCGGCCCCAGCGATGGCGCTTCATGCCCGGGATCGCGGCCTGGCACAGGCGCAAGGGCGCTATGACATGCATTTCGTGGATGCGTTCCACGTCGACCAGGTCGATGTCCTCGATCGTCGCGAAGCTGCTGGTGCCGGCGTTGTTGACCAGGATATGCGGCTGCTCGCTCTCGATCACGCGGCAGAGGGATTCCACGGATTGCGGATTCTCAAGCTGAAGCTGGGCATAGCGGCAACCGTTAGGCACGTCGCCATCCGGCTTGGTGCCAGTGCCGATCACGGATGCACCGCGCGCCAGGAGGCGTTCGACCACCGCGCGGCCGATGCTGCGCGTTCCGCCCGTGACGACCGCCAGCTTTCCGGCGAGGGATTGATCCGTCATGTCTCTCTCCCTCAGCAGAACCGCGAGAAGCCGCCGTCGATCATCAGATGCTGGCCGGTGATGTAGGTGTTCTCCGGCCCCGCCAGCCAGGCCACGAAGGCCGCCACCTCCTCGGGCTTGCACAGGCGCTTCATCGGCACGCTCCGTGCCAACTCATCGAGCTTGTCGGGGCCGTAGACGCTGGTCAGACCTTCGGTCTCGGTCATGTTCGGCGCCACGCAGTTGGCCAGGATGCCGTGGGGAGCGCACTCGCAGGCGACCGACGCCGTCGCCACGTCGAGGCCTTCCTTGGTCGCGCCATTGACCGCGCGGCCCGCGCGCGCCGAGACACCCCAGATCGAGGTGATGTTGACGATGCGGCCCCAGCCATGCCGCTTCATGCCCGGCACCGCCGCCTTGCAGAGCCGGATCGGCGCGAGAAGGTTGACGCGGTGGAATTCGCGGAAATGCGCTTCGGGGATTTCCTCGAACGGGTACGGCTTTGTCACGCCCACGTTGTTGACGAGAATGTGAGGCGCGAGCTTGGCCACCGCGCCCGCAAAACTCTCCAGTGATGCCGGATCGTCGAAGCGCGCCTGGTGATGCGTACAGCCGCCCGGCAGCTTGCCGTCCGGCTTGGTCGAGGTGCCGTGGACTTCGGCGCCATCCGCCACGAGGCGTTCGGCGATCGCACGGCCGATGCCGCGCGATGCGCCGGTGACGACCGCGATCTTGCCCGCGAGCGGTTTGCCCATGCCTGGTCTCCTAGAGCGTGCGGGTGAAGCCGCCGTCGATGAGGATCTGCTGGCCCGTCATGTAGGTGTTGTCGGGGCCCGCCAGAAACGCGACCAGCGCCGCCACTTCCTCCGGCTTGCCCAACCGTCCCACCGGCGCGCGCGCGGCCATGGCCGCGATTTGCTCCTTGGTATAGAGCTGCGGCAACACGTCCGTGTCGATAAAACCGGGCGCCACGCAATTGGCCAGGATGCCGTCGGGGGCCAGCTCGGCCGCCAGCGATGTGTAGACGGCGACCAGCCCGGCCTTGGCCGCCCCCAGCGAAGCGCGCGTGGGCCGGCCGATATACGAGCCAGACAGAGCGGAGATGCCCACGAAGCGGCCCCACTTGTGGTTGCGCATGCCTGGAATGGCGGCGCGGCACATCATCATCGGCGCGACCAGATCGATCTGCTGGGTCGCGCGGAAGGTCTTCGCGTCCAGCGTGTCCCACCCTTGCGGGTTCGAGATGCCGGCGTTGTTGACCAGGATATGCGGCGCTTCCTTTTCGATGGTGCCGCACATGGCCTCGACGGACGCATCTTCGGAAAGCTCGAGCTGTTGATAGCGACAACCCTTCGGCACCTGGCCGTCCGGCTTGGTGCCCGTGCCGATCACGGCCGCGCCGTCGGCCAGGAAACGCTCGGTGATGGCGCGGCCGAGTCCACGCGTGGCCCCGGTGACGACGGCTAGTTTTCCCTGAAGAGGCTTGTCGGACATGATTCAGGTCTCCCGCACGCGGGAAAGCCCGCCATCGACCAGGATGTTCTGCCCCGTGACGTAACCGTTCTGAACGCCGGCCAGCCACACGACGGCCTTCGCGATCTCTTCCGGCTGGGCAAGGCGTTTCATGGGCACGCTTTTGGCCAGCGCGGCCCGCTTGTCGGGCGGAAAGATCGTCTTGATCATCTCGGTCTCGGTAAAGCCGGGCGCCACGCAATTGACCAGCACGCCGTGCGGCGCGGCTTCGGCGGCGAGACAGCCGCTCATGCCATCGAGCGCGGCCTTGCTGGAGGCATAGGTGCTGCGCGCCACGCGCGACATCGGCCCCCAGATCGACGAGATGTTGACGATGCGGCCCCAGCCGTGACGCTTCATGCCCGGCAGCGCGGCGCGGCAAATGGCCATCGGCGCCATCAGGTTGATCTCATGCACGCGGCGGAACTCCGCGTCGTCGATGGCCTCGAAGGTTTGCGGATTCGCGACGCCCGCGTTGTTGACCAGGATATGCGGCGCCAGCGTCTCCACCGTCCTGCAGAACGACGCGACCGACGCCGGATCGTCGAGGCGAACCGCTTCGTGCCGGCAACCTTTGGGGAAGTCGCCGCCCGCCTTGGTCGAAGTGCCGACCACCTCGGCGCCCTGGGCCAGAAGCTGTTCGGCAATCGCGCGGCCGATGCCGCGCGAGGCGCCGGTCACGACCGCCAGTTTTCCGGAAAGAGACTTTGTCATTACGCCCTCAACACGATGGGCCGCTCGCGGCGGAAGGTGGGCAGGTCGATATCGACCGTCTCGTCCAACTCACGCGCGAAGCGGTGGCCGGCATAGACCGCATGGGCAATGGCGCCCGGCGAGAGGCAGTCGCCGATGCGATCCACGGACCGGATGCCCGCCGACTTCAATCCGTCAGGGTCCGCGACCAGCGCGTGATACAGATCGGCCACTGGCTTGCGCATGGTCACCATGACGACCGAAGTGGCCTCCAGGCGCGCCAGCTTTTCCGTGTGCATGTGGGCCAGCACCACCTCGCCCTTCTTCACGTCCACCAGGTTGTGGTGCGTCACCATCTCGACGCCCGCGTCACCCAGCCGTCGCGCGATGTAGCGCAGTTCCATCGTGTTGTAGGTCCAGGCCGAAACCTCGGACGCCGGGGTCACAATCGTCACCTTTCGGCCCTTGGCGCGCAGAAGCTCCGCGATCAGGCCGCCGATGTAATAGTGATCGTCGTCGAATATGACGACAGGACCTTCCGGGATGGTGCCCGCCATGATGTCGTCCGGCGTGTAGACATGGGCGTCCATGCCGCCCGGCACCGTGTAATAGTTGGTGCGGCCATAGCCGTCCTTGGTCCAGCGCGAGCCCGTGGCGATCACCACGCGGTTGAAGCCAAAGCCCTTCACGTCGTCGGCGGTCAGCTTGCTCTCGCGATAGACTTCAATATTCGGGATCTTCTCGATCTGCCCCACGCGCCAGTCGCGCACGCGGCCCCATTCGGCGAGGCTCGGCAAGCGCGCCTCGCGCGCGACGCGGCCGCCCAATTCCCGGCCCGCCTCGGCCAGATGCACCTGATAGCCGCGCTGACCCAACGCCCGTGCGCATTCCAGCCCCGCGGGGCCCGCGCCCACGATCAGCACGCTATCCTCGGATTTCTTCGGCTGAATCCGTTCCGGATGCCAGCCCTTGCGCCATTCCTCGCCCATCGTCGGGTTCTGCGTGCAGCGGATGGGCGAGATCGTGTAATGGCCGGAGACGCAGATGTTGCAGCCGATGCACTCACGGATATCCTCGCCGCGACCCTCCTCGATCTTCTTGGGCAGGAACGGATCGGCGATCGACGGGCGGGTGGCGCCGATCATGTCCATGATGCCGCGCTTGATCTGCCCGACCATCGTGTCAGGCGAGGTGAAGCGGCCGACGCCCACCACGGGCTTCGTCGTGACCTTCTTCACGAAGGCGATCTTGGCCTCGTGCGCAGCCTCGGGCGCGAAGCGCGAGGTGCGCGAATCGTAATCCCACAGGCCGACCACCACGTCCCACAGGTCGGGCTCCTCGGCCAGGTACTCGATGCACTCGCGCCCGTCCGTCTCGGCCTGCAGGCCTTTGTCGCCCAAAAGCTCGTCCACGATGATGCGGACGGAAATGGCGCACTCGCCCTTGGTGCCTTCGCGGCTGGCCTCGATCAGTTGCTTCAGAAGCCGCGCGCGGTTTTCCAGCGAGCCGCCGTATTCATCGCTGCGGTTGTTGCGCGGCGACAGGAACTGAAACGCGACCTGGGAAAAGTTGACGTCCACGTTGATGACGTCGATGCCCGCGCGCCGCGCGCGCTCAGCCGACTGCCGCCACCAGCGCACGACATTCAGGATGTCCTGCTTGTCCATCGCGCGGGTGTATTGGGGATCGTACTGGGTGCAGGGCCGGTCGACCGGCCCCATGGGAATTTCGCGGCTGACGCGGTTGGGATTCCAATTGCACGCGAAAGCCAATTGCACGCCGGCCAGCGCGCCGTGTTCATGGACCTTGTCGCACATGAGGGCCAGCCAGGCGACGTCATCGTCGTCCCACAGAGTCTGGACCGATTCGCCCAACAGGTCCGAGGCCGGATGCACCGAGCAATGTTCGGTGTTGATCACGGCCCAACCGCCCTCGGCCTTCATCTCGCGCATGGCCGCGTGCATGTTGGGGCGCAGCTCGCCCATCCCGTTGCAGTGCGGCGGCTGGTAGAAGCGGTTCTTGGCCGTCTTGGGCCCCAGCTTCACCGGCTCGAACAGAATGTCGTAACGAGGATCGCGCGGCATTAGCCCCCCCTTAACACTTTTATTGACATCGCATTTGTCTCTTAGGCCATCGGTACATTAAATGCACTAAAATGCCAGCCTTGGGAGATAGGGGGCGTCAATGGAGCTAATAGAACTCTCCAAAGCTTTATTAACACCAATTGTAGCGGCCTTTGGTGCGTTCATCGCTTGGCAGCAATACAAGCTTGGCAAACAAAAAATAAAGCTAGAACTTTTCGAAAAGCGTTGGGTAATTTTACAAGCCGTTCGTACTTTTTTGGGTCTAGTGGCTCGAGACGCCGCAATCGACAGCGAAGAAGTTTTGCAACTTCGGAGAAAAACATTCGACGCTAAGTTTTTGTTCGGTGAAGAAATTTCCGAATATATCGATTCGATTTTTAAGAAAGGGATCGAGCTACATACGACAGAGATGATGCTTAAAGGCATGCCCGTAGGAGATGAACGATCAAAACTTGTGAATGCCAACACGGCGTTAGTCACTTGGCTCATGAGCCAGTTAACGGCCATGGAGGACAAGTTTTTAAAGTACTTTAATTTCCGGAAATTCTAGACATTACGTCTTCGGCGGGCTCGCCCGGCAGGCTAGCGAGATCTTCCCCATCTTGGCGTTGTCGGCCGGCGTCATGCGATTCTGCGCCGTGTCGTTCAACATTTTCTCGAACTCTTCGGCGGTGAACAGCGTGGCGATCTGGTCGATCGCGCATTTGCACGTCTTGGTGCACAGAGCCTCGGCCTCGCCGTCAGCCTGGCAACCCTGGAAACAATCGACGAAAATCTCGTCCAGCTTGGCTGGCGGCACCTTAGCCGCGAACGCGTCTTCCGCGCCGCCGGCCAAAAGGCACACGAACGCGCTGAACCGCGCAGCCCGCCGGACCGCGCGCGTCATCGCCGCAATCATTCGGCGGCCTGCATAGCGACGCTGTCGCCGGTCAGGATGAAGGTCACCTGGCCGTCCTTGGCCTTATAGGTCCATTGCTCGATCGGGCCGAGCTTGGAAATCTCGGTGGGCTTGCCCAGCTTCTTCTGAAGCTGCTCGCGCGTCTCGACCCCGCGCGCCTTGTCGATGATGTCCGCCTTCGTGGGATCGCCGCACGCGGCCAGGGTCAACAGAACCACGGCCGCCAGAGCGGTGCGAAGCCAAGTCGTCATGTCATTGTTCCTTTTGGATATGAATTCACGCCTTCCACACTTGATCGAAGACGCGCAGGAAATTGCCGCCCAGAATCTTCTTCACCTCGGCCGGCGCGAAGCCGCGTCGAAGCAAGCCGGCGGTCAGCTTGGGCAGGTGATCGACCTTGGAGAACCCGTCGACATAGACGGTTTCAAGAACGTAGTTGCGGATCAGTTCCGGATAGCGCGTGCGGAAAAAGCGCTCGAAGCGGATCGGCGATTCGGCTTCGAAGAAGTCCGAGCCGATGCCGACGTGATCCACACCCACCAGATCGGCGACATACGAAACGTGGTCGATATAGTCGTCGAGCTTCGGCCGCACGCCCGGCGTGGTCTCGCAGAACGGCGAATAGGCCGTGATGCCCACGACGCCGCCGCAGTCGGCCAACGCGCGCAAGCCGTCGTCAGTCAGGTTGCGCGTGTGGTTGCAAAGCGCGCGCACATTGGCGTGGGAGACGATGACGGGCGCCGTGGAACGCTCGATCGTCTCCATCAGCGTGTTGTGCGAGGCGTGGGCCAGATCGACCAGCATGCCGACATGGTTCATCTCGCGGATGACGATACGGCCGAACTCAGTCAGGCCAGTGTCGGGCTCTTCCAAGGCGCCGCAGCCGATGGCGTCGCGCGAGTTATAGGAGATTTGACCGATGCGCTGGCCCAAGCGATGCAGGATCGCGATCAGCCCCGGGTCGCCCTCGATCTTCGACGCCATGCCTTGGCAACCGAAGATGACGCCAATCTTTTTCTCCCGCTTGGCCCGGCGCACGTCGTCGCCGGTCAGGACGTGGATCAGCCGCGGCTCCATTTCGAACAGGCAGTAATGCCCGTACATGGTGTTCACCATGGCGCGGAAATTGTCCTCGCCCATGCCGATGCCCAGGATGCCCAGGCACACGTTCATCGAGGTGACGCCGGATTCGATCGCGCGGTCCAGGAACGGCACGCCGCGATTCGACGCGGGCTGGGAGATCAGGGCGACCGGCAACAGCACGGTAACGCCCATGCCGTCGACCAGAATGGCGTCCTTATGCACCTTCTTCGGGTCCGGCTTGGCCGCCCGCTTCGCCACCAATTTCCGCGCCATCGACAATCCCCCCTGTCCCATCCGCGCGACTCTAAAGGAGGCCCGCAAGCCTCGCCAGCCCTCGACAGGCGCGCACGCCATGCTCTGTAATGCAATCGCCATGCGATGCTACGGAGCCTGAAATGTACGACGCGCCCGGACCGGTACCCGAATTCGATTTCCGCCCGCACGGCGAGACACGGCTTGTCCAGGCCTCGCGCTGGACGCGCCAGATCGCTTACGTGGCCGAACATTCGGCTTTCTACCGCGCGCTCTGGCGCGGCAAGACGCTGCCCGCCGCGCTCGACGCGATCACGGAGCTGCCCTTCTCTGACAAGGAGATGCTGCGCACCGACCAGGCCACGCACGGACCCTTCGGCTCCTATCTCGCGTCGGACCCCGCGCGCATCAACCGAATCCACCGAACTTCGGGCACCACGGGCGTCGCGATGAACATCGCCCTCAGCCGTGCCGACGCGCTGCTGACCGCCGCCATCGGCGGACGTGCGCTGCGCGCCTCGGGCTTGGGGCCCGGCCACCGGGTCGTTCACACGCTCAACTACCAGCTTTGGATGGGCGGCCTGACCGACCATATGAACCTGGAGGCCACGGGCGCGACCGTCATCCCCTATGGCGTCGGCAACACCGACCGGCTGATCCACACGATCCGCGAGCTGGGCATCACGGCGATCTCGTGCACGCCCTCCTACCCCGCGGTGCTGGAGCGCGTGCTGGCCGAGAAGTTCCCGGACGTGAAACCGCGCGACTTGGGCCTGAAGCTGGGCCTGTTCGGCGGCGAGGCGGGCCTCGACAATCTCGACTTCCGCCAACGGCTAGAGGAGACCTGGGGTTTCCAGGTGCGCAACGCCAACTACGGCGTCTCCGACGTCATGTCGCTGTTCGCGGGCCAATGCGAATTGTCGAACGACCTGCATTTCATGGGCGGCGACGCCATGTTCGCCGAGCTGGTGGACGGCGACACCCCTCTCTCTTGGGCGGACGGGACCACGGGTGAACTGGTGCTGACCCATCTTTCCAAGGAGTGCCAACCCTTGGTGCGGTTCCGCTCCGGCGACGTCATCACCCTGACCGGCACGGGCCGTTGCGCCTGCGGGCGCTGGACGCCGCGCCTGCGCGTGGTGGGACGGGCCGACGACATGGTCGTCGTGCGCGGCCTGAACGTCTTCCCCACCGCCGTGGCCGCGGTGGTCAACGGCTTCAAGGAACTATCCGGCGAATACCGGATCGTCTTGCCGCATGGCGGGCCTTACGACCGGTTACCGATCGAGGCCGAGCTGGCCGAGGGGCAGAGCCAGTCCCCACCCCTGACCGAATCGATCGAGCGCGCTTTCAAGTCCATCGTCGGCGCCACCGCCGAGGTGACCCTCTTGGCGCCCCATTCCCTGCCCCGAACCGAGGGCAAGACGCGGCGCGTGTTCCGGCCCAAGAATTAAAACGGAATTTCGTCGTCTAAATCTGATGCAGGAGCAGCGCGAATTCCCTCACGACGAGGTGCGGACAGAGCGACAGGGGCTTCAGTCGGAGGAAGACGTCTAGCCTCATCCTCAATTGCTTTAGCCTCGCCGACAGTTTGAAGAACGTTCGTAATCAGTTTGTAAGTAATATCAGCAGAAGACCAAACCCCGCCGGGCACAGCCATTAGCTCGAACGTGACTCGAGCCACCGCTAGAAGATTTAATCTTCTTTTCTCGAGCTCCGCCTCAAATTCAGTGATCCTCTTTAGTAAGGCGGTTTTTTTGACCTCAGGCAGACCAGAGCTGTCCACGCACTTCCTAAGTTCATGCACGTGAGACCGAATCCGATCTCTTCCTTTTGTTTCAATAAGGACAGAATCTCGCTTTCCACGAATGCTGTTATCCAACAGCAGTTGCGTCATGTAATGATCAAGATCGGCTTTGAACTGCCTATGATCTTTAGCGCCAAAATCATCCAGTCGCGGAACTTCAAGAGACGAGAAAGGTTCAATTTGATAACGCTTTGCCGCAGCGACCACGACATTCATAAAACCGTGACGCGCTTCATTGAGCTCTTCCCAGCCATCGTTATTATCTAATTCCTTTGTCTTCGCTCCTAAGCGGCGCTGAGCATGGCGAACGAACGTGGTGAATGCCTGATTGGGATCTTCAGGAAGTTCGTCGAGCTCATCTTGGGTTACAAACTCAAAAATATTCATATATCCCTCAGGACCAGCGACCTCAGCTTCTGCCGCACTGATCATACTTGATCAGTCAAAAAACCTCGTTCAATTTCCGGTCAAATGCGTGATTCGCGTTGCGTAGCCAGTACATTGATAATATTTGGTGATCTGCTGCTATAAGCCGCCTTCCAATGTCGGGGTCCCCGTGTCCATCCGCCTATCCACTCTCTTCGTCGCCGCGCTGACCGTCGCGCTCGCCCTTTGGAGCCCGGATCGCGCACAGGCCCATGCCATCATCGTGGACTCTTCGCCCAGCGTGGGCACCGAGATGCCGGGCCCCGACGTGACCATGACGCTCCACTACAACAACCGCATCGACAAGACGCGCTCGCGGCTGACGCTCATGGTCGGCGAGAAGCCGTTTCTCAAGCTGCCGATCGACGAGGGCGGCGCGCCCGACGTGATCACGGCCAAAGCCACAGGCCTTGCGCCCGGCGCCTATCGCCTGCGCTGGCAGGTGCTGGCGCTGGACGGCCACATCACGCGCGGCGAAATCCCCTTCACCGTCACCGCGCCATAGGCGCCGTCAGGCGCGTTTCCGGTCCGCCTTTTCCTGCAGGCCGAAGAACGAGTCTTCCTTATAGGGCGTCGGCAACTCCAGGACCGTTTCCTTGAGGCGCGCGAAGCGCGTGGCCTTGCCGCGCACGATGGTTCCGCACATGGCGCTGGCCACCGCCGGCGGGGTGAGCGGAAACGCATCCGCCGCGGTGAACGACGCGATGAACAGGTTGCGCGGGATGTCCGTCGTGTTGCCGCCCGAACCGTGGACGAGCCAGGTGTGCTGGAGGCAGACGCTGCCAGCCTTGCCGGTCACCGGCACCATGCGGCGCTCGATGTCGGCGTGGTGCTCGGGCGCGATCTCGCCCGTATAGACGTCGTCCTTATAGAGGCTGTAACGCTCCTTGTGCGAGCCGGGCACCACCATGAGCGCACCGTTCTCCCGCGTCATCTCGGTCAGCATCAACAGACAGACAACCACGTCGTCGTTCGTGTGCGGATCGTAGGGATGATCCTGGTGGTAACCGACCCGCTGCGGGCTGCGCGGCAATTTGATGTTCAGCTTGCAGTTGTGGAACTTGACGTTCTGGCCGACCAGATCGGCCACCATGTCGACCATGGGCGCGCTGAAGATCGCGTCGCGATAGACGTCCGATACCTCGGCCGGATTGTTGATGCGCCGCAGGCGCGGATTCGCGGACGAATGGTCCGGACCGAGATCGAAGCGCGCCTTGCCGTCCACCGTCTTGCCGTAGTTCGCGGCGTGGCCGCGGCTCTCTTCGACCCATTCGCCGAGCTGCCGGTTGAGCGCGGTCAGTTGCGCCGCCGTGGCGCCGTCCTCCACCACCAGATAGCCGTCGCGTCGGAACTGATCGATTTGGACTTGCGTCAGCACGGCCATGGGTCGTCCCTCCCTGCCTCGCTCGGTCGCCGGACGTAAGGATCGCGCCCCACCATCCAGGGAGTCAACGGGCCCTTGGCCTTGCGCTAGACTTCACCCGCCGGCCGCGATGACCGGTCTAGGGGAGGAACCGACATGTCCGAGATGACCATGGCGCGCGCGGCCACCAGCACGCCCATCGTGACGCTGAGCGACACGGAGGGGCGCATCGACATGCCCAAGATGCGGCGCTACCGCATGGAGCGGCTGCGGCGGCAGATTCGCGCCCAGGGCTATGGCGCAGGCCTGTTCTTCGACCCCATCAACATCCGCTACGCCACCGGCCGGCGCGGCCACCCGACCTTCGGCCTCCACATCGCCGGCCGCTCGGTCTTCGTGCCCGCCGACGGGCCGGTCGTCATGTTCGACGCGGCGTCCGGCGAGCGCATGGTCGGGCCGCTGGAGATGATCAACGAGTTCCGCACCAACAAGCCGCTGAGTTATTTCTTCGGCGGCGACCGCACGCGCGAACATGCGACGTGGCACGCCAAGGAGATCCGCGCGCTGATGAAGAAGCACGCGCGCGGCAACAAGCGCATCGCGCTTGACCGCATCGACCTCTATCTGCTGCGCGCGCTGGAAAGCCTGGGGCTGGAAGTGACCGACGGCCAAGAGACGGCCGAACGCGCCCGCTCGATCAAGTCCGCGGAAGAGATCATGTGCATGAAGTTCGCCATCGCCGCGGCGGAAGCCGGCATGGCGCGCATGCGCGAGGTGCTGAAGCCCGGCATGACCGAGAACGAGCTGTGGTCGCACCTGCACCAGGTCAACATCGCCATGGGCGGGGAATGGATCGACGCGCGGCTTTTGGCGTCGGGTGATCGCAGCAATCCGTGGGGCCAGGAATCGAGCGACCGCGTCATCAGCGCCGGCGAGATCGTGGCCTTCGACACCGACATGGTCGGCCCGTTCGGCTATTGCGCCGATATCTCGCGCACCTTCCTGTGCCCGCCCGGCAAGCCAACGCCGAAGCAGAAAGATCTCTACAAGACCGCCTACGAGCAGTTGGAGCACAACCTGCATATCTTGAAGGCGGGCATGAGCTTCCACGACTATGCGCGCAAGACCTGGAAGATGCCGAAGAAGCTGCAGCCCAACCGCTATATGGTCGCCGCGCACGGCATCGGCATGTGCGACGAATATCCCAGCATCTATTACCCGATGGACTGGGAGCGCGCGGGCTTCGACGGCGTCATCGAGGAGAACATGACGATCTGCGTCGAAAGCTATGTCGGCCCCGTCGGCGAACGCGAGGGCGTGAAGCTGGAACACCAGGTGCTGGTCACGGCCAAGGGGCCGATCGTGCTGTCCACCTTCCCCTTCGAGGAAGAATTCCTGAAATAGGCCCGAAACGGCGAGAGCCGCCCTTGTAAGGGCGGCTCTCTGTTTTCGCGCGGCGTCCAACCGACGTCAGGTGATGATATAGCCCCCGTTGGGGCTGATGACCTGGCCGGTCACGAAGTCTGCCTCCGACGAGCAGAGATAGGCGATCGCATAGCCCATCTCTTCCGGCTGGCCGTAGCGCTTGAACGGCACCGTTTTCGCCTCTTCGGCCAATACTTCAGGACTGTCCTTCGCCATCGGCATGGGCGTCATGCAGTGACCGGGCGCCACCACGTTGACGGCGATGTTCCAGGGCGCGAATTCCTTGGCCCAGCCTTTCGCCATGGCCAGCAAGGCGCCCTTGGCGCCGTTGTAGGTCGAGCCCTCTGTATGACCGACCGTGCCTTGGATCGACGAGATGTTCACGATCTTGCCGTAACGGCGCTGTTTCATGCCCGGGATCACGGCTTGCGTCGTGAACATCGTGCCTCGCACATGGATGCCGATCGAGCGCTCGAACATGGCTTCCGTCACCCCCTCGATCGGGCAACGGTCCGAGGCCACGCCGGCGTTGTTCACCAGCACATCGATCTTGCCGTAATGCTTTTCGGCCTCGGCCACGACCTTCTTCATGGCCGCCACGTTCGAGACATCAGCGACCCAGACCTTAGCCTTGCGGCCCAGCGCCTTGACCTTCTCGGCCGTCTCGTTGGCGCCCTTCTCGTTAATGTCGTGGATGATCAGGTCGGCGCCGCGCTCGGCCATGATGATCGCGGTCGCGCGGCCGATGCCGCTGCCGGAGCCGGTAATCATGGCCACCTTGCCGTCGTACTGTCCCATTGCTCTCTCCCCCGCCGCTCCGATGGAGCGGCTCTCTTCGATTCAGACGGATGGTTCAACCGACGATGGTGTAGCCGCCGTTGGGGCTGATGACTTGGCCGGTCACGAAGTCCGCCTCGGGCGAACACAGATAGGCGATGGCGTAACCCATCTCTTCCGGCTGGCCATAGCGCTGGAAGGGAATGCCCTTGGCCTTCTGGGCCAGCACTTCCGGGCTATCCTTGGACATCGGCATGGGCGTCAGGCAGTGACCGGGCGCGACCACGTTGACAGCGATGTTCCAAGGCGCGAACTCCTTGGCCCAACCTTTCGCCATGGCCAGGACTGCACCCTTGGCGCCGTTATAGGTCGCGCCGTTGGGCGAACCCACCGTGCCCTGGATCGACGAGATGTTCACGACCTTGCCATAGCGGCGCTGCTTCATGCCCGGGATCACAGCTTGCGTCGTGAACATCGTGCCCTTCACATGGATGGACATCGAACGCTCGAACATCGCCTCCGTCACCTCTTCTATCGGGCAACGGTCGGACGCCACGCCGGCATTGTTCACCAGCACGTCGATCTTGCCGTAATGCTTCTCGGCCTCGGCCACGACCTTCTTCATGGCCGCCACGTCCGAGACGTCGGCGACCCAGACCTTGGCCTTGCGGCCCAGCGCCTTGACCTTCTCGGCGGTTTCGTTCGCGCCTTTTTCGCTGATGTCCTGAATGACCAGATCAGCGCCGCGCTCGGCCATGATCAGCGCGGTCGCACGGCCGATGCCGCTGCCCGAGCCCGTGATCATCGCGACCTTGCCGTCATACTGTCCCATTGCTCTCTCCCAATGCCTTTTGTTGTTTCGGTCAATCCACGTCGGGCAGCTTGCCATCGAAGGACGTAAGCGGCGGATAGGCCGCCGGGTCCGCCACCACGTCGAGAAGCGTCTGGCGCTCCGAAGTCAGCGCAGCCTGTAGAGCAGGCAGCAACTCGGCCGCGCGCTCGATCCGCACACCATGCCAGCCGCAGGCGCGCGCGATGGCCGCATGGTCGACGGCCTCGAAATGGCAGCCGTCCGTGTGCTGGCCGAAATGCACGTCCTCGGCATCCTTCTCGTAACCCAGTACCTGATTGTTCAAGATCACAGCGGTAAGACGGATGCCGTGGCGGCGCGCCGTTTCCAACTCCGCCCACGCGTGGGCGAAGGCGCCGTCGCCCCCGAGATAGATGACGGGCCGGTCAGGCGCGGCCAGTTTGGCGCCAAGCGCCAATGGAAAGCCCCAGCCGATACCGGCCAGCCCACGCGGAGTGATGAACCGCTGGCCGCCCTTCTGCGCGCGCAGATAATTGGCAACCCAGATGGTGGAATAGCTGGCGTCGCCGATCACGATGGTCTCCGGCGTGATCACCTTGGCCATTTCCATCAAGACGCGTTCGGGACGGATGGGCGCCCCGTTGCTCTCGCGCACGCTGGCTGTCTCGCGCAGATGCTCCTCGCGCCCCTTCGCGATCTCTTTTTCCAACGCCGCGCGCGCGGCTTCGCGGGTCTTGAGATTGCGCCGCTCCAGCGCGGTGTTGAGCGCATGCAACGTCAGCTTGGCGTCGCCCACAAGACGTACCGCGGCCTCATAATTTCGCCCCACCTCGAGCGAATCGACGTCCAGGTGGATGAACTTGGCGTCCTTCGGGAAGAGCGACCAGCCGTCCGTGCCATTCTGGTTGGTGCGATTGCCGATCAGGAAAACCAGATCCGCGCGCTGGATGATGGGCTTGTGCGGTTTGCTCGACGCGCGCTTACCCATGGCGTAGCCGACGACGCCAAGCGACAGCGGATGCGTCTCTGCCACCGCGCCCTTGCCCATGGTGGTGGTGGCGACGGGTAGGCACGCCACCTCCTGCAACCGGGCCAGCTGGTCATAGGCTTCCGAGACATGCACGCCGCCGCCCGCGACGACGATGGGGTTCTTGGCCGAAGCGATCAGATCGGCCGCGGCCTCGATGGCCTGCGGATCGGCCAACGTGCGGTCGATGGGATAAGAGCCGAGCGAGGCCACGCGCTTGCCCGACGGCGGCGCCGCATCCTCGAACAGATCAGGCGGCAGCATGAGCACGACCGGCCCCGGCCGTCCGCTGGAGGCCACCGCGAAGGCCATGTCGATATAGTCCTCGACACGGTCGGCGCGATCGACGCGGCGCACGAACTTGGCGCAGGGCTTGAACAGGTCGAAGTGGTTGAATTCCTGCGAGGGATTCTTGTCGGTCTGGCTGCGCGGCATGTCCTGCACGAAGGCCACGACAGGGATCGAGGCCTTGTAGGCCTCGCCCAGGCCCGGCACCAAGAGCGCCGCGCCAGGGCCACCGATGGCGGCGACCACGGCCACCTTGCGCGCGATGCGCGCGTAACCGTCGGTGATCATCGCGCCGGCCTTCTCGGTGCGCATCATCACCGGCTTGATGCCGTATTCGGGGGCCAGGAGGAACAAACGGGTCGGCGCGCTTTGGCCGATCAAGACCTCCACGCCGTGGCGCTTGAGCGCGGCCAGCACAAGGTGCGCGACCGTCCGGTTCGAACCCGCGGCCACACCGCTCGGCTTCTGCACTGCCTCAGGCGCCATGACGTCCCCCTTTAATGCTGCCCGGCATATTGCGCGCCGCCCCGCGAAAGTGGCAAGACGACCGGGGTTTCCTGTATCGGAGGGCAATTTATGATTCGCGTCCGCGCCGGCCTTTTGGCCTTCCTTCTGTGCGCCGCCTTCGCCGCGCCCGCCGCCGCCCAAGTCACGGGCTCGGACGCGCTCGACCGCCTCAATGCCAGCTTCCGCGCACGCTACGCCGAATCCCGCGCGGCCACGTTGGGGCGTACAGATCCCGTCATCCTGGTCGAGTTCGAGACGCTGGTCCTCTTGCACAAGGGCGAGCGTCGCGCGGAACCATTCACGCCGCCGCTCTATCACCAGCTCAAATCCATCGCCCACATTCCGCTGGCTCTCTTTGTCATGTCATCGCAATACAGCGACAAGCCGCTGCCCGCCGAGGCTCGGCGCGCGCTGGACGAATACCGCGCCCAAGTCGTGGCCGCGCGCGACGCTTTGCCCGCCATCGAGATCCCCGCCGACCTGCGGCCGACGCTCGACACCATCATCTCGTCGTCCCTGTCGCTGATCGACGAGACGCGTGCCTCCGGCCGGTTCGACCCCATGGCCACAACCGCGCTGGCCCGCAGTCTGGAGCCCGCCCTGATGTCGGCCGCGCGCGAAGCGGCGCGCGTGCAGCTCAATGGGCTCGACCGCGCATCGCGGCGGTTCCGCGCCGATCTGGGCGAAGAGGCGTGGTCGCGCACCTATGTCGTCGTGCTGGGCGTGCGCCAGGCGCGCGTGGGCAACCTGCAATATTCCTATTTTCAACGGGTGCTGGGCCCGGTCGCGGATAACAAGCGGCTGATCTATGCCGAGAGTGTTTTCGACGAAACGAAAGCGCTGGAACTTCTCGGCACGATCCTGCTCGACCGCGAAATCGGCGTGGCTTTCTTCGATCAGGAATATCGCATGGAGCGCGACCTGTTGAGCGACGCTACGGCCGAATACCTACCGGTACTTTTGCCTAAACCCTAGGCTTTGCCGCCTTGAGATTTTGCGGCAATCTCAGCCCATGGCGCCGCCGATCCGTATCAAGGGACTGGATCACCTCGTGCTCCGCACCGACAACGCGGACCGCATGATCCAATTCTATTGCGATGTGCTGAGCTGTTCGGTCGAGCGGCGGCGGGACGATATCGGCCTAATCCAGCTTCGCGCCGGGCAGACCATTATCGACCTGGTCACGCTCGATGGCCCGCTGGGCGCCGCGGGCGGCGCGCCGCCAGGGCGCGAGGGCCGCAACCTGGATCATTTCTGCCTGGCCATAGAGCGCTTCCATGAAGCCGCGCTGCGCAAGCACCTGGCCCAGCACGGCGTTCAGGCCGGCCCGACGGAGACCCGCTACGGCGCGGGCGGCTTCGGCCCCTCGATCTATCTGCAGGATCCCGACGGCAACACCGTCGAACTGAAGGGCCCGCCGATCGTCACCTAGATCGGTTTACTTCTTCTTGGGCACCACCAGCGCGTCGAGCGCGACCGCGCCCTTGGGCCCGACCAGGAACGGGTTTACGTCGATCTCCGCCAGCACATCCTTGAGCGCGATAGCCAGGCCAGAGAGGCGCGCCAAGGCGTCCGCAAAGCTGGCCATGTCCGCGGCCTTCTGTCCGCGCACGCCGTCGAGCAACGGCTTTACCTTGAGGCCGTCGATCACGCGCCGCGCGGTGGCCGCATCGAACGGCGCCAGCGCGAAGCGCACATCCTTCAACACCTCGACCAGGATACCGCCCGTGCCGGCCATGACCAGCGGGCCGAACGCCTCGTCGTTGACGACCCCCAGCACGGTTTCCACGCCGGGATCGGCCATCTTCGCGACCAAGACGCGCGGACCCAGATTGCGTGAGACTTCGGCATAAGCTGCCGCGACGGCCTGCCGGTCGGCTAGGCGCAGCTTCACGCCACCCTTGTCGGACTTGTGCAGGATGCCGGGCATGGCGGTCTTCAACACAGCCGGATAGCCGAGCGTATCCGCCGCGGCCAGCGCATCCTTCTCGGTCTCCACGATCTTGTGCGGCTGCACGGGCACGCCGAAGTCGGACAGAAGCGCCAGGCTCTCGCCCTCGTCCAACGCGCCGCCCTTCTCCAGCCGCGCGCGCCACTTCTTGACCGCTGCGTCCGATGCTGCCGGCGGCGTCCCGGCTGGCGGGCGAGCACGCATGTCGCGATGCCGCATCAGATTTTGCGCGGCCTTCAATGCGGGGATAACGCCGTAGATCACCGGCACGCCTTGCTTGGAGACGCGCAAGGCGATATCGCCATGGTCGGAGGCTGCGAACATGCACCCAATCGCCACCGGCTTATCGTGGCGCTTGGCCAGCTCGACCATCGTCTCGCCGGCATCTTCATAGGCCCGGAAATCGGCGACCATGTTGCCGAAGAACATGCCGAGTGCGCTGTCTTCGTCGTCCAGCAGCGCGCTCATGCTCTCACGCAAGTCGTCTTTCGACGTGTGCGGCGTGCTGTAGAAATCGACCGGATTGACCGGCGCCAGCGCGGGCGCCAGCTGCTTGCGCAGACGCGCGACCGTGGGCGGCGAGATCTGCGCATAGGGCACGCCCATTTGTTCCGCCGTGTCGACGGCCAACTCGCGCTCGCCGCCCGAGTCGTGCACGGCGGCCAGGCCGCCCTTCTTCGCGCGCTTGCCCTGGCCGAACAGCATCAGCGTGCCGACCATCTCGTCGATGTCCTCGGCGCGGATGACGCCATAGCGGTCGAACAACGCATCGTAGGCCGCGGCATTGCCGGCCAAGGCGCCGGAGTGGGACAGCGCCAGCGTCTTGCCGTACTCGCTACGCGCCAGCTTGATGGCGACGACCGGAATGTCGCGTTTCATCGCCTTTTCCAGCGAGGCCTTGAACGTCTCGGGGTCGCGCACCTGCTCCAGCATCAGGCCGATGGCGCGCGTCGTTTCCATCTCCAGCGCATAGTCCATGTACTGCGCAGCCGTGGTGGTCAGCTCCTGGCCGGGCGCCACGAGCAGATTGAAGCGCAGACGCCGCTCGTTGCGCGTGAAGCCGCCATAGGTCGAGCCGGAGTGGGAAATGAAGGTGACATTGCCCGCTTCCATGTTGTGGCTGGGCGGATAGGCGCAAGCGCGCGCCTGGGCTTCGAAGTTCATGAAACCCGTGCAGTTCCCGCCGTTGATCTTAAGGCCGCCTTCGTTAGCGATACGCGCCAAGCGTTGGGTCAGCGGCGGATCGGTATCGCCGGGCAGGAAGCAGCTGTCCAGGATGACCGCGCCTTTGACGCCGGCCGCGACGGCTTCGACCAGCGCCGCTTCGAGCTTGTCGTTGGACAACAGAAGAATGGCCAGATCCGGCGGCTCGGGCAGGTCCCGCAGCGAGGGAAAGCAAGGAATTCCCTCGATTTCCTTGTAGCGCGGATTGATCGGATAGAGCTTTCCGGGAAAGCCGCCGCGCATCGCTTCGAGGATGGCGTTGTTGCCGGGCGAGCCCTTTCGCTCGGATGCGCCGACAAAGGCGATCGAGCGAGGACTAAGCAACGGCGCAAGCGGGTGCGCGGCCATGGCCGGCTCCTTCATGTTGTGGGAGTCGATGGAAGGAAGATGGAAAGGCCGCGCCGGTCAAGCGGCCTTGCTCGCAATCCGATAACAGACAGTGCGCCGGCAATCTTTCGCCGAGCCGCCGCGCGCGGCCCGACGCCGGTCAGTCGGCGAGGGTGAGCGTCGTGGCCTTCTCGCCGCGCTGGTCGGACATGACCTCGAAGTTCACCCGCTGCCCTTCGTTCAGGCTTTTCATGCCCGAACTCTCAAGCGCGGTCACGTGAATGAACACATCCTTGCCGCCGTTGTCGGGCTGGATGAAACCATAGCCTTTGGTGGCGTTGAACCATTTGACGGTGCCGCTCGGCATTTGAAAACGTCCTTCTCGAGATTGCTTCGTCCCACGGCGACGCCGCGGGTCTTTCAGCTTCAAAATGTCGGGGGTATCCAGATCGAAGACGGTCGGAAACGGTACTTCGAGCCACTGTGGGGCCGAGGCAAATGCTACGGCGGCGCATGGCGAACACAAGAGAAATTTTGGCAAAAATGTGGCAAACCTCCCCGTAAGGCTTTGTTGCAGTGCAATAAAATCGGGCCGCGGCGCACTTGCCCCTTATCGCGCCCAGCCGCCATGCTGAAGGACGAACAAGAAAAGGAGATCGGCGATGGCGTCAACCGGCACACCGCCCGGCAAGATCATCAGCGACGACATGGTCCCGGCCGGCGGCAACTGGGGCGCGGTTGTGACCAGCCACCATGTCCTGCGCATCGTCGACCTTGAGGGAAAGCAAGGCGTGGATTTCCTCTGCTACAACGCCGAGGACCCGCTCGAGCGTTACCACGCCCCGAACACGATCAAGAAAGCGCGCACGCTGGCCCTTACGAAGGGCCACAGCTTCTATTCCGACATCGCGCGTCCGTTGATGACCATGGTGGGCGACACGGTCGGCCATCACGACACGATCGGAGGCTGCTGCAGTGCGCCGTCCAACCGCATGCTCTACGGCGTGCCCAACATTCCCGGTTGCCGCGAGAATTTCCTGGCCGTCCTCTCGCGCTTTGGCCTGGGCCGGCGCGACATCGTGCCGAACCTCAACTTCTTCTCGAACGTGCCCGTGCGCCAAGGCAACGCGCTAGCCGATCTGGTGTTCGAGGATTCTCTGTCGAAGCCCGGCGATCATGTCGACCTGCGCGCCGACATGGACGTGATCGCGGCGATCTCCAACTGCCCGCAGGTGAACAACCCTGCCTCGGGCGGCAAGCCCACGCCGATCCGCGTGGTCGTCTGGCAACCATAGTTCGCTCGCCCATCGAAGTTTAGGCCGATATACTTAAACTGATCGAACGACGGGGAGACTTGCGTGGCGAAGATCGGCGTGCATCCCATCGCGGGTTTTATCGGGGCGGAGATCGAGGGCGTCGATCTGGCCAAGCCGATGGACAATGAGGTTTTCGCGGCGGTCCATCAGGCGCTACTGGACCACTTGGTGATCTTCTTCCGCGGCCAGAACATCACACCCGACCAGCATCTGGCCTTCGCGGGACGCTTCGGCGAGATCGACCTGAAGCCTTTCGTCCGCCCGCTGGAACTGAAAGCCTTGGCCAGCCATCCGCAGATTCTGGAGGTGGCGAAGGAAGCCAGCGACCACAAGATCAATTTCAGCGGCATCTGGCACCACGACGTGACCTATCGCCTGAAGCCGAACCTGGGTTCGGTTCTGGTCGCGCGCGAGGTGCCGAGCCACGGCGGCGATACGATGTGGGCCAACCAGTACATGGCTTACGACGCACTCAGCGACGAGATGAAGAAACAGATCGCGGGCTTGCGCGCGGTCCATACCTCTGTGCGCGGCTACGATCCCCAGCGCTATGCCGAGGCCTATAAGGTGAAGGTCGAGCAGTTATACGAAGCCTCCATCCGCCGCTCGATCGAGAATTCCGAGCACGAGGAGAACGATCATCCGGTCGTGCGCACGCACCCGGAGACGGGGCGCAAGTGCCTGTTCGTCAACCGCTCCTACTCGATGCGATTCAAGGGCATGACGGATGAGGAGAGCCGGCCGCTGCTCAACTTCCTATGCGATCACGCGGTGCGGCCCGAGTTCACCTGCCGCTTCCGCTGGAAAGCGGGCTCGGTCGCCATGTGGGACAACCGCGCGTCCATGCACTATGCCCTGAACGACTATCACGGCCAGCGGCGCGTCATGCACCGCATCGCCATCCACGGCGACCGGCCGGTCTGACGGCAAAGTCTAGCAAGTGCCAGAGTAGCGACTCTCGTAAAACTCGGTATCTTTCCAGCTGTGTCAGATCAATTTTTCCGTTCCGGCCACGCCGGCGTTCCCCGCCAATGGACTCTGATCGGAGAGGGCGGGAATGCATGCGTGTGGAGTGACGGATCGCGAGCAATCAAGCGACTTAAAGAAGGCGCTTCGCGTGAGGCCGTGTCGCGGTTCAGGCGGGAGGCAGAAATCCTCCTCATGCTCAATGAACAGCCGGATCTCAGGATCGTGCCTGTACAGGAAGTGAGGGAACGAGAAGGTGCACTAGAGATCGTTATGGCGCAGATGGATGGTAGTTTGGAGAGAACCATCACATCTTTTGCCGGCAATCCCGAGCGTGCGGCAGCGGCACTAGAGCCGATTGCATCGACGCTTGCGGCGATGGCTGCTCGCTCTGAGCCTGTTTATCATCGCGACCTGAAGCCAACCAATTTGCTGTTCAACGAGTCGCCTGACTGTCTGTATCTCGCGGATTTTGGGTGTGCATTTCTCGCCGAGGATGAGCGATTAACACCAGCCAAGCGCGCTATGGGAGCTTGGGCTTATCGTCCTCCCGAATATTCGGTTGGTCGTCTCACAGATGTCACGGAAAAAGGTGATGTGTTTAGCCTTGGTAAGGTCCTATGGGCGATGATCAACGGCGAACCAGGCGTGGTTTTCCCTGGCCCCATCTGGTTCGAGCCAGAATACGATCTCGGGCGCGTTCACCCATCCCACCCACGCATCCACCACGCAATGCTCGCTGTTTCCCGCGCAGCGGCGATCAATCCTGCACAGCGGCCATCCATGAGACAACTGGCCGAGATACTCGGCAACCTTTCAATGCAGCCCTCAAATGAGGGGGAGGCAACAATCGCGCTATTACGGGCGCAGTCCGTCATCGAGGTTGAATATGAACAGAGGCGCGCCGCTACTGCTACTTTTGTCCGCGCGCTACATCGCGATCTGCACGAAGCAATCGCCGATCTAGCGGCCTCCAGTCCAGAATTCCTGCTTTGGTCAGACTGGCATCGGGAAGCCACGCGCACACCGCAAACTGGAGACGCTCTTGTCGAACAGGTCGCGGTTCATGAGTCGGATGCGCCGGTCGTTAATTCTCGGTTCCGAAGAATTTACCTCACCACCCGCTTCCACCCACCCACCGTCGGAAGCCCAGTGCAATTTACCGTGCGGATCGGTTCCGAGCTTGAGCGCACCCGGACATCGTCGTTAGCCGCGAAAAATCGTGAAGATGGCGTGTGGTGCGAGCAGCAGGTCGGAGAAGAAGAACCTGTTAGTTCCCGTAGCTACACTCCGTCGCTCCTGAAGGAGTTCCTAATCAAAGCTACGCAGTATGTTCTACAAGCAGGATGAGCAACGCGAAGAAGGAGACGGAGAAGGTTCGCCGATCCGAGGCGACCGGCCGGTTTGCCCCCTCAATAACCCAGGTCGAGGTCGATTTCGCGCGGCATGGTCTTGCGCGCGAAGAAGGCCGCCAGGCTTTCCGTGCCCATGGTGATCTCGCGCTCGGTCATGCCGTCGGCGTTCGACGCCTGATCGCCCGAGCACAGCACGTTCGGCAGACGGTGCAGGCTGGTGCGCGAGACGACCGGGTAGTGGTAGGTGGCCGGGAACGAATTGGTGTAATTCCACCACACGTCCGCCGCATAGCCCGCGAGGCGCTTCTTGGTCAGCGCCTCGTACAGCGCCTGTTCCACGATCATGTTGCCGCGCGCGATGTTGATCAGGAAAGCCGAGGGCTTCATGGCGGCCAGGGCCTTAGCATCGATCATATGCAACGTCTCGCCGGTCAGCGGCGCCGACAGCAGCACGAAATCGGCGCGTTTCAGGACGGCATGCAGCTTCTCGGGTCCATAGATCTCGTCGACGTTGGGGCCGCCCAGTTTCATGTGGCGCCGCACGCCGATGACATGCATGTCGAATGCCTTGGCACGGCGCGCGACGGCCGAGCCGATCTGGCCCAGCCCGATCACGGCCAGCGTCTTGCCCTCCAGCATCGTGCCGATGGCCTCGGGCTGCCAGAACGGCTGCCACTTGGCCTCCTGCACCCACTGATGACGCTGGGCCAGGCGCTTGGCGATGCCCATGAGAAGCGCCATCGCATGCTCGGCCACGGCGATGCCGTTGCCGCCGCGGATGTTCGCGACCTTGATGCCGCGCCGCTTGAGCATGGCGAAGTCCAGTTCGTCGCAGCCGGCATGCAGCCAGGCCAGCGCCCTGAGATTTTTCGCGGCTTCCCAGATGCCGGGCGGCACGACCCAACCCATCATTGCATCCGCCTTGGGCGCGGCCTTGATCAGGTCGCCGTAGTCGACCTCGAACCGCGACAAATGCGGTTTCGTCTTGGGCGCGAACACGGTGGTGCCGCGCGGCAGGCCGGCTTTCACGCGCGCGATCTCGTCGGCGCGCGCATACCAGGTAAGCATCACGTTCGCCATCGGTCCCTCCCCTCGCCCACGCTCAACGCGCGAACAGGAAGACCAGCATAAGCGAGCCGATGACGATGCGATACCAGCCGAAGGGCGCGAAACCGTGGCGACCGATATAGGCCAGGAAGGCGCGAACCACGATCAGCGCCGTGATGAAGGCAAAGAAGAAACCGATCAGGATGATGATGCCGCCAGAGAAATCCAGCGTCGCCCAATTCTTGTAGAGGTCGTAAACGGTCGCGGCCAGCATGGTGGGAATTGCCAGAATGAACGAGAACTCAGCCGCCGTGCGCCGCTCGGCGCCCAAAAGGACGGCGCCCAGGATGGTGGCGCCCGAGCGGCTGACGCCCGGGATCATGGCGACGACCTGGCACAAACCGACCTTCAGCGCGAAGGCCGGCGTGAACGCCTCAATCGTCTTGTATTTCGGCACCGGACGCATGCGCTCGATGACCAGGATGGCGATGCCGCCCACGATCAAGGCAACGCTGACGACCCAGGGGGAAAACAGCACGCTCTTGATGAAACCGTGCAACGTGGCGCCCAGCACAAGCGCCGGCAGGAAGGCCAGGAAGATCAGCATCACGAAGCGCCGCGCCGCCGCCGATGTCGGCAGGTCGACGGCGATGCGTGTCAGCTTGCCTGCATAGAGAAGACAGATGGCCAGGATGGCGCCAAGCTGAATGACGATCTCGAAGACGCGCCCCGGCGGCCCCTGAAAGCCCAATAGATCGACGAGCAGAATCATATGGCCCGTAGAGGACACGGGCAGGAACTCGGTCAGGCCCTCGACGATGCCGAGGACGATGGCGCCGATCGTCTGGTCGTCCGTCATGCGCTTACAGCCACTTTCGCTTTCGGAAATAGAGGAGCGGAAGGATGGCGGAAAGCACCATGAGCCCCAGCGCCACGAAATACCCGTGCTCCCATTGCAGCTCGGGCATGAACTGGAAGTTCATGCCGTAGATGCTGGCGACCAACGTGGGCGTCAGGAAGACCACGGCCGCGACCGAGAAGATCTTGATGATCCGGTTCTGCTCGATGTTGACCACGCCGAGAGTGGCGTCGAGCAGGAAGTTGATCTTGTGCGATTCGTAGGCCACGTGCTCGTTCAACGAATCGATATCGCGCTGAAGCGAGCGCACGCGCGTCTTGACCTCTTTGATCTCTTTCTTCGACTCGGTCTCGAAAGTGGCCGCGTGGAAGCGGATGATACGCGTCAGGCTGAGCAGGCTTTCACGCGTGCTGGACGCCAAATCCTCGTTCCGGCCAAGGGCGCGGATGATGCTTTGCAGATCCTGCGTCGCGCCGGATGTGCTGCCGATCTGAAAGATGTCCTTGCTGACCCGATCAAGGTCGGCGCCGATGCGCTCCGCCACGTCCGCGATCCGGTCGACGTAGGCTTCCAGAAGCCCGATCAGGACATCTTCGCCGCCGTTGACGGTTTCGGTCGGCGCGCGGCAAAGCTTTTGCGCATAGATCGTAAACGGGCGCGGCTCGGTGTAGCGCAGGGTGATCAGCATCCGGCGCGCCAGAATGAAGGTGATGACATCGCTCGTGGGATGCGGCGTGTCGACCTGGGCCAGCACCGTCGCGGTCATGAACGCCGCGCCATTCTCGGTATAGAGCCGGCTGGAGGGTTCGATCTCGCGCATCTCGTCGTGGCTCGGCAGCGCGATGCCGAAGGCCGCCTCGACGCGGGTGCGCTCCTCGGCGCTGGGGTCCAGGATATCGACCCACAGCGCATCGGTTGGCAGAATCGCGGTGGGGCCGATCTCGACCCGCTCGATCATGCCTCGGCGCGAAACAAACGCTAAAATCATAGGGACACCGTCGGCGCAGCCTCGCGGCTGGGTTGGCGCGGCGACTTTGGATCAACCCGCCGCGCGGTCGAATTAATTCGTTGTTACCGTGCGCCCGGGAACAGCGCCGCAAGGCGCGCGAGATCCGAGGCAGCTTCGGCGATAATCCACTCCCGGAACGCGACGATCTTGTGACGATCCGCCGCGTGCTTGGGGCAAACGATGTGGTAGGCGTAGGGCGCGGGCAAGGCAAGCGCGAACGGACGGATCAACCGGCCGGACAAGAGATCCGTGGTCGCCAGCATCGTCCGCGCCAGCGCGATACCCCGCCCCTCGCAGGCCGCGTCGATGGCCAGGCTCTTGTAAGCCAGCACCGGCCCCTTGGCGGTATCGAGATTGCGCACGCCAGCGGCCTCCAGCCAGATCGGCCAATCCTGCCAGCCCTCGTCGTGCAGCAGCGTGTGGTGACGCAGATCCGCCGGCTCGCGCAACGGCGGGCCGCCCTCGAGAAGCCGCGGACTGCAGACGGGAAAAAGCTCCTCTCCGCATAGACGCGAGACGTGAAGCTCCGGCCACCACCCATCGCCATGGCGGATCGCCAGATCCACATGATCGCCCTGGAAGTCGACGCGCTCGATCGATGGGGTGATACGCAGCTCGATGCCGGGATGCTGTTGGGTGAACCCGCCGAAGCGATGCACGAACCACTTCGCGGCGAAGTTGGGCGACATGCTGACGGTCAGAAGGTTGCTCCGCTCCCGTGCGAGCAACTCCGCCGTGCCGGCTTCCAGCCGGTCGAACCCCTCGCGCACGGACGGCAAATACCCCTCGCCCGCGGGCGTCAGCGCCAGCTTTTGATGCTGGCGGCGGAACAGCGCCACGCCGAGGTCGGCCTCCAGCGCCTTCACCTGATGGCTGACGGCCCCCTGAGTGACGTTCAACTCCGCCGCGGCCTTGGTGAAGCTGGCATGGCGGGCAGCCGCTTCGAAGGCGCGCAAAAGAAAACACCGCTCCAACAAGCCCCTTGCACTCAGGAGCGTATCATGGCCCCGGCGAACCTGCACCAATCCAGCTCAGAGCATGCCATACCCTTGGTTCAATCCCGGAGCCTTTGGCGGAGCTTCACCGCGTTGGTTGCCACCTGGCAGGCCCGCGCAAAGCAACGGCGGGAGTTGCAAGAGATGGAGCCAAGGGTTCTGCGGGATTTGGGCCTCTCGCAGGCCGAAGCGGCCTCGGAATCGGCCAAGCCGTTCTGGCGGCCCTAACGGAATAGCTAGGTACTGATTCTTATTTCCGAACCTGAGCGCAGGTCGAAAGCCTTAGGTATTGCAGAAACGGCGGGCTTTTCGCCGCGCTTTTGCACCGCAACATATTGTGGATCGAAGCTATATTTGTGACTCGTTGCCGCGACAACCACTAGATATAGTGGGTCGAAGCACGAGTCCCAAGTTAAGCTATTGATCCCTATTAGGTTGGGGTCACTCGAAACCAGAAACGACCAATAGGTTGGGGGAGGCCTTCATGCGTATCCGACGGCAATTCACGGTGGAAGGCAAGTCGCCTTACGCCGGCATCGAGTTCCGCAAGACCACCAGCGAGATCCGCAACCCCGACGGGTCCGTGGTCTTCAAGGCCGAGAATATTGAAGTCCCCGCCGAATGGTCTCAGGTCGCCTCCGACGTCCTGGCCCAAAAGTATTTCCGCAAGGCCGGTATCGCGTCCGTCCTGAAGCCGGTCGAGGAATCGATCATACCGTCCTGGCTCTGGCGCCACACGCCGGACGAGACGGCGCTGGCCAAGCTGCCCAAGGCCGAGCGCGCGCGCGGCGAGAGCAGCGCGCGCGAGGTGTTCAACCGCCTGGCCGGCACCTGGACTTACTGGGGTTGGAAGGGCGGCTATTTCGACCAGGAAGAAGACGCCCGCGCCTTCTACGACGAGATGTGCTTCATGCTGGCGCGCCAGATGGCGGCGCCCAACTCGCCGCAATGGTTCAACACGGGCCTGCACTGGGCCTACGGCGTCGACGGCCCCTCGCAAGGTCACTTCTATATCGACCACGAGACCGGCAAGCTCGAAGCCTCGCCCTCTTCCTACGAGCGCCCGCAACCGCACGCCTGCTTCATCCAGGGTGTCGCCGACGATCTGGTGAACGACGGCGGCATCATGGATTTGTGGGTGCGCGAGGCGCGCCTGTTCAAGTACGGCTCCGGCACGGGCAGCAACTTCTCGGCCTTGCGCGGCGACGGCGAGCGCCTGTCGGGCGGCGGCCGTTCCTCGGGCCTGATGAGCTTCCTCAAGGTCGGCGATCGCGCCGCGGGCGCGATCAAGTCAGGCGGCACGACGCGGCGCGCGGCCAAGATGGTCGTGGTCAACGTAGACCATCCGGACATCGAGAACTTCATCGACTGGAAGGTGATCGAGGAGCAGAAGGTCGCGGCGCTGGTCACCGGCTCCAAGATCACGCAGAAGCACCTGAACGAGATCATGGCCGCCTGCAACGGCGCCAAACGCAACGGCGACGCCGACGCGCCGTACGATCCGAAGAAGAACCCCGCGCTGAAGACGGCCATCCGCGCCGCGCGCAAGTCCATGGTGCCCGAGAACTATGTCCAGCGCGTCATGCAGTTCGCGCGGCAGGGCTATACCAGTCTGGAATTCCGCACCTACGACACGGACTGGGATTCCGATGCCTACCTGACCGTGGCCGGCCAGAACTCCAACAACTCCGTGCGCGTGACGGATGAATTCCTGCGCGCGGTCGAGAAGGACGGCGACTGGAACCTGATCCGCCGCACCGACGGAAAGGTGCACAAGACCGTCAAGGCGCGCGAGCTGTGGGAAAAGATCGGCCATGCCGCCTGGGCCTGCGCCGATCCCGGCATCCAGTTCGACACCACAGTCAACGACTGGCACACCTGCCCGAACAGCGGCCGGATCAATGCGTCGAACCCGTGCTCCGAGTACATGTTCCTCGACGACACGGCGTGCAACCTGGCGTCGCTGAACCTGATGACGTTCCGCGACGCGTCCAACCGTTTCGATGTCGAGGCATACGAGCATGCCATCCGCCTGTGGACCGTGGTGCTCGAAATCTCGGTCCTGATGGCGCAGTTCCCGTCCAAGAGCATCGCGCAGCTCTCCTACGAGTACCGCACGCTGGGCCTGGGCTTTGCCAATATCGGCGGCCTGCTGATGGCTCAGGGCCTGTCCTATGACAGCCCCGAAGGCCGCGCGATTTGCGGTGCGCTGTCGGCGATCATGACCGGCGTGTGCTACGCCACCTCGGCCGAGATGGCCGAAGAATTGGGCCCCTTTCCGGGCTATGGCAAGAACCGCGACGTCATGCTGCGCGTCATGCGCAACCACCGCCGCGCCGCCCATGGCGAGAAGCAGGGATACGAGAACCTGGCGACCAATCCGGTCCCGCTGGACTCGGCGTCCTGCTCCGACGCGCGCCTGATCGAGGCCGCGCGCCGCGCGTGGGACAACGCCTTGGCACTCGGCGAAGTGCACGGCTATCGCAACGCCCAGACCACGGTCATCGCGCCAACCGGCACGATCGGCCTGGTGCGGGATTGCGACACGACCGGCATCGAGCCCGACTTCGCGCTGGTGAAGTTCAAGAAGCTGGCCGGCGGCGGCTACTTCAAGATCATCAACCAGACGGTGCCCGTGGCGCTCGAGACGCTGGGTTATGGCTCCGCCGAAATCGACACCATGATCCGCTACGCGGTCGGCCACGGCACGCTCAAGGGCGCGCCCGGCATCAACCACGAGACGCTCAAGGCCAAGGGCTTCACCGACGCGGCGCTTGCCGCCATCGAGGGTGCGTTGGCCTCGGCCTTCGACATCAAGTTCGCCTTCAACAAGTGGACGCTAGGCGCGGAGTTCTGCACCACGACGCTCGGCATCGACGCGGCCAAGCTGGACGATGTGTCCTTCGACCTGCTGACCGCGCTCGGCTTCACCAAGGCCGAACTGGACGCGGCCAACACCTTCTGCTGCGGCGCCATGACGCTGGAAGGCGCCCCGCACCTGAAGACCGAGCACCTGCCGGTGTTCGATTGCGCCAACCCGTGCGGTCGCATCGGCAAGCGCGCGCTGTCGGTCGAGAGCCACATCCTGATGATGGCCGCGGCCCAGCCCTTCATCTCAGGCGCCATCTCCAAGACCATAAACATGCCGAACGGCGCCGGCGTCGCCGACTGCAAGGACGCCTACATGGCGTCCTGGCGCCTGGGCCTCAAGGCTAACGCGCTCTACCGCGACGGCTCCAAGCTGTCGCAGCCCCTCTCGGCCAGCGTGTTGGGCGACGAGGACGGCACCTTCAGCGAGGACGTCCTGGAAGCGCCTCCGGCGCAGCAGGCACCCATGGTGGCCGAGCGGATCGTGGAGCGCATCATCGAGCGCATCGTGACCGAGCGCCGCCGCCTGCCCTCGCGCCGCAAGGGCTATACCCAGAAGGCCATCGTCGGCGGCCACAAGGTCTATCTGCGCACCGGCGAATACGAGGACGGCAATATAGGCGAGATCTTCGTCGACATGCATAAGGAAGGCGCCGCCTTCCGCAGCCTGATGAACAACTTTGCCATCGCGATCTCGATCGGCCTGCAGTACGGCGTGCCGCTGGAGGAGTTCGTGGAGGCCTACACCTTCACGCGCTTCGAGCCCTCGGGCATGGTCGAAGGCAACGATGCCATTCGCATGTCGACCTCGGTGCTGGATTACATCTTCCGCGAGCTGGCCATCTCCTATCTTGGCCGCACCGACCTGGCTCATGTGAAGCCGGAAGACACCCGCCCGGATAGCCTGGGCACCGGCAACCAGGAAGGCGACCTGCCGCAAGAGATGGACGTCGTGAAGCGCGTGGCCAGCGCCGGCTATGTCCGCAACAACCTTTATGTCCTGTCCGGCCGCGCTGCGAGCAGTGGCGAAGCCGGCCATGCCAACGGCAATGGACACGCCCATATCCACGCCCACGGAAATGGCGCCGCCGGCAACGGCGGAGCCCTCGAGACCACTGGCAACGGATCGTCCCAAGCCGTTGCCGTGGATGCCGTGATCGCTGTCGCCGTCGACACCCGTCTCGACCAGGTCCGTGAGGCCCGGATGAAGGGTTACGAAGGCGACGCCTGTGGCGAGTGCGGCAACTTCACGCTGGTCCGCAACGGGACTTGCATGAAATGCGTCACCTGTGGCTCGACCAGCGGTTGCAGCTGAGGCTCCCCGCTTCAGCTTTCGTGCTCCTCCCTGTAGCTCGGGGTGCGATACAAACTCTCGCACCCCATTTTTCCCGATCCTGACGCCCTGGCAGGCGCTGGATCGGGCCGCGGCGAGGCTCTAAGCTCCCGCGCCTTGCCCAAGGGAGAAGAGCCATGGCCGGACGGATTGATGCGCGCCTCAAGGAACTGAAGATCGAATTGCCGGACGCGCCCGCGCCGGCCGCGAACTACATCCCCTATGTCGTCACCGGAAATCTGGTCTTCGTCTCGGGCCAAGTGCCGCGCTCGAAAGGCCAATACGTCCATGTGGGAAAAGTGGGCGAGACGCTCACCCTCGAGGACGGCCGGAAGTCGGCCCGGCTGTGCGCCCTCAACCTGATTGCCCAGCTCAAGGCTGCCTGCGGCGGCGACCTCGACCGCGTGAAGCGCGTGGTGAAGCTGGGCGGCTTCGTCAACTCGACGCCCAACTTCGCCAACCACCCCCAGGTCATCAACGGCGCGTCCGACCTGATGGGCGAGATCTTCGGCGATGCCGGCAAACACGCCCGCTTTGCCGTCGGCGTGGCAGACCTGCCGGGCAACGTCGCGACCGAGATCGACGGCATCTTCGAGATCGCCTGACGAAAAAGGCCGGGCAGAGCGCCCGGCCTTTTCACATAAACCCGAAATCTCAATTCAAAACGGCCGGTCGCCCTCGGCCGTCACGCGGTTCATTTCGCGGCGTTTGCCCTGGTAATCGTTGATCGGGTAGTGCTGCGCACAGCGATTGTCCCACAAGGTCAGCGAACCCTTGCTCCAACGGAAGCGGCAGGTGAACTCTGGCCGCACGGCATGGGCGTAGAGGTATTCGAGCAAGGGTTTCGATTCTTCCTCGGTCCAGCCGGCGAAGCGTTCGACATAGGCGCTGTGGACATAGAGCGCCTTGCGGCCGGTTTCTGGATGCGTGCGGACGACGGGATGCTCGATCGAGCCCTTGGCCGCCTTCGTCATGACGTCGTCGAAGCGCAGCTTCATCGAGCGGTTTTCGTTGTACTCGCCCGCATCGACGTAGGTGTTGTAGGAGTGAGCCGTGTGCACGGCCTTCATGCCGTCCAGCATCTTCTTCAAGCCGGGCGACAGCGCCTCGTAGGCCAGGTACTGATTGGCGAACATCGTATCGCCGCCATATTCCGGCACGTCGACCGCATAGAGGAACGAGCCCAACGGCGGCTTATCCATGAAGCTCGCGTCGGTGTGCCACATGTTGGCGAAGTTCTTGGTCTCGTGCGCTTCCTTGCGCACGACCATGAATTCGGGATGACCCGGCGGCGAGGCCACGAAAGGATCGATGACCAGCGTACCGAAGTGACGCGCGAAGGCCTTGTGGCTGTCGAAATCCAGCTTCTGATCACGAAAGAAGATGACGCAGTTTTCGAGGAAAGCCTGATGGATTTCCGCGAAGGTTTCCTGGTTGATGTCCTTCGACAGATCGACACCCGAAATCTCCGCTCCGAGCGCGCCCGAGATCGGCTTCACCTCGATGTTGCGATACGTCGTGGCCACGTCACTCTCCCTTCCGAACCGCTTTCGGCGTCATCAGCAGACAGCGCGCCAGCGATCCGTTCCATAGGCCGAAACGCGGAAAACGTCCCTGCGGCCTTCTATGAATCTTAGGAAAGAAGAGGTGCCAATGGCAAGGGGCCTCAGTTCTTGGCCAGGAAATAGTCCACGGTGGTGACCGCGCGGATACGCTTGTCGACCGCCTGGTATTCCCCCTCGAACGGCGATTCGTCCCGCGCCAGCAACACAATGACGCCCTGGTTGGCGCGCCGGATGCCACCCACCTTGCTGCCCGAAGTCTGGGCGAACTCGTCGGCGGCCACCTTGGCCCGCTCGGTAGCCTGGCGGATCAGGCCAGGCTTGATCTCGTTCAGCTTCTGCGCGGTCACGATAAAGTTGGGGCCGGGCGTGTCGTTGAGGACGACACCACGCCGGGCCAGCTCGCCGATCTCGCGCGAGACCTTGCGCACCTGCTCGATGTCGTTCGAGCGGACCAGAACATTCTGGGTCAGGATGAAGCGCGCGTTCTTGTTGACGTCGTTGCGATAGCCTTGCGCCAGCGTGTCCTGAATCTCCACGCGCTGCAGGGCGATCTCGTCATCCTTGAAGCCTCCTTCATCTCCATCTCGGCCACGCCCTTGACCGTGACGTAGCGGTCTTCCAAGCGGGACATCAGAACGCCCTTGCCAGCCAGATACCCGGCCACGACCGAGCCCGCGGCCAGCACGAGTGCGCCGATCACGATACCGACCGCCAAAGCCTTGGAACGTGGGGCCGAGTCCATGGAAAATCTCCTCTATAAAGACGGCATCATCGAACGCTGTCCGCCATACTTCGGTCAAGAACATCCAACACGCTAAGATGGCCGCCGGGGCGTTTATCCTGCCCGCAAGGAACGCGATGCCCGACGGACAAGACGCCATCACCATCAAGCTCGTGAACGGGATCGGCGCGATTCCCGCCACCGACTGGGACGCTTGCGCGGGAATCGGCGCAGATGGCGTGGGCAATCCATTTCTGATGCACGCCTTCCTGGCGGCACTGGAAGACAGCGGCTCGGCCACCGCGGAAACCGGCTGGGCGCCGCACCACCTGACCGCGACGGATGCCGCGGGACGCATGATCGGCGGCGCGCCCATGTATCTGAAGGGCCACTCCTACGGCGAATATGTTTTCGATTGGGGCTGGGCCGAAGCCTATGAACGCGCGGGCGGAAAATATTATCCAAAGCTGCAGGTGGCCGTGCCGTTCACGCCCGCGACCGGGCCGCGCCTCCTGATCCGCCCCGGCCTTTCGGCCGACAGAGCAGATGCCGTGCGCGGCGCGCTGATCGGCGCCATGGAACGGGTGGCCGGCGGCAATCAACTTTCATCGGTCCATATCACCTTCCCGACCGAAGCCGAGGCGCGCGCGCTAGGCGACGCCGGATGGCTGCGGCGCGCGGGCCAGCAATTCCATTGGGAGAACCGAGGCTACGGAGCTTTCGACGATTTCCTCGGCGCCCTGGCCTCGCGCAAACGTAAGACCATCCGCAAGGAGCGGCGCGAAGTGGCGGAGAGCGGCGTGATCGTGCGGCCCTTGACCGGCGGCGAGATCGAGCCACGCCATTGGGACGCGTTTCACCGTTTCTACCTGGCGACCGCCGATCACAAATGGGGCAATCCCTATTTGACGCGGGAATTTTTCCATCAGATCGGCGCGACGATGGCCGAACGCATCCTGCTGGTGGTCGCCGAGCGCGACGGGCGACCCGTGGCCGGCGCGCTAAACCTGATCGGCGACGGCACACTCTATGGCCGCAACTGGGGCTGCGAGGGCGAGTTCAAATTCCTGCACTTCGAGGCCTGCTACTACCAGGCCATCGACTTCGCCATCCGGCGCGGCCTCGCGCGCGTGGAAGCAGGCGCACAAGGCACGCACAAAATCCAGCGTGGCTATCTGCCGGTCGAAACGCACAGCGCCCATTGGATCGCCGATGCTGGCTTCCGCGACGCGGTGGAAAAGTTTCTTGAGCGCGAACGCCTGCACGTTCACGCCGAGATGGCGGGATTGTCCGAATACAGCCCGTTCCGGAAAGATAGCTAGCTGGCCTGACCTTCGGTTGACCAGTTTCGATTGTTCTTTGGCATCACCAGCGGAACAGAAAATTGCACGCGACTAGCCGTGCCGCTTTTGGCCGTAAGATCGCCCCCGACGCCAGCGCTTAAGCCCAATACTTTCACACCCGCCTTGGCGCCACCTGCCGCTGTTTCTTCTGCGGTAACAGCAACGTCAAATTTGACGACCGTGGATGTAATGCGACTGTTATTAGTTACACCGCTATCAGCGGGAAGCTCGTGCCCGCCGATACTGCTTGGAGCAATCAGCCCGCCAACTCCATCAATCTTCTGGGCATCTTGTATCCCAAAAGCAATATCTCTGAGCGTCGCGGATACAAATTCGCGAAGGTCCATCAGCACTCCCCGTCTCGTCTCGGCAACTATTCGACCAGGACCGGAACCTTGTCGCCCTGTTTGGGCTCGGCCGGCGTGTAGTCGAAGGCCAGCTTGTCGCCATCGAGCCGCACCTTGACGATGCCGCCCTTGGCCAGCTTGCCGAACAAAAGCTCCTCGGCGATGCCCTTCTTCACATACTCCTGGATCACGCGGGCCAGCGGCCGCGCGCCGAAGGACGGGTCGTAGCCCTTCTTGGCCAGCCACGCGCGCGCCTCGTCGGTCAGCTGGATCGAAACCTGGCGGTCCGCCAACTGTTCCTCGAGCTGGATGATGAACTTGTCGACCACGCGCAGCACCGTTTCCGGCGGCAGGTTCGCGAACGGAATGACTGCATCCAGCCGGTTGCGGAACTCAGGTGTGAACATGCGCTTGATGGCCTCGTCGTCCTCGCCCTGGCGGTCCTGGCGCGCGAAACCCATGGCGTGCTTGGCCAGGTCCGAAGCGCCCGCGTTCGTGGTCATGATCAGGATCACGTTGCGGAAGTCGGCCGTCTTGCCGTTGTGGTCGGTCAGCTTGCCGTAGTCCATCACCTGCAGAAGGATGTTGAAGACGTCCGGATGCGCCTTTTCGATCTCGTCGAGCAGAAGCACGGCAAAGGGCTGGCGGTCGACCGCGTCGGTCAAAAGCCCGCCTTGATCGAAGCCGACATAGCCCGGCGGCGCGCCAATCAGGCGCGAGACGCTGTGCCGTTCCATGTATTCCGACATGTCGAAGCGGTGCATCTCGACGCCCAAGATACGCGCCAACTGCCGCGCAGCCTCGGTCTTGCCGACGCCGGTGGGGCCGGAGAACAGGTAGCTGCCGATGGGCTTCTCGGGCTCACGCAGGCCCGCGCGCGCCAGCTTGATCGCGCTGGCCAGCGCTTCCATGGCGGGGTCCTGGCCGAACACCATCGTCTTCAGGTCGCGGTCCAGGTTGCGGAGCGATTCGCGGTCGTCGCGCGATACGGTCTTTGGGGGAATGCGCGCGATCTTGGCGACCACGCCCTCCACGTCCTTCACCGTGATGGTGCGCTTGCGCTTGCCGGGCGGCAGCAGCATCTGCGCCGCGCCCACCTCGTCGATCACGTCGATCGCCTTGTCCGGCAGCTTGCGGTCATTGATGTAGCGCGCGGCCAGTTCGACGGCTGAGCGGATGGCATCGTTCGTATAACGCACCTTGTGGTGCTCTTCGTAATAGGGCTTGAGGCCCTTGAGGATCTTCACCGCATCCTCGACCGACGGTTCATTGACGTCGATCTTCTGGAAGCGCCGCACCAAGGCGCGGTCCTTCTCGAAGTGGGTGCGGTATTCCTTGTAGGTGGTCGAGCCAATGCAGCGCAGCCCACCGCTCTGCAGCGCGGGCTTCAGGATGTTGGAGGCATCCATCGCGCCGCCGCTGGTGGCGCCGGCGCCGATCACGGTGTGAATCTCGTCGATGAAGAGGATACCGTTGGGGTGCGCCTCCAACTCGGTCATCACGGCCTTGAGCCGCTCCTCGAAATCGCCGCGGTAGCGCGTGCCGGCCAGAAGTGCACCCATGTCGAGCGCGAAGATGGTAGCGCCCTGCAGAACCTCGGGTACGTCGTTGTGCACGATGCGGCGCGCCAAGCCTTCGGCGATCGCCGTCTTGCCCACGCCGGGTTCGCCGACATACAGCGGGTTGTTCTTCGTGCGGCGGCACAGCACCTGGATGGTGCGCTCGGCCTCGGCCTTGCGGCCGATCAGCGGATCGATCTTGCCGGCCTTGGCCTTCTTGTTCAGATCGACGCAGTAGGCGTTGAGCGCCTCCTGCCCCTTCTTCGCGGTCTTCTCGCCGGACGCCTCTTCGTCGGCGCCTTCCACGGTCCGCTTCTCCGAGCGGCCGGGCACCTTGGCGATGCCGTGGGAGATGTAATTGACGGCATCCAGGCGCGTCATGTCCTGAAGCTGCAGGAAATAGACGGCATGGGATTCGCGCTCGGCGAACATGGCGACCAGCACGTTGGCGCCAGTGACGCGCTCGCGGCCGGAAGACTGGACATGGATGACAGCGCGCTGGAGCACCCGGTGGAAACCAGCCGTTGGCTTCGCATCTTCGAGCCGGTTGGTCACCAGCCCGTTCAATTCGTTGTCAATATAGGAGGCCAGGTCGCCCTTGATGCGGTCGACGTCGACACCGCACGCACGCAGGACCGCGATGGCGTCCTGGTCCTCGGTCAGCGCCAGCAGAAGATGCTCGAGCGTCGCGTATTCGTGGCGGCGCTCATTGGCCAAATCGATGGCGCGGCGGAGGGCCTGTTCGAGCTGGGGCGAGATGATGCCGCTCATTCCTTCTCCAGGGTGCATTGAAGGGGGTGCTGGTGCTGCCGGGCGCAGTCCATCACCTGATTCACCTTCGTTTCCGCGACTTCATAGGTATAAACGCCGCAAATGCCGACGCCACGCCGGTGGACGTGCATCATCACCTCGGTGGCGCGCTGTTGGGTCAAGTTGAAAAAGCGCTCGAGCACGTACACGACGAATTCCATCGGCGTGTAGTCGTCGTTGAGCAGCAAGACTTTGTAGAGGTCGGGCTTCTTCGTCTTCGGACGCGTCTTGACGACGACGCCCGTGGTCGGGTTGTCCCGACCATTGCCGCCACCGCCATCAACGCCGTTGCCCCTGACGGGCTTCATCCTATCCGACCCTCTTCCAGCGTTCGGCCAGTGTCGGCCCGCTTTCCGGCAATAATATGGTATCTGCCGAAGCCGATCCAACCCGCCGGGCGTGCATGGCGCCCCGATCGCGGCAAACCGGAAAAAAACGCCCGGCGGTCGTGAAACCGCCGGGCCAGGCTGGGAGGAAACCGTTGATGGAGGTCAGGCGGCCTTGGCAGTCGCTTTCATCGTCTCGGTCGCGCGCGCGGAGAGCGGCCGAATCGCTTCGTTCGCGACCTTAAGCGTCAACTCCGAGATCTTCGCGCCTTCAGATATGGCGGTCTGAAAATGGGTTTTGGTCAGGTCGGCATGAACTTCGACGACATCCTTGATGTTGCGTGCGCCAAGCAGCGTCTGGAGAGATGACATCTGGATGTCCATCAGGCGCTTGGCCAACGCGGCCCAGGCCTGACCGATCTCTTCCCCGCCCCTCCTCAAAACGGCGGTCGCCTTAAGGGCGCTTTCGACATTCGCCTTGCCCATCGCGGCCAGGTCGCCATAGGTCTTCAGCGCGTCGCCGGCGACAGATTCCAACTGTTCTTTGGTCATCGGTGCGATCTCCGCGACAAGGTTGCGAACAGGCGGCTTAGCGACGGGGGTGGACTTGGCGCCGTTCAGTTTGCCCGTGGGTTTGCGCTTGGATGAAGCCACTGCGTGTCCTTGTTCGTTTAACGGCGCCCAAAGCGACGCAGTAAGGTTTGTGCGGTGCAATAATTCAAATATAGAAACACGTTACGACGTGTCAATCACGCCTATGTTGCAATGCAATAAAATTTTGCATTTTTCCTTTGCACATCGAGAAAAAGGACTCTCTCACGGAACCATTTCCGGCTCACTTGGGGTTCGTCTCGCAACCCTTTGATTCACAACAAACTCCTGGACAGGATTCGCAGCCTTCCGTAAATTGTCATTTCTATTCCGTCTGGACCGGGGCTGAGCGGGGTCGTGGAACCTAGGCGGGATCATCTGGTCGGCGCTTCCACTGGGAGGGGGGTGGCGGCGACCGCCGAGGTCAGAGGGTGGGCATGGGACCAACGACCAGACCCCGCATTTACCGCTATTTCGCGGTCGCCGTGGTTGCGGTCGCCCTGGTTGCGACGCCGGCATGGGCGGCCAAGCCCGCCAAGAAGGCCGCGTCGACCTGGCAGCCTCCGCTCGCGGCCTCCATCATCGTCGACGGCACCACCGGCGAGCTTCTCTACTCCGACAATTCGGACGGGCAGAGCTATCCGGCGTCTCTCACCAAGATGATGACGCTGTACCTGACCTTCGAGGCCCTCCAGGCCAAGAAGCTCACGCTCAACACGCGCCTGCCGGTCTCCAAGGCCGCCTCCGCACAAGCGCCTTCGAAGCTGTATCTGGAGCCAGGCGAGAGCATCACGGTTGAGGATGCGATCCTGGCGCTGACCACCAAGTCGGCCAACGACGCGGCCGTGGTACTGGCGGAAGCGCTGGGCGACACGGAAACCAGCTTCGCCCTGGTGATGACGCGCAAGGCCGCCAAACTGGGCATGACACGCACGGTCTATCGCAACGCGTCCGGGCTGCCGAACAAGGGGCAGGTCACCACCGCGCGAGACCAGGTCATTCTGGCTCAGGCGCTCTACCGGGACTTCCCGGATCGTTATCACTACTTCTCCCAGCAGACCTTCGACTACAAAGGCCAGCAGATCGCGAGCCACAACCGGCTCCTCGGCCGCTATGAAGGCGCCGACGGCCTCAAGACCGGCTTCATCCGCGATTCGGGCTTCAACCTGGCTGCCTCCGCCGAGCGCGACGGGCGCCGGATCTTCGGCGTCGTCCTGGGCGGCAGCAGCTCCTATGCCCGCGATGTGCAGATGATGCATTTGCTGGACAAGGGCTTCGACACCCAGCCGACCTTTACCGTGGCTTCGCGCCTCAACCCGCGCGCGAACGTGGCGGCCCGCCCGTTGCCCAACAACCTTCCGACAGTGAGGCAGCCGATCGAACAGGGCGACGCATCCGCGCCGAAGCCGCATGAGGCCTCGGTCCTCTCCACGGCCGGCATCTGGGGCGTCCAGGTCGGCGCCTTCCAGCGCTTCGTTCAGGCCCAACTCGCGGCTGCCCGCGCGGCCGAAGCCGTACCGGAATTCCTCGCCAACGCCACCGCCGTGGTCGTGCCGGTCGAGGTCGACAAAGGAATGCTCTATCGCGCGCGCCTGACTGGTTTGGCCTCACGCGATCTAGCCGAGCAGGCTTGCCGCACCCTGACCGAGCGCCACCAGATCGACTGCAAACCGATCCAGGCCGGCCAGGAACTCACCACTCTCAAGAACTAGAACGCGACGGCCTTACGCCGTGTGCCGCCGCAACCGCCAGTGGCGGTAAAGCGGCAATGCGCCTGGTCCCGGATAGCCTGCCATCCACGCCGCGATCCCCGGCATCACCCGCGCTTTGACGTTGCGGCGCCACGCCGCGTAGGACCAATCGACGGGCAGCGCCTTCATGCGCGGGCCAGGCATGAAGCCCCAGGCCTTCGTGTGGCCATCGAAGACGGCCAGGTCGAGTTTGACCGTGTGATAGCCGTCATCCTCGTAGTGGAAAAGGCGCGCGGCATCGCGGTGGTCCAGGTGCGACGCCACCAGCCCATGCGCCTTGGCCCCGCGCTTGGCGGCCAGGATCGGATAGGTCTTGCCCTTCGCCCGCGAAA
>JAPLOM010000054.1:62393-75828 GCA_026400755.1 Alphaproteobacteria bacterium
AGACGTCTGACGTCCGCGTCCAACAGCGTGCCGTAGAAGAAGAACGAGGCCATCGCTCCAGGGCTTAGTGCTGCGAGTCCTGTGGCGGCTCGATGCCACTCTTGCGAAGCTGGCCCGCCAACGTGTCCTTGAGGCGCTGAAGCCCATCGGTGCTCGAGGCTTCGCAGCGCGCGACCAGAACGTCCTGGGTGTTCGAGGCGCGCAGGAGCCACCAGCCGTCCGGTGTCGAGACGCGCACGCCGTCGATATCGTCGACCTTGGCCTCCTCAGCCTTGAGACGCGCTTTCAGCTCCTCGACGACCTGGAACTTGCGTTCGTCGGCACAGGGAAAGCGCAGCTCTGGGGTATTGATCATCTGGGGCAACTCGTCGCGCAGTTCGGCCAAGGTCTTGCCCGAGCGGGCGATCACGTTGATGAGGCGGATGGCGGCATAGAGCGCGTCGTCGTAGCCGTAGTAGCGGTCGGCGAAGAAGATATGGCCGCTCATCTCGCCGGCCAGCGGCGAGCCCGTCTCGGCCATCTTGGCTTTGATGAGCGAATGACCGGTGCGCCACATCAACGGCTTGCCGCCCAAACGCGCCACCTCGTCGAACAACGCCTGGCTGGCCTTCACGTCGGCGATGATGGTGGAGCCTGGCTTGTCGCGCAGCACGTCGCGCGCCAACAGCATCATCATTTGATCGCCCCAAAGGACGCGGCCTTTGCCATCCACCGCGCCAATGCGGTCGCCGTCGCCGTCGAAGGCGATCCCGGCGACGCTGCCTTCCTTGGCCACCAGCTCCTTGAGTTGGGCCAAGTTGGACTCGACGGTGGGATCGGGATGGTGGTTCGGAAAGCGACCGTCGATCGCCTGGTGGATCATCGCATGGCGGCCCGGCAGGCGTTTGGTCAGCGCCACCATGGCGGGGCCGGCCGCGCCGTTGCCGGCGTCCCATGCCACATCGAGCGGGCGTTGCCCGTCGTAGTCCCGGAACACACGATCGACATAGGCGTCGAACACCGCGTGTTCGGTCACCTTGCCCGTGCCTTTGGCGAAGTCGGCCGAAGCCGCGCGGGCACCCAGCGCCTTGATCGCGTCGCCGTAGAATGGCCCTTTGGACGTGGCCATCTTGAAGCCGTTGTAGTTCGACGGGTTGTGCGAGCCCGTCACCATCAAGCCGCCGTCGGTGCCCAAATGCTTGACCGCGAAATAGGTCATGGGCGTGGGCCCCAGGCCGACACGAATCACATCAAGGCCGCAGGACGCCAGCCCTTCGACCACGGCCGCTTCCATCTCGGGAGAGCTGAGACGGCCGTCATAGCCGACCGCCACGCGCTTGCCGCCGTCGCGCACCAGCGCGGTGCCGAAGGAACGGCCGACCGCGCGCGCATCCGCCGCCGCCAGGGTTTCGCCGACCACACCGCGGACGTCGTATTCGCGCAGGATCGTGGGATGGAAATTATGCTTCATGCGCCGGCTTTCTTGGTCGGACGGCCGATGGAGCGATAGGCAAAGCCAGCCGCTTCCATCTCGCCGGGGTTATAAATGTTGCGCAGGTCGATGAAGACGGGTCGCTTCATCGACCGCTTCACACGATCCAAGTCGAGCGCGCGGAATTCGTTCCATTCGGTCACGATGACAAGGGCGTCCGCGCCTTCGATGGCCTCGTAAGCGTCCGCACACCAAGTGACGCCGGAAATCAGTTTCTTGGCTTCTTCCATCCCCGCGGGGTCGAAGACGCGTACCTTGGCGCCCTGAGCCACCAATGCTGGAACGATATCCAGGCTGGGCGCCTCGCGCATGTCGTCGGTGTTGGGCTTGAAGGTTAGCCCCAGCACCGCCACGGTCTGGCCCTTGACCGAGCCACCGCAAGCGCCGAGCACGATCTCCGCCATCTGGCGCTTGCGAGCATCGTTGACGTCCTTGACCGTCTCGACGATGCGCAAAGGCGCGCCCATCTCCCGCGCCGTGCGCGCAAGAGCCAGTGTGTCCTTGGGAAAGCAGGAACCGCCATAGCCAGGGCCGGCATGGAGAAACTTGCGGCCGATTCGCCCATCGAGACCCATGCCGCGCGCCACATCGTGGACATCGGCGCCGACCTTCTCGCACAGATCCGCGACCTCGTTGATAAACGTGATCTTGGTGGCCAGAAAAGCGTTGGCGGCGTACTTGATCAATTCCGACGTCTCAAGCGCGGTGAAGAGGATCGGCGTCTCGATCAAGAAAAGTGGCCGATAGACGCGGTGCAGAATTTCTCGGGCGCGATCGGATTCGACGCCGATGACGACACGGTCCGGGCGCATGAAGTCGTTGATGGCCGAACCTTCGCGCAGGAACTCCGGATTGGACGCCACATCGAAGTCGGCGTCAGGCCGGGTCTTGCGCACGATCCGCTCGATCTCACGGCTGGTGCCGACCGGCACGGTCGACTTCGTGACGATCACGGTATGACCGCTCAAAGATCTGGCGATCTCTTCGGCCGCACCGAAGACGTAGCTCAGATCCGCGTGACCGTCGCCGCGCCGGCTGGGGGTACCGACAGCGATGAAGATAGCTTCGGCGCCCTCGACGGCATGGGCCAAGTCGCCGGTGAAGGACAGACGGCCCGCCTTCATGTTGGCCGCCATAAGGTCGTCCAAGCCGGGCTCGTAGATCGGCACCTCGCCGCGCTGGAGGCGGGCCAGCTTGCCCGCGTCCTTTTCGACGCAGATCACCTGATGACCGAACTCAGAAAAGCATGTCCCGGACACGAGGCCGACATAGCCCGCTCCGATCATCACGATGCGCATTCGGGGCCGCCGATCCTATTTTTTCTTGGCAGCGTAGCGCTCGATCACGCCGCGCACGCTCTCGCCGAGATCGGGACGCTCCAACGCGAAGGCCACGTTAGCCTCGAAGAAGCCGACTTTGTCGCCGCAATCGAAACGCGTGCCTTCGAATCGGTACCCGTGAAATGGCACTTGGCCGATCATGGCGGCCAAGGCGTCCGTCAGCTGAATCTCGCCGCCCGCGCCGCGCTGCAGGCGCGCCAAATGACCGAACACGCTGGGGTCGAGAATATAGCGGCCGATGACACAGAGATTGGATGGCGCGTCCTTGGGCGCCGGCTTCTCGACGATGCCCTTCACCTTGATCAGCTGGCCCTCACTGCTCGCCACGTCGAGCACGCCATAACGCGAAACCTGGTCGGGCGGCACTTCCATCGCGGCGACGAGGTTGCCGCCCGTGTAAGCGGCGGTGAGTTGCGACAGGCAGGGCGTGGAGGCCAGGACAAGGTCGTCGGCCAACAGGACGGCGAACGGCTCGTTGTCCACCAAGTTGCGCGCGCACCAGACGGCATGACCGAGACCCAGCGGTTCCTGCTGGCGCACATAGGCGATGTCGCCCGGTTGCGGGAGGAGCGCCTTGATCTGCTGCACGTCTTTCACGCGACCGCGTTCGGACAGGACCCGGTCCAGCTCGTAGCTGAAATCGAAATGATCCTCGATGGCGCTCTTGCCGCGGCCGGTGACGAAGATGAACTCCTCGATCCCCGCCGCGCGCGCTTCCTCCACGGCATACTGGATCAGCGGCTTATCGACGACGGGCAGCATCTCCTTCGGCATTGACTTGGTTGCCGGCAGAAACCGGGTGCCCAGACCGCCCACGGGAAAGATCGCTTTACGGACGCGTTTTGACATCGAGACTCGCCTTCTTATCCTTTTATATTAAGTAGTTAGCCTAGGGTCGCCATGCCGTTCATCTTCCGGCGCTGGAAGGCCGTTGTTGTGCCACAGCCACAACACGGGGTGCAACGTCCGCGCCGCCCCCGGCGTTCCCAATCACGAAGATGCCGGCCCCTCCTGCCCCGCGGTCGCTTCGGGACGGCTTAGGCCAAGGGCATCGAGAAGCGTGCGCAACTCGGCCCGCGCCGCCACGTGAGACATGGTCATCTCCACGCCCGCGTCCTTCACGTCCAGAAGCGTCAGCCCCTTGAGGAACAGCTCGCGGAAGACCACGCGCTCGCTGAAACCCGCGGCCATGCGAAAGCCCAAACGTTGAGACAGCTTCTCCAGAATGCGGCCCATCTGCCGCTTGTTGCGCGCATCCAGATGGGACAAGCGGTTGCGCAGCACGATCCAATCGATCGAACGCCGGTCGCGCAGCGCGCGCTGCTTCTTCTGCTCCCACAGCAATTCGCTGTAATGGCTCGGGCGCTCGATTTCCATGCTCTCGCCGTTCACCCGCGCCAGAATATCCAGGTCGATGAAACTATCGTTGAGCGGCGTCACGATCACGTCGGCATGGGAATGACCGAGACGGGACAGGTAACTGTCGCTGCCCGGCGTGTCGATCACGACGAAGTCACAGTGTTCCTGAAGAGAGGCCAACGCCGCCTCGAAGGCCGCGCGGTCCTCCGCTTCCGCCGCACGCAAATCATCGGCCTTCGATCGGTGTACGGCGGTATGTTGCGGCACGCTCAAGGTAACGCCGCGGCCGCCATGTGCCTTCCGGTTGTCGACAAACCGAGTGAGTGTGCCTTGGCGCGCGTCGAGGTCGATGGTGCCGACGCGAAACCCGTCGCCCAAAAGCGCCACCGCCAGATGCATGGCGACCGTCGATTTGCCGGAACCGCCCTTCTCGTTTCCGACCACGACGACCCGTCCGGGTCGATTGCTCAAGCTGGGGTCCCTAGGCCGCGCGCAACCAGACGGCGGTGTCGTGGAACACCGCTCCGCCGGCGGGATAGCCCGCGTCCGCGCTGGTCAGCGCATTGACACCGATGCCTTCCTCGAAGGCGGCATTGGGCCAGATGCTTTCGATCACCACCACACCTCGCTGCTGCCCTTCGCGGGGCTCCACATGAATCACGATCGAGGCTTGATCGTTGCCGATGCGAATGCGGTCGCCTTCCTTCACACCCAAAGCCGTGCAATCGCCCGGGTTCATCAGAATGGTCGGCCGCCGCTCGCGTTTGATCGAGCCCGGCGTCTCCGTGAAGCTGGAATTGAGATAGCTGCGCGCGGGCGCTGCCACGAGGCGGAATGGCTTGTCGGCGTTTGCTTCATCGGTCACGGCCAGATGGTCTGGCAGAACCGGCATCTTGTCGTGCTCGATGCCCAGCGCCTTCCAGTCCGGCTTGAAATGGAAGCGCTTGTCGGCGTGGCCAAACCCGTCGAGGAAGTGCGCGGTTTCGAACTTGGGCGCCATATCGACGCCCCCCTCGCGATAGAACGTGTCCGCGTCGGGCAGGCCAGACGCCTTCAGCATCTGGTCGATCAACTGCCACGGCGTCATGTGGAAGCCCGGATGCTCCGCCCCCAGCCGCTTGGCCAGCGCGCAGATCACCTCGTGGTTCGAGCGCGATTCGGCATAGGGCTCGATGATCTTCTTTGCCACCTGCAGATAGGTGTGGCCACTGCCGGTGTAAAAATCGTCGTGCTCGAGGAACGTGGTCGCGGGCAGCACGATGTCGGCCATCTTGGCCGTATCGGTCATGAACTGCTCGTGCACGGCGATGAACAGATCGTCGCGCAGGAAGCCGTCGCGCACCTTGACCGATTCAGGGCACACGACGACCGGATTGGTGTTCTGGATGAATAGCGCCTTGACCGGCGGTCCGCCCGCCAGCGCGCCCTTGTCACCGACTAAGATGGGCCCCATGCGCGACTGATCGAGGCTGCGCACGCCCTTGTCGAGCCAGTCGAGCCCCTGGATCATCGTGCGATCCAACGTATAGAGCCCGGTCTGGCCATACATGGCGCCGCCGCCCGGATACTGCCACGCGCCCGTCACCGCGGGCAGCGAGGCCACCGCGTGAATCTGAGCCGAGCCGTTGCGCATACGCGTGAAGCCATAGCCAACGCGGATGTAGCTGCGCTTGGTCTGGCCGTAGAGGCGGGCGAAATCCTCGATCGCCTGGACAGAGAGGCCGGTGAGGGCCGATGCCCATTCGGGCGTGCGGGTCTTGAGATGCGCTTCTAGTTCGGCCGGAACGTCGGTGTACTTCGCGAGATAGGCGCGATCGGCCATGCCATCGCGGAACAGCACGTGCATCACGGCGCAAGCCAGCGCTCCGTCCGTGCCCGGCCGTACGGCTAAATGGATATCGGCCTGCTCCGCCGTCGGCGTGCGATAGGGGTCAATGACCACAAGCTTCGTGCCGCGCTCCTTCCGGGCGCGGGCGATATGGGTCATCAAGTTGACTTGGGTGGAGACCGGATTGCCGCCCCACACCACGATCAGGTCCGATTCCACGACCTCGCGCGCGTCCACGCCGCGCTTCACGCCCGCGCCCGCGACCCAGCCCGTGTCCGACAGCTTGACGCAGATCGTGCTGTACTGGCGCGAGTAGCGCATGACGTGGCGCAGCCGCTCGATACCGTCCCGCTGCACATACCCCATGGTGCCGGCATAGAAGTACGGCCATACGGCCTCGGCCCCGTCGCGCTCTGCCACTCGGATCAGCTTGTCGGCGATCAGGTCGAGAGCGTCATCCCAGCCGATGGGCTGGTAGGCCGCAAGGCCCACCCCCTTCTCGCCCACACGACGCAGGGGCGTGCGCAGCCGCTCGGGGTGATGCACGCGTTCGGAATAGCGCGCGACCTTCGCGCAGATCACGCCCGCCGTGTAGCTGTTGCGCTGCGAACCGCGCACCCGCCCGATATGATGGGAGTCGATCTTCTCCACTTCCAGCGCGCAGGTGCTGGGGCAATCGTGCGGACAAGCGGAGGGTAGAATCTCTACGGCCGGATCGCGCGGCATCGCCACATCCATGTCTGCTGAAGAGCTGCCATAAATTTAGTCCTCCCCCGTTCCAGGGGCAAGGAAACGCCTCGATTGAGGCGAAAAATCGGTCATTTCGCCGTACGAATCGTGCCCTTTGGATAAAAGGCGTGGAAGGCGAAGGCGAAGCTGAGGTTATAGGGCACGTCCTCCAGCCCGGACGCGGTCTTGCGCTGGACCGTGACGTTTCCCACGTCACGCCCGTTGGAAATCATGACCTGGTCCAGAGCCGAGGCCTGACCCGGTTGCCAGACGATCGTCAGCCCGTCCGCTTCGATGGTCTTCTCCTTGCGCACCAGATCGAGCGCCCAAGCCTGGTCGCCCACCGAGACGACCCGCGCCAGGGGCGCGATGCCGACTGGCCGCGCGCCCGCGAAGGATTGGTCAGGCCTTCCACGGGTGTCGTAATAAGCGAAGGGATTCTGGCCGTACTGGCGCATGGACGGCGAGCGCGGCATCACCACCGTGCCCTCCGGCGCGCCCTTTCGGAAGCGGATGAAAGACTCGATTCGCGCCGCGACAGGCCTCAGACGCTTACCGGTCAAGTCGCCCACGATGGCCTCGCCGGTATATTGCTGCCACCAGCTTTCGGTTTCCTTGTCGTACATGACGGCGTTGGCGTTGCGCAGCCGCCCGGTCTCGCCGAAGACCAGCACCTGCCCGTCCACCCGCCGGTCGTAGACGACGATGGAGTTGCACAAGGGCGAATAAGTCACTGCCACGGGCACGCCGCCCACCGTGTCGTTGACGACCTCGTGCCAGGTCAGGAGCTGGACCGGATAAGCCCGCCGCTCACCGCCGATCGAGACCGTCACCACCGGCTCCCAATCGCCGATGCCGTAGACCTCGCGCAAGGACACGATCTTGGGATTCTCGATGGCCGGCACCGCGTCCCGGTGAACCACGTCGTAGATCTCGTCGAGCGGCACGGCGTGCAGGGAAAAATCCGTCCGCGGAAACTCGCCCTGCCAGGAATGGACGAACAGCTCCTGCTTGGCAGGCGCGGCATGGCCCGGCGCCGCGGCCGAAAGGACCGCGCACACGATCGCGGCCGCGAGGGCGTGCTTGCCTTTCGAAAGGCCGGGCTGGAACATGGCCGCTCCGTGCTGATTGGAGTGCAGATGTACCGGCTTCACGCTCGCGTGGCTATGCCTCCGTCGAACGGCGCAAACGCATGCTGACGCCAGGGACGGACTACGATTCCGTCGTAGCCGCGTTCCGCTGGCGCGTGCCGGAGCGCTACAACATCGCGGTGGACGTGTGCGATCGCCACGCGGCGTCCGGCGGCGTCGCCATGATCGTGGAAGACGAATCCGGCGCCGTCACCCGCCATTCGTTCCAAGACCTCGCAAGGCTCAGCAACCGCCTGGCCAACGCGCTGCGCCATCTGGGCATCGGGCGCGGCGACCGCGTCGCAGTCCTGCTGTCGCAAGGCCCGGAACTGGCCATAGCGCATCTGGCGTCCTACAAGCTGGGCGCCATCGTCCTGCCCCTCTTCGCGCTGTTCGGCCCCGACGCCATCGCCTACCGGCTGAAAGACAGCGGCGCCAAGGCTCTCGTCACCGACGACCAGGGGCTGCCCAAGGCACGCGAGGCCGAGAAAGACCTCGACAAGCCTGTCGCCTTGATCATCGCCGGCAACGGCGGTGGCGATCACGATTTCCGAGTGTTGATGGAACGCGCCGCGGACTCGTTCAATCCGGTCGACACCTCGCCAGACGATCCCGCCCTCATCATGTACACCTCGGGCACCACCGGCCCACCCAAGGGCGCGTTGCAGGCCCATCGCGTCGTGCTGGGACATCTGCCCGGTGTCGAGTTCCCGCACGAGTTTTTCCCCCAGAAGGGCGACCTGTTCTGGACGCCGGCCGACTGGGCCTGGGCCGGCGGGCTGCTGGATGTGCTGCTGCCCAGCTGGCACCACGGCGTGCCCGTCTTGGCCCACCGTGCCCGCAAATTCGACCCCGAGGCCGCCTTCGCGCTGATGGCCCGGCACGGCGTGCGCAACAGCTTCCTGCCGCCGACCGCGCTTAAGCTCTTCCGCCAGGCTGGCACCTCCCGCGCCCGCACGCCCATCAACCTGCGCACGGTTGGCAGCGGCGGCGAACCGTTGGGCGAGGAGCTGGTGGCCTGGGGCCGCACCGCGCTGGGCGTGACGATCAACGAATTCTACGGCCAGACGGAATGCAACCTGGTGCTGGGCAACTGCGCGCCGATCATGGAAACGCGTCCCGGCTCCATGGGCCGGCCGATACCCGGCCATACCGTCGAGGTGGTGGATGAGAGCGGCAACGTCCTGCCGCCCGGCGAGACGGGCAATGTGGCGATCCGCCGCCCCGATCCGGTGATGTTCCTGTCCTATTGGAACAAGCCCGAAGCCACCGCGCGCAAATTCGTGGGCGACTGGCTGCTGACCGGCGATTTGGCAGTTAAGGATGCCGGCGGCTATTTCTGGTTCAAGGGCCGCGACGACGATGTGATCACCAGCGGTTCCTACCGGATCGGCCCCAGCGAGATCGAAGATTGCCTGCTGAAACATCCCGCCGTGGCCCTGGCCGCGGTCATCGGCGTACCCGACCCCGTGCGAACAGAGGCGATCAAGGCCTTCATCGTGGTCAAGCCGGGGGTCCGTTCAGATGCGAAGCTGGGCGCCGAGATGCGGGATTTCGTCAAGGCGCGCCTGGCGGCCCACGAATACCCGCGCCTGGTCGAGTTCGTGACGGAGTTGCCCATGACGGCCACGGGGAAGATCATGCGCCGGACCTTGCGCGAGCGCGAGGCGGCAAGGGCGAAGGAAAGCGGCAAACCATGACCCAAATCGTGGACTATTATTTCGCCCTGGGTTCGCCCTGGTCCTACTTGGGACAGGCGCGGGTGGCGGAGATCGCCAAGCGCAACGGCGCGGCCTTGCATTACAAGCCGGTCGATCCCGGCCGTGTTTTCCTGCCGGCGGGCACGCTGCGCCTCAGGGACCGGCCACCCGCCCGCAAAGCCTATCGCATGATGGAGCTGAAACGCTGGCGCGCTCATCTGGGGATCGAACTGACCCTGGAGCCCAAGTTTTTTCCGGCGAACGAGACCCTAGCCGCCCACATGGTGGTGGCCGCACGCCAAGCAGGCCACGACCCTGGCCCGCTGGTTCTCGCCTTCATGCGGGCGATGTGGGTCGAGGATCGCGACATCGCCGACGTCGCGACGGTGGATGCCGTCGCAGAAAGCTGCGGCTTTGTAAGCGCGGCCCTGCGCGCCGCCGCCGAAGGCGTCGAGGCCGAGGCCGAATACGACGCCAACTGCGAAGAGGCGATCGGCCGGCAGGTGTTCGGCCTGCCGGCCTACATCCTCAACACAGAATTGTTTTGGGGTCAGGATCGCCTTGAGTTTCTGGAGCGTGCTCTTCGCGCGTGCTGACCTCGTCGTCATCATCTGACGACGTCATCAGGACCGCGTCCGCGAAATCCTTCACCGAAAGGCCGCGGCACTGGTCGATGGAATCGGTCCAGTCCTGGCCGTCAAGATACTTCAGCAGAGGGTTGGCCATGGTGGTTCTCCGTTCGCGCTGGCGGCGGGGCGATCCGCCGTCGTGCGATAAGAGATACCTAGTCCAATTGACGCGCGTGTGAAGATGTCTGGGCGATTTTGTGGCAGATGGCCCCACGCCTGCGACGAAACGGTGACGCGGCGTTAACGGCGGACGACGACCGTGGAGGTCAGCATGTCGTGGATCGTGCGGCGGCGCAGGTCAAACAGGGCCACCGCGCAGATAATCACCGGCAGAATCGCATTCGTCGCCATGAAGACCAGCGTGCGGATGCCCGCTTGGAGAAGATCCGGCCGCCCGCCGCGCGAGTCGCGCAGCTCGATGCCCATGAGGCGCATCCCGAGCGTGGCGGACTTGGCGCCCCCCGTGAAAAGGGTGAAATAGAAGAAGGTCAGGACGCCGCTGATCGGTATGACCAATAGCCCGAAGGTGAGAACCGCCAGGAACAGGCTGAACACCAGAAAAGGAATGGTCAGCACGGCGATCAGGATACAGTCCAGGATGAAGGCCAAGATCCGTCGCGAAAGCACGCCCTCGAACCGTTCGATCCCAAAGACCGGCGCGCCAGGCGACGGCAAGATTTCGACCCGCGATGCGTCCGTCATGGCTGGCGCGTCCTTTTCATTCACAAATGAGTTAATACGCCGTCACGGATTTGCAACGATTTCGTCATGACGAGCGCAAAGGCGCCTTGGCGGTTTCCTTCAAGGTCAGCGCGACCGCGAGGGAGATCGCGGCAGCGGCCATGAGATACCAGGCAATGAACAGGTCGTCCCCCGTCTTCTCGATCAGATAGGTGCAGACCATGGGCGTGGTGCCGCCCACCAACCCCAGCGTGATGTTATACGCCACGGCCATGCCGCTGCAGCGCACGCCCGGCGAGAACATCTCCGCCATCGCCGTGGGCTGAACCGCCAGATAGCACCCGACCAGGACCGAGAAGCCGAGCTGGCCCAGGAAGATGGTCGTGACGTCCGCGTGGTGCATGACCCACAGAAGCGGATAGGACAGCAACAGCAGCCCGAAGGCGGCTCCCACCAACAGCGGCTTTCGCCCGATGCGGTCGGACAGCCGGGCGAAAAGCGGAATCATCACCAGCATGGCGATCATGCTGAGCGTGTTGACGTCGAGGGCCGTGGCCGCCGGCAAGCCGACCTGCCGCTCCAGAAAAACCGTGATGTAGATGAAGATCATGTAGAAGGCGACGGCATTGACCACGCTGATGCCGATCACCCTCGCCATCGCGCCGCCCTCTTCCCGCACGGCCTTGGCCAACGGCAGCTTGTGGGTTTCTTTATCCTTGTCGGTCAGGGATTCGGGCAGCCCCCGGCGCAGGATAAAACCGGTCAATCCCACCGCCAGCCCGGCCAGGAACGGCACACGCCATGCCCAGTCGTGCACCTCGGCGGCCCAGATCGTGTGGATGACAGCGCCCACCGCGGATCCCAGCAGGATGCCGCCGATGCAGCCGAACAGACTCCATGAGCCGTAATAGCCGCGCCGGTCGGGCGGCGCCTGCTCCACCAGGTAGATGACCGAGGTGGTGTATTCACCGCCCACGGCCAGACCCTGCAGCATGCGCATCAGGATCATCAAGATCGCCGCCGCGACGCCGATATCCGCATGATCCGGCAGCACGCCGATCAGGAACGTCGGACCAGCCATCAGGGCGACGGACAGGATCAAAGTCACGCGGCGACCCAACCGGTCGCCCAGATGGCCGAACAGGAAGCCGCCAAGGGGCCGCATCAGGAAGCCGGCGGCAAAGGCGCCATAGGCCGCCAGCAACGAAGCCGTGGGCGAATCCGAGGGAAAGAACCGCTCGGCGATGATGGGTGCGAAATAGCCGTAGACGGCGAAGTCGTACCACTCCAACACGTTGCCCGAGATGCCGGCCGCCACCACCCGGCGGCGGATGCCGGTCTCGCTGGTTGCGGCTGCCGCGCTCATGACTGTCTCACCGGAGAGGTTCCCGTCCTGTCTCGGGCGTGCACAAGGCCGACACGAGGGAGATCGCGGCCGCGGCCATCAAGTAATACGCGATCGACAGATCATCGTGCGTGCGTTCGATCATATAGGTCGCCACCAAGGGCGTGGTGCCGCCGATCAGCCCCAACGTCAGGTTGTAGGCGATGGACATGCCGCTGCAGCGCACCTCGCGCGGAAACAGCTCCGCCATCACGGCCGACACGACAGGGCCGTAGGTGCCCAGCATCAGCGCGAAGACGATCTGCGCGGGCAGGATGAGCGCCGGGTCGGCGTGGTGCATGAGCCATAGAAGCGGATAGGCCAGGATGAGGAAGAGGATCGGCACGCCGACCATGAACACCCGGCGTCCGACCAGATCGGACACATATCCCGCGACAGGAATAGTCATCAGCAGCACAAACATAGAGATCGTGTTGATGTCGAGCGCCTCAGCGGCGCTGAGCCCCACCTCTCGCTGAAAGTAGGTCGTGATGTAGAGAAACATCATGTAGAAGCCGACGGCGTTCATCATGCATAGGCCGCACACGCGCAGCATGGAGCGCCATTCATGCCGGAATGCGCGCGCGACCGGCGCGTGTTCCCGCAGGACGGCGCCGCTCGTGGAATCCGGCAGGCCGCGCCGCAGCACCAAGCCCAGCACGCCGACCGACAGACCGACGAGGAACGGCAAACGCCAAGCCCAATCCTGGACCTCGGCTTCCCAGAAGGTGTGGACCAGGGCGCCGACGGCGGAGCCCAGGAGGATGCCGCCAATACAGCCGAAATTGATCCAGGACGCGAACAGCCCCCGCCGGCCGGGCGGCGCCTGCTCCACCAGGTAGGTGACCGAGGTCGTGCATTCGCCGCCGCCCGAAAGCCCCTGCAGCATACGCATGGCCACGATCAGAACGGAGGCCCAGACTCCAATGACGGAATAGTCGGGCAAGACGCCGATCAGGAAGGTGGGCCCCGCCATCATGACGATGGAGAGGATCAGCGTGCGGCGGCGGCCGATGCGGTCGCCCAGATGGCCGAACAGAAAGCCACCCAGGGGCCGCATGAGGAAGCCAGCCGCGAAGGCGCCATAGGGCCGCCAACAGCGAGGAGTCGGGCGAATCCGAGGGAAAGAATTTCTGCGCGATGATCGGCGCGAAATAGCCGTAGACGGCAAAGTCGTACCACTC
>JAPLOM010000054.1:75841-93965 GCA_026400755.1 Alphaproteobacteria bacterium
GTACCACTCCAGCACGTTACCGGAGATGCTGGCCACCACCGCGCGGCGGCGAACGCGGTCATCCACCGGCGAAGGTGCGGTGATCGCGGTCATCGCAACACCGCCTTATAGGTTTCGGGGAAGCGCAGCGTCACGAAGAAGGAAATCGCGCCCGCAGCGGCCAGGTAGAAGGCAACCGATAGGTCATCCCCCGTATGCTCGATGATGTACGTGGCGACCATCGGCGTCGTACCTCCAAACACTGCAAGACAAAGGTTGTAGCCGACCGCGAGGGCGCTGCACCGAACACGGGCCGGAAACACCTCCGCCGTGGTCGCCGTGCCGCCCCCGTAATAGAGCCCGACCAGCGCCACGAAACCGAGCTGACCCGCGAAAACCAGCAGGTCGTTAGGTATGGTGCATCATCCAGAGCAGGGGCCAGGACAGAAGCGCGATCCCGCCCGTGGCCACCAGCATGACCGGCTTGCGACCGATCTTGTCGGACAGGATACCCGCCAACGGCACCAGCGCGGCCAGGATGACCATGCTGCCCGTGTTGATGTCGAACGCATCCGTCGCGGGCACTTTTACCTGATCGATCAGGAACGTCGTCATATAGACGAAGATCAGATAGAACCCGACCGCGTCGGTCAGCGCGAAGCCGATCACCTTCAGCATGGCGGGGAACTCGTCGCGAAAGGCCACCACCACCGGCGATGCGTCCCGCTTCACATCCTCGGAGACCGGCGCGTCGACGACGTGGCGGCGCAAAAAGATTCCGCCGATGCCGACGAACAGGCCGACGATGAAAGGCACCCGCCAGCCCCAGGATTGGATGGCGGCATCGGGAAGAAGGCCGTAGATCAGCGCGCCAAAGCCCGAGCCGACCAGCACGCCGATCACCACGCCCGCGTTCGACCAGCTTCCGTAAAAGCCGCGCTTTCCGAACGGGGCCTGTTCGACCAGGAAAACCGTCGAGGTCGTATATTCCCCGCCGACCGAAAGGCCTTGGAGCATCCGCAGCGCGATCAGAAGAACGGTCGAGGCCACCCCCCAATCCGCATAGTTGGGCAGAAGGCCCAGCAAGAAGGTCGGAATGGCCATCAGCAGGACCGACAGGGTCAAAGCCATCTTGCGGCCATAGCGGTCGCCGATATGTCCGAAGATGGCCCCGCCAAACGGACGCGCGATGAAACCGGCGGCAAACGCGCCATAGGCCGCGATCAGCGATGCGACCGGGTCGGCATCGGGGAAAAACTGCTGCGCGATGACGGGAGCGAAGAAGCCGTAGACGGCAAAGTCGTACCACTCGAGCACATTGCCGACGATGCCAGCCAGGATGACCTTGTGCCGGCTGCCGCGCGGCACGATCGTCTCGGGCGCGCTCGCCTCCGCGCCCAATGCGTCCATCGCCGTGCTCATCCCCGATAGCCCCCCGCCGCTCCGCCCACGATCTAACCCAATGGCGGCGTCGGAGCGACCCCAATCTGCGCGTCAGCGCTCCAGGATGACGTCGAGGTCTACTTCCATGCCGTAAATGGGCCGCGCGAAACCCTTGATGATCAGGACCGACATGGTCGGGTGGACGCCCTTGATCCATTTGCCGACCGCGTTGCAGACCGGTTTCACATAGGCACGGTCAGAGACATAGAGGCGGATGCCGCAAACGTCGCTCCACGCGGCCCCTGCCTCCTTCAGCAGGATGTCCATGTTCTTCATGGCGTTGTCGGCCTGGGCGTACATATCGTCCTGACCCAGCACGTTGGTCGAGTTCCACACCCGTCCGGTCTGGCCGCGGATATAGATGCGCTTCCCCGCCTTCACGATCCAGCAAAGATCGTTGGCCAGCTTCTGCTCGGGGAACGCGGTCTTGGTGTTGTACTTGCGCAAGCGCTCGTGCGGCATGGCGTATTCCCCTCAGCTTTTCATCACGCGATCGGACAGACCGGCGGCGTTCTTCACGAATTCCAACGGCTCGTTCCAGTCGAACGTCTGGAACACGGCATTCAGGTGGGCAAAGGGCGGCGATTGGGCGAACAGATGGAACGTCACGCGGTGGCCGGCATGGCTGCTGTTCACGAGATCGCGCGCGAAGGCCAAAAGTTTGCGCCGGTCCTCGGCCTGCCAGTTGTCGCTGACCGAATAGAACTTCTCGAGCCATGGGCCTGTCTCCGGACTGCGGAAGGAGGCCGCGTCCGGCGTGACGCAGATCTGACCGCCGCACAACTCACGGGTCAGGTGCATCATCTCCGGCAGCTTGGCGCAGGCCACTGTGCGGCCGGAATAGAGCAGCGACTGGTGCGGCATGACGAGGCCGGCGTCGCTGGTCTGCCCTTCCTCGATCGCGGCGGTCAGGAAGGCGTTAATGCTTTCCCGGTAACAGGCCAGCGCGGCCAGCTTTTCGCGCACGGCCTGCTGCTTATCCAAGCCGGTCTGCCGCACATTGTGCAGCGCCGCGCCAATCATCATGTCGGCGAAGCGTTGCATCCGTGCCAGGAACGGATAACCCGTATAGCGGTGCAGCATGCCGCGGATGAAGGCGGCCGCACGCGTGTGGCGGTAGAACAGAATCTGTTCCCATGGCACCAGCACATCGTCGAAGATGATCAGCGTATCCAGCTCGTCGAAGCGGCTGGCGATGGGATAATCCTCGGGATTGCGCCCCACGGCATGACTGGCGCGGCAGATGTGCTTCAGCCCCGGCGCGTTCATGGCGCAGACGAAACCCAGTGCATAGTCCGACAGCTTTTCGTCGCCCCAGTTGGCGATGGTCGGCTTCACGAACGCCTGATGCGCATAGGGCGCGGCCGTCTCATACTTGGCGCCCCGCACGATGATGCCAGCATCGGTTTCCTTGACGACGTGCAACAGCATGTCCGGGTCTTGGTCCTGCGGCCGGCGCGAACGGTCGCCCTTGGGATCGGTGTTGGCGGACACGGTCATCAGGTCGAGCGTGCGAGCGCGCTCCACCTGCAGCTCGATGTTCCGGCCGAAGCGCGGGTCGACCTCGTCCAGAAGCTTGCGCCCGTCGAGCAGCGACCAGAGCGAACCCACCGTCTCGTCGCCCACACGCAGCACGATGCCGTTCAAATCGTCCAAGACGGTGTCGACCCAGGCCCGCTTGGCGCGCCAATCGTCCTTGCTGCGCGGCGGTCGGTTGGGAATGGCCTGAAACGTGCCGTCCGGATCGGCATAGGACATGACGCTGCGGTAGCGGTCCTCGTGCGCCATGTCGTAGATGCGCGCGCGCCACGCCACGGCGTGCTGGAAGGCGGGATGGCTGGGCACGTCCTTGACGCGCTCGCCGTCGACATAAACCTCACGCCCGTCGCGCAAGGACTCGATGTACTGCTGGCCGGTCAGAAGCATTGGAACTCGACGAAAAACAAAAACAACTTAGGGGTCGCCAGGCACGCCGTAGGACGGAGCGCTGGTCGGTTCGATGGCGCGGGTGACATAGGCCATCATCTGCGGCTCGAACTCGGTCCCGATCTCGCGCAGCTTGGCGATGGGCTGGTCAGCCCAGTCGACACGCAGATCGCAGATGGGCCAGGGGTGCTCGCTGACCAAGGACAGGCCGCAGGATTTCACCGGCCCCATCTCACCGCCCGCCGCAAGGCCTGCTTCGAGGCCGCGCAGCAACCGTTCACCGAGATTGAGACCAACGTTGCCTTCGAAGCTCTCGACCATGGCCTTGGGCACGTTCGTGTTGGCCAAGAGATTGCCGATGCCGACCGAATCCTTGCCCGCGAACGCCGCGTTGGTGCCGAGCGTCTTGGCACCCGAGTAATGGGCCGGCGCTCCGGCCTTCGACAGGAAAGCGACCTGACGGAAGTCGGGGAACTTCTCCGCCTTCATCACCTGGTCGAGCGCATCCTTCGCGGTCATACCCTGGGCCATCAGGTCCAGCCCCTTGGACCCGATGACGGGGTTGGTGATGTTCTGGGTCGCGACCGCCCCCACCCCCGCGCGCGTCCAGGGGCAACGGCTGGCCACCGCGATGCTGGACGTGGTGATGGCAATGCCGAACATACCGGTCCGCGCGCAGCGGCCGGTCAGCGAGAAGGTCATGGTGCGTACCTCCCGCCCGATCAGGATTCGTCGTCGGGGATCACGGCCTCGACGTCGATCTCCATCAACAGCTCCGGGATCGCGAGGCCGTTGACGATCAGGCCCGTCGAGCAGGGATGCACGCCCTTCAGCGCCTTGCCGATCTCGCGATAGACCGGCTCGCGATAGGCGCGGTCGGTGATGTAGACCGTGACCTTGCAGACATGCGCCATCTTGGAGCCGGCTTCCTTGAGAAGCTGCTTCACGTTCTTCATGGCCTGGGCCGCCTGGGCGCCCGGGTCGCCGACGCCGACCAGCTTGTTGTCCAGCGTCATGCCGACCTGGCCGCGCAGGAAAATGTGGTTGCCCGCGCGGACGGCCATGGACAGGTCGTTATCGAGCCCCTGCCCCTTCCAGACATTCTTGGTGTTGAACTTGCGGAATCGCTTATGCGCCATGGTTCGTCTCCCAATTATTGTTTCATCACGCGGTCGGACAGGCCCGCGGCCTTGCGGACGAAATCCAACGGACCGTTGAAGTTGAAGTTATTGTAGACCGCGTTCAAGTGGGCGAACGGCGGCGACTGGGCGAACAATTCGAAGGTCACGCGGTGGCCGGCATAGTCCGAGTTCACCAGATCGCGCGCGAAAGCCAAAAGCTTGCGCCGATCGTCGGCCACCCACGCGTCGTTCACCGAGTAGAACTTCTCGAGCCACTTCTTGGTTTCGGGCGAGGTGAACGATGCATGGTCCGGCGTGATGCAGATCTGGCCGCCGCACAACTCGCGCGCCAGATGCATCATGGCAGGCAGTTGCGAACAGGCCAGGACGCGGCCCGTATAAAGAAGAGACTGGTTCGGCATCAGCAGGCCGCCCGGGCTTTTCTCCGCTGTCGCGATCGACGCCGTCAGGTGCGCGTTGATGCCCTCGCGATAGCAGGCCAGGGCAGCCAGCTTCTCGCGTACGGCCTGCTGCTTGTCGAGGCCGGTCTGGCGCGCGTTGAACAGGGCCGCGCCGATCAGCATGTCGGCGATGTAGAGGGTGCGCAGCACAAACGGGAACGCGCTGTAGCGGTGCAGCGTGCCGCGGATGTAGGCCGCCGCCCGCGTGTGGCGATAGAACAGCACGTCCTCCCACGGGATCAGCACGTCGTCGAACACCATCAGCGTGTCGACTTCGTCGAACTTGTTGGCCAGGGGATAGTCCGCCGCCGGCCGGCGGCCGGCGAAGCCCGTGCGGCAGATATGCTTCAACCCCTTGGCGTTCATCTGCACGATGCAGCCCAGCGCGTAGTCCGACAGCTTGTCGTCGCCCCAATTGGCGATGGTCGGCTTCACGAAGGCTTGGTTGGCATAGGCGGACGCCGTCTCGTACTTGGCGCCGCGGATGACGATGCCGGTGTCGGTCTCCTTGACCACGTGCAGCAGCATGTCCGGGTCCTGATCCTGCGGACGCTTGGAACGGTCGCCCTTGGGATCGGTGTTGGCCGAGACGTGGAACACGTCGGTTTCCAGCGCCAGCTTGATGTGGCGCTCGATGTTCTGGCTGAACCGGGGGTCGACCTCGTTCAGCACGTCGCGCCCGTCGTAAAGCGACCACATCTCGCCGATGGTCTCGTCGCCCACGCGGATGACGACGCCGCCGATGTCCTTCATCACGGCATCGACCGAGGCGCGCTTGTCGTGCCAGTCCTTCTGCTCGTAGGGCAGCTTGTGGCCGATGCAGTTGCGCTCGCCCGTCGCCTTGTCGACATAGGACATGACGTCCTGGGACTTGGCCTCGTGCGCCATGTCGTAGATGCGCGCGCGCACGTCGACGATGGGCTTGAACATGGGATGGCTGGGCACGTCCTTGACGCGCTGGCCTTCCATCCACACCTGGCGGTCGTCGCGGATCGATTCCCGATATTGCTCGCCCGTGCGGATCATGCCCCTGCTCCCTCTATCGGTGCGGTCTAGCGCGGCAACTCTGCCTTGCCCGCCTTGCATCAGGGAAATATAATTTTGCATTATCTTGAATAGGGTTTCCCTATGCCGTTTTCCCTGCGCCAGCTTCGCTATTTCGTGGCCGCCGCCGAGCATGGCGAGGTCAGCGCGGCCGCGCGTGCGCTGTCGATCTCCCAGCCCTCGGTCTCGGCCGCCATCGCGGATCTCGAAGGACAGTTCGGCGTGCAGCTGTTCCTGCGCCGCCATGCCCAGGGCATGGCCCTGACCCCCGCCGGCCGCCGCCTGCTGCCCGAGGCGCGCAGCCTGCTGGAGCATGCGCGGGAGTTCGAGAGCGGCGCGGCGGGCTTGGGCCAGGCTTTGGCCGGCACGCTGGAGGTCGGCTGCTTCGTCACCATCGCGCCCTTCTTCGTGCCCCGCCTGTTGTCCGGCGTGCGGGCGCGCTATCCCGGCATGGACGTGCGTGTGACCGAGGGGCATCACGAGGAGCTGCCTAAGGGCCTTAAGAGCGGCGCGTTCGAGCTGGCGCTTCTCTACGACTATGCCATCGGCGCAGACCGCGACCTGTTGGCCGAGCCGCTGGCCGAGTTCCAACCCTACATCCTTCTGCCCAAGGGACACCGGCTGGCGCGGGCGGCAAAGTTGTCGCTCACCGATCTGGCGAAAGAGCCTCTCGTGCTGCTCGACCTGCCCTCCACGCGCGAATATTTTCTGTCGCGCTTCATCGCCCTCGGGATCGAGCCGCTGGTCGCCCACCGCACGCCATCCTACGAAATGGTCCGCTGCCTGGTCGCCAACGGTCACGGCTATTCCATGCTGAACATGCGACCGGCGGAGGATTTAACCTACGACGGCAAGCGCCTGGTCTGCCGCCCCATCAAGGACCCTTTGGTGCCGGCGCGCGTCGTCCTGGTCCGCCTGGCCGGCGCCACCCAGACGCGCCGCGCCGCGGCCTTCGCCGAATTCACCCGCGAGTTTTTCACGAAAGAAGCAGACTGACGGGGCGATTGGACGCTCCCCCGGCCCGCCGCTACATTCGCCACCTCGCCTGCGCCTCTTCCCGGAGTTCGCCATGAAAGCCTCGCTGGACCTCGCCACGCTCCGCAAGCTCGTGAAGTCGGGCGAGATCGACACGGTGCTGACGGTCTTCCCAGACCAGCAAGGACGGCTTCTCGGCAAGCGCGTGGTCGGGCGCTACTTCCTCGAAACCGTCATCCACGAGGCGCATGCCTGCGACTATCTGCTGGCGACCGACCTCGAGATGGACACGATCTCGGGCTACAAAGCCTCGTCGTGGGAAAAGGGCTACGGCGACTTCGTCATCAAGCCGGACTTGTCCACTCTGCGCCGCATTCCGTGGTTGGAGAAGACGGCGCTGGTGATGGGCGACTGTCTGGACCACCACGGCCACGACCTGCCCCACGCGCCCCGCTCCATGCTGAAGAAGCAGGTGGCGAAGGCCCGCAAGATGGGCTTCGTCTCCAAGATGGCGTCGGAGTTGGAGTTCTACATCTTCGAAGACACGTTCGGCGCCGCGCGCACACGCGACTACAAGGGCCTGACGCCGCCCGGCTGGTATAATGAGGACTACCACATCTTCCAGACCACCAAGGAAGAGCCGCTGATCCGCGCCATCCGCAACGGCATGGAAGGCGCCGGCGTGCCGGTCGAATTCTCCAAGGGCGAATGCGGTTTCGGCCAAGCCGAGATCAATTTGCGCTACGCCGAAGTGCTGGAGATGGCGGACCGGCACTCCATCTACAAGAACGGCGTGAAGGAGATCGCGTTCGCGCACGGAAAGTCCGTGACCTTCATGGCCAAGTGGGACTTCGCCCAGCCGGGCTCGTCCTGCCACATCCACAATTCCCTGTGGGACGCCAAGACGGACAAGGCTGTGTTCTTCGACAAGAACCAGCCCCACGGCATGTCGAAGCTGTTCCAGCACTATCTGGCCGGACAATTGTCGCTCGCGCGCGAGATGTCGCTGTTTTTTGCGCCCACGATCAATGCCTACAAGCGCTATCATGCCGGCTCCTTCGCGCCGACCAAGGCCGTGTGGTCGAGCGACAACCGCACGGCCGGTTTCCGCCTGTGCGGCGAGGGCAAGGGGCTGCGTATCGAGTGCCGCATTCCCGGCGCCGACGCCAATGCCTATCTGGCTTTCGCCGCGCTTCTGGCCGCGGGCCTGCATGGCATCGAGCAGAAGATGAAGCTGGAGCCCATGGCCGAGGGCAACATCTACGCCCAGGACGTACGCCAGGTGCCCACGACCTTGCGCGAAGCCATCGACGCGCTGGACGGCAGCAAGCTGCTGCGCAAACTGCTCGGCGACGACGTCATCGATCATTACCTGCATACGGCGCGCATCGAGCAGGGCGAATACGACAAGCGCATCACCGACTGGGAACTGCGCCGCTACTTCGAACGCGTCTGATCCGACACAGAAACGAGTCCGCCATGCCGATCGATCTGAAGACCCTCAAGGGCAACTGGAACTATCCAACTCGCATCTGGTTCGGCCCCGGCCGCATCGCGGAACTGGCGCAGGGTTGCGCGTCGCTCGGCATCAAGCGCCCGCTGATCGTCACCGACCCCGGCCTGGCCAAGCTACCGATGATCGCGGAGGCCGTGGCGGGCGCGAAAGCGGCCGGCCTGGGCGTCGCCGTGTTCAGCGACCTGCGCCCCAATCCGGTCGGCAAGAATGTTTCGTACGGCGTCGCGGCCTTCAAAGCCGGCAAACATGACGGCGTCGTGGCCTTCGGTGGCGGCAGCGCCCTCGATGTCGGCAAAGCGGTCGCCTTCATGGCCGGCCAGACGCGGCCGTTATGGGACTTCGAGGATGTTGGCGACAACTGGGCGCGCGCGAACGCGGACACGATCGCGCCGATCATCGCCGTGCCGACCACTTCGGGCACGGGCTCCGAGGTCGGCCGCGTCTCCGTCGTGACGCAGGAGGAGACTCACACCAAGCGCCTCATCTTCCACCCGAAGATCCAGCCCTCGCTGGTCATCGCCGATCCGGCGCTGACACTCGGCCTACCCAGGCACATCACGGCCGCCACCGGCATGGACGCCTTCGCGCACAACCTCGAGGCGCTCTGCTCGCCCATGTTCCACCCGCAGGCCGACGGCATCGCGGTGGAAGGCATCCGCCTGGTGAAGGAATGGCTGCCGGTCGCGGTGAAGGACGGCTCGAACCTGACCGCGCGCGCTTACATGATGGCCGCCTCCACCATGGGCGCGACGGCATTCCAGAAAGGCCTTGGCGCCATCCATTCGCTGAGCCATCCGGTCGGCGCGGTCTACGACACGCATCACGGCCTGACCAACGCCGTGTTCATGCCCTATGTCCTGGTTTTCAACCGCAACGCGATCGAGGACAAGATCGTCTCGCTGTCGCGCTATATCGGTCTCAAGGATGCGAGCTTCACCGGTTTCCTGGATTGGGTGCTCGCGCTGCGCCGGGAGCTTTCCGTGCCGCACACGCTCAAGGATTTGGGCGTGGCCGACGACCGCATCGACATGCTGGCCGAAATGGCCACCGCCGACCCCAGCGCCGGCACCAACCCGATTCCGGTTGGGGTGAAGGAGCATCGGACGCTGTTGGAGATGAGTTTCGCCGGACGCATGGGGTGAGGGCCGATCGGCCCATTTGCGATTACGTCGCGTTTACCTTGCAAATCATTCGCAACTGCATTATCGGGATGGGCGGATTGCCCTGAATCTGCTTAACGAATTCGTCACAAACGGGCGGTCCCTGCGTTCACGGTATCGGGGTCTCCCGCCATGTCTATCCGCCGCATCATCGCCGCCAGCGCTGGCTTGGCCGCGCTCTTGACCGTCCAAGCCGCGTCCGCGGACGAGGTCAATCTCTACTCCTCGCGCCAAGAGCATCTGATCCGGCCGTTGCTGGACGCCTTCACCAAATCCACCGGCACCACGGTGAATGTGGTTACGGCCGGCGAGGACGCGCTGATCGAGCGGGCGAAGACCGAGGGCGCCAATTCCCCCGCCGACGTGCTGATCACGGTCGATGCCGGACGCCTGATCAAGGCCGATCAAGCGGGCCTGTTCCAGCCCATCAAGTCGCCGGTGCTCGACGCCGCCATTCCGGCCGCGCTGCGCGACCCCAAGGGCGACTGGTACGGCTTGTCCATGCGTGCGCGCGTGATCTTCTATTCCAAGGAGCGCGTGAAGCCGGAGGAGCTGACGACCTACGAGGCGCTGGCCGATCCCAAGTGGAAGGGCCGCATCTGCATCCGCTCGTCGTCCAACGTCTATAACCAGTCGATGCTGTCGGCCCTGATCGTCGAGGACGGCGCGCAAAAGGCCGAGGCCTGGGCCAAGGGTATCGCGGCCAACATGGCGCGCCCGCCCGCGGGCGGCGACCGCGACCAGATCCTGGCCGTGGCCGCCGGGGTGTGCGACATCGCCATCGCCAACACCTATTACTATGCCGGCCTTCTCACCTCATCGAAGGACGAAGAGAAGCAGGCGGCGCAGAAGGTGGCGCTGTTCTGGCCGAACCAGTCCGGTCGTGGCGCGCACGTGAACGTCAGCGGCGCGGGCGTGATGAAGAACGCGCCGCACAAGGAAGCCGCTATTAAGTTGTTGGAATTCCTGGTCAGCGACGAGGCCCAGCGCCTCTATGCCGAAGCGGTTTACGAGTTTCCGGTGAAGCCGGGGATCGCGCCGTCGGGGGTGGTCGCGGGCTTCGGCAAGTTCAAGGCGGACACGCTGTCGCTCGCCGAGATCGCCAACCATCAGGCCGAAGCCATCCGCATTTTCGACCGCGTCGGCTGGCGCTGAGGGCTTTTCTGAGCGTCGCTCTCAGGGTGTAAAGGGGGTTTTCGGCCGCCTCCACCGCCTGTTTGACGCAGTTTTCGCCCCGTTTTTGCGCAAGGTTCCTTAGGTGCCCTCTCGGCCATAGCCGGGCGGAGCACGATGCGCTATAGGCTGGCCCCTTAAGCGCGCGGGCGGGGCGATATGAAGAAGGCGATCGTTTTTGCGGTCCTGGCGGTGGGCCTGTTGGGCTGCCGGGGACCCGACATCATCCAGGCGGATCCCAACTCCGTCACCATCCAGTAAACGCTGAACAACGACATCGAGCGCAACGACGCGTTCAATCAGGCCATGAACCACTGCAAGCAGTACGGCAAGGTGGCCTATCCGTCGTCGAACAGCGTCGCGGGCTACGTGATCAACCAGTCCTTCGACTGCCAGATCGCCAGCCGCTGACGCGGCGCCAATCCCCTACTCGTCTTCATCCTGCAGCGACAACAGCGCGGCGTTGCCGCCGGTGGCGGTCGTGTTGATCGACAGCACGCGCTCGGTCGCGAAGCGGGGAAGATAGCGCGGACCGCCGGCCTTGGGCCCCGTGCCCGACAAGCCCTCGCCGCCGAAAGGCTGCACGCCCACCACGGCGCCGATCATGTTGCGGTTGACGTAGATGTTGCCCACGCGCGCGCGCGCAACGATGTGGCGCACTTGCGAATCGATCCGGCTGTGGACGCCGAGGGTGAGCCCGTAGCCGGTCGCGTTGATCGCCGCCAGCACCTGCTCCAGCCGGTCGCCCCGGTAGCGCACGACGTGGAGGATCGGCCCGAACACCTCGCGCGTCAGGCGCTCTAGCCCGTCGATCTCGAACGCCTGGGGCGCCACGAACGTGCCGTGCTCGGTCCCGGCGCCCAGGCGCGACGCGTGGATCAGCTTGCCTTCGCGGCGCATGCGCGCGGCGTGCGCGTCGAGCGTCTCCTTGGCCTCGGCATCGATCACGGGCCCGACGTCGGTGCGCAACAGGCCGGGGTCGCCGACCACCAGCTCCTCCATCGCCCCCGCCAGCATGTGCAGGATCTTGTCGGCCACGTCGTCCTGCACGAACAGGACGCGCAGGGCCGAACAGCGCTGGCCCGCGCTCTGGTAGGAGGAGGTCAGGATGTCGTCCACCACCTGCTCCGGCAGGGCGGAGGAATCGACCAAGAGCGCGTTCTGCCCGCCCGTCTCGGCGATCAGCGGCACCAGCGGGCCGCCGTCGCGCCCCGCAAGCCCACGCGCGATCACCCGCGCCGTCGCGGTCGAGCCGGTGAAGGCGATGCCTGACACACGTTCGTCGTATGTCAGCCGCGCGCCCACCACGGCGCCGTCGCCGGGCAAGAGATGCAGCACGTCGACCGGCACGCCGGCCTGGTGCATCAGCCGCACGGCCTCGGCCGCGATCAAGGGCGTCTGCTCGGCCGGCTTCGCGATCACCGCGTTGCCCGCGGCCAAGGCCGCCGTGACCTGGCCGGTGAAGATGGCGAGGGGGAAGTTCCACGGGCTGATGCAGGCGAACACGCCGCGCCCGTGCAGCGCGATCGAGTTGTCCTCGCCGGTCGGGCCCGGCAGCGCCAAGGGCGCCTCGAAATCCACCCGCGCGCGCACGGCGTAATAGCGGCAGAAATCCACGGCCTCGCGGACCTCGCCCAGCGCGTCGGGGATCGACTTGCCCGCCTCGCGCACGGCCAGCGCCATGAAGCGCGGCGTGTTGGCCTCCATCAGATCGGCGAACCGCTCCAGGCACTCGGCGCGTTTGCCGGCCGGCGTGCGGTCCCAGCCTTCGGCGGCGGCGGAGGCGGACACGAGCGCCGCGTCCACTTCGGCCGCGCCGGCCTCGACCGCATAGCCCACCACGCGGCGCCGGTCGGCGGGATCGCGCAATTCCTTCTGTGTGCCGCTGGCGGCCTTACCGGCGATGAGCGGCGCGGCCTTCCACTGGCCCACGCCCGAACTCTCCATCGCGGCGCCGAGCGGCAGCACGATGGACGGATCGGACAGGTCGGGCCCGCGCGCGTTGCGCCGCTCGGGCGCGAACATGTCCTGCGGCAGGCGGATCTGCGGATGCGGCTTCGCATAGAGCGCGGCCACCTTGGCCACGGGGTCGCCGACCAGCGCCTCCACCGGCTGCGCCTCGTCGACGATGCGGTTTACGAACGAGGTGTTGGCGCCGTTCTCGAGCAGGCGGCGCACCAGATAGGGCAACAGATCCTCGTGGCTGCCCGTCGGCGCATAGACGCGGCACGAGACGCCCAGCTTCTCGGGCCCGACGATCTCGTCATAGAGCACCTCGCCCATGCCGTGCAGGCGCTGGAACTCGAAGTCGCGCCGGTTGCCGGCCAATTCCAGGATGGTCGCGAGGGTGAGCGCGTTGTGCGTCGCGAACTGCGGATAGAACGCGTCGGGCGCGCCCAGCAGCGCCTTGGCGCAGGCCAGATACGACACGTCGGTCGAGGGCTTGCGGGTGAAGACGGGATAGCCGTCGAGCCCCCGCTCCTGCGCGCGCTTCACCTCGGTGTCCCAATAGGCGCCCTTCACCAGGCGCACCGGCAGGCGGCGGCGGTTGCTCCGCGCCGTCTCGGCCAGACAGTCGATCAAGGGGCGGCAGCGTTTCTGATACGCCTGGATGGCCAGGCCCAGCCCGTCCCACCCCGCGATGGACGGATCGGTGGCCACGCGCGCCAGCACGTCCAAGGAAATGTCGAGCCGGTCGGCCTCTTCCGCGTCCACGGTCAGGCCGATGCCCACCGACTTCGCGTGGCGCGCCAGGTGCGCCAGCTTGTCGGCCACCTCGGGGATCGCGCGGCCGCGCTGGGCAAACGTGTAGCGCGGATGAATGGCCGACAGCTTCACCGAGATGCTGGGGCCGGCGAAGATCTCGCGCCCCGCCGCTTCCTTGCCGATGGCGGCGATAGCGTTGTCGTAGGCGGCCAGATACCGCTCGGCGTCGCGCATGGTGCGCGCGCCCTCGCCCAGCATGTCGTAGGAATGGCGATAGCCCTTGGCCTCGGCCGGCTTCGCGCGCTCCAGCGCCTCGCCGATGGTGCGGCCCATGACGAACTGGCGCCCCATGATGCGCATGGCCTGCATGATGGCCTGGCGGATCACGGGCTCCCCCGCCTGCGACACGAGACGGCCCAGCGTGTTCTTCAGATCGTCGCGGTCGCCGTCGCCCCAGCCCACCACCCTGCCGGTCAGCATGAGCGCCCAGGTCGACGCGTTGACGAACAGCGAATCCGAGCTGCCCAGGTGGCGCTTGAAATCGGCGTCGGCCAGCTTGTCGCGGATCAGCTTGTCGGCCGTATCGGCGTCGGGGATGCGCAGCAAGGCTTCGGCCAGGCACATCAGCACGATGCCTTCCTTGGACGACAGCTTGTATTCGTGCAGGAACGATTCGATGCCGCCCTGGCCCGACTGCTTGCGCCGCACGGCGATGACCAGCTCGCGTGCCTGGGCGGCGATGCGCCCGCGCGCGGCCTCGTCGACCCGCGCCTCCGCCAGCCGCGCGTCCACGATGCGCGTCTCGTCGGCCCGGTAGGCCGCCTCGATGGCGGCGCGGCGCGCCGGGCCTTCCGGCCGGTCGATGTCGAACATCATGGGCGGCATGGGCGCGGTTCCCTTGGGCTGACAGGGGGCCGCCAGAGGGGGCGGCCCCAAATATCAAGAAGAGGAGGCATATATGGAGGCATATATAAAGACCAACCTAGTCCGAAGCGCGGCCCCGGAAAAGCCGGGCCTTACCAAAGCTTTGGGTGGGGTTTTCCGGGGTTAGCGCCTACCCCGCCGCGCGCTTTTTCCCGCGGTTCTCGAAGAACTTGGCCGTATAGATCTGCGGCTCGCCCGAGGCATAGGCCAGGCCCGAATAGCGCTTGGCGGCGTGGTAGGAATCGTCGAACGCCTTTTGCGTCGCCTCGCGGAAGCGCGCTTTGTTCAACTTCATCGCAATGGCGGGCTTGCCCGCCAAACTCCGCGCGATCTCCATCGCCTTGGGCATCACCTCATCCGGCTTCACCAGATACTGCATGACGCCGATATGGTGGCACTCCGGCCCGTCCATCATGCGGCCGGTCAGCGCCAGCTCGACGGTGCGCGACAGGCCGATGCGCTCGCTCATCAGCCACGGGCCCATGATGGAGGGGATGCCCGAATTGATCTCGGGCTGGCCCATGCGCACGCCCGCGTGGCCGATGCGGATGTCGCACAGAAGCGTGACCTGGAAGGCCGAGCCCGCCGCCACGCCGTTGAGCGCGGCGATCATGGGTTTCTCCATGCCGCGCATGACCGTGTAGAAATCGCGCCAGGTGTCGATCCATTCGCTGCCCTGCGTGCCGCCCGCGTCGCCCGCCAGGAACTTCATGGTCTCTTCCAGATCCTGGCCCGCGGAAAAGGCGCGGTCGCCCGAACCGGTCAGGACCACGGCGCCGACCGACGCATCCGCGTTGGCGTCCAGGAACGCCTGGCGGATCTCATAGCGCATGGGCAGGTGCCAGGCGTTCAGCTTCTCCGGGCGGTGCAGCGTGATGACCGCGATAGTGCCGTCGCGCGCGACCTTGATGAATTGGGGCATGGTGTCTCCAGACGGGCGAGGTGGAACGCGTCAAATACCAAAAAAGATTACAGCAGGCCCAGCGAGCGCAGCTCGGCCGCCATGGCGCCGGGCAGATTGTCAGCCTTGGCCCCCTTGGGCAGGTCGCGCGGCGCGTCGGCCTCCTCCAGATAGCGCCAGCCCTGGAAGGCCCGGCGCGGCTGGAACTCGACGCGGATCAGGCGCGGGGCATAGCGGATCTCGCACATCGAGCCGCCGTCCTTGTCCCGCACCGGCACCAGGCCCGTGATCTTTTGCCGCACCTGGACCAGCCCCTTGATGACCCAGTAGAGCGAGCCGCCGTCCAGCACATCCGCGCGCCGCTGGGGCATGGAGCGCGTGCGGTGGCGCAGCACCGGCTTCACCCCGCGCTTCTTCTGCTCCGCCGCGCGCCGACGCTGCCAATCGGCCAAATCCTCGATGGAATCAACGCCGACGCAGAGTTTGATGAGGTGGAGGGGCATGGGATGCAGACACGAAGCAAAAGACCAAAGCCAATTTGTAGCACAACGAAAGGGGCCAGAGCTAAGTGGCCGATCCGCTGGCAAACGACTATTTTCTTACAAAGGTGCCAAACAAAAGACGTCCAGAACATCTTCGCATCGGTACCAGTAACCATTAGATTCCAGCAGTTCAGGCAACATCCGACACTGCATTCTACTCAGTTCTCGCCCGCAATCGCCCCACATCAGTCAAATTCGCCGTCTTAATTTTTTGGAGCGAAAATCTTGGACCTCATTGCTGAAGGCTTGAATTGAGCGAGTAGATTGGTTTCAGGACGGCACTAGCTACGAGATCAGTGATAAAATTATTGAAATGCTGAGCGATTGCGGTCTGCTCATCGGAAATCTTACTTACTGCAATCCGAATGTTTATCACGAAATTGGTTTCGTCATGGGCAAGGCAAGAGCGGAAGGGAAAGATGTGCCTAATATGCTTTTGTTCCTCGACGAATCCGTCACTGATGAAAAAGAAAAATTCGTCGGCTTCAACCTGCGTGGAATAAAACAGCTCCGATTTACCCAGCCCGAGATTGAATTTGTCCCAGCTCTAAAAGAAAACCTCGAACGATTTTTTAAACTTGCCGTATAGAAGTGTTTTTATAAACGATGCATCGTCTCTTAGACTTGAGTGTTTGAGGTCGTCGCCGTGCCAGCATAATCTTTCGCCTCGGCTCGTTACCGCTCACTCACCGGCCGCACCCGCGGCTCATGCCCAAAATCAATCTCCATCGCCGTGGCCCTGTCGTGCATCTGGCGGATATAGGGCGCCACGCGCGCGGCGCCTTCCTGCATGGCGGGCCAGTGGTCGCGGCGAAAGCGTTCGGCGGCCTCGCGCACCTGCTCCTTGAGTGACGCCTCGTCCACCAGCGTCAGCGTGCGGTCGCGCATCACGATGCGCCGTCGATGATGGAATGGGTCACGGCCTCGGACGTGACCGAATAGGCCAGCTGGCGGATCGGGTCGTTGAGGGGGATGAAACCCCAGGCGTCGCGGTCCAACAGGATGATGTCGGCCTTCTTGCCCGCCTCCAGGCTGCCCACGTCTTTCACCATGTTGGTGCTGCAGGCGCCGCCGTGCGTGGACATGTGGAACGCCGCATCCGCCGAGATCCAGCGTTCGGGGTCGAAGCCGCCCAGCTTGTGCACCAGCGCCGCCGCGCGCAGCGCCTCCATCAAATCGGCCGTGTCGCTGCTGGAAAGCCCGTCGGTGCCGAGCGCGACGTTGGCGCCGGCGTCGAGCAGCGCGCGCACGGGGCAGACGCCGCTGCCCAGCTTCATGTTGGAGAGCGGGTTGTGGGTGACCGAGCAGCCGGCCCGGCCGACCAGCGAAATGTCCTTGGGCGTGAGCCAGATGCCGTGATTGAGCGACAGGCGCGGCGACAGAACGCCCAGCTCGGAGAGGCGCTCGACCAGGCTTTTGCCCCAGAAGTGCCGCGCGGCCACGGCTTGGGTCTTGGTCTCGTCGGTGTGGATATGCATGGCCAGGTCGTAGCGCGCGGCGATGTCGGCCGATTCCTGCAGCAGCTCGTTGGAGCAGCGCTGGGGGCTGGTGGGTGCGGGGATGATGGAGAGGCCCCGGTCGGGCGCATGCCAGCGCTTGAAATGGTCCATGAACAGGCCGATCTGCTCAGCCCGGCCGGGCACCGGCAAGGCGTCGAGCTCGGAAGCGAGGTCCGCTGGCACCAGCTCGCGCAGGAACGGCCGGCGGTCGAGGAAGCCGCAATCCAGCATGGTGACGGTGACGACCGCGCGCAGGCCGATGTCGCGATAGGCCCGGGCCGCGCCGTTCACCGCCTCGGGCTCGAAGAAGGTCAGGATGTCGTCCTGGATGGTGGTGACGCCGCTGCGGATGCTTTCCACCGCGCAAAGCATGGTGCGCATGTAGTGGTCGCGCTCGGCCAGGCGCGGCATGCCGAAGGGCGGGCCGTTGTGCATCATCCACACTTCGAGCGGCATGTTGTCGTAGGCGCCCTGCTCGAAGGCTTCGTTCGAATGGGTGTGGGCGTTGATGAGGCCGGGCAGGACGATGGAGCGCGCGGCGTCGATGACGGTGATGCCGGGCGCATCCGCGCGCGCGCCGACATCCTTGTCCTCGCCGATCCAGGCGATGCGGTTGCCCTCGACCAGCACCGCGCCGCGGTCGATGCGCCGGCCGCCCGCGCCGCCCGTGATGACCAGACCGCCCCGTACGAGAATCGACATGGCCCGCCCTCCCCGGCTCGATATCCACGCGACGGGGGCAACTCTAGTGCGC
>JAPLOM010000054.1:93976-114695 GCA_026400755.1 Alphaproteobacteria bacterium
GGTCCGGGGCGACGTTCTGGGGGTAAGCGCCTAGGCGCGCGCGGCGAACGGGCTGGCGTTGAGGCGGCGGTCGCCCGCGATGGTGACGCGGTGCATGACGCGCGCGTTCGGGTAGTGGTCGCCGATGGCATGATGCTGGGTCGCGAAATTGTCGAAGATGGCGACGGTGTCGGGCTCCCACTTCAGGCGCATCTGGAAGCGCGGCGTGCTCACCAGGCGCTGCACCATGTCGAGGATGGAATCGCTCTCGCGCTTCGACAGGCCCTCGATATGGGTGGTGAAGGCCGCGTTCATGTAAACCACGGGGCGGCCCGTGACGGGGTGCTTCATGCAGACGGGGTGACTGCGCCGGTTGCCGTCTTCCTTGCCCTTCTGGCGCAGCGCCTCGGTGCGGTCGGATGCCTTGTTGTTGTTCTGGATGGTGGCGTAGGCGAATTCCGTGTCGTGCGTGGCGTGGAGCGTGGCCAGGAAACGCTGCATCTCGGGCGACAGCGCCTCGTGCACCGCGTGCATGCTGCACCACAGCGTGTCGCCGCCCACGGGCGGCACCGTCTGGATGTGCAGCACGGAGCCGAAGGGCGGCTCGGGGTCGGCCGTCATGTCGGCGTGCCAGATCTCGTTCTCGGGCGGGCTGGCCTCGCTGTCGGCGATGATGGCGATGGGATCGTAGCCGGCGACCGAAGGGAAGAACGGATGGCGCGGCCGCAAGGGGCCGAAGCTTTCCGCCAGCGCGACGTGCGCCTTCGGCGTCATGGCCTGGTCGCGGAAAACCAGCACCGAATATTTCAGGAGCGCCTCGTAGAGGGCCTGGTAGTCGGCGTCGGTCGCTTCGTTGAGATCGATGCCGCGCACGGTCGCGCCGATGGCGGCCGCAATGGGCTCGAAGCTGAGGGTCGAAGGCATCGCTGCGTCTCCAAACGTCCCATCGGAAAGTATGGAGAAAGCGGCTGCCGCGTTCAAATCGGCGGCTTGGGTTTGGATATCGGAACGGACGCGAAAAAGGCCCGCGGGGTTTCCCCCACGGGCCTTCGCTTTGGGCGGATGGCGCCCGGTTTAATCAGGCTTTTAGTTGGCGTACTTGAACTCGGGCAGGCTCTTCAGGCCGTCCTTGGTGCCGCCGGGCAGGACCGTCTTGTCCTTGCCGAACTTCAGCGCGTCGTAGCGCACCACGACCAGCTTGTTGCCCATGCCGAGGAAGCCGCCGACGGAGAGAACCGCATAGGGCTCCTTGCCGTCGCGCGTGATGAGGATGTCGTCGATCGTGCCGATCGATTCGTTGAGCTCGTTGTAAACAGTGGAGCCGATCACCTTGGACGCGCGGAAGCCGGCATCGACCGTCTTCAGCTCGACACGGGTGACCGTGACCACCTGCGGCGTGCCCTGCGAGAAGGCGGGGATGGCAGCGAGGCTGGCGCTCACCAGCAGGGCGCCGGCGATGATGTGTTTCTTCATGGGTCGTTCTCCCTTGGGGTTCATGCAGCCGCCGTCGCGCCTTCCCCGCGCCGAAACGGTGGGCCCTTTCAGAATGCTTTGGGAGAGAAAAGGTTCCTTGCCTCGCGCGCGAATCGCGCGCGCCGTATGAAACTTTATCGCACGTGAGTCAGACGGATTTGGCGAACACCATGGCCGCGACGAAGACCAAGTAGCCGGCGGCCACGCGCCGCAAGAGGTGCGCCTTCCCCGTCGCGCGGCCGATGCCCGCTCCGCCCGCGATCCAGCCCGAGGCCACGAACAGCACCATGACCGCGAAGATCGACAGCGGCGGCACCAGGTCGGCGGCCGCGCTTGGCGGGGGCAGAAGCACCAGCGCGATCACCAGCGCCTTGGGGTTCATCATCGTGGTGAACAGCACGCGGCGGACGCTGACCGCCCGCGCCGTCTCGTCACGCGGCGCACGCCACAGGCTGAAGGCCAGATAGAGCACCCACAGCGACGCCGCCACGGCCACCGCCTGCTCCAGCTTCGGATGCGCGGCCAAATACGGGCGGCCGAACAGCGCCAGCGGCACGATGACGGTCAAGTAGCCCGCGATCTCGGCCGGGATCAGCCGCAGGCTCGCGCGCACACCCGCGCCCGCGCCCGAGACGAACAGCAGCGTGTTGGTCGGGCCGGGCGAAACCAGAAGCGCGAGCGCGGCCAGCGCGAAGATTGTGAGGGTCACGCGGCCTTAGCCCAATCTTTCATCGATTAAGCGGTCTTCGACCGCAGGGCGAGCGAGACCTTCGACGCGGGCTTGCGGTCGAGCAGGTCGGAGACGGCCCAGCCCGCGCGCGCGACCTGGTCGAGGTCGACGCCGGTCTCGATGCCGAGGCCGTTCAGCATGTAGAGCACGTCCTCGGTCGCGACGTTGCCCGAGGCGCCTTTGGCGTAGGGGCAGCCGCCGAGGCCCGCGGTCGAGGAATCGGCCACAGCCACGCCGCGCTCCAAACACGCCAGGATGTTGGCCAGGGCCTGGCCGTAGGTGTCGTGGAAATGGACGGCCAGATGCTCGACCGGCACGCGCGCCGAAACGGCATCCAGCATGGCTTGCGCCTTGGCCGGCGTGCCGACGCCGATCGTGTCGCCCAGCGAGACCTCGTAGCAGCCCATCTCGTGGAGCTTGGCCGCGACGTCGGCCACGGCGCTGACCGCGATGTCGCCCTCGTAGGGGCAGCCTAAAACGCACGAGACATAGCCGCGCACGCGGATGCGCTTGTCCTTGGCGGCGGCCACCACGGGCGCGAAGCGCTCCAGGCTCTCGGCGATGGAGCAGTTGATGTTCTTTTGCGAGAAGCTCTCCGACGCCGCGCCGAAGACGGCGATCTCCTCGACGTTCGACGCGAGCGCGGCCTCGAAGCCCTTCATGTTGGGCACCAGCACGGGATAATGCGTGCCCGGCTTGCGCTTCAGGCCGGCCAGGACCTGCGCCGTGTCGGCCATCTGGGGCACCCACTTGGGCGAGACGAAGGCGCCGGTCTCGACGGATTTGATGCCGGCGTCGGCCAGCCGCTCGATGAAAGCGATCTTGGCCTCGGCGGGGACGCTCTTGGCCTCGTTCTGCAGCCCGTCGCGCGGGCCGACATCGACGATCTTGACCGATTTCGGCAGGCGCATCACGACACCCGCCGCTCGCGCAGGCCGAACCAGTTGCCGTCGGGATCGACGAAGGCCGCGAACATGCCCCAGGGCAGGCGCTTGGGCGTTTGCGTGAAATTCACGCCGCGCGCGGCCATGGCCTCGTGCGTGACGTGGATGTCGCCGCACTCGAACACGATGGACGGCTTGTGCTGGGCCCAGTCCGCCATCATCGCGCGCGGGTAGAGCACGATGGAGGATTCGGAGCCCATCGGCCCGACCTCGATCCAGCGCCCCTCGCTGCCCATGGGGGCGGAGAAGCGCAGCTCGAAGCCCGCGCGCTCGATCCAGAAGGCGAGCGCCGCGTCCTGGTCCGCGACATAGATGCTGACCGCGCCGATTCTCATGTCTGCTTCCCTTTGGCCGTCTTCCCGGTCGCTTCGAAAGCCAGAAGCTCGGCCCCCTCCGAGACTTGTTCGCCCACTTGGAAGTTCACCGCCGTCACCGTGCCGTCGGCGGGTGCGGCGATGGTGTGCTCCATCTTCATGGCTTCCAGCACCATGAGCGGCGCGCCACGTTTGACCGCATCGCCCGCCTTGACCAGGAGCTTCAGCACCTTACCCGGCATGGGCGCCGTGAGACGCCCCGCGCCGTGCTCGGTCGCGGTCGATGCCTCCAAGGGATCGTCCACCGTCAGGCGCCAGCGGTGTCCATCGGCGAACACGTCGATGTCGTTGCCGCCGCGCACGACCGTGGCGCGCAGCGTGCGGCCGCCGATGGTGGCCGCGATGTCGCCGTCAGTACCCAGGCTACCGCGCGCTTCGATGGCGCCGCCGGGCAGGTCGAGACGCCAACCGTCCTTCAGGTAGTGCACCATCACCGCGACGACCCGCTCGCCGTCGCGGAAGCGCAGCGCGTGGCGGCCGACATCGTTCACGCGCCAGCCGCCGGTCGAATGCCAGGGCGAATGCGGATCGCCGGACGATTGGGCGCGAAGGGCGGCCGTCTCGGCGCGCGCCAGCAAGGCATGGATCGCGGCCAGCGCCAGCGCGTCGTCGGGCACGGGCTGGGGCGGCGGCAGAAGCTGCGCCTCGTGGCGCGGGATGAAGCCGGTGTCGAGCTGGCCCTTGGCGAAATCGGGCTGCGCCACGACGGCCGAGAGGAACGCGACGTTGCTGGCCACACCCACGACCTGCGTCTCGGCCAGGGCCGCCGCCATGCGCCGCACGGCCTCACCCCGGTCCTCGCCCCAGACCACCAGCTTGGCGATCATGGCGTCGTAGTGGATCGAGACCGCGTCGCCCGGCCGCACGCCGGTCTCGACGCGCAAGTCCGGCGATTCCGCCGGGAAGCGCAGATGGCGCAAGGTGCCCGTCGAGGGCAGGAAGCCGCGCGCCGGGTCCTCGGCATAGACGCGCGCCTCGATGGCATGGCCGTGGATGCGCAGCTGGTCCTGCGACAAGGGCAGCGTCTCGCCCGACGCGACGCGGAACTGCCATTCGACCAAATCCTGCCGCGCGATCATCTCGGTCACGGGATGCTCGACCTGGAGGCGGGTGTTCATTTCCATGAAGTGGAATTTTCCGTCCTGCCCGGCGATGAATTCGACTGTCCCGGCCCCCACATAACCGACCGCTTTAGCGGCTGCCACGGCCGCTTTTCCCATCTCGGCGCGCCTCGTTTCGCCGAGTCCGGGGGCGGGCGCCTCCTCAATCACCTTCTGTGATGCCGGCGTTGAATCGAGCATTCACGCTCGAACAGATGAATCGCGTTGCCGTGGCGGTCGGCGAAGACCTGAATCTCGATATGTCTCGGACGCAAAAGGTATTTTTCGACCAAGACGCGCGCATCACCGAACGCGGCTTGCGATTCCCGCTGCGCCGATTCCAGCGCGGCATCGAACGCATCCGCCTTCTCCACCACGCGCATGCCGCGCCCACCACCGCCGGCAGTCGCCTTGATCAGGACCGGAAAGCCGATCTTCTCCGCCTCGCGCTTGAGCAGCGCCCCGCTCTGGTCCGCGCCGTGATAGCCCGGCACCACCGGCACGCCGGCCTTGATCATCAACGCCTTGGCGCCGCTCTTCGAGCCCATGGATTCGATGGCCGCAGGCGGCGGGCCGATGAAGATGACGCCAGCCTTGGCACAAGCCGCCGCGAAGCCCGCGTTCTCGGACAGGAAGCCATAGCCAGGATGGATCGCCTCGGCACCCGACTCCTTGGCCGCGCGCAGGATGGCGTCCACGTTCAGGTAGCTCTCGCGCGCGGGCGCTGGGCCGATGTGGAAGGCTTCGTCCGCCAATGCGACATGGCGCGCGTTCGCGTCGGCGTCGGAGTACACAGCCACGCTGCGGATGCCCATGCGCCGCGCCGTGCGGATGACGCGGCAGGCGATCTCGCCCCGGTTGGCGATGAGCACGGAGCGGATCATGGGTTAATTCTTTTCATTGTGATGGTTCTCGCGCTGGCGCGCATAGTTCATCAACTCGCTGACGCCGAACATCAGGAGCATGACGCCGCAGATCACCTCGATCACCGTCACGATGCGCACGATGTCGTGGGTGGGCAAGATATCACCCGTACCCAACGCGCTGATGGTGGCGATCGAGTAGTACACGGCTTGGGGGAAGCTGATCTTCTCCACATGGCCCAAGATCTCGAACAGCCCATGTTTCGAAAAACGATCCAGGATGCGGTAGATGCAGGCAAAGACGATGACGATCAACGAATAGAAGGTGAGGAACGCGAAGGCCGGTAGCAGCAGGCGCCCCGCATGGGCGAAGAAGCCTTCGAACAACAGGCCCGCGTCGAGCAAGAAGATGGCCACATAGCGGCTGGCCAAGAGGACCACGGCGGAGGCCACCACCATCTTGAGCAGGAAGAGTGCGTTTTCGATCTCGTGCGAGACGCCGTAGATCGGTACGAAGAAAGCCAGCGACGTGATGAACACCAGCGGCGCCAGCGAGGTGAAGATGCGCAGAAAGCGCGGCCGCCCGCCGGCTTCGGCCGCCTGGACGATGGCGCGGATCGCGCGCCGGTGCCAGATGGAGCCCGCCACGAACGCCATCACCGGCATGGCGAAGCCCACATGGACGACCCAGTCGTCCAGCGTCGAGAAGGCCGTAAGGCGGATGAAGGTGAAGACGCAGGTATAGACCGCCAGGAAGTTGGCCAGCGCGATGGAAAAGAAATAGAAAGTCGGGAACAGGATGGTGAAGATGGCGACCGAGGCCGCCACCACGCCGATCACGACCAGATAGAAGTAATTAACCGTCTCGGCGACCGACGAAGCCACCAGAAGAATCAAGATCGCGCTGAGCGCGAAAGCCGTGAGGGAATGGTGGCGCGGGCGCATCACACGTTCCCCTTGGGCGCCCAGGCGGGCGGCCGCTTGGCCAGGAACGCACCCAGCCCCTCGCGCGCCTCGGCCGAGGCACGGCGCTTGGCCGCCACGGTCGCCATTTGGCGCACCGTCGCGTCGTCGGTCGAAAGCCCACCCACTGCGAAGGCCAGAGCCTTGGTTTCGCGCAGGGCCTGCGGCCCGCCGAGAAGTAGCGCGTCGACGATGCGGGATAGCACCGCTTCCAGCCCTTCGCGCGGCGCGGTCTCATGCACCAGACCGATACGCCGAGCCTCGGCCGCGTCGAAGCGCTCGCCGGTCAAGGCATGGCGCCGCGTCTGGCGTGCGCCGATGGCGGCGGTCATGGGACGCATGATCGGCGCCGGATTCACGCCCACACGCACTTCAGTCAGCGCGAAAGTGGAATCGTCGCCCGCGATGGCGACGTCGCACGCAGCCACCAGGCCCGTGCCGCCGCCAAAACACGCGCCATGGACCAGCGCCACGGTCGGCATCGGAAACTCCATCAAGGCGCGCATGGCGCCCGTGGTGCGCAGCGAGAAATCCAGGTTCTGTTCCGGCGTGAAGTCGGCCGCCTGGCGCAGCCAGCCCAGATCCGCGCCGGCCGAGAAATGCTTGCCGTTGGCGCGCAGCACCACGGCACGCACGGCGGGATCGCCGTGCAGGGCGGCGAAGGCGGCGGCGACGCCATCGATCAGGTCGCCGTTATAGGCGTTGTGCAATTCCGGCCGATTGAGCGTCACCGTGGCGACGCCGCGTGCATCTGATTCGCGAAGGACGATCTCTCCGCTCACGATACCTGCCAGCGCGGTTTGCGCTTTTCGAGGAAGGATGAAACGCCTTCCTTCCCCTCGGGGGAGGCACGCAGCCGCGCGATGCGTCGCGCGGTGTCGGCACGTGTCGCTTCGTCCGGGCTGCCGCCCACGTCGCGCGCCAGCGCCTTGGACTCGCGCACCGCTTCCGGTCCGCCCAGGAGAAACGCCGCAACCACGGCGTCGACCGCGACATCCAACTCCGTCGCCGGAACTGCCTGATGGACCAGGCCGATGCGCTTAGCCTCCGCGGCGTCGAAGCGCTCGGCCGTCAGCATATAGCGCCGCGCCTGGCGCGGGCCGATGGCGCTGATGACATAGGGGCTGATGACTGCGGGGATCAGGCCGAGCCGCACCTCGGAGAGCGCGAAGGGCGCGGCTTCGGACGCGACAGCCACGTCGCAGGCGGCCACGAGGCCGACGCCGCCACCGATGGCCGCTCCCCGGAATAGTTGGCCATGCGCCGCATCCAGCCCAGATCGGCGCCCGCCGAGAAGCTCTTTCCATTCGCCGCCAGCAGCACGACGCGCACGTCGTCCCGCTTGCCCAACGCCTCAAACGTCTCGGTCAACTGCGCGATCAGCGCATCATCGAAGGCGTTATGCACCTCCGGACGGTTCAGCGTGACGGTGGCACGTCCGTTGGCGTCGACGGCGAGGAGCACGGCATCGGTCATGGCATCACATCCGGAAGACGCCGAACCGTGTCGGCTCGACGGGCGCGTTGAGGGCAGCCGAGATGCCGAGACCGAGCGCCATCCTTGTCTCGGCCGGGTCGATCACGCCGTCGTCCCACAGCCGCGCGCTGGCGTAGTAAGGATGGCCCTGGCTTTCGTACTGGGTTCGGATCGGCGCCTTGAACTTCTCTTCCTCGTCAGCCGGCCATTTCTCTCCGCGCGCCTCGATATTGTCGCGGCGCACCTGCGCCAGGACGCTGGCAGCCTGTTCGCCGCCCATAACCGAGATACGCGCGCCGGGCCACATCCACAGCAGGCGCGGATCGTAACCGCGACCGCACATAGCATAGTTTCCAGCGCCGTAGCTGCCGCCGATGATCACGGTGAACTTTGGCACGTTGGCCGAGGCCACGGCCGTGACCATTTTGGCCCCGTCGCGCGCGATGCCACCGGCCTCGTATTTCTTGCCCACCATGAAACCCGCGATGTTCTGCAGGAAGACCAGCGGAATACCGCGCTGGCAGCACAGCTCGATAAAGTGCGCAGCCTTGAGCGCCGATTCCGAGAACAGGATGCCGTTGTTGGCGATGATGCCGACGGGATAGCCGTGGATATGGGCGAAGCCGCACACCAGCGTCGGCCCATACAACGCCTTGAACTCGTCCAGCTCGCTGCCGTCAACGATGCGCGCGATCACCTCGCGCACGTCGTAGGGCTTGCGCACGTCGGACGGCACGATGCCGTAAATCTCGGCCGGGTCGTACAGCGGCGCGACAGGCGTTCTCGTCGGCATGGCCACATGCTTCGCACGGTTCAGATTGGCCACGATGCGGCGTGCGGTGGCCAGTGCTTGGGCGTCATCCACCGCCATGTGGTCGGCCACGCCCGAGACGCGCGTGTGCACATCGGCACCACCCAGCTCCTCCGCCGTCACCACCTCGCCCGTGGCCGCCTTCACGAGCGGCGGGCCGCCGAGGAAGATCGTGCCCTGCCCCTTCACGATGATCGATTCGTCCGACATGGCCGGTACATAGGCGCCGCCCGCCGTGCACGAGCCCATCACCACCGCGATCTGCGGGATACCTCGGGCCGACATGTTGGCTTGGTTGAAGAAGATGCGGCCAAAATGCTCGCGGTCGGGGAACACCTCGTCCTGGTTCGGCAGATTGGCGCCACCCGAATCGACCAGATAGATGCAGGGCAGATTGTTCTGCCGCGCGATCTCCTGAGCGCGGATGTGTTTTTTCACCGTGATAGGATAGTAGGTGCCGCCCTTCACGGTCGCATCGTTGGCCACCACCACGCATTCCTGGCCCGAGACGCGGCCGACGCCGGTGATGATGCCGGCCGCCGGCACCTCGCCGCCATACATGCCATAGGCCGCCAGCTGCGACAGCTCCAGGAACGGCGCGCCAGGATCGAGCAAGGTCCTCACCCGATCGCGCGGCAGCAATTTGCCGCGCGAGACGTGGCGCTGGCGCGACGCCTCGGGCCCACCCAGCTTCACCTCGGCCACCTTGGCACGCAAATCCTCGACCACCGCGCGCATAGCGCGGACATTTTCTTTGAAGGCGTCGCCGCGCGGATCGACGCTGCTGCGGATGATCGTCATGCCGCTTCCAATCCGGCTTGTTTCGCCGCAGCGCGATAAGCGTCCTCGAAGGCGCGATCGAGCGCCGCATTGACGCCGAAGCAATGAACGGCCACCTCGCGCGACCAGCGCGCGTATTCCCGCTGGCGCGTTTCGTCCCATTGCTTGGGCGGGCTGGCCACTAGGCTGCGCAGGTTGCTGGTCTTGTCGGCCAGCTTGATCATTTTGGCGCGCGCCGAGATATGCGCCGCGGTCTCGACCTGGCGTCGCTTGCGCTCGGCATAGGACAGCGATTTGTCGTCGGTCACCTCCTGCACCAGCGCCGAAACCTCTGCGCCAAATGCCTGGGTCAGCGTGTCCGCCGTTACGTCGGTGTCTTCGATCACGTCATGAAGGGCCCCCGTGGCCACCACCGACGCGTCGGCGCCGGCCTCGGCCAGCAGATGCGCCACCTCGATCAGATGGTTGATATAGGGCTCCTCGCCCGCACCCTTGCGGCGCTGGGCCACATGCTTGCGCGCGGCAAAATCTAGCGCTCGGGTGACGACGGCCAAGTCGCTCATGCGCCCCCCAGCTGCCGCGCCACGTCGGGCAAGCGGTCCTGGCCCCAGAACGACTCGCCATCGACAAAGAAGAAGGGCGAGCCGAACACGCCCTTGGCGATGGCCGCGTCGGTCTCGGCCTTGAGCCTGTCCTTCACGGCCTGGTCCTGCAAAGCAGCCAGCGTTTCAGCCGGCGGCACGCCCAGATGGGACGCGACGTCGGCCACCGCTTCCGGCGTGGTCATATCGCGCCCGTGGCCGAAATAGGCGGTGAAGACCGCGCGGGCGAACAATTTGGCCTTGGTCTCGTCGCGAGTGGCAAGCCAGTAGAACGCGCGGCTGGGCGCGATGGCCGCATAGGGAAACTTTTCCGGCCAGACGAAGGGCAGATTCAAATGCTTGGCCGTGCGCGGCACATCGTGCCGCGTGTACTCTCCCTTCATCGGCACGTCGACCAGCGGCCTGTTGCCGGTCAGCTTCAGCGCCGCCCCCAGCATCATGGGTTTCCACGTGACGTTGCGGTGATGCTTGGCAGCCAGCGCGTCGATCCCGGCCGTCGCCAGATAGGCATAGGGCGAGGAGAAGTCGAAATAGAACTCGATGGGACTGCTCACGACTCGCTCTCCTCCAAAACCGCGCGCCCGATGACCAGACGCTGGATGTCGCTGGCCCCCTCATAGATTTTGCACACGCGCACGTCGCGGGCGTAGCGCGCGACCGGATAATCCTCGAGATAACCGTAACCGCCATGGATCTGGATGGCCTCGGAGCACACCCGCTCGGCCATCTCGCTGGCGAACAGCTTGGCCATGGATGCTTCCTTCAGGCACGGGCGCCGGGCGTCACGCAGTTCGGCCGCATGGTGAATCATCAGGCGCGCGGCCTCGATCTCGGTCGCCATATCGGCCAGCTTGAACAAGACAGCCTGAAGCGCGGCCAGCTTCTTGCCGAATGCCTCGCGCTCCTTGGCATAGCGGCGCGCGGCCTCGAAGGCGGCACGGGCGATGCCCAGCGCCTGGGAGGCGATGCCGATGCGCCCGCCTTCCAGATTGGCCAGCGCGATCTTGTAGCCCTCGCCTTCCTTGCCCAACAGGCTTTCGCCCGGCAGAGGCACTTCATCGAAGACGAGCTGGGCCGCGTCGATATGGCGCTGGCCCATCTTGTCCTCAACCCGCGCGACCTCGACGCCCTTGGCGTCCTTGGGCACGAGAAAGGCCGAGATGCCGCGCTTGCCCGCATCGGGATTGGTGACGGCGAAGACAATCACCATGCCGGCCGTGGCCCCCATGGTGACGAACTGCTTGGTGCCGCTGAGCCGATAGCCGTTGCCCTCACGCCGGGCGCGCGTACGCAGGTTCGAAGCATCGGAGCCCGCCTGCGGCTCGGTCAGGCAGAAGCCGCCCATCATCTCGCCGCGGGCGAGAGGTTTCAGCCAGCGTTCCTTCTGATCCTCCGTGCCGAAATGGACCAGCGGCATGCAGACGACGGAGTTTTGGACGCTTAACGCGCCCGCCAGCCCGCCGTCGCCGACCGCGATCTCCTCCAGCGCCGCCGCATAAGAGACATGATCGAGCGCGGCCCCGCCCCATTCCTCCGGAACCAACATGCCGCAGAAACCGAGCGAAGCGGCCTCGGCCATGGCGTCCTTCGGAAAGATGCCCGAGCGTTCGCGCTCGGCCGCGAAGGGCGCCAGCTTCTCGGTAGAGAAGCTGCGCGCCGTATCGCGGACCAGGGCTTGCTGCTCGGACAGGATCACGCCGATACCGCCGTCAGATGATCTGGAAATGCGCCGACTTGGGCGATTTGGAGTTGATCGGGATGATGTCCTGCGGGCAGGCGGAGAAGCAGACGATGGCGTCCATCTCGGCCCGGAAGAGGACGTAGTCGCCCTTCTTCGACACGGTCGGCAGGTTGACCACCTTGCCGCCCTTCTCCACCGGCGTGTTCTGCCACAGGTTCAATGGCGACGGCGTCTCGCTGATGTGGCAGCCCAACTCGATCATGGCTTCCCACAGATTGTCGTTGCAGTTGCGGTGATACTCCTTGCAGCCCAGGAGCTGATACCGATAGCGGTCGCAGGCGGCCAGTATCGTGTCGTGCACGCCGGGCGAGGTGTCCTCCAGCCACTTGAGGATCGGCCGGCGCTTGTTGGTGACCAGCGCATCGCCCTTGTGGACGCGATAGTTCTGCACCCAGACGCGGCAATGCTCCAAGGACATGAACTCGCGCAGGTCGCCGGCGTTGAACGCCCAGGTGTCCACCACCTGGGTGCCGTGCGTGTTGATGACCTTGATCTTCTGGCCCTTCTTCACGAACGCGCCCTTACCGTGACGCGCCTTGATTTCGATCAGCTTACCTTTCGCCATAGTCCCCTCTCCTGTTTTTGTGTTTTTCATTTGTGTTTTTCAGATGACTTCAATGTGCGCTTCGGTCGGCTTGCCGCTGTTGATCGGGATCATGTCCTGCGGACAGCACGAGAAAACGACGATCGCGTCCATGTCGGCGCGGAACAGCACATAGTCTCCCTTCTTGCTGGCCGCGGGCCGGAAGTCGAAACCCTTGCCCTCGATGTGCTTGGAATTCTGGAACAGGTTGAAGGGGCATGGCGTCTCAGCCTTGGGCACGCCCACGGCCTAATTGTCGTGATGCTCCTTGGCGCCCAACTGCCGATAGCGATAGATGTCGCAGGCCGCGACGAGGGTGTCGTGTACGCCCGGCGAAGTGTCCTCCATCAGCGTGACGATCGGGCGACGCTGGTTGGTCACCATGGCATCACCCACCTTAGGCACCAGCCGGTCCATGGCCACACGCGCATGCTCCATCGACATGAACTCGTTGATGTCGGCGGCGTTGAAGGCCCAATGGTCCACCACCTGGTAGCCGTGGGTGTTGATGACCTTGTAGTGCTGGCCCTTCTTAACCGGAAGCGCGAGGCCGCGCCGGGCCGGGATGTTGTGAAGCGCCATTCTGTCCTCCCCTTCTGTATATAAATGTGACGCTAGCGCCGCGCCGCTTTGCGCTTGGCGGCTTTTTTCTTCGCGCGCACCAGCGCCGTGGCGTCCATCTCGACCAGGATGCGCGGGTCGGCGAAGGACGCCGTGATCATCGTGTTGGCGGGGCGGATATCGCCGAAGCGCGCACCGACGACCTTAGCCACAGGCTCGAAGTCGCGGTAGTCGACCATATAGAGACGCAACCGCACCACGTCCTCGAACGTGGCGCCAGCCTGTTTCAGACCCCACTCCATGTTGGCCAACATCTGCTTGGTCTGGGCCACCACGTCCTTGCTGATCGTGTGCTTCTTATAATCGAAGCCCGTGGTGCCCGATAGGAAGACCCATTCGCCATCGCGCACCGCGCGCGAATAGCCCAGCAGCGCTTCGAACTTGGAGCCGGAGGAAATCTTCTTGCGCGCCATTCTCTTCCTCCAGCCTGGTTAGTTGAGCGTTTCGACGGCCAGGGCCGTGGCCTCACCACCACCGATGCAGAGCGCGGCGACGCCGCGCTTCTCACCGCGCGTCTCCAGCGCATTCAGCAGCGTGACCAGGATGCGCGCGCCCGACGCGCCGATCGGGTGGCCCAACGCGCAGGCGCCGCCGTTCACGTTGACCTTGTCGTGCGGCAAGTTCAGCTCGCGCATGGCCACCATGGCCACGACCGCGAACGCCTCGTTGATCTCGTAGAGATCGACCGCGCCCGTGTCCCACTTCAATTTTTCCAGCAGCTTGCGGATGGCGAAGACCGGCGCGGTGGTGAACCAGGCGGGCTCTTGCGCGTGAGTCGCGTGACCGCGGATGACCACGCGCGGTTTGAGCCCACGCTTCTCGGCCTCGGAGGCGTGCATGAGCACGAGCGAAGCCGCGCCGTCGGAGATCGAACTGGAGTTAGCCGCCGTCACCGTGCCGCCGTCGCGGAAGGCGGGCTTCAAGGTCGGAATCTTGGCCGGGTCGGCGGTGCGCGGCTGCTCGTCGGTGGCAACCGTCGCCGTGCCCTTGCGGCCCTTCACCTCCACGGGCGCGATTTCGCGCGCGAACGTGCCGTCGTCTTGGGCACGCTTGGCGCGCTCCAGCGAGGCCACGGCGTAATCGTCCTGTTGTTTGCGGGTGAACTGGAAATTCTGGGCCGTGTCCTCGGCATAGGTGCCCATCAGGCGACCCTTGTCGTAGGCATCCTCCAGGCCGTCCAGGAACATATGGTCGAGCACGCGCCCATGACCCATGCGGTAGCCGGCACGCGCACGGTCGAGCAGATAGGGCGCGTTGGTCATGCTCTCCATGCCGCCCGCGACCATGACTCGGTTGGTGCCCGCAGCGATTAAATCGTGGGCCAGCATGACGGCCTTCATGCCTGAGCCGCACATCTTGTTGATGGTGGTGCAGCCCGCCGCGTCCGGCACGCCGGCAAAACGCGAGGCCTGGCGCGCGGGCGCCTGGCCCTGCCCGGCGGGCAGCACGCAGCCCATGATAACCTCGTCGACCTGATCGGGCGCCACGCCCGCGCGCTCCAACGACGCGCGGATGGCGGCGGCGCCCAATTCTGGCGCGCGCAAGGGCGTCAGCTCGCCCTGGAAACCGCCCATGGGCGTACGCGCGCCGTCGACAATCACGATGGGGTCTGATGCCATGGCTCAACCTAACTTTTTGCCCGTCTTTTGAACAACATTTGCTCGATCGGCGGCTTCTCGTCTGGCTATGTTCTTTTTTTCGAATAAGTCACCAACTATCAAAACTTGTTGGTGGAAGCTTTCTGCTGATCCACGCCGTGCGAAAGCAATAGCCACTCCTACTCTCGCATGATGAAGCCATTCTTTGGCATCAGTTGCGCTAACTTTGGCCGGAGAACTTGAGACTCTCCCAAATTCATCGAGATCTACGTAGAAGCCCTGTTGACGCTTTTTGTCGACCTCTTGGATATGGCGCTCAATACTCTTAAATCTTTCTGTTTGCGTGTACTCAACGATTATTCCACGCAATGTTTCTGGCTTTCGATAATCATGCTCTTTTCGCAAATGAGCGGTTAGCTGCTCGATCGCTCGAGCCGTCTTCTTATCCAACGGATGTGCAGCTGCGATTTTTGGCATCCACTCGATCATTGAGGTCATGCCAAGCATAAACATAAACAATCCGAAATATCGGTATCGCTCCTTATGCGAAAAGCGCAAACGACTAGCTTCTGGAATTGTTGGATCAAAAACCGATTTGTAGTAGAGAAATTTGACACACTCTTCCAAGCACAAGATCGCCATAGAACGACATGACGGATATCGTTCATTGGAAAATAAGAGTTCTGCGTCAGAAAGTAGCCTTTCTGCATTCTTCCGAATTTCCTGTAACGGTCGACGGCCCTTCACCGTTTTCTAGTCCTACGCCGTCTGCTCGAACAACTCGCGGCCGATCAGCCAGCGGCGGATTTCGCTGGTGCCCGCGCCGATTTCGTACAGTTTGGCGTCGCGCAGCAGGCGGCCGGTCGGCGATTCGTTGACATAGCCCATGCCGCCCAACGTCTGAATCGCCTCCAACGCCATCCAGGTCGCCTTCTCGCCCGCGTAAAGAATGGCGCCGGCCGCGTCGGCGCGCGTGGTCTCGCCGCGGTCGCAGGCGCGCGCGACGGCGTACACATAGGCCTTGGCCGCGTTCATGGTGGTGTACATGTCGGCAAGCTTGCCCTGCATGAGCTGGAACTGGCCGATGGGCTGGCCGAACTGCTTGCGCTCGTGCAGATACGGCACCACCACATCCATGCAGGCCTGCATGATGCCGAGGGGACCGGCGGCCAGGACCGCGCGCTCGTAGTCGAGGCCGCTCATCAAGACCTTCGCACCCGCGCCCACCTGGCCCAGCACGTTCTCGGCGGGCACCTCGCAATCCTCGAAGATCAATTCGCAGGTGTTGGAGCCGCGCATGCCCAGCTTGTCGAGCTTCTGCGCCGTGCGGAAACCCTTGAAGCCCTTTTCGATCAGAAAGGCCGTGACGCCGCGCGGACCCGCGTTGAGATCGGTCTTGGCGTAGACCACGAGCGTCTCCGCATCGGGTCCGTTGGTGATCCACATCTTGTTGCCGTTGAGGACGTAACGGTCGCCCTTCTTCTCCGCCCGCGTCTTCATGCCGATGACGTCCGAGCCCGCGCCGGGCTCGCTCATGGCCAAGGCGCCGACATGCTCGCCAGAGATCAGCTGGGGCAAGTATCGGCGCTTCTGCGCCTCGCTGCCGTTGCGGCGGATTTGGTTGACGCACAGGTTCGAGTGCGCGCCGTAGCTGAGCCCGACCGAAGCCGAAGCGCGGCTGACCTCTTCCATGGCGATGCAATGCTCGAGATAACCCAGGCCCGCGCCGCCCAGCTCCTCCTCGACCGTGATGCCGTGCAGGCCCAATGCGCCCAGCTTGGGCCACAGGTCGCGCGGGAATTCGTTGGTCTTGTCGATCGCGGCGGCGCGCGGCGCGATCTCGGCGGCGGCGAAGCGCGAGACGGTGTCGCGGATCATGTCGGCCGATTCGCCGAGGCCGAAATCGAGCGCGGGCGTACGGTTCGGGATCATCGCGAGATCTCCTTCAGTCCGAAGGCGTGAGGGGGCGCTCCGGCACCGCCATCAGGGTCTGGATCGTGGTCGCGCACAAGCTCTCGCCCTCCGCCGACGCACCGAAGGCGTCGGCCTGCACGACCGTGAGTGTGCGTCCCGGCTTGATCACTTGGGCGCGGACGATCAAACGGTCGCCCTTGCCGGGCGCCAGCAGGTTGAGCTTGTACTCGACGGTCAGGATGGTTTCGTGGGACGGAATGAGAGTGAAAGCGGCGTAGGCCGACGCGCTGTCGAACAGCGAGGCGATCGCGCCGCCATGGAAATACCCGTGCTGCTGGAGAAGATCAGGGCGGCCGGACAGATGCATCTCGACATAGCCGGGACGCACGGTTTCCAGCGTGGTGCCGAGCAAAGCCAGATAGCGCTGCGTCAGGAAACTCGCGCGGATGCGCGCTTCGAACGCGGGGTCCTTGGGCGTGAAGCGGGGCGCGGGCGCGTTCATGATCGTCCTCGGTGAAGAAGCGGCGTCACGCCCGTTTGGGCATGGGTTGCGCCAGGCGGCCTTCCAAATACTGGAGCCAGTCGAGCGCCATGGCGACGTCCTCCTTCAGCTCGGCCAGCTTGGCGCGGTGGGCGGCGATGCGGGCCTGGCTTTCGGCGGGATCGCGCACCTCGCCGGGCCGCGCATAATGAAGCGTCAGCATCTCGCCGATCTCCTCCAAGCTGAAGCCCAGACGCCGGCCGCGCAGGATAAGGCGCAGCCGCTTGCGGTCGTTTTCGGAATAGAGCCGGGACAGGCCGCGCCGGGCGGGGGCCAAAAGGCCCATCTCTTCGTAGTGCCGGATCGCCCGGGCCGTCAGCCCGAACTCCTTGCCCAGCTGGCGGATCGTATAAAGGTCGGCCACGCAGTCACCCATACGTTTACGTTAACGTAAGCTTTGGTGACTTTACCCCTCCCCACATTGGCGGTCAAGAACGGCACTTTTATTAAGACTCATGGATGATCGAGGGCACGCCGGACTTTGCGCTATGGTCGGCCGGGATCGGGGGAGCAAGGCAATGGCGTCGGAACGGCAAGAAGGCACGCGGCCCCGCGTGGTGATCGTGGGTGCGGGCTTCGGCGGGTTGGAGGCGGCCAAGCGGCTGGCCAACGCGCCCGTGGACGTCACCCTGATCGACCGGCGCAACTATCACCTGTTCCAGCCGCTTCTCTATCAGGTCGCGGCGGCGGAATTATCACCCGCCGACATCGCCCAGCCGATCCGCGGCATCCTGGGGCGCAAGAAGAACCTCACGATCCTGATGAGCCGCGTGCTCAGCGTCGACACGGCGCGGCGCGAGGTGCGCATGGAGCAGCGTCGCGTGCCCTATGACTACCTGATCCTGGCGACCGGCGCGCGCCACGCCTATTTCGGCCACGACGAGTGGGAGCACCGCGCGCCGGGCCTGAAGAAGATCGACGACGCGACCGAGATTCGCCGCCGCATCCTGACCGCCTTCGAGATGGCCGAGATGGAGAGCGACCCGGCCGAGCACCAGCGCCTAATGACCTTCGTCGTCGTAGGCGGCGGCCCGACCGGCGTCGAGATGGCGGGCGCGATCGCGGAACTGGCCAAGCGCGCGCTGGCGCGCGATTTCCGCACCATCGATCCGCGCCAGGCGCGCATCCTCCTCGTCGAGGCCGGCCCACGCCTCCTGGCGTCGTTCCCAGAGAAGCTTTCCGATTTCGCGCGGCGCGCGCTGGAGCGCCTCGGCGTCGAGGTACGCTTGAACCAGGCCGTGACCGCCTGCGATCCGCAGGGCGTGACGCTCTCAGCCCCCGCCGGACATGAAGAAGAAAGCGACGGCGCGCGCATCTTCACGCGCACGATCATCTGGGCCGCGGGCGTAGAGGCCTCGCCCGCCGCGCGCTGGATCCGCGCGAAGTCCGACCGCGCCGGACGCATCGAGGTCGCGGTGGATTTGTCGGTGCCCGGCCATGAAGGCGTTTTCGCCATCGGCGACACGGCGCTGGCGTTGGACAAGAGCGGTAAGCCCTTGCCTGGCATCGCGCCCGTGGCCAAGCAGCAGGGCGCCTATCTCGCGCGCCTCATCCGCGACCGCGTGGCGGGCCGCGCGACCGCGCCGTTCCGCTACCGCAACCTCGGCACCATGGCGACGATTGGTCGGAAAGCAGCGGTAGCCGATTTCGGTTGGCTGCATCTCAAGGGCACCCTCGCGTGGCTGCTCTGGGGCACCGTGCATGTCGGCTTCCTGCTCGGCTTCCGCAACCGCCTCTCGGTGCTGCTGTCGTGGATGTGGGCTTACGTCACATTCCAAAGTGGTGCGCGGCTGATCACAGGCGCGACGAGCGGAAGCGATGGGTAGGACGAGCGCAAAGCGATAGCCCGCGCTTTCACAGGCTCGGGGTTTACGGAAGAATGCGCCCGTCCCACCTGCCCTAAGCCATCGGAGCCCCCATGCGCTTTTCCCGGATGATCCACACTGTCGGCGTCAATGCCGAAGGCGCCCACAATGAAGTGATCGTCGGCGGGGTGATCGACGTGCCGGGCAAGACGATGTTCGAGAAGGCGCGGCACATGGAACGGCACGGCGATTCCCTGCGCCAGATGCTGCTGCACGAGCCGCGCGGCAAGGTGATCCAGTGCACCAACCTGGTGCTGCCCTCCTCCAACCCGGAGGCGCAGGCCGGCTACATCATCATGGAATCGGCGTCGTACCCGCCCATGTCGGGCACCAACACGATCTCGACCGTCACGGCCCTGCTCGAGACCGGCATGATTCCCATGACCGAGCCGGTCACGATGGTGACCTTGGAGGCGCCAGGCGGCCTGATCCGCGTCAAGGCCGATTGTCGCAACGGCAAGTGCGAGCGCGTCACCTTCGACAACGTGCCCTGCTTCGTCTTCGGCCTGGATCTGCCGGTCGACCTACCGGGCATCGGTAAAATCAAGGTCGATGTCGCCTATGGCGGGATGATCTATGTCCTGATCGACGCCGAAGCGCTGGGCTTCAAGATCGTGCCCGACGAGGCGCGCCGCCTGGTCGACCTGGGCGAAGAGATCAAGGCCGCAGCTGCCGTGCAGATCAAAGCCGTTCATCCGACCAACCCAGAGATCCACACCATCAACCAGACGCTGTGGGTCGGCCCCATGCGGCGCAACGAAGTTGGCACGCTGCAATCGCGCAACGCCGTGATCGTCTCGCCCGGCCGCATCGACCGTTCCCCTTGCGGCACCGGCACCGCCGCGCGCCTGGCCGTGATGCACGCGCGCGGACAGATCAAGGTGGATGAGGAGTTCGTCCATGAATCGATCATCGACACGCTGTTCACCGGCGTCATCCGCGAGACCGGCACGGTTGGCACCGTGCCCTCCATCCGCCCCACCATCGCCGGGCGCGGCTGGATCACGGGCTTCCATCAATATGTGCTCGATCCTTCGGACCCGCTGCCCACCGGCTATCGCCTGTCCGACACATGGCCGCTCGACAAGATGAAGGCCGCCGGCGCCTTCACGGTGGGGTGAGCGTCATGACCGAGATCAAGCTCAACCCTGCCATTCCCTTGCTGCGCCAAGGAATTCTATGTCGACTTCCTGGGCTTCACGGTCGATTGGGAGCATCGCTACGGCGACGGTTTCCCGCTCTACATGCAGGTCTCGCGCTCGGGCTTGAAGCTGCATTTGAGCCAGCATTACGGCGACGGCACGCCGGGCAGCCACGTCTATATCCGCGGCACGGGCATCGCCGCGCTGGCGAAGGAATTGAACGAAAAGAAATACCGCTTCGCCAAGCCGGGCGCGGACGATCCCAATCCGACCCTAACCGACCCGTTCGGCAACGTGCTGCGCTTCGACGACGAGTCGAATCACAAATAGGAGCGGGCTCTATTTCCCCTTCCGCGGGTCGTCGCCGTAGAAATGATCGGTCGGCTGGGGCGTGGCCGCGAACAGGGTCAGGCCCTTGGGCGCCTCGAAGCGATGCCACAGGCCGGGCGGCACGACTGCGAACTGGCCCTTGGTCAGCTTGACCCGCTCCTCGCCCTTCTCGCCCATCATCACGAGCTCGGCTTCGCCGTCCAACACCTGGACCAGTTCCTCGCCCGCGGTGTGACGCTCCCAACAGCCGCCGCCCTCGAAGCCACCGACGTTGATCGCCGCGCCGTTG